>NZ_CP108067.1:4215750-4818000 GCF_036178145.1 Streptomyces sp. NBC_00273 | reverse complement strand
GGTAAGTGATTGAATGCCATCGCGGCAGCCAATCCCTCGCCTACCTTCGGGTGAGGGGGCGTCGCTCGATAGCAAGGTGCTGGAGGATCCGTGGACCTGTCCCTGTCGACTCGCACTGTCGGCGACCGTACGGTCGTGGAGGTCGGTGGCGAGATTGATGTGTATACCGCGCCCAAGCTGCGCGAGCAGTTGGTCGAGTTGGTGAACGACGGCAGCTACCACCTGGTTGTCGACATGGAGCGGGTGGACTTCCTCGACTCCACCGGCCTTGGTGTGCTGGTGGGAGGCCTCAAGCGCGTCCGTGCGCACGAGGGCTCGCTCCGTCTGGTGTGCAACCAGGAGCGCATCCTGAAGATCTTCCGCATCACCGGTCTGACCAAGGTGTTTCCGATCCACACCACGGTGGAAGACGCAGTCAACGCCACCGACTGACGGCTCCGCGCGGCTCCCTGTGGCCTTCGGGCGGCAGGGAGCCGACAAGGAGAGCGGGGGTACCGGGCCATGGTTGGCCGGGGCCCCTGTCAAGGCACGCCCGTAGTCCGAGGGGGATGCGCATGGCCACCGTTGAACTGCGCTTCAGCGCCCAGCCCGAACACGTCCGGACGGCCCGCCTGGTCGCGGCCGCCGTGGCGCGCCGGGTCGGCGTGGACGACGCCGTCCTCGACGAGGTCCGCCTCGCCGTGGGCGAAGCCTGTTCGCGTGCCGTCGGACTCCATCGGAGCAACGGACTGACTGCGCCCGTACGGGTCGTGCTGACCGAGGAGGACAAGACGTTCTCCATCGAGGTCGGCGACGAGGTCCCCGGGCCGTCCGGCAGCACGACCGATGCGGTGTCCGGCATCACCGCCGTCCTGGAGTCCGAGGGCGAGACCGAGGACGAGATGGGTCTCGCGGTGATCAGCGGGCTCGTCGACGACGTCGAGGTGAGCAGCGGGGAATCGGGCGGGACCATCCGGATGAGCTGGCCCGTCTCCGGAGTTTCCGAGCTTCCCTGAGGTCCAGCGGGATCCGCTCCGCGCCCAATCCTTCGTATCTTCTGATCTTTATCAAGGCCCTGCTGAGCAGGGCCTTTTTCATTTCCCTAGATCCATGATGAGGCGTCAATGCCTTTGCCCCATTACCACTTTCGAGGGTAATGGAGTGACGCGATCTATTGCTGAGGAGCGAGAGCGCGCCAATTGCGTTTCCTGCGCACTGTTTTGATCGGGGCGCGCTCCCTACAATCCGTCCACATCTTGAGCTCATCACGTCAAGGAGGACGAATGACGGGGCTCTTCACCCCTATCGCGCCCGATCGCACCACAGATCTGGCAGCCGCAGTACTTACCGATGACAATCGGCTCATCGTGATCGTCATTGCGGCCGTGGCACTCGCCGCACTCGTCGTCGCGCAGATCCTGGTCCGCCAGGTCCTCGCCGCCGACGAGGGAACCGACAGCATGAAGAAGATCGCCGCAGCCGTCCAGGAAGGCGCCAACGCCTATCTCGGGCGCCAGCTGCGCACGCTCGGCATCTTCGCCGTCGTGGTCTTCTTCCTGCTCTTCCTGCTCCCCGCCGACGACTGGACGCAGCGGGGCGGGCGCTCCGCCTTCTTCCTCGTGGGCGCCATCTTCTCGGCCGCCACCGGCTACATCGGCATGCGCCTGGCGGTCCGCGCCAACGTCCGTGTCGCCGCTGCCGCACGCGAGGCCACCCCGGCCGAGGGGGAGCCCGCCAAGGACCTGACCGAGGTCTCCCACAAGGCGATGAAGATCGCCTTCCGGACGGGCGGCGTCGTCGGCATGTTCACCGTCGGCCTCGGCCTCTTCGGCGCCTCCTGCGTCGTCCTGGTCTACGCCGCCGACGCCCCCAAGGTCCTGGAGGGCTTCGGTCTCGGTGCCGCCCTGATCGCGATGTTCATGCGCGTGGGCGGCGGAATCTTCACCAAGGCCGCCGACGTCGGCGCCGACCTGGTCGGCAAGGTCGAGCAGGGCATTCCGGAGGACGACCCGCGCAATGCCGCGACCATCGCCGACAACGTGGGCGACAACGTCGGAGACTGCGCCGGAATGGCGGCCGACCTCTTCGAGTCCTACGCCGTCACCCTGGTGGCCGCGCTCATCCTCGGCAAGGCCGCCTTCGGCGACCTGGGCCTCGCCTTCCCGCTGATCGTGCCCGCGATCGGCGTCATCACCGCGATGATCGGCATCTTCGCGGTCTCCCCGCGCCGCAGCGACCGCAGCGGCATGACGGCCATCAACCGCGGGTTCTTCATCTCCGCCGTGATCTCCCTGGCGCTGGTCGCGATCGCCGTCTACGCCTACCTGCCGGCCACCTACAAGGAGCTCGTCGGCGTCGAGAACCCGGCGATCACCAACCACACCGGTGACCCGCGGATCCTGGCCGTCGTCGCCGTCGCCATCGGCATCGTGCTCGCGGCCCTGATCCAGCAGCTGACCGGCTACTTCACCGAGACCAACCGGCGCCCCGTCCGGGACATCGGCAAGTCCTCCCTGACCGGCGCGGCCACCGTCGTCCTCGCCGGAATCTCGGTGGGCCTGGAGTCCGCCGTCTACACGGCCCTGCTCATCGGCCTCGGCGTCTACGGCGCGTTCCTGCTCGGCGGCACGTCGATCCTGCTCGCGCTCTTCGCGGTGGCCCTGGCCGGCACCGGCCTGCTCACCACCGTCGGCGTCATCGTCGCCATGGACACCTTCGGGCCCGTCTCCGACAACGCCCAGGGCATCGCCGAGATGTCCGGCGACGTCGAGGGCGCCGGTGCGCAGGTCCTGACCGACCTGGACGCCGTGGGCAACACCACGAAGGCCATCACCAAGGGCATCGCCATCGCCACGGCCGTGCTCGCCGCGGCGGCGCTGTTCGGCTCGTACAACGACGCGATCGCCACCGCGGTCAAGGAAGTCGGCGCCAAGGCCGGGGAGATGAACCTCAGCCTGGACATCGCACAGCCGAACAACCTCGTCGGGCTGATCCTGGGCGCGGCCGTCGTGTTCCTGTTCTCCGGCCTCGCCATCAACGCCGTCTCCCGCTCCGCGGGCGCCGTCGTCTACGAGGTGCGCCGCCAGTTCCGCGAGCACCCCGGGATCATGGACTACACCGAGAAGCCCGAGTACGGGCGCGTCGTGGACATCTGCACCAAGGACGCGCTGCGCGAGCTCGCCACGCCCGGCCTGCTCGCCGTGCTCACCCCCATCGCCGTGGGCTTCTCCCTCGGCGTGGGCGCCCTCGGTGCCTTCCTCGCCGGCGCCATCGGCACGGGCACCCTGATGGCGGTCTTCCTCGCCAACTCCGGTGGCGCGTGGGACAACGCGAAGAAGCTCGTCGAGGACGGCCACCACGGCGGCAAGGGCAGCGAGGCCCACGCCGCGGTCGTCATCGGCGACACGGTCGGCGACCCGTTCAAGGACACCGCCGGACCGGCGATCAACCCGCTGCTCAAGGTCATGAACCTGGTGGCGCTGCTGATCGCCCCCGCGGTCGTGCAGTTCAGCTACGGCGGGGACAGCAGCCCGATCGTGCGGGCGATCGTCGCGGTCCTCGCCATCGGGGTGATCATCGGCGCGGTGTACATCTCCAAGCGCCGCGGCATCGCCGTCGGTGACGAGCCCGAAGGCGGAGCCGCCGAGCGGGTGGCCCAGCCGGCCGACCCCGCGACGGTCTCCTGACCCGAGGTCCGGTCAGCGGTACGGGTAGGGCCGGGCAGGGCCGGCCGGTACGCCCGAAAGGCGGATGGGCGGCGCGGACTCACGCGCCGTCTGTCCGCCTTTGTGCGTCTGCGCAGGGTGGGCGTGTATCTTCCGGGCCGAGAGCCTTCGAAGGGACCAATCCGGTGAACAAGAAGATTGCGGCCGCGTTGTCGGGCGGTGCGGCACTGATGCTCGTCCTGTCCGGATGCGGCGGCGGGGACGATACTGACCAGAAGGCCAGCTCCTGGGCCAAGAAGGTCTGTGACCAGTGGCAGCCTCAGATCGAGAAGATCGAAGCGGCCAACGTCGAGATCAAGCGAGTGGCCTCGGAGAGCAGCAAGCCCGACGAGGTCCAGAAGACCGACTCGGCGGCGTTCGCGACCATGACCGAGTCGTACAAGGCGATGGCGGACGCCCTGCGGTCGGCGGGCGTTCCGCCGGTCAAGAACGGCTCCGCGACCCAGGATGCGGCTGCCAAGGGCTTCGAGACGACCTCCACGGGCTACGCCGACCTGAAGGCGAAGACGGACGCCCTCGACCCCCAGGACAAGACGAAGTTCGCCGACGGCCTCAAGGAGGTCGCGGGCGGACTCAAGGACGTGACGAAGGGCGGCCAGGACGCCCTCGCCCAGCTCAAGGCGGGCGGCCTCGGCCCGGCGATCAACAGCCAGAAGGGCTGCCAGGTCGCGGCGGCGCCGGCGTCCGGCCAGTAGCGCGGCCGACCGCTCAGGCGGTGCTGCGCGCGGTACGTCGTTCAGGGCGGCCGGGGTCCCGGAAGGGGCCGCGGCCGCCCTTTCGCGTTCGCGGCCCGGTGTGATCGGCAGGACGGGTCCCAGCGGACACAATGGGACGCGTGAGTACCACCAGCCTCCCCAAGCCCGATCGCGCCCTCGAGCTCCGCGCCGCCCTGCTCGCCGCCGGTTTCACCGCCGACGGGCTGCTCGACCTGCTCGGCGCCCCCGCCTACGCCGCGCTGGCCCGCAGCGAGACCGTCCCCGCCCTGCGCGCCACCCGTGGTCCGGGCGACGGAGCGCTCGCGAGCCTGGTCCGGCTGTTCCTGCTCCAGCAGCCGGAGCCGTACGCGCACGCCGAGGCGGCGCTGCCCGTCGAGGCGGCGCTGGCCGACGGCTGGCTGCGGCTGGAGGAGGTCGCCGATGGCGAGGACACCGTGCACGCCACCGTCGACGTACGCCCGTACGGCGGCCCGGACGGCGAGGACTGGTTCATCGTCTCCGACCTCGGCTGCTCCGTCGGCGGGGCCGGCGGGATCGGCAGCCGGGGGCGTCAGCCGGGCACAGCCGTGGTCCTCGGCGTCGGCGGCGCCTCCACCACCTTGGCCGGGATCACCGTCCGCACCCCGGTCGGTTCCGCCCTCGACGTCGGCACCGGATCCGGAATCCAGGCGCTGCACGCGTCCCGGCACGCCACCCGGGTCACCGCCACCGACGTCAACCCCAGGGCCCTGGACTTCACCCGGTTGACGCTGGCCCTGTCCGGGGCCCCGGAGGCCGAGCTGCTCGCAGGGTCACTGTTCGAGCCGGTCGGCGAGGCCACGTACGACCTCATCGTGTCGAACCCGCCGTTCGTGATCTCCCCCGGCGCCCGGCTGACGTACCGGGACGGCGGTATGGGCGGCGACGACCTGTGCCGGACCCTCGTCCAGGAGGCCGGTGCGCGGCTCAACCCGGGCGGGTACGCGCAGTTCCTCGGCAACTGGCAGCACGTGGAGGGCGAGGACTGGCGCGACCGGCTGCGCTCCTGGGTGCCGCGCGGCTGCGACGCCTGGATCGTGCAGCGTGACGTGCAGGACGTGACGCAGTACGCCGAACTGTGGCTGCGCGACGCCGGCGACCACCGGACCGACCCCGCCGAGTACACCCAGCGGTACGAGGACTGGCTGGACGAGTTCGAGGCCCGCGGGACCAAGTCCGTCGGCTTCGGATGGATCACTTTGCGCCGGACGGACGCGGCCGAGCCCTCGATCGTGGTCGAGGAGTGGCCCCACACGGTGGAGCAGCCGCTCGGCGAGGCCGTCCTGGCCCACTTCGCGCGCCAGGACTACCTGCGGCAGCACGACGACGCGGCCCTGCTGGAGGCCTACTTCGCGCTGGCCGAGGAAGTGGTCCAGGAGCAGGTCGGCGCGCCCGGCGCGGAGGATCCGGAACATGTCGTGCTCCGGCAGAACCGCGGAATGCGGCGCGCCACCAAGGTCGACACGGTCGGCGCCGGCTTCGCCGGAGTGTGTGACGGCTCACTGAGCGCGGGCCGGATCCTGGACGCGATCGCGCAGCTGGTCCAGGAGGACCCGATCGTGCTGCGGGACCGCACTCCGGAGGCCATCCGGCTGCTGGTCGAGCAGGGCTTCCTGGACCCCGTGGCGGGCCCCGCGCAGTAGTCGACCCCGGGATGTAACCCGGGGTTCGCCCGCCGTATCCACAGGGCTGTCAGTCTCCTGCGCAGGGGGATCCGGGGGGATCCCGAGAGCGGCCCGGGGGTAAGGGGAATCGGCGCGGAACACGGTCCGGCGATCTTCGCGGCGGCCGTGTTCCCGCTGTTCGGGGCCGCTCAGCAGGCCTGACGGGGGCGCGTGCTCTTCCACCGTGTGCTGGTGGCGGAGGGCGCGCGCCCCGTCTCGGTCGAAGCGCCGGCCGGGCTCGTCCGCGGGGCGGCGAAGGCCCTGGGGCCGGGGCGCCCCGCGCGGCTCCGGCACCGAGATCGAGGGACCCGGGCGGACCCGGACGCGGCCGCGGATCCGGTCCGGAAAGCCGAGGTCGCAGCAGGCCCGGGACCAGGCACGAAGGCGCGGCCAGACGGCCCCCAGGCCACCCTGCCCGGTGATCGGGAACGCCCCGGCGCGGCATCCGGGCGGCAGAAACGGCACTTGTCGGGTTACCGTTCGAGTGGCCGTTGCGGGCTTCTGCCGTTTGACACGGGGGCGGGTTGTACCGTCACACTCCGCAGCGTCGCCGTACTGCGACCGAGTGCCGACCGGAGAGAAGAGCCAAGTTGTCCCCGACTAGCGAGACCGCAAAGGGCGGCCGCCGACTCGTCATCGTCGAGTCCCCAGCCAAGGCGAAGACGATCAAGGGCTACCTCGGCCCCGGATACGTCGTCGAGGCGAGCGTCGGGCACATCCGCGACCTCCCGAACGGCGCGGCCGAGGTTCCCGACAAGTACACCGGCGAGGTCCGCCGCCTCGGTGTGGACGTCGAGCACGACTTCCAGCCGATCTACGTCGTCAACGCGGACAAGAAGGCCCAGGTCAGGAAGCTCAAGGAGCTGCTGGCCGAGTCCGACGAACTCTTCCTCGCCACCGATGAGGACCGCGAGGGCGAAGCCATCGCGTGGCACCTGCAGGAAGTCCTCAAGCCCAAGGTCCCCGTCCACCGGATGGTCTTCCACGAGATCACCAAGGACGCGATCCGCGACGCCGTCGCCAACCCGCGCGAGCTGAACCAGCGCATGGTCGACGCCCAGGAGACCCGCCGCATCCTCGACCGCCTCTACGGCTACGAGGTCTCGCCGGTCCTGTGGAAGAAGGTCATGCCGCGGCTGTCGGCCGGGCGCGTCCAGTCGGTGGCCACCCGTCTCGTCGTCGAGCGGGAGCGCGAGCGCATCGCCTTCCGCTCCGCCGAGTACTGGGACCTGACCGGCACCTTCTCCACCGGCCGCGCCGGTGACGCCTCCGACCCCTCCACGCTGGTCGCCCGCCTGAACACGGTGGACGGCAAGCGCGTCGCGCAGGGCCGTGACTTCGGCTCGAACGGGCAGCTCAAGAGCGAGGTGCTGCACCTCGACGAGGCGAACGCGCGGGCGCTCGCCGCCGCCCTGGCCGACACCTCGTTCGCCGTCCGGTCGGTCGAGTCCAAGCCGTACCGCCGTTCCCCGTACGCCCCGTTCCGCACGACGACGCTCCAGCAGGAGGCCTCGCGCAAGCTGGGCTTCGGTGCGAAGGCGACGATGCAGGTGGCGCAGAAGCTGTACGAGAACGGCTTCATCACCTACATGCGTACCGACTCCACCACGCTGTCCGACACCGCGGTGTCGGCGGCGCGGGCGCAGGTCACCCAGCTGTACGGGGCCGACTACCTGCCGGAGAAGCCGCGCGTCTACGCCGGCAAGGTCAAGAACGCGCAGGAGGCGCACGAGGCGATCCGTCCTTCGGGTGATCGTTTCCGCACCCCGGCCGAGACGGGTCTGACCGGCGACCAGTTCCGCCTGTACGAGCTGATCTGGAAGCGGACCGTCGCCTCCCAGATGAAGGACGCGGTCGGCAACAGCGTCACCGTGAAGATCGGCGGCCGTGCCTCGGACGGACGCGACGCCGAGTTCACCGCCTCCGGCAAGACGATCACCTTCCACGGCTTCATGAAGGCCTACGTCGAGGGCGCGGACGACCCGAACGCCGAGCTCGACGACCGCGAGAAGCGCCTGCCGCAGGTCGCGGAGGGCGACGCGCTCGCGGCCGAGGAGATCACGGCGGACGGGCACTCGACCAAGCCGCCGGCCCGCTACACCGAGGCCTCGCTGGTCAAGGAGCTCGAAGAGCGCGAGATCGGCCGGCCGTCGACGTACGCGTCGATCATCGGCACGATCCTCGACCGCGGCTACGTCTTCAAGAAGGGCACGGCGCTGGTGCCGTCCTTCCTGTCGTTCGCCGTGGTGAACCTGCTGGAGACGCACTTCGGGCGGCTCGTCGACTACGACTTCACCGCGAAGATGGAGGACGACCTCGACCGCATCGCGCGGGGCGAGGCCCAGTCCGTGCCGTGGCTGAAGCGGTTCTACTTCGGCTCGGAGGACGCGACCGAGGTCGTGCCGGCCGACGGGGACCACCTCGGCGGCCTGAAGGAGCTGGTCACGGACCTCGGCGCGATCGACGCCCGGGAGATCTCCTCCTTCCCGGTCGGCGAGGGCATCGTGCTGCGCGTCGGCCGCTACGGGCCGTACGTGGAGCGCGGTGAGAAGGACGCGGAGGGCCACCAGCGGGCCGACGTCCCGGACGACATGGCTCCGGACGAGCTGACGGTCGAGTACGCGGAGGAGCTGTTCGCCAAGCCGAGCGGCGAGTTCCAGCTCGGCAAGGACCCGGTCAGCGGGAACGAGATCGTCGCCAAGGACGGTCGCTACGGGCCGTACGTGACGGAGATCCTTCCCGAGGGCACCCCGAAGACGGGCAAGAACGCGGTCAAGCCGCGGACGGCTTCGCTCTTCAAGTCCATGGACTTGGACACGGTCACCCTCGACGAGGCACTGAAGCTGATGTCGCTGCCGCGCGTGGTCGGCGCGGACGCGGAGGGCGTGGAGATCACGGCCCAGAACGGCCGCTACGGCCCGTACCTGAAGAAGGGCACGGACTCGCGGTCGCTGGAGACCGAGGACCAGCTCTTCTCGATCACGTTGGACGAGGCGCTCGCGATCTACGCGCAGCCCAAGCAGCGGGGCCGGGCCGCGGCCAAGCCGCCGCTGAAGGAGCTGGGCACCGACCCGGTCAGCGAGAAGCCGGTCGTGGTCAAGGACGGCCGCTTCGGGCCGTACGTGACGGACGGCGAGACGAACGCGACGCTGCGGCGGGACGACGACGTCGAGACGATCACGCCGGAGCGGGGCTACGAGCTGCTCGCGGAGAAGCGGGCGAAGGGCCCGGCCAAGAAGGTGGCGAAGAAGGCTCCCGCCAAGAAGGCCCCGGCGAAGAAGGCGACGGCGACGAAGGCCGCTGCCGCGAAGAAGACGACGGCGGCCAAGAAGACGACCGCCAAGAAGACCGTGGCGAAGAAGACGGCGACCAAGAAGGCCGCCGCAGCCCCCGCGGCCCCCGCGGACGAGTAGTCGTTCGCACCGTCAGCCCCGCCGGCGTTTGAGGCGCGGGGGCTCGGGTGCAGCGCCCCCGCAACGGCGCTGCGCCCGGACCCCGGGCGCTCCCCGGGGTCCGGGCCCGGGGCGGAAGCCCCTGAAGGTGGGTCCGGGGTCACACGCGGCCTCGTCCACAGGCTTCCGCACCCGCATAGCGCAGCGGATAGGCTGGGCGGATGACGCGAGCCGAGCAGCCGGCGGTCGTGACCGCCCCGGCGAACCCCACCTACGACGAAGCCCTAGCCGCGGATTCCCGCGAGCGTGCGGTGCGCGCACTGCTGCGCACTCCCAGGCTGCGCCGGCTGTGGAGCGCCCAGTTGGTGAGCGGCATCGGTGATGCCCTGGCCCTGCTGGTGCTGGTGCTGCTGGCCTTCCAGGCAGCGGCCTCGGAAGGGGGCTTCGGCGGCGGGTACCGCGGCCAGGCCCTCGCCGTCGCCGCCGTCTTCGGGGTCCGGATCCTCGCCACCCTGCTCTTCGGCGCGGTCCTCCTCGGCCCGCTGGCCGGGCTGCTGGGCGCCGGCGGCAAGCTGGACCGCCGCTGGACCATGATCGGGGCCGACGGGCTCCGCCTCGGGCTCTTCGTCGTCGCCCCGCTGTGGCTCGACTGGATCCCGGGCCACGCGCTGATCGCGCTGCTGGCCACCGTCTTCGTCTCCGGCGCCGCCGAGCGGCTGTGGACCCTGGCCAAGGAGAGCGCGGCGCCCACCCTGCTGCCCGCGCCGCCGCCGGAGGGGGCGACCGTACGGCCGCTCCCGGACCACCTGGACGCGCTGCGGCGGCTGACCCTGCGCACGTCCTTCGCGGCGCTCCCGATCGCCGCGGCCGCGCTGCTCGCCGCGACCCTGGTCGGCAAGGCGCTCGGCCTCGGCATCGACTGGTTCGCCGCGAACCAGGCCGCCCTCGGCTCGTACGTGGCCTCCGGACTCTTCGCCGCCTCCGTCTCGCTGCTGCTGCCGCTGGTGCTGCCCGGCGGGGCGACCCCGCGTCCGCGATCGCCGCTGGAGGGCCTGCGCACCCCCAAGGCGGGCGACCGGCCCGACAAGGGCCGGACGGGCGCCATCCCCCTCCTCGTCATGAGCTGCGCCGCGGTCGCCGGAGCGGTGTCCTGCGCCGCGTCCGTGTCCGTACTGCACGCCTTCGACCTGGGCGGCGGCCCGGCAGCCTTCGCGCTGTTCGTCCTCGCGCTGGTCGGCGGCACCGCCGCCGGCATCCGCGCCACCCAGGCCGGCAAGGTGCTGCCCGCCCTGTCCCGCCGCCGGCTGATGGCCCTCGCCGTGGCGGTCACCGGGCTCGCGCTGCTGCTGACCGGGCTCGTCCCCGACACGGCGACCGTGCTGTTCCTCTCGCTGCTCGCCGGCACCGCCGCGGGCGTCGCGGCCAACACCGGCCACACCCTGCTGGACCAGGAGACCGAGGAGTTCCGGCGGGCCCGGATCACCGAGCACCTCCAGGCGGTCGTACGGGTGGCCGTGGCGCTCGGCGCCGTTGCCGCGCCCGTCCTGGCCGCGGCCATCGGCCCGCACCGGCTGACCGGCGCAGAGGTCGTCTTCGCCCACGGCGGCGCCGCCTTCACCCTGATGCTGGTCGGCGCCCTGCTGCTGCCGGTCGCCGTGGTGGTGCTCACCAAGGCCGACGACCGCCGGGGCGTGCCCCTGCGGCGGGACCTGCGCGAGGCGCTGCGCGGCGGGGAGCCCGCACAGGCGGCGTCCGCCACCGGTTTCTTCATCGCCCTGGAGGGCGGCGACGGGGCCGGCAAGTCCACCCAGGTCCAGGCGCTGGCCGACTGGATCCGGGGCAAGGGCCACGAGGTCGTGGTGACCCGGGAGCCCGGGGCGACCCCCGTCGGCAAGCGGCTCCGCTCGATCCTGCTCGACATCTCCTCGGCCGGTCTGTCGAACCGCGCCGAGGCACTGCTGTACGCCGCCGACCGGGCGGAACACGTGGACACGGTGGTGCGCCCGGCCCTGGAGCGCGGCGCGGTCGTCATCTCGGACCGCTACATCGACTCCTCGGTGGCCTACCAGGGCGCCGGCCGTGACCTCTCCCCGACGGAGATCGCCAGGATTTCGCGCTGGGCCACCGACGGGCTCGTCCCGCACCTGACCGTGCTGCTCGACGTATCGCCGGAGGCGGCGCGCGAGCGGTTCACGGAGGCACCGGACCGGCTGGAGTCGGAGCCGGCGGAGTTCCACGAGCGGGTGCGGTCCGGGTTCCTGACCCTCGCCGCGGCCGACCCCGGCCGTTACCTCGTGGTCGACGCGGGCCAGGACCCGGGGTCGGTGACCACCGTCGTACGGCACCGCTTGGACCGGATGCTTCCGCTCTCGGAGGCCGAGGTCGCCGCCCAGGCGGAGGCCCGGCGCCTCGCCGAGGAGGAGGCCCGGCGCAAGGCCGAGGAAGAAGCCGCCCGCAAGGCGGAGGAAGCGCGCCTGCGGGCCGAGGAGGAGGCCCGGCTGGCCCGGGAGGCCGAGGAGGCGCGGATCAAGGCCGAGGCGGAGGCCGCCCGTAAGGCGGAGGAAGCGCGGCTGAGGGCCGAGGAGGAGGCCCGGGCCCGGGCCGAGGCCGAGCGGTTGCGTCTGGAGGCCGAGGAGAAGGCGCGCGCGGCGGAGGCGGAGAGGCTGCGCCGGCAGGCCGAGGAGGAGGCCCGGCTGCGGGCCGAGGCCGAGGAACGGCGGCTGGAGAAGCAGCGGCGGGCCGAGGAGGCCCTGCTGAAGGCCGAGGAGGCGCGCCGGCTGGTGGCGGCCGAGGCGGCGGCGAAGGCGGCGGCTGCCGCGGCCGTGGCGGCCGCGGAGGCTGCTGCGGTCGCCCCGGCGGCTCCCGCGCCCGCGCCTGCTCCGACTCCTGCTCCGACCCCTGCGCCGAAGGTCGCCATGACCAAGAAGCCGGAGCCGAAGCCGGAGCCGGAGCCCCACCCGGGCGACGCGGTGACAGTGGAGACCCCGGTGGTCCCGGCGGCTCCGGCGGCCAAGCCGGTCAAGAGGGTCGTCCAGCCGGACGACGTCACCCAGACCGTTCCGGTGCCGAAGATCGACCCGGCCTCCGTCGCGGAGACTGCGGTGCTGCCGCCGGTCCGGCCGGCCGACGAGACGGCGGTGCTGCCGCCCGTGCGCCCGGCCGACGAGACGGCGGTGCTGCCGCCCGTCCGTCCGGCCGCCCCGCAGGCGCCGCAGGACAGCGGTACCGGGCGCGCCCGCTCCGCCACGCGGCCGACGGCCCAGCGTCCCGAGGAGAACCCGGCCGACCGGGTGCCGTCGGGCATCTTCCGGGACTCCGGCAACGATCGGACGCGGGAGCTCCCCGTCTTCGACGGCGAGGGCCGGCCGCGCCGGCCGCGCCCGGACTGGGCCGAGGAGACCCCGCTGGACGACCTGCCGACGCTGGCGGACGAACTGCTGGGCCGCCACCGGGACGACGAGGACGGCGACGAGGGCGAGCGGGGACCGCGCCGCCGCCGCTGACCTCGGCGGGGACGGGATTGTCAGTGCCGCCCGCCACAATGGGTGCACGGAGAGTGAAAGGTGGTGGGCGGGATGCCCGTATGGGACGACCTGGTGGGACAGGAGCGGGTCCAGGCGCAGCTGGCCGCCGCCGCTCGCGACGCCGACGCACTGGTCACGGCCATCACGGCCGGGACCGAGCCGCCCGCGGCGTCCAAGATGACCCACGCCTGGCTGTTCACCGGTCCGCCCGGATCCGGGCGGACCACCGCCGCCCGGGCCTTCGCCGCCGCCCTCCAGTGCACCAGTCCCGACCGCGCCCTCGGTGGTGAGCCCGGCTGCGGGTTCTGCGACGGCTGCCACACCACGATGGTCGGCACGCACGCGGACGTCTCCACCGTCGTCGCGGTCGGCAGCCAGATCCTCGTCGACGACATGCGGGACACCGTCCGCAAGTCCTACACGTCCCCGGCCACCGGCCGCTGGCAGGTCATCCTGGTCGAGGACGCCGAGCGGCTGAACGAGAAGTCCGCCAATGCGGTCCTCAAGGCCGTGGAGGAGCCCGCGCCCCGCACGGTCTGGATGTTGTGCTCGCCCTCCGTGGAGGACGTGCTGCCGACCATCCGCTCCCGCTGCCGCCACCTCAACCTCAGCACCCCCTCGGTCGCGGCCGTCGCCGACATGCTGGTGCGGCGCGACGGCGTCGAGCCGGCGGCGGCCCTGACGGCCGCCCGGGTCACCCAGGGGCACGTCGACCGCGCCCGTCGGCTGGCCACCGACGAGGCGGCCCGGGAGCGCAGGGCGACGGTCCTGAAGCTCCCGCTCCGGGTGGACGACGTCGGGGCCTGCCTCAAGGCCGCCCAGGAGCTGGTGGACGCCGCCGCCGAGGACGCCAAGCAGGTCGCGGAGGAGGTCGACGCCAAGGAGACCGAGGAGCTGAGGACCGCGCTCGGCGCCTCAGCGGGCGCCGGCAGCCGGATGCCGCGCGGCACGGCGGGCGTGATGAAGGAGCTGGAGGACCGGCAGAAGCGCCGTCGCACCCGCACTCAGCGCGACACCCTCGAACTGGCGCTGACCGACCTCACCAGCTTCTACCGGGACGTCCTGGCCCTCCAGCTCGGCTCGTCCGTGGCCATCGCGAACGAGGAGATACGGCACGACCTGGACCGGGTCGCCCGTGCCTCGGGCCCCGAGCGGACCCTGCGCCGGATCGAGGCGATCATCGCCTGCCGGGATTCCCTCGACCGCAATGTCGCCCCGCTCCTCGCGGTCGAGGCGATGACGATGGCCCTGCGCGCGGGCTGACCGCGTCCGGGCCGCCGGGCGGTGGTCCACGCCCGGTTGACGGCGTCACCCGTGCGGGCGAACCGGTTACCGGGGCCGTGCGGGGGCCGGTCCGTGCCGGGTCCGGAGGGGACCACGGAAGGCGTGCGGCCGTCCGGTCCCGGATCGCCCGCTCATGTCCTCCGGTAAGACGTAGGCTCCGGAGATGGACACCAGTCGCCTGCTGCGTACCACCGGAACCGTGATCGCAGCTGCCGGGCTGCTGCTCTCCGGGTGCACCTCGGGTGGGCTGGGGGAACCCGGGGCCGCCGCGTTCTCCCCACCGGAGTCCGGCACGGCCGCGGCGCAGCCGTCCCCCGATGCGGCCGCGCTGCGCCCGTACTACGAGCAGAAGCTGACCTGGCGCGACTGCGGTGTCCCCGGATTCCAGTGCTCCACCATGAAGGCCCCGCTGGACTACGCGAACCCCGGTTCCGGGCAGGACGTCGACATCGCGGTGTCTCGCCGTAAGGCCACCGGCCCCGGCAAGCGCCTCGGCTCGCTCATGGTCAACCCGGGCGGCCCGGGCGGTTCCGGGATCGGCTACCTCCAGGCGTACGCGGGCATCGGCTATCCCGCGGCCGTCCGGGCCCAGTACGACATGGTGTCCTTCGACCCGCGCGGGGTGGAACGCAGCAGCCCCGTCGAGTGCCTGAGCGGCCCGGCCATGGACAAGTACACGCAGGTGGACCAGACGCCGGACGACCCGGCCGAGCGCGCCGAGCTGGTGAAGGCCTTCAAGGAGTTCGCGGCCGCCTGCCAGACGAATTCCGGGCGGGTCCTGCCGCACGTCTCCACCGTCGACGCCGCCCGGGACATGGACCTGCTGCGCGCGCTGCTCGGGGACGAGAAGCTCAACTACGTCGGGGCCTCGTACGGCACCTTCCTGGGTGCCACGTACGCGGACCTCTTCCCGGGCCGGGTCGGCCGACTGGTCCTGGACGGGGCGATGGACCCCACCCGGCCCGCGCTCGAACTGAACCGGGACCAGACGGAGGGCTTCAACACGGCCTTCACCGCCTTCGCCAAGGACTGTGCGAAGCAGCCCGACTGCCCGCTCGGCAAGGGCGACCCGGACGCGGTGGAGGCGCGCCTGAAGGACTTCTTCCGCAAGGTCGACGCCCAGCCCGTGGCGAGCGGCGACCCGACTCGCCCGCTGGGCGAGGCCCTGGCGACGACCGGGGTGATCGCGGCGCTGTACGACGAGAGCGCCTGGCCGCAGCTGCGCGAGGCGCTCAGCTCGGCGATGAACGGCGACGGGTCGGGCCTGCTGAGCCTGGCGGACAGCTATTACGAGCGGGAGGCGGACGGCAAGTACGCCAACCTGATGTTCGCGAACGCCGCCGTCAACTGCCTCGACCAGCCCCCGGCCTTCAGCGGCCCCGAGGCCGTCGACACCGCCCTGCCGTCCTTCGAGAAGGCCTCCCCGGTCTTCGGCGCGGGCCTGGCCTGGGCCGCGCTGAACTGCACGTACTGGCCCGTGAAGGCCACCGGAAAGGCGAGGGAGCTGACCGCGAAGGGCGCCGCGCCGATCGTGGTGGTGGGCACCACGCGCGACCCGGCGACCCCGTACAAGTGGGCCAAGGCGCTGGCCGGCCAACTCGAATCGGGCACGCTCCTCACCTACGACGGCGACGGTCACACGGCGTACGGGCGCGGCAGCGCCTGCATCGACACCGCGATCAACCGCTACCTCCTGGAGGGCAAGGCCCCGCAGGACGGCAAGAAGTGCTGAGGCCGCCGCCCCGGTGAACGGCTTGCTCCCGGCGCACCTGCGGGACCCACGTCCGGCGGGGTAGCAAAACGTGCCGGGTATGCGGCAATCACCCTGATATGTGACCTACGTCGCGCCGCTGCGAAACCTGGTTCAGGGCACCCGTCCAGACCCTGTAGACTTGGCGCCGCTGCTGATGAGCGCCCCTCTTCGAGGGAACACTTGTCTGAGCAGCGGCGCCGCCTTAGCTCAGTTGGCCAGAGCAACGCACTCGTAATGCGTAGGTCTCGGGTTCGAATCCCGAAGGCGGCTCTGTAGAAGCCCCGGGAATCACTCGCCGTGACCCGGGGCTTTTGCTATGTCCGGACCAATCGGGGGCGGAACGCGATGATCTTCGCGCCGTCCTGCGTGCCCATTGCGTGCCCATTCTGCCGAGCAGGTACCGGTGTGACCTCGAACTCATCCTCGGCCGGAGCGGCGACCTGAACGGGGGGCCGTACGGCCCCCTCGGAACCATGGTGGCCGTAGCCTCGGCGGCGGCCTTCGGCATGACCGACTGATAGATGTCCCGAGTGATCCGGGAGTCGGAGTGCCCGAGGGCCTCGGACACGATTTTGACGTCGACGCCGGCCGCGAGCAGGGGCGAGGCGGCGACGTGCCGCGGATCGTGCAGCCGGATCCGCGGGAAGGCGGAGGCGGCGACCGTCCGTTCGGAGAGATCGGTCACCTCGCCCGGGTGCAGCCTTTCCCGAGTGCGTGGAATTCGAGAAGGGGAAGGCCATCGCGATCGTGCCCGGCGCCTCTCTGACCCCACCCTCGACCGATGGGCGGAGGCCGCGTCGGACACGCAGCCCTGTCCGCGCAGCACCGCCGGGAACTGGCGGACCATGTCCGCACCGAGGCCGACGAGGCGGCCTTCGCCGTCGATGACCTGGGAATCAACACCCGGATGCTCGCAGCGAGTCCGATGTCCGAACTCCAGAGCCGCGGCGTCCGGATCCATTTGGGCGCGGCCATCCTGGGCCGGACGGGCGACACCTGCACATCGGGACCCGCCAGGAGACGTTCGCGCTCCAGCACCGCTTCATCGTGTGCGCGGCCGGATACGGAATGGAGCGCGCCTGCAAGGAACTTGAACTGCCAGCAGTCCAGGTCCGCTTCTGGCGAAGCCATTTGGTGACCGTGCCGAAGGTGGCCCCCGTCTCAGTGTTCGGCATCGCTCCCCAGCAGGCCGCGATGATCAACCGCGACCAGTGGAGCATCGTCGGCTTCAACGAGGACGCCACGATCGTCGATGCGCCCACGTTCGAAGTCGACGCCGAGGTCGCCGACCGACTCGACGAAGCCGTGAGGTGGCGCTTCCCGCAGGCTGACATGACTCGGTCCCAACGGACGGCATGCGTCAAGGTCGACTATACGGAGCACACCGGCAGCGCCCGGTCCTTGAACATCCGCATGCTGCCCCTCGGAGAAAGCGCCGTCGTCGTACTCCCCGGAAAGATGACCGAGGCTCCCTACAGCGCCAACGTCGTGGCGAGCCATGTGTTCTCCGTCTTGGGACAGAGAAACGTGACGCGCCGCCCCATGGATTCCTACGATCTGATCACACAAGGTAGTCATTAGTATGCAAAACAACACCTGGCACACCGTCTTGAATGACGTCCGCGTCCAGAACGGGTTCCTGACGCTTGAGGACATGATGGACCTCGCGGCCCGGAACACCGTCTTCGACCCCTACTCCACTCTGATTGCCCGAGACGCCCGGATCGGCTCCGGCAATGTTTTCTACCCGGGCGTCGTGGTGCGCTGCGACAGCGGTGGTGAATGCCGCATCGGCGACGCCAACACCTTCCACCCGGCCACGCTCGTAGTTGCCGCGGCAGGGGGTCGGGTCACCATCGGCGACGGCTGCTCCCTGGGTCCGGGCGGAGTGCAGATCAAGGCCAACCAGCCGAAGACGGATCTGCGCATCGGGAACGGGGTTCGGCTGCTCAACGGGGCCGAAATCGTCGGCTCCAGCCTCCTGGGAGACGGCTCGCAGATCATCGGAGCGGTCGCTGCCCAGAGCGTCGAGTTGGGCGGCGGCCAGGATTTCACCGGCCCGGACCCTGACCTGCGCGGCGCCGTCCTGAAGGGCTTCGGACTCGCCAGAGCCGTGCGGCTGAACACCGGAGACGTCGTGAACGGCGCCGGCGACTTCGCCTCGGCACCGATCGAGCGCCAACTCGCCTACCACCCCAGGAGCAAGGCATGAACGGCACGGGTGTCAAGGACTTCCGGGGCTTGGAACTCGGCCTCGGGCTCATCGGCATCGGTCGGCCGTGGCCCGGCTCGGACAGCCCGGTGAGCACCGCCGATCAGACCCGGACCCTACTGGACCGCGCCCACGCGCTCGGCATCCGGTTCTTCGACACTGCGGCAGCCTACGGAGCCAGCGAGCAGCGGCTGGGCGACTGGCTGACGACCCTGCCGAGGTCCGAGCGCGACCGGCTGCTGATCGCCACCAAGTGCGGCGAGGAGTGGTCGCCGCAGGAGGGCGGACGGACCGATCACAGCCTGGATGCCGTGCGACGCAGTTTCGACACGTCGATCGAACGGCTGGAGCGGATCGACCTGTTGCAACTGCACAAGTGCACCGCCGCGGACTTCGCCGACGACGCGCTCATCGGCTGGTTCGCCGCCCTGAAGGCGTCCATGCAGGTGACGGCCCTGGGCGCCAGCGTGTCCACGCCGGACGCCCTGCGCCTGGCGCTGGACACGCAGGTCTTCGACACCGTGCAGTTCCCGGCCAACACCGGCAACACCGTTCTCGCCGAGGCCTACGAGTACGCGCGCGGCACCGTCCTCCCCCTGCTCAACCGGCCCATGGCCTCGGGCGCCCTCGCCGGCGGCCCGAACCCGTTCACGTACCACGTCACGCATTTTCGGCGTGCTCTGGTTCTGACCGGAACGACCGATGTGGAGCATCTGGAGGCCAACGTGAAGGCCTTCGACCAGGCCGTCGCCGTCGCCGTCGGCAGCACGGAGAGCCGCACCGACGGCCCCACCGACGGCCTGCCGAGCGGCAGTGCCGATTCTTCACCGAATGAGGGAATCTAAGTGTCTTCGGGAGAAGCAGTTCTCCATCCCGTCTCCTCTCAACAGCGGCGGATGCTCGAGTTCATCGGCGGTGGCGAGGACTCCTACTACCTGCAGACCGGGGCCTTCACGCTGGACGGCGAGGTCTCCCCGGAGGCGCTCCGCCAGAACGGGCCTGGAATGCCGCCCGGTCACCGAAACGGTCACCGACACCTGGGCCTGGCAGCTGTCGGTACCCGAGCCCGAGTTGACCCTCGCGGACGGCTTGGCCGAGGAGGCGGAGGCCCGGCTCCTGAAGGGCTGGTGCGACCGCGCGGACCGGCGGGCGGACGGCCGCGGGCGGTCACGGTCCGGGGCCGGGGTCCTTCGGGTCGCCCGCCAGCCGGACCGTGCTCAGGATGCGCATGATCAGGGCGTCGTCGACGGCGCCGGGGACGCCCGTGCGGCCGTAGAAGTCCCAGGAGACGAGGTCGCCCCGGGAGTTCTTGAAGCCGAAGACGACCGCCTGGCCGTCGCCCGCGCAGCGGTTGGGCCGCTGGGCACCCGAGGAGCGCGCCTTGACGTAACTCCCCCTGACCCCCGACTTCGTGGTGTACTCCACCGGCTTGTCCGCCGTGACCACGCTCTTGTCCGGCTGGGTGTAGGCGGCGTAGACCCAGGTGGGCGCCTCCTTCACGGCGATGTCGGCGGGGTCCTTGGCGCCACCGGCACCCTTGGTGCCGACGTTGCCGAGCCGGACGTCCGTGACCTGGCCGTCGCCGTTCGCGTCGATGCTGCACCACTGGGACTTGTAGAAGGCCGGGGCCGTGTGCCCGATGAGGACCTTCTCCCGGTCCTTGCCGTCCTCGTAGCCGCTGAAGACCTGGGGTTCGAGGACCTCCCACCCCGGCGGGACGTCGAACGCGGTGCCGTGCGTGGGGTTGATCACGGTCTTCCAGCCCGCGACGAGCGGTTTCGTCGGGTCCGCCGCGGATGCCGCCGCGGCCGCCCGCGTGCGGTCCCGGTTCTCGCGGACGCCGAGGACGACGCCGGTCGCGGCGGCGGCGACCGCCAGGGCGGTCAGGGCGCAGATCCCGACGACGAGCCGTCTTCTGCTGATCCGGCGCCCGCCGCCGGGCTCCTGCGGCGGCTCGAAGGGCGGCGGCGGGTACGGGCCGCCGGGGTGACTCGGCTGGTGGTACGGATCGTGCACGGTGCCCCTCCTGATACCTGCCTGCCCTACTTGCCGAAGGACAGGATCGCGCGGCTCGCCTTGCGCGGCTCCGGGCTGTTGACCCGGCCGTTGAGCAGGAACAGCCGTCCGCCCGCCCACGCGATGCGGACGCCGTGGGGGTAGAAGACGCCCTGGGCGCCGCGGGCCGCGGCCGGGCTCTGCAAGGCCGGTTGCGCGGCCCCGTCGGTCGCGGCGAGGGAGACGACCGCCCCCGCTTCGCCGTTGCCGGGCGTGACGTACGTGAGGACCCGGCCTTCCTCGACGGCCAGCGGCCACACGGTGCGCCCCTTGGGCTGCTCGGCGGTGCGCCACCGCTCCTTGCCGGTGTTCAGGTCGACGGCGACGACCTGGTCGGTGACCTCGGTGTCGAGGGTGGTGCCGGGCTTGCCCGCGCCGATGTAGAGGGAGTCGGCGTCGGCGGCGACGGCGTAGCACTCCTGGAAGCCGCTCGCGTTGCCGAATCCGTTGCACCGGCCGCTGACCCCGAAAGCCGGGGTGCTCTGCGAGCGGACCGTGCCGTCGGCGGCGAACGCCGTGAGGTTCCAGGTCTTCTTGTCCTTGTGGTGTGCGGCGATCACCAACGGGTCGATGGAGAGCACCCGGCCGACCGTCCAGTCCGGGGCGTACTTGTAGCTCCACCGCGCGGCGCCGGTGGCCGGATCCAGCTCCTCGACCACCGCCTGTCCGGGTGCGCGGACGTCGTTCGGGTCGGGGCAGTGGCGGATGCCGATCAGCCGCGAGCCCCCGGCGACGGCGGACGGGTAGCAGCCGTTCGGGCTCGACGTGCCGAAGAGCTTGTGGCCGTCGGTGACCGAGAAGCCGCTCATGACGGCCGCCCGGGCGACGACCACGGTGTCACCGCTGATCGCCAGCTCGAACTGCGTCGTGGTGTCGAACTTGTTCTCCGGCGGCAGCGGAACCTTCCAGCCCGCCCGCCCCGTGGCGAGGTCGATCTGCTGGAGGTGCGTGCAGGGCGAGCCCTCCGACGTGCTCTCCTTCACCCCCACGACGATCTTGCCCTGCGCGGACGGGGCCGGCGGGACCCCGCACAGCGGGGTCTGGAGCGGGAGCTTCCACTTCTCCTTGCCGTCGGCCGCCGCGTAGCCGGTGAAACCGCTCGGGATCGCGCTGACCACGGTGTCGCCCACGCGCCAGGGGCCGTACTGCGAGACGCCCGAGCCGGCCACCTCGGCCTGGTTGTCGCGCACCCAGACCCGGGCCTCGCCCGCCCGGATGCCGGCGTTGGGGTCGTAGGCGTCGGGTCCCCCACCAGGGCCCTTGCCGTCGCCCTGGTCGATCGAGGGCGAACCGGAGGGCCCGGCCAGGGGCTGCGCGGGTCCGCCGCGGACCGTGAGGCGGTAGGCGCCGCCGCCGATGAGGAGCAGGGCGGCGAGCAGCGCCAGGGCGGCGCCGACGGCGGCCACGGGCCGGGGCAGCCGCCGCCGGCGGCCGGATCGCGGGGCGCTCGGCGCGAAGGGCGCCGGCGGTGCGGGCGGTGCCGGCAGTGCTGGCGGTGCTGGCGGTGCGAAGGGTGCGGGCGGCGGGCCGAAGCCGGCGGGTCGCTGCTCGTCGGGTTCCGGCCATGGGCCGGAGGTACGACCGGTCATGGGTGAAGTCTGGCCGATCCAGAGATATTTCTAGAATAGATTTTTGGACGAATTCGCCGCGAGCACCTCCGGTCGCCCGCCCGTGCGCACAGGTCTAGCGTGGAGTGGTGGTTCCTTGGCTCGCGGGGTGAGGAGGCCGGTCATGACGACGCGCTGGCGCAGTGCCACCGTGGCCGTGGCGGCGGCCGTACTCGTGGCGGGGTCCGCGGGTACGGGGGCGGGTGCGGTGTACGCACGGGACGCGGCGGCCCCCGTGCCGGCCGCGACGGTTCCGGCGCCGACCCCGACACCCGCCTCGGACGGGTTCGCGCAGCTGACCCCCGCCGTCACCCGCCAGTTGGACGCCGCGATCAAGAAGGTGCTGGCGGAGGCGAAGATCCCCGGCGTGATCGTGGCCGTGTCGGCCCCGGGCAAGGGCGACTACGTACGGTCCTTCGGCATCGCCGACAAGGCCACGGGCGCGCCGATGACCCCGAACCTGAACATGCGGATCGGCAGCGTGACGAAGACCTTCACCGTGACCGCCCTGCTGGAGCTGGTGGACGAGGGGAAGGTCGGCCTGGACGACCCGATCGGCAAGTACATCGACGGCGTCCCGAACGGCGACCGGATCACCCTGCGCGAGCTGGCCGGGATGCGGAGCGGTCTGTTCAACTACTCGGCTGACGAGGACTTCTACAAGGCGCTGACCAGCAATCCCGACCGCCCCTTCACCCCGCAGGAGCTGCTCGGCTACTCCTTCAAGCACCCGGTGCTCTTCGAGCCGAACGCCAAGTTCTACTACTGCAACACCAACCTGATCCTGCTCGGGCTGGTGGTGGAGAAGGTCAGCGGCGTCCCCCTCGACCGCTTCATCGACCAGAAGGTCGTCGCGCCCGCCGGGCTGAAGCACACGGTGTTCCCCACGGGCCCGGAGTTCCCCACCCCGCACGCCCACGGCTACACGAACCAGACGGCCTCCGGGAAGGTCGAGGACGCCACCGACTGGAATCCCTCCTGGGGCTGGGCGGCCGGCGCGATGATCTCCGACCTCCCCGACATGCGCAGCTGGGCGAAGACCCTGGCGACCGGGACCCTGCTGACCCCCGCCACCCAGGCCCAGCGCCTCGACGTGGTCGACGCGCTCCCGGGTACGGGCTACGGCCTCGGCATCTTCAACGTCCAGGGCTGGATCGGGCACAACGGCTCACTGCCGGGCTACGGATCGCTGGTCCTCTACCTGCCGGAATCGAAGGCCACGCTGGTCGTACTGCTCAACACGGACATCGGGTACCAGGGCCAGGAGCCCAGCACCCTGTTCGGCGAGGCGATCACCAAGATCGTGACCCCCGACCGGGTCTACACGCTCCCCGCCCAGCCGGCGTCGTGAGCGGGGGCGGTCGGCGGCCCATGTGTCCGGCGGGCCCCGGGACTTCGGTCCCGGGGCCCGCCGTCGCGTGCGCGGCCCGTCCTTCGCCACGGCCGACTCCGGCCGTAGCGTAGGGAGTCGAGGGCGCCGGGGGTCCGGACGGCCCGGCACCTCACCCACCATGGTCCGCGGCGCGCGAAACACCCCTGAGGGAGACGCACATGAACGGTCAGGCAGTACAGCGGGACGGCCGGTCCCCGGCGGAGGACTCCGCTCCCGCGGTTTCGGTCCGCGCGGCGGGCGAGGCGGACGTCGAGGCCGCTGCCGTGCTGTTCCGCGGCTACCTCGACTTCTACGAGGTGGACGTCGAGGACCCGGACGCCCCGCGGGCCTTCCTGGCGGAGCGGATCGCCAAGGACGAATCGCTGGTGCTGCTCGCCGATGTCCCGGAGGCCGGAACGGTCGGCTTCGCGCAGGTCTACCGCGGGTTCTCGTCCCTCTCCCTGCGGACCGCCTGGGTCCTCAACGACCTCTACGTCGCCCCGGCCGGCCGCCGCACCGGAGCCGGCCGGGCGCTGTTGCGCGAGGTGCTGCGCCGGGCTCGCGAGGCCGGCGTGTCCGGCGTGCAGCTGGAGACCGCGTACGACAACACCGTCGCGCAGGGGCTGTACGAGGCGGAGGGCTTCGTCCGGGAGGAGTTCCACGTGTACTTCCACGACCTGGGCTGACCGGCCTGCGGCAGGAGTACCGACGGGATCGGCGGCGGAAAGGGTGGCGGGGGATGAAACATTCTCCGCCGCCATCGCGTCACAGGGGTGGGACGGACGCGAGGGGGGAAGCAGATGCGCCAGGGGCGCAGGGACGGGTTCCGTGAGTTCGCCGCGGGCCGCTCGGGCCCTCTGTACCGGTCGGCATGCCTGCTCGTGGGCGGGGACACCCACCTCGCGGAGGACCTGGTGCAGGAGACCTTGGGGCGGATGTACCAGCGGTGGGGCCGGATCTCCCGCATCGACAATCCGGCGGCCTACGCCCAGACGGTGCTGGTACGGGCCTTCCTCACGCACCAGCGCCGTCGTTCGGCGGGGGAACGACCGGTCGGGGAGCTTCCCGATACGGGTGCGCCCGCGCCGGGCGGCGGTGATCCGGCGCTGCGGCTGACGCTGCTGGAGGCGCTCGGGCGGCTGGCGCCCAAGGACCGGGCGGTGCTGGTGCTGCGCTACTGGGAGGACCGCAGCGTCGAGGAGACCGCCGACGCGATGAACGCCTCCTCGGCGGCGGTCCGTACCCGGACCTCGCGGGCGCTCGCCCGGCTGCGGGAGCAGCTGGGCGGCAGCCTCACCGCCTTCGTGGACCGCTGAGACCCCCGGTCCGTTCCCTCCCCCGACTCCACCCGGCAAACGGAAGGTCTGGTTCCTTATGTCCTTTGAAGACGAACTCGCCGAAGCCCTCCGGCGCACGGGGGAGAGCTTCGCGGTCGATGCCGGGGCCCTCGCGCAAGCGGGTGAGCGGCGCGGCCGGCGACTGGCGCGCCGCCGGGCCGCCCTGGCCGGCGGGTCCGCGCTGGTCCTGGTCCTGATCGCCACGGCGGGGGCCTACTCCGGCGGCCTGTTCGGCGGCTCCGGGGCCCAGGGCGCGGTCCGCGTCGCGGCGCCGCCGCCGACCCCGCCGGGCAACGGACGGCTGACCGGCACCGGCGCGGTCACCGCCGAGCAGATGATCGGAAACCTGAAGTCGCTCCTGCCGGGCGGTCGGCTCACCGAGCCCGAGGCACGGGGCACGGACGACGAGCTGGGACCGCGGGTCGGGGCCGTGTACGACGACGGGAAGGGCCCGGCGGCCATCTCCCTCGGCCTCCAGCGGGTGGACCCGTTCAGCAGTGGATCCCGCGCGCACACCGAGTGCGGGGACGAGAACCTGCACGCCTACGACGACTGCCGGACCGAGCAGTTGCCCAACGGCTCCCGGCTGTTGCTCCACCAGGGGTACGAGTACCCGGACCGCCGGACGGACACCAAGGTCTGGCGGGCCGTGCTCGTGACCGCGCAGGGCTTCCTGGTCGACGCGTCCGAGTGGAACGCCGCGGCCGACAAGGGCGCCCCCGTCTCCCGGATCGACCCGCCGCTGACCATCGAGCAGTTGAAGGCCCTGGTCACCTCGGACACGTGGCACCCGGCCCTGAACGACCTGCCGGCGGCCGATCCCGAGCCGGCGCCCCGGCCGGAGTCGATCGCCCTGCGGGACCGGAAGGCCGTGGACGCCCTGGAACAGCTGATGAACCGGTTCGAGATCACCGTCCCGATCGCCTCCAAGGGCGGGCAGGGGACGTACGGCTACGTCGTGCTCGACGACGGCAAGGGCAAGTCCCTGGTCCAGATCAACGTCCAGTCGAACGCGAACCCCTCGGGCTTCACGGGGAACCCCGCCGTCACCACGGAGTCCGACGGCACGAAGGTGAAGGTCGCGGCGGAGCCGGGCGAGAAGGTCAGGAGCGTGACCCAGTGGAAGGTGGACACCCTGCGCAAGGACGGGCTGCGCGTGGTGGTCAGCGCCTTCAACACGGCGGACCAGAACGGCCCGGCCACCCGCCCCTCGCCCGCGCTGACGATGGGGCAGCTGCGGCAGATCGCGCTCGCCCCGGA
This sequence comes from Streptomyces sp. NBC_00273, assembly GCF_036178145.1. Taxonomy (NCBI): domain Bacteria; kingdom Bacillati; phylum Actinomycetota; class Actinomycetes; order Kitasatosporales; family Streptomycetaceae; genus Streptomyces; species Streptomyces sp. NBC_00273. The sequence continues at coordinate 4,792,102 of NZ_CP108067.1, read as the reverse complement.
GTGGAAAGTGGGCACGCCCGCCCGCTGATCGCCCTCACTTGGCGTCCGCGTAGCACTCCACGACGGCCGTCGTGAACGGGAAGCGGACGGGGGTGTCGCCGAAGGCGATCCGGCCGGCCCGTTCGCCGGCGGCCCGGATCGCCTCCACGACGGCCCCGGCCTCCTCGGCCGGGCAGTGCACGATCACCTCGTCGTGCTGGAAGAACACCAGCTCGGCCCGCATTCCGGCGGTCGCCTGCCGCAGGGCCGCGAGCAGCAGCAGGGCCCAGTCGGCCGCACTGCCCTGGACGACGAAGTTGCGGGTGAACCGGCCGCGGGCCCGGGTGTTGGTGGAGGCGTAGCTCGGGGTCCAGCCGTCGTCCCGGTCCTGCGGGGTCACGGCCCCGCCCTCCCCGTACCCCTCGCCGGGGTCGACGCCGCCGTCACCGGCCTCGTCCCCGTCGCCGGAGCCGGCGGGCGGCGGGCAGGTGCGGCCCAGCCAGGTCCGTACGAGCCGGCCCTCCTCCCCGGCCTTCGCCGCGTCGTCCACGTACGCGACGGCCCGGGGGAAGCGGCGGCGCAGCGCGGCCAGGTTCTTCAGGCCATCCCCGGAGGTCTGGCCGTAGACGGCGCCGAGCACGGCGAGCTTGGCCTTCTCCCGGTCGCCGGAGAAGCCCTGGCGGGAGACGGCGGTGTAGAGGTCCGAGGCCTCCCCGGCGACCTCCATGAAGGCGGGGTCGCGGGAGATCGCGGCGAGCACGCGCGGCTCCATCTGGTCGGCGTCCGCGACGACGAGCCGCCAGCCGGGGTCGGCGACCACGGCCCGGCGGATCACCTTGGGGATCTGCAGGGCCCCGCCGCCGTTGGTGACCCAGCGGCCGGTGAGGGTGCCGCCGGGGATGAACTCCGGGCGGAAGCGACCGTCCCGGACCCAGTCCGCGAGCCAGGCCCAGCCGTGGGCGGTGTAGATCCGGTACAGCTTCTTGTACTCGATCAACGGCTCGACGGCGGGATGGTCCAGCTCCTGGATCTCCCAGCGCCGGGTGGACTTGAGCTTGATCCCGGCCCCGGCGAAGGCCTTGATGACGTCGGCGGGCAGATCGGGGCGCACGCGCCTGCCGAAGGCGGCGGACACGCGGTCCGCCAGCTCGGCGAGGCGCCGGGGCTCCCCACCACCCGCGTACCGCTCACCGAGCAGCTCGGTCAGCAGGGCGCGGTGCACGTCGGCCCGCCAGGGCAGGCCCACGCGGTTCATCTCGGCGGCGATGAGGAAGGCCGCCGACTCGGCGGCGGTGAGCAGCCGCATCCGGTCGGGGTGGGCGGTGGCGTCGAGCCGCTCCGCCTGGTCGGCGTGGACGGCGAGCAGGGCGTCCAGGGGGACCGGGGCGGGCTGCGGGTCGAAGAGGGAGTCCTGGGCGCGGGGTTCGGCGGCGCGCGGGCGCGGATCGGGCGGTACGGGGGCGTCGGTGAGCCTGGCCCAGGCGGCGGCCGCCGAGCGGGGCTCCCCGAAGCGGCCCTCGTGGCCGAGGAGCAGGAGCTCGGCGTCCTCGATGTCGTGGCACCGCTCGACGCGTGCGCCTGCGGCGAGCAGGCGGGGGTACACGGCCGCGGTGGACCGCCAGACCCAGCGGGTGCCGGGCGGGGCGGAGCGGATCGCCTCGGCGGGGTCGCGGACGCGGAGCCGGACGCCGTCCGTGGGGGGTACGGGCGCGGCGTGCCACCACCCGTCGCCGTCCTCGGCGAGGGCCCACCGGGGAGTGCGGTCGCTCATGGGTGCGAGTGTCCCACCGGGGTCTGACAGTGGCTGCGCCGACGTGCCGCGGGGTGCAGGTCAGCGGGCCGGGTGCGGCGCCGTTGCCGGGGCTCCGCCCCGGACCCCGCGCCTCAAACGCCGGCGGGGCTGGGATGGGCCGGGCTGGGATGGGCGGCGCTGGGATGGGCCGGGCTGGGATCGGCCGGGCCGGAAGGGGCGGCCGTGCGCGCGTACACCTCCAGGGCCGGGTGCGGCGGGCGGCCCAGGAGGCGGGGCAGGGTGCCGTCGTCCGGGGCGTCGAGGAAGCCCGCGGCGACGGCCGAGTACGTGGCCACCAGCATCGGGGGCTGGAAGGCCGCCGCGTCCGGGCCGGAGAGGGCGCTGCGGGCCCGGGCCAGGGAGCCCGGGGCGTAGCGGGCGCCCACCGCCGCGGCGAGGTCCGTTCCGCCCAGCGGGCGGTCGCCGACCAGTTCGTAGACCTGCCCGGCGTGCGCGTCGGGTGCCAGGGCCACCCGGACCGCCACCTCCGCCAGGTCCTCCCGCGCGACCGCCGCCAGCCGGCCCGCGCCCAGCGGGGCGGTGATCACCCCGTCGGGCCCCGGCGCGGCGAGCGCGGCCAGCAGCTCCGCGTACAGGCCGTTGCGCAGGACGGTCCAGGCCAGGCCGGAGCCGCGCAGGCGGCGCTCCGTCCAGCGGTGCGCCAGCGCGTACGGCAGGTGGTCGCCCGCCCCGGTGAGGCTGGTGTAGACGACGTGCCGCACGCCGTCCCGCTCGGCGGCCGAGACGGCGGCCCCGTGCCGTGCGATGACCTGGTCGTCCTCGCCGTAACCGGCCGAGATGAGCAGCAGGGTGTCCACCCCGGTGAAGTCGAGGGAGTCCGGGTCGTCGAAGTCCACCCGGACCTGACCGGGGCCGTCCGGGGCGCGGGTGCCGAACCGGACGCCCGGCCGGTCCGTGCTGTCGGGGTGGTCCGCCAGCCGGCGCGCGATCAGCGAGCCGAGTCCGCCGGAGGTGCCGGTGATCAAAAGCATGGGGAGTCCTTCGTGTTCGCGTCGGTCGGCCTGATTGGCTTCGGGGGCGGGAACATCGTGTGCCGACGGGCGCACGGCGCGTAAGGAGGCACTTCCATGTCAGTAGGGCACACCGGGATAACCACCCCCGAGCCCCTGCCCGAGCCGCTGTTGAGCTGCGACGACGACTGCGGCATCCGCGACGTCCTCGACCGGCTCGGCGACAAGTGGTCCGTCCTCGTCGTGGTGGAACTCGGCGCCGGCATGCGCCGGTTCAAGGAGCTCCAGCGCGCGGTCGACGGCATCTCGCAGCGGATGCTCACCCTCACCGTCCGCCGGCTGGAGCGCGACGGCCTGGTCACCCGGACCGTGCACGCCACCGTGCCGCCCCAGGTCGAGTACGAGCTGACCGACCTGGGCCGCAGCCTGACCCTCCTGGTCAAGGGCCTCGCGGACTGGTCGCTGGCCCACCGCGCACGGATCGAGGCCGCCCGCCGGGAATGGGACGCGAAGGCGGACATGCCAAGCTGAGGGGTGTGAGAGACCTTGCCGAGACCGTCGACCGAGCCTTCGCCGCCGCCCTCTACGCCCAGGACGACGCCGGGCTGGACACCGGCGCCTCGCTGCTCGTCGCGGACCAGGGGGGCTGGCCCGCGGTCGGGCGGGAGCTGCTGGCGCGCGGGGAGGCGTACGTACGCCAGGGCTGGGAGCGGGGCTGGCAGCCGGCCGACGTGCTGCGGCTGGTCCGCCGGGACCTCGACGAGCGGCACCTGAGGATCACCGGGGACCTGATCGCCGCCGAGGCGCGCCGCTACGCCCGGCTCCCGGCGCGCTGGGGCGCCGCCGAGGTGTGGTGGACGGGTGACGAGGAGTACGCCGACCGGCTCGCGCAGCGGGAACGGACCGACCGGTTCACGCTGGCCACCGCCTTCCTTGAGGTGCTGCGGCTGCTGATCCGGCTGCCCTCGATAGAACCGGTGGGTCCGCTGCCCGGTGACCCGGCCGACGCGCTCGCCGAGCACGCCCACATCGAGCCGCGCATGCTGGGCCGGATCCGGGCCCTGCTCGCCAAGGCCGAGGCGACGAACTTCCCGGACGAGGCGGAGGCGCTCAGTGCCAAGGCCCAGGAGCTGATGGCCCGGCACACCGTGGACGAGGCGCTGCTGGCGGCGAGCGGCAAGGGCCCGGCCCAGGTGCCCGGCGCCTGCAGGATCGGTGTCGAGCCGCCGTACGAGGAGGCGAAGGCGGTGCTGCTCGACGCGGTGGCCACCGCCAACCGCTGCCGGGCGGTGTGGAACAGCGGCTTCGAGTTCTCCACGGTGGTCGGCTTCGAGAGCGACCTGGAGGCGGTGGAGCTGCTCTACACCTCGCTGCTCGTGCAGGGCACGGCGGCGATGACCCGCGCGGAGGCCGCGCAGCGCTCCGGCGGGCGCAAGCGGACGAAGACGTTCCGACAGTCCTTCCTGCTCGCCTATGCCAGCCGGCTCGGCCACCGGCTCGCCGAGACCGCCGAGCACGCGGCGACGGAGGCCCCCGACAACCTGCCGGCCCTGGTGGCCCGCGACGTGGCGGTCACCTCGCGGGCGGAGGAGATGTTCCCCCGGACCACCACGACCCGGCTGCGCGGCGCCACCGACCACGCGGGCTGGGAGGACGGCACGGCCGCCGCCGACCGCGCCCACATGGGCGGCAGGCAGAAGCCGCTGCCCCGCTAGGGAGTACCCGTACCCGCGTCCGTACGGGAGTCCTCCGAGCGCAGGGCGTGCGCCTCCGACTTCAGGATGCGCATCGACCGGCCCAGCGAGCGGGCCATGTCGGGGAGCTTCTTGGAACCGAACACCAGCAGGCAGACCACCAGGAGCACGAGCAGGTGCCAGGGCTGGACGGCGTTGCGGAACACGGGCGTTCCACCTTTCGGACGGGTCGGCTGCTTTTCGAACGACCGGCTCATGGAACAGCCCCGGCCCGGGTCAGGACAAATCTGAAGAAGTCCTGAAAGTCGTTGCGCTCGGCGCCATGAGTCGAGGCGCTGCGCGGCGACACGGGGCCGGCGAGAAGCCGGTACGGGAGCGACGGGTGTCACGATGGAGCGCTACCCGTGAGTAGGGACCTGTCTGTGATTAACGGACCACCCCGCGTGCACGTGCATCTGCCCGTGCAGCAGCTTGTGAACACAGCTATGATCCGGAGGAGTTGACATCTGCACTATCGGGGGCTTCCTGTGGACCACGCGTACAACGGGATGGCAGCTGCAGAACTCGCTACCTTGTTTGAGCTGACGTGGCAGAAGAGCAGACACAGCAACTCGCAGGGTTCCTGCGTGGAGTTCGCACGGCTGCCGGGAGGCGATGTCGCCATGCGCAATTCGCGCTTTCCCGACGGACCGGCGCTCGTCTACACGCCGGCCGAGATCGAGGCCCTGCTCCTGGGCGTCAAGGACGGCGAGTTCGATCACCTGATCAACTGACGGAACAGCGCACCCATCAAGCCATGCACGTGCACTGGCCGGGACCGATCGCAATGATCGATCCCGGCCAGTTGTCCTGTGTTCGCCCTTGATCGGCGGCCGGCGGCCGCTCAGTCCTGGAGCAGGAAGAGCGCCCAGACCACCTTGCCGGTCAGCCGGCCCGCGAGCGGGTGCCAGCCCCAGCTGTCGCTGTACGAGTCCACCAGGAACAGCCCGCGCCCGGACTCCAGGTCGAAGTTCTCCTCGGTGCGCTCCGGCGAGAACGCCCCTCCGGGCCGGTCCTCGCTGGGGTCCCGCACCGCGCACACCAGCCGCGTGCTCCACCGCATCAGGTGCAGCCTTACGGGCGGCTCCGGCTCGGCGTCGGCCCCCCGCGCGTCCTCGGGCAGGGCATGGCGCAGCGCGTTGGTGACGAGCTCGGAGACGACCAGGGCCACGTCGTCGAAGCGGTCGTCGAGACCCCACTGGGACAGGGTCGAACGACAGAAGGAGCGGGCTCCGCGCACCGCGTCGTAACGGGCGGGCAGAGCGCAGGAGGCGGACCCGGAGACAGCCGTGGGGTCGACCGGGGGCAGCCCCTGCCGTAACGGCTCGAGCATGGTCGATCCATTCGTCCCCATGCGAGGCACTCCCGGGATTCGCGGGCGGAGCGGTCGTCTCCGTCCAGAAAGAACTGCGGGGTGGGTCCGGCGCCGGCGCGAACAGCACGCAGGTGCGCGGGGACCATCGTTCCGAATGCCGGAGCCGGATGCAAGGGCAGATGCACGTGCACGCGCCGGACCTGTCCGCTCCCGTGACGGTTCTGACTCATTTCTTCCTACGCATACTGACGGACTTCTTTTCCCGGAGACGGGATTCCGTTACAGAACGAGTACGAGCCGATGCGTTTTGGTGGCAGACTGCGGCCCCTGGGGTACGACTGCGGCCCCTGGGGTACGGGGGCCCCGAGACGCTCGCGCACACCACGCGCACGCCAATGCGATGGGGAGGGCAGTACTAGTGACCGCAGAAGCAAGCGGTTCTGTGGTGCGCCGCATCCTCCTGGGCTCCCAGCTCAGGCGACTCCGAGAATCCCGCGGCATCACCCGTGAGGCGGCCGGCTACTCGATCCGCGCATCCGAATCGAAGATCAGCCGCTTGGAGTTGGGAAGGGTGAGCTTCAAGGCCAGAGACGTCGAGGACCTCCTCACGCTCTACGGAGTGACGGACAGCACGGAGCGCGAGTCGCTGCTCGGGCTGGTCCGGGAGGCCAATGCGACCGGCTGGTGGCACAGCTACGGCGACGTGCTGCCCGGATGGTTCCAGACGTACATCGGCCTGGAGGGCGCTGCCTCGCTCATCCGGATCTACGAAGTCCAGTTCGTCCACGGGCTGTTGCAGACCGAGGCGTACGCCCACGCCGTCGTCAGCCGCGGCATGCCCGGCGCCACCGCCGCCGAGGTCGACCGCCGCGTCGCCCTGCGCCTGGAGCGCCAGAAGGTCCTCGTCTCCGAGAACGCCCCCGTCTTCCACGCCGTCCTCGACGAGGCCGCGCTGCGCCGCCCGTACGGCGACCGCGAGGTCATGCGCGGTCAGCTGGAGCACCTCATCGAGGTCTCCCAACGGCCCAACGTGCAGCTCCAGGTGATGCCCTTCTCCTTCGGCGGACACGCGGGCGAGAGCGGAGCCTTCACCCTGCTGCGCTTCCCCGAGTCCGACCTCCAGGACATCGTCTATCTGGAACAGCTCACCAGTGCCCTCTACCTGGACAAGGGCGAGGAAGTGGGGCAGTACGAGCGGGCGATGGAACGGCTCCAGGCGGACTGCCCCGATGCCGAACGGACCAGGGATCTTCTCCGTGGTCTGCTCCAACTGTCTTGAATCGCACGTAGTATGACGTCTGATCAGTGCATGATGACCGATCGGTCTCCGGTGCAGCGCACGGGTGCGCGCTCGCAGTAAGGGATGGCATGTCCATATTCAGCGACCTGGCTCACCAGTACATCGACGGCGAATGGCTGGCCGGTACCGGTTCGTGGGACATCATCGACGTCAACCCCTTCAACGGGGAGAAGCTCGCGGCCATCACCGTGGCCACGGTCGAGCAGGTGGACCAGGCCTACCGCGGCGCCGAGCGCGCCCAGCGCGAGTGGGCCGCCACCAGCCCTTACATCAGACGCGCCGTCCTGGAGCGCGCCCTGCGGATCACCGAGGAGCGCGAGAAGGAGATCGTCGAGGCGATGATCGACGAGCTCGGCGGGACGCGTCCCAAGGCCGAGTACGAGGTCCACCTCGCGATGGAGTTCATCCGCGAGTCCCTCCAGCTCGCCGTCCGGCCCGAGGGGCGGATCCTGCCCTCGCTGGTCAAGGGCAAGGAGAACCGGGTCCAGCGGCTCCCCGTGGGCGTCGTCACGGTGATCAGCCCCTTCAACTTCCCCTTCCTGGTGGCCTTGAAGTCGGTCGCCCCGGCCCTGGCGCTGGGCAACGCGGTCGTCATCAAGCCCAACCAGAACGCCCCGGTCGTGGGCGGCGGCGTGATCGCCAAGATCTTCGAGGACGCCGGGCTGCCGGCCGGCCTGCTGAACGTCCTGGTCACCGACATCGCCGAGATAGGCGACGCGCTCCTGACCCACCCCGTCCCCAAGGTCATCTCGTTCGCGGGATCGGACCGAGTCGGCCGGCACGTCGGGGCGATCGCCGCCCGCCACTTCAAGCGCACGGTCCTGGAGCTCAGCGGCAACAGCGCGCTCGTCGTGCTCGACGACGCCGACCTCGACTACGCGGTGGACGCGGCCGTCTTCAGCCGCTTCGTCTACCAGGGCCAGGTCTGCATGGCCGCGAACCGGATCCTCGTCGACGCCTCGGTCGCGGAGGAGTTCACCGAGAAGTTCACCGCGCGCGTGCGCGCCCTCAAGACGGGCGACCCGCACGAGGCCGACACCCACATCGGCCCCCTGATCAACTCCTTCCAGGCCGACGCCCTGACCGCGCTCGTGGACCAGGCCGTGGAATCCGGCGCGCAGGCGCTCGTACGCGGGTCTACGCGCGGCAACCTGGTCGAACCCACGGTGCTCGCCGGGATTCCCGAGGACTCCCCGCTGCTGAGCCAGGAGATCTTCGGCCCGGTGGCCCTGCTGGTGGTCTTCGACGGCGAGGACGAGGCCGTACGGCTGACCAACGCGACCCCCTACGGGCTGAGCGGCGCCGTGCACACCCGGGACGTGGAGCGGGGCGTCCGCTTCGCCCAGCGGATCGAGACGGGCATGATCCACGTCAACGACTCCACGATCGGGGACGAGCCGCTGGCCGCCTTCGGCGGAGAGAAGGCCTCGGGCCTGGGCCGGCTGAACGGCGAGGCCACGATCGAGGCCTTCACCACACAGAAGTGGATCTCCGTACAGCACGGCCGGACGACCTTCCCGTTCTGAGTCTTCGGGGCCGCACCCCTAGACTCGGCCGGGCGTAGGAAGCCGCCCGGGGGAGAACGAGTTGAGCAACATACCGGAGACCGGCCGGACCCCTCGGGTCCAGAACCGTCTCGTCGTCATCCAGATCGTGGTCTTCTCGCTGTTGCTCACGCTGGGCGGACGCCTGTGGTACCTCCAGATACGCAATGGCTCGGAGTACACGGACGAGGCGAAGAACAACCACGTCCAGCAGGTGGTCCAGCCCGCCGTGCGCGGCTCGATCCTGGACTCGCGCGGGATCCCGCTCGCCGACAACGCGACCCACCTCGTGGTCTCCGCCAGCCGCACCGAGCTGCTGACCATGAAGGACCGGGGCAAGTCCGTGCTGACCCGGCTCGCCGGGGTGCTGGGCATGGACGCCCAGGAGGTCATCGACAAGGTCCGGCTCTGCGACGCCAAGACCAAGCAGCCCTGCTGGAACGGTTCTCCCTACCAGCCGATCCCGGTCAGTGACGAGGCCACCACCGAGCAGGCCCTGCAGATCCGCGAGCACCCCGAGGACTTCCCGGGCATCACGGCCGAGGCGACCGCCCTGCGCCGTTACGCGGCTCCGGACGCGGCCAACACCTCCCAGGTGCTGGGCTACCTCTCGCCGGTCACCGACGAGGAGATCGCCAAGGCGAAGAAGTCGGACTCGCCGTACCTGCGTTCCGACCAGGTCGGCCGCTCCGGCCTGGAGCGCACGTACGACAAGGAGCTGCGCGGCAAGGCGGGCATCACCCGCTACGAGGTGGACAACCTCGGCCGGGTCATCGGCCAGGGCCAGACCGACCCGGCGAGGCCCGGCTCGAACATCGTGACCTCGATCGACTCCCGGGTGCAGGCGGTCGCCGAGCGCGAGCTGAACAACGCGATGGTCGAGGCCCGCAAGGTCCGGGACAAGAACACCGGCCGCAACTACGAGGCCGACTCGGGCGCCGTCGTGGTGATGGAGACCAAGACCGGCCGGGTCGTGGCGATGGCCTCGAACCCGACGTACGACCCCAACGCCTGGGTGGGCGGCATCTCCGCCAAGGACTACGCCGGCCTGACCGACAAGCAGTCGAACTACCCGCTGCTGAACCGGGCCATCCAGGCCCAAGCGGCGCCGGGCTCCATCTTCAAGGTGGTCACCTCGACGGCCGCGGTCAACGCCGGGTACCCGTTCAACAACCGCTACCCCTGCCCCAGCTCGTACTCGGTCGGCAACCAGACCTTCACGAACTTCGAGTCGCAGGGCCACGGTGACATCACCATCGGTCGGGCGCTGGAGGTCTCCTGCGACACCGTCTACTACGCCCTCGCGGACCAGGAGTGGAAGAAGGACGGCGGCATCAAGCCGAAGAAGGACCCGAAGGACTGGTTCCTGAAGACCGCCCACGAGTTCGGGCTGGGCAAGCGCACCGGCATCGACCTGCCGAACGAGGTCCCCGGCCGGGTCCCCGACCGGAAGTGGAAGCAGGACTTCTTCGACGCGAACAAGGACGCCTGGTGCCGCGACGGCAAGAAGAACGGCTCCTTCGCCGAGAAGATCGCCTACGAGAACTGCCGCCAGGGCAACCAGATGCGTGAGGGCGACGCCATCAACTACTCGATCGGCCAGGGCGACACGCTCGTCACTCCGATCCAGATGGCCTCCGTCTACGCGGCCATCGCCAACGGCGGCACGCTCCACCAGCCCAGCATCGGCAAGGCGATCGTCAGTGCCGACGGCACGTCGGTCCAGGAGATCGCGCCGAAGGAGCAGGGCAAGCTGCCGATGGACGCGAAGACCCGCGACGACATCGACGAGGCCCTGGCGGGCGTGGCCACCAACGGCAGCGCGGCCTGGCGCTTCGGCGGCTGGCCGCAGAAGCAGATCCCGATGCACGCCAAGACGGGTACGGCCGAGGTCCAGGGCAAGCAGACGACCTCGTGGTTCGCCTCGTACACCGAGGACTACTCGATCGTCATGACGATCTCCCAGGGCGGCACCGGCTCGGGTGCCTCAGGACCGGCGGTCCGCAACATCTACGAGGCGATGTACGGGCTCGACCCGACGGGCAAGCAGGACCTCTCCAAGGCCCTGCTCCCGCAGCCCGCCACCGCCCTGCCGGCGATCCGCCCCGACGGGGAGATCGAAGGCAACTGACCGGCCAATGAGGACAGGATCTGACCGCAAGGCTCCGTAGCGTGTGTCGTGTCGGGGGGAGGAGCCCCCCGACAAGACACCTCACGCATAAGGCGGTCGGTCATGGCTCAGATCTCCCCCGAAGTCCTCGGCGACGAGCGCGGCACCCTCCTCGCCTTCGTCGAGGCCCAGCGCACGGCGATCCGCGAATCGCTCCTCGGGCTCAGCGAGGCGCAGGCCGCGAGCCGCCCCAGCGTCAGCGAGCTCACCCTGTCCGGTCTGCTCAAGCACGTGGCCGAGGTCGAGCTGAACTGGCTGCGCCTCGCCCAGCAGGCGCCGAACGAAAGGGAGCGCACCCAGGAGACCTGGGGCGAGGCCTTCCGGCTGGTCGACGGCGAGTCGATCCCGTCGGTCCTCGCCTTCTGGGACGAGGTCGCGGAGCAGACGGCGGCCTTCGTCGCCGCCCTCCCGAGCCTGGACGCGACCTTCCCTCTCCCGCCGGCGCCCTGGTTCCCCAAGGACGCCAAGGTCTCGATGCGCTGGATGCTCCTGCACCTGGTGGAGGAGTTCGCCCGGCACGCGGGCCACGCCGACATCGTCCGCGAGTCCCTCGACGGCACCAAGGCGATGGGCTAGACGGCAGGGGCTTAGCCTGGCCCCATGTCAGCGATCCGGCTTCTTGTCCTCGGTGCGGTCCGCCAGCACGGGCGGGCCCACGGATACCAGGTACGCAACGACCTGGAGTACTGGGGCGCCCACGAGTGGTCGAACACCAAGCCCGGATCGATCTACCACGCGCTCAAGCAGATGGCGAAGCAGGGCGTCCTGCACGCGCACGAGGTGGGGCCGAGCGCAGCGGGCGGGCCGCCGCGGACCGAGTACGAGGTGACGGACGCCGGCCGCGAGGAGTACTTCCGGCTGCTGCGCGAGGCCCTCGCGGCGTACGACCAGAAGACGGACGTGCTGTCGGCGGCGATCGGCTTCATGGTCGACCTGCCGCGGGAAGAAGTGCTCGCGCTGCTCCGGGAGCGGATGGCGAAGCTGGCGCTCTGGCGGTCGTCGGTGACGGACTACTACACGCCGGAGGGCGGCCCGGAGGCGCTGGGCCACATCGGCGAGATCATGCACATGTGGGTCCACTCCGCGGACGCGGAGGCGGAGTGGACGCGGGGGCTGGTCGCCCGGATCGAGGGGGGCGCGTACTCCTTCGCGGGCGAGGGCGGCGAACCGTTCGTGGGGGTGCTGGCGGAGGGCCAGGAGAACCCCTACGCCTAATCAAGTTTGACTAGCCCGCGAGCGGGCACTACCTTTGCGGATCCTGGTAGTCAAGCTTGATTAGTGAGGAGTGGCCTTGGCGATCTCCGTCGAAGGTGTCCACAAGCGCTACGGCGACAAGCAGGCCCTGGCCGGGCTCGACCTGGAGGTGGCGCGCGGCACCGTGCACGCGGTGCTCGGCCCCAACGGCGCCGGCAAGACCACGGCCGTGCGGATCATGAGCACCCTGCTCCGCCACGACGAGGGGGCGGTCCGGGTGGCGGGCCACGACGTGCGCACGGACCCGGCGGCCGTCCGCGCCCGCATCGGGCTGCTCGGCCAGCACGCGGCGCTCGACGAGGAACTGGCCGGGCGGCAGAACCTGGAGATGTTCGGCCGTCTCCACCACCTGGGCGCGCGCCGGGCCGGGCGGCGCGCCGACGAACTGCTGGAGCGCTTCGGCCTCGCGGACACCGGCCGCAAGGCGGTGAAGCAGTACAGCGGCGGCATGCGGCGCCGGCTCGACCTCGCCGCCTCCCTGATCACGGACCCGGAGGTGCTCTTCCTGGACGAGCCGACCACCGGTCTCGACCCGCGCGGCCGCGCCGAGGTGTGGGGCGCGGTCCGCTCCCTGGTCGGCGGCGGTACGACCGTCCTGCTCACCACGCAGTACCTGGAGGAGGCCGACCAACTGGCCGACCGGATCGCCCTGATCGACGGCGGCCGGGTCGCGGCCGAGGGCACGGCCGACGAACTGAAGGCCCTGGTCGGGGCGGACCGGATCGTCGTGGTCCTGCGGGACGCGGCACGGCTGGCGGAGGCGACGCGGCTGCTGCCCGACCCCTTCGTCGATCCCGACACCCTGACCCTGAGCTTCCCGGTGGAGGACCGGATGGCGGGCTTGTCCCGGACCCTGCGGACGCTGGAGGAGGCGGGCGTCGAGGCGGCCGACCTCGCCGTCCGGCGCCCCACGCTGGACGAGGTCTTCCTGCACCTGACCGACTGCGAGGAGGTGGCCGCATGAGCGCGGCATGGGTGGTCTCGGACTCCTGGACGATGACCCGGCGCGAGCTCGCCCACTGGGCGCGGCAGCCGGTCCAGGTGGTCGTCGGCCTCGTCTTCCCCGTGATGATGCTGCTGATGTTCGGCTTCCTGGTGGGCGGCGGGCGCGGGATCGACGGCGAGTACGTCGAGTTCCTGGTCCCGGGGATGCTCGCCCTCACGATGGCCTTCGGGCTGGAGGCCACCCTGACGGCCGTCACCCAGGACCTGAACAAGGGGGTGATCGACCGCTTCCGCGCCATGCCGATGTCCTCGTCGGCGGTCCTGGTCGGCCGCAGCGCCGCCGACATGCTCCAGTCGGCGGTGGGGCTGGCGGTCCTCGCCGCGGTCGGGCTGCTGCTCGGCTGGCGCTGGCACGGCGGCGCGGCGGCCGCGCTGCTCGCCTTCGGGCTGCTCCTGCTGCTGCGCTTCGCGATGCTGTGGATCGGGATCTGGCTCGGCATGGTCGCCGGCCGTCCGGAGCTGGTGCAGGCGGTGCAGATCCTGGTGTGGCCGGTGGGCTTCCTGTCCAACGCGTTCGCCACGCCGGAGTCGATGCCGGGCTGGCTGGGAGCGGTGGTGGAATGGAATCCGCTCTCGGCGACGGCCACGGCCGTCCGCGACCTGTTCGGCAACCCGGCCGCGGCCGCGCCGTCGTGGGCCGCCGACCACGCGGCCCTGCTGGCGGTCGCCTGGCCGCTCCTGCTGCTCGCGGTCTTCTTCCCGCTGGCGGTGGGCCGCTACCGGGGACTGAGCAAGTAGCCGCCGAAGAGGACTTGCACCTCACGCGACGTGAGGAACCACAGTGAAGGGCGTACGCAAGCAGAGGAGGGAAGAGATGGGCCACTCCGTGGGCCAGGTCGCCGGTTTCGCCGGGGTCACGGTGCGCACCCTGCACCACTACGACGAGATCGGTCTGCTCTCCCCGAGCGGCCGCAGCGGCGCGGGACACCGGCGGTACGACGACGCCGACCTGGACCGGCTGCAGCGGATCCTGTTCTACCGGGAGCTCGGCTTCCCCCTCGACGAGGTCGCGGTCCTGCTGGACGACCCGGAATCGGATCCTCAGGAGCATCTGCGCCGGCAGCATGCCCTGCTGACCGACCGGATCGCCCGGCTCCAGCAGATGGCCAAGGCCGTTGAGCACGCCATGGAGGCGCAGAAGATGGGCATCAACCTCACGCCCGAGGAGAAGTTCGAGGTCTTCGGGGAGCAGGACCCGGAGAGTTACGCGCAGGAGGTCGAGGAGCGCTGGGGCGATACCGAGGCGTACGCCGAGTCGCAGCGCCGGGCGGCCTCGTACACGAAGGAGGACTGGCAGCGGATCCAGGACGAGTCCGCCGACTGGGGCCGCCGGTACGTGGCGGCCATGGAGGCGGGTGAATCCGCCGAGGGCGAGCGCGCGATGGACCTGGCCGAGGAGCACCGCCTGCACATCCACAGGTGGTTCTACGACTGCTCGTACGAGATGCACGCGTGTCTCGGTGAGATGTACGTGGCGGACGAGCGGTTCACGGCGTTCTACGACGCGATGAAGCCGGGCCTCGCCGAGCACCTGAGGGACGCGATCCTGGCGAACGGCGTGCGCAAGGCGTAAGCGGAATGTCACGCAAGCGACCCCCTCCCGGGCCTGGAACCGGGCGGGGGTCGTGTGCGTTGATAATTGAAAACCGCCCGTCCCGCAGCACGACCCCTGATCCAGGAGAGCCCGGAACCCGTGTATACGCTTGCGCTCGGCCCTACGTGGCTGTCCCCGGACTATCTGATCTCGCACTTCGGTCTGATCGGCATCCTGGTCATCGTCTTCGCCGAGTCGGGACTCTTCGCGTTCCTCCCGGGTGACTCCCTGCTGTTCACGGCGGGCCTGCTGGTCGCCGACGGGCAGTACATCAAGCAGCCGCTGTGGCTGGTCTGCACCCTGATCGTGGCCGCCGCGATCATCGGTGACCAGGTCGGCTACATGATCGGCAAGTTCTTCGGGCCGAAGCTCTTCAACCGGCCGAACTCCAAGCTCTTCAAGCGGGAGAACTTGGACAAGGCGCACGAGTTCATGGACAAGCACGGCCCGAAGGCCATCGTGCTCGCCCGCTTCGTGCCGATCATCCGCACCTTCGCCCCGATGGTCGCGGGCGCCGGCACGATGAAGTACCGCACCTTCCTGACCTACAACATCATCGGCGGCATCGGCTGGGGAGCGGGCGTCACGGTCGCCGGCTACTGGCTCGGCCAGATCGAGTTCATCAAGACGAACGTCGAGTCGATCCTGGTGGCCATCGTCCTGCTCTCGGTCATCCCGGTGGTCTTCGAGGTGCTGAAGGCCCGCAAGGAGAGCAAGGCGAACGCCGGTGCCGAGGCGACCGAGGCCGTGGCCGACGGCTCCGCCCCGCAGGCTCCGGGCACGCGCGGCCGCCACGCCAAGCGCTGACGCCCGCCTGCGGCGCCCCGCCCGCCCGTAACGCCCCGGAAGGCCCACCAGAGGCCCCGGGGCGTACGTGTGCCCGGTAGGGGGCCGCGTCCGGCCCGGCTCCCGCCTACGGCCGGGTGGCCCGTGATGCGATCGCTTGCCGCGGCGGGTCTGCGGGCCGTGCTCGACGTCACGGACCCCCCGTTCGACGCAGCGCCGCTGGCTCGACGCTTGTGCCGATGGAGGGACCAGGGCGCTCAGAAGCCGCGGGTCCGCTTGGCCGCGCGGCGCTTGGCGGCGCTCGTGGCCCCCGGGATGCGCATGAACAGCCGCGAGGCCTCCGATCCGAGGTTGACCCCGATCGCGATGGCCAGCGCGATGGCCGCGGCGTTCACCAGCGAGCCCAGGCCCTCGTTCAACCGGTTCTCGGCGATCAGCAGCAGCCCGTAGTACACCGCCGAGCCGGGCAGCAGCGGGCCGATGGCGGCCGTCACGTACGGCAGGGCGGAGGCGAAGCGGTAGCGGGAGAAGAGCTGCCCGAAGAGGCCCACCAGCCCGGCCGCGATGGCCGTGGACGGGACGGGCGGGATGCCACCCGCGTAGTGCAGGGCCCCGAAGGTGACCCAGGCGACCGCGCCGTTCAGCGTCACGATCCACACGGTGGAGCGTTCCTGCTGGAGCAGGATCGCGAAGGTGAACACCAGCACCATCGAGGCGGCGATCTGGATCAGCGGCCGCTGCTGGATCTGGAGGACCTCCTCCGGCCGCGGCGAGGCGTCGAACTGCAGCCCCACGTAGAGCACCACCAGCACGCCCATGATGATGCCGATGAAGAGGTACATGACTTCCAGCAGCCGGGCCGACGCGGTGATGTAGTAGCCGGTCAGGCCGTCCTGCACGGCCGCGACCACGGCCCGTCCCGGCAGCAGCGCGAACAGCCCACCGGTGATCACGGCGGAGGCCTTGACGTCGATCCCCGTCATGTTGAGCGCGACCCCGAGGGCGGCCGGCGGCATCGCGGCGACCACGAACTGGTAGAACTCGGGCAGCCCGCGTCCGGCGCACAGCCAGGCCAGGCGGTCACCGAGCACCGCGCCGATCGCAGCGGCGAAGAAGACGAGCACCCCGCCGCCGACGAGGGTGGAGGCGGCTCCGGCGAGCAGTCCGGCGGAGGCCGTGAGCATCCAGCCGGGGTACGGGTGCCGGTTGCGGCGGATCTCGGCGAGGCGCCGGTAGGCCTCCTCCAGCGTCACGTCGATCTCGTGGGCGCTGATGTCGTCCACGAGCCGGAACACGGCCGCGAGCCGGTTGTAGTCGGTGCCGCGGCGGCGCACGGTCCGGCTGGCCGTGACCGGGTCGCCCACCAGCGACGGGTGGTGGGTGATCGACAGCATGGTGAAGGTGACGGTCGGCTCGCAGCGGTCCAGCCCGTACGAGCGGGCCACCGCGAACATCGCGGCCTCCACGTCCTCGGCGCCCTCACCGCCCGCGAGCAGCAGCTCGCCGATGCGCAGGGTCAGGTCGAGCACGCGGCCCACGGCGGGCCCGGTCTCGCTGTGGCGCTGCACGAGCTCCGGTACGGGCCGCACGTCGACCGGCATGCGCAGCATCGTGCGCATGCGGTCCTGCCAGGGCGATTCCTTCATCTGCGCGACGGGGAAGCCCTGGCCGGGGGTGTATGCGGGCGGGGACTGCGCAGCCCGGTAGGTGGCCGGGGCGGCGAAGGCCGACCCCTCGGGCTCGGGCTGCACCGGATCGGCGCCCGCCGGACGGGCGAATTCCGAGGTGGGCTGGTCCTCCTCGGGAACGTCCGGCTCCATGCCGGGCGGCGGCGTGAAGGCGCTGTGCGCCTCGTCGGACTGGGGCTTCCTGTCCTCTGCCCCGTCGGCCTCCGCCACGCGTCCTCCAGTCCGTGATCACCCGGGGTATCAGTATGCGGAATCGTTTCCTCCCGCCGCACACCCAGCGCACACCCAGCGCATGCCCACCACACGCCCACCGCACCCCGGCACGGACCGGGCACGGACCCGGCGCACACCCGGCCGCGCCCGCCACACCGGCCCGCGAACGCGACGGCGGGCGGCATCCCCGTGGGATACCGCCCGCCATGTCACGAGGGGCGCGGGGCGATGCCCCGGCCCGTTACCGCCGAGCGCGAGCTCAGTGGTGGCCGCCCTGGGCCTCGAGGCGCTTGAACGAGGCCTCGATCTCGGCCTCGGCCTCGGTGCGGCCGACCCAGTTCGCGCCCTCGACCGACTTGCCCGGCTCCAGGTCCTTGTAGACCTCGAAGAAGTGCTGGATCTCCAGGCGGTCGAACTCGGACACGTGGTGGATGTCGCGCAGGTGCTCCACACGCGGGTCGGAGGCCGGCACGCACAGCAGCTTGGCGTCGCCGCCCGCCTCGTCCGTCATGTTGAACATGCCGATGGCGCGGCACTTGATCAGGCAGCCCGGGAAGGTCGGCTCGTCAAGGATGACCAGCGCGTCCAGCGGGTCGCCGTCCTCGCCGAGGGTGTTCTCGACGAAGCCGTAGTCGGCCGGGTAGCTGGTCGAGGTGAAGAGGCGACGGTCCAGACGGATCCGGCCGGTCTCGTGGTCCACCTCGTACTTGTTCCGCGAACCCTTGGGGATCTCGATGGTGACGTCGAACTCCACGTCCTGCTCCTCCATGATCAGCTGCATTGCTTCGGGACTGCGTCGTTTCACCTGCGTGCGCGTCCGGCCCAGCCCTGCCGGGTGGGGTGCCATGCTCGCGGCAAGACGCAGTGGTTAAGTGTCCCTCACGCATATGTGTGATCGCGAAAGGGGCTGGTCCGAGGTGCCATTGGTCAAGACCTGGCAGCTCATCGCGGGGTCGGCCGTTGCCGGCCTCGCCCTGTCGGTGGCAGCGGTGGCCGCCGCCGGTCCTTGGGACTCCGGCCAGCGTAAGGCCGAGCGGGTCAGAGCCGCCTCCTGGGGCCGTACGGGTGGCGCAGATCACGGTGAAGGGCCCGGTTCCGGCGCCCTGCCCGAGGCCGCGCCCAGCGCCCCCGGGGTGCTCGGCGCGATCGGCCCCGGCGCCCCGCGCGCGCAGAGCGCCCCCGCCGCGCCCGCCGCCGCAGGGGGCCTGGCCGCCGCGCTGAAGCCGCTGCTCGCCGATCCCGCGCTCGGCACCGTCCGTACCGCGTCCGTCGTCGACACCGCCACCGGGCAGGTCCTCTACGAGTCCGGTGCGCGGGACGCGATGACCCCCGCCTCCACCGTCAAGATCGCCACCGCCGCGGCCGTGCTGGCTGCCCTGGGACCCGAGCACCGGATCAGGACCACCGTCACGCCCGGCGCCGCCCCCGGACAGATCGTCCTGGTCGGCGGCGGCGACCCCTCGCTCACCGCGAAGAAGAAGAGCCCCGCCGGATCCGGCGGCAGCCTCGTCGCCCTCGCCGGTGACACCGCGCAGGCCCTCAAGGCCGCCGGCACCGACACCGTGACCCTCGGATACGACGACAGCCTCTACACCGGCCCCGCCCGCCACCCGATCGGCGTCAACCCCAACATCGCCCCGGTGACCGCCCTGACGGCCGACGAGGGTCGCCCCGACGACTCCACCTCCGGGCCCGTGGACCGCTCCGACGACCCCTCCAAGGACGCCGCCCGGGCCTTCCGCACCCTGCTGGCCGATCGCGGCATCAAGGTCACCGACGAACCGGCGAAGGCCAAACCCGCCGCCGGCGTCCAGCCGCTGGCCGTCACCCTCTCCACCCCGGTCGCCGGGCTCGTCGAGCGGATGCTGACCAGCAGCGACAACGACATCGCCGAGGCCCTCGCCCGGCAGACCGCCCTCGCCACCGGTCGACCCGCGAGCTTCGAGGGCGCCGAGCAGGCCGTCACCGACCGGCTCACCGCCCTCGGCGTCGACACCGCCGGTTCCCGCTTCGCCGACGGCAGCGGCCTGAACCGCGCCGACAAGATCAGCGCGGGCCTGCTGACCGGGCTCCTCACCAAGGCCGCCGACCCCCAGCGACCCGAGCTGCGGCCGGTCCTCACCGGACTGCCCGTCGCCGGATTCACCGGAACCCTCAAGGCCCGCAACTCCGGCAGCTCCCCGGCCGCCGGCCTGCTCCGCGCCAAGACCGGCACCCTGTCCGGGGTGAACTCCCTCTCCGGGACGGTCGTCGACCCCTCCGGCCGACTCCTCGCCTTCGCCTTCCTGACGGCGAACACCCCCGGCCCCGAGGGCGCCGAGAAGGCCCTCGACAAGCTGGCCGCGGCCGTCGCGACCGCTTCGTAGGGGGTCCGCAGGAGGGCCGGTCCACGTACGGTTGACGCATGACGAGCATCGGTGGTGCGGAGATGGTCGACTGGAACCTCGCGGTGGCGACCGCGACCCGACTGGTACGACCCGGCCCGGAGGTCACCCGGGACGAGGCGCGGGCCGTCGTGGCAGAGCTACGACGGCACGCCAGGACCTCGGAACGGCACGTGCGCGAGTTCACCCGGATGATCCCCGAGGGGTCGGCCGTCCCCGACACGCCCGTCCTGGTCGTCGACCGGGCCGGCTGGGTCAAGGCCAACGTCGCCGGCTTCCGCGAGCTGCTCCAGCCGCTCCTCGGCAAGATGCAGGACCGCCGTGCGGGCGCCCCCGGCGGAGCCGTCCTCGGAACCGTCGGCGGCAAGGTCACCGGCGTCGAGCTGGGCATGCTGCTGAGCTTCCTGGCCTCCCGGGTCCTGGGCCAGTACGAGACCTTCGCGCCCGTCTCCAGGGACCTGCCCGCCTCCGCCGCCGGCGGCCGGCTGCTGCTCGTCGCGCCCAACATCGTGCACGTCGAGCGCGAGCTGGAGGTGCACCCGCACGACTTCCGGCTGTGGGTCTGCCTGCACGAGGAGACGCACCGTACACAGTTCACGGCCGTCCCGTGGCTGCGCGAGCACCTCGAAGGCGAAATCCAGACGTTCCTCGGCGCCACCGAAATGGACCCGTCCACCGTGCTGGAACGCATCCGTGAGGCCGCCCAGTCCTTCGCGGGCGCCCGCCCCGACGCCGAGCACGGCGACGAGGGACGCTCCTTCGTGGAGCTCGTGCAGACCCCCGAGCAGCGCGAGATCCTGAGCCGGCTCACCGCCGTCATGTCCCTCCTGGAGGGCCACGCCGACTTCGTGATGGACGGGGTCGGCCCCCAGGTGGTGCCCTCGGTCGCCGAGATCCGGGAGAAGTTCCAGCAGCGCAGGGCCAGCGGGGCCGGCCGCCTCGACGCCGCCCTGCGCAAGCTGCTGGGCCTCGACGCCAAGCTGCGCCAGTACCGCGACGGCGAGCGTTTCGTACGCGCCGTCGTCGGCCAGGTCGGCATGGACGGCTTCAACCGGGTGTGGACCTCCCCGAACACACTGCCGACCAAGGCCGAGATCGCCAGGCCCGCCGACTGGGTGGCCCGGGTGCACCGCAAGGGGAGCGAACCGAGCGAAGCGGAGTGACACAGGGGGCGTAAACATGTCTCACTGGGGGAAGCAGCGTCACCCGTCCGAGGGACCGTGGGCCGTGGAAGGGCGTGCGATGCTCGGGGAACGGCTCGGTTCTGTCACCATCGACGCACTCTGAGTGACATCCTCCCGTTCCGCGGGGCATCCGGGCAGCAGCACTCCGGCACCCCGGCACACCACCCCAACGCCTCCGAGGCATCCGAACTCCATCGAAGGGCACCGGACATGGGTCCCCATCCTGCGGTCGCGGCGATACGCCTGGCGGTCCGCCGCGTACTCCACGACGTCCTCACCGACCACACGGGCAGTCCCGCCGGCCCCCGCCGCGCCGGGGGCTCCCTGCCGCTCGTCCTCGTCGCCTGCTCCGGCGGCGCCGACTCCATGGCGCTCGCCTCCGCCCTCGCCTTCGAGGCCCCCAAGCTCGGCATCCGGGCCGGCGGCGTCACCGTCGACCACGGACTGCAGCCCGGCTCCGACCTGCGCGCCGCCGAGGTCGTCAGCCGCATGACCGCGCTCCGCCTCGACCCGGTGGAGTCCGTCGCCGTGCGCGTCGGTCGCGACGGCGGACCCGAGGCCGCCGCCCGCGACGCCCGCTACGGGGCCCTGGACGAAGCCGCGGACCGCCTCGGCGCCGTCGCGGTACTGCTCGGCCACACCCGGGACGATCAAGCCGAAACCGTCCTGCTGGGCCTGGCCCGCGGCTCCGGCATCCGCTCGCTCTCCGGCATGCCGGAGGTCTCCGGCGGCAGCGCGGGCCGCACGAACCGCTACCGCCGCCCCTTCCTCCAGATCGACCGGCAGACCGCCCGCAAGGCCTGCATGGTCCAGTCCCTCCCCGTCTGGGACGACCCGCACAACATCGACCCCGCCTACACCCGCTCCCGGCTGCGCCACGAGGGACTGCCCGCCCTGGAGAAGGCGCTCGGCAAGGGGGTCGTCGAGGCACTCGCCCGCACCGCGCAGCTCTCCCGGGACGACGCCGACGCCCTGGACGCCTGGGCCGCCGAGGCGGAGACCGGCGTGCGCGACGCGGACGGCCGCCTGGAGTGCGCCAAGCTCTACGCCCTGCCCCCGGCCGTCCGCCGCCGCGTGCTGCGCAGGGCCGTCGTCGCGGCGGGTTCCCCCGCGGGCTCCCTCTTCGCCCGCCACATCGAAGAAGTCGACCGCCTCATCACCGGATGGCGGGGTCAGGGCGCCATCAACCTGCCCGGCCGGGTCGAGGCCCAGCGGCAGGGTGGCAGACTTGTCATCCGGCAGGGCTGATTGGTGCTGAAACACGGCTGAGTCCTCCGGGGTCGCCCCCGGAGCCCCGGCCGACAACGAAAGTGATGCGGGTGGACGAGAAGGACATGGGCAACGACCTCCAGTCGGTGCTCATCACCAAGGAAGAGATCGACGCGAAGCTGGCCGAGCTGGCCGCGAAGATCGACGCGGAGTACGCGGGCAAGGACCTGCTCATCGTCGGTGTGCTCAAGGGCGCCGTGATGGTGATGGCGGACCTGGCGCGTGCCTTGTCCACCCCGCTCACGATGGACTGGATGGCGGTGTCCTCGTACGGCGCCGGAACCCAGTCCTCCGGCGTGGTGCGGATCCTCAAGGACCTGGACACCGACATCAAGGACAAGCACGTCCTGATCGTCGAGGACATCATCGACTCGGGCCTGACGCTGTCCTGGCTGCTGTCGAACCTGGGCTCCCGCCAGCCGGCCTCCCTGGAGGTCGTCACGCTGCTGCGCAAGCCCGAGGCAGCCAAGGTCGCGATCGACGTGAAGTGGGTCGGCTTCGACATCCCCAACGAGTTCGTCGTGGGCTACGGCCTGGACTACGCGGAGAAGTACCGCAACCTGCCGTTCGTCGGCACGCTCGCCCCGCACGTCTACGGCGGCTGATCCCGCTCCCGCTCCCGCCCCCGGGAACCCCGGCAGTCCGCGGGGAACCTGGGGGCGTTCCCCGCCGTTGAAGCAGGGGAAGACGGGTCTGTCAGCCGTCCCACAGGGCCGCGGGTGACAATTCAGGGGTACATTCCGAAGAACAGTCTTTACTCACAGCAGCATTTACCTACGGGCAGGAGGGACGGGACGCCTGGCGTCCCGTATGGATGGACGTGAAGCGATACTTCCGTGGGCCGGTCATGTGGATCGTGCTGGCCGTCCTCGCCGTGGTCGTGTTGATGAATGTCGTCGGCTCCGGCGGCGGCTACAAGTCGGTGGACACCAGCGAGGTCATCAAGGCGATCAACACTGGCCAGGTGGAGACAGCCAAGCTGACCACCGGCGACAGCCAGATGATCAAGATCGAGCTCAAGCAAGGCGAGAAGCTCGGCAAGCACGACGGCACCAAGTTCCAGGCCAACTACATCGGGGATCAGGGCGTCCAGCTCGCCCAGAGCCTCCAGACCAAGTACGACGCCGGTCAGATCCCGGACGGATACTCCGTCACGCCGGACAAGACCAGCCCGTTCCTGAGCGTGCTGCTCTCGCTCCTGCCCTTCGTGCTCATCGTCGTTGTCTTCCTGTTCCTGATGAACCAGATGCAGGGTGGCGGCTCCCGAGTCATGAACTTCGGGAAGTCCAAGGCCAAGCTCATCACCAAGGACACCCCGAAGACCACGTTCGCCGATGTCGCGGGCTCGGACGAGGCCGTCGAGGAACTCCACGAGATCAAGGAGTTCCTGCAGGAGCCGGCGAAGTTCCAGGCCGTCGGCGCCAAGATCCCCAAGGGCGTGCTCCTCTACGGTCCGCCCGGCACCGGAAAGACCCTGCTCGCGCGTGCCGTCGCGGGCGAGGCCGGTGTCCCCTTCTACTCGATCTCCGGATCCGACTTCGTCGAGATGTTCGTCGGTGTCGGCGCCTCGCGTGTCCGCGACCTGTTCGAGCAGGCCAAGGCCAACGCCCCGGCGATCGTCTTCGTCGACGAGATCGACGCCGTCGGCCGGCACCGCGGTGCGGGTCTCGGCGGCGGTCACGACGAGCGCGAGCAGACCCTCAACCAGCTGCTGGTCGAGATGGACGGCTTCGACGTGAAGGGCGGCGTCATCCTGATCGCCGCCACGAACCGCCCGGACATCCTCGACCCGGCGCTGCTGCGCCCGGGCCGCTTCGACCGGCAGATCGCCGTCGACCGTCCGGACATGCAGGGCCGTCTGGAGATCCTCAAGGTCCACCAGAAGGGCAAGCCGGTCGCCCCGGACGTCGACCTCGGCGCCGTCGCCCGTCGCACGCCCGGCTTCACCGGTGCCGATCTCTCCAACGTCCTGAACGAGGCCGCGCTGCTCACGGCCCGCTCGGACAAGAAGCTGATCGACAACCACTCGCTGGACGAGGCGATCGACCGCGTCGTGGCGGGCCCGCAGAAGCGGACCCGGATCATGTCGGACCGGGAGAAGAAGATCACCGCGTACCACGAGGGCGGACACGCCCTGGTCGCGGCGGCCTCTCCGAACTCCGACCCGGTCCACAAGATCACGATCCTGTCCCGCGGCCGGGCCCTGGGCTACACCATGGTCCTGCCCGACGAGGACAAGTACTCCACCACGCGCAACGAGATGCTCGACCAGCTGGCGTACATGCTGGGCGGGCGCGCGGCGGAGGAGCTGGTCTTCCACGACCCGACCACCGGCGCGGCGAACGACATCGAGAAGGCCACCGCCACGGCGCGGGCCATGGTCACGCAGTACGGCATGACCGAGCGTCTCGGTGCGATCAAGTTCGGCGGCGACAACACCGAGCCGTTCCTGGGTCGCGAGATGTCGCACCCGCGGGACTACTCGGAAGAGGTCGCGGCGCTGGTCGACGAAGAGGTCAAGAAGCTCATCGAGACCGCGCACAACGAGGCCTGGGAGATCCTGGTCGAGAACCGCGACGTCCTCGACAACCTGGTCCTCGCGCTGCTGGAGAAGGAGACGCTGAACAAGGAGCAGATCGCCGAGATCTTCTCGACGATCGTGAAGCGTCCGGCCCGTCCCGCGTGGACCGGCTCCTCCCGCCGCACCCCCTCCACCCGTCCGCCGGTGCTCTCTCCCAAGGAGCTCCAGCTGACGAACTCGGCGAACGGCACGTCGGCCAGTGTCGCGCCGGTCTCCACGGAGAAGGGCATCGAGGTGGCTCCGGAGGACCGCCCCGAGTAACGGGCGGCCGACCCACCCGGAATGGAAGCCGCGCCCCCCAGGTTCTAGCCTGGGGGGCGCGGCACATTTGTACGACCGCGTGTGCGGACAGGAACGAGGATGAGATGACCGACCCAGTGACCCTGACCGGCGACGAGGGCACGATCGGCGTGTTCGACGAGAAGCGCGCCGAGGCGGCGGTCCGCGAGCTCCTGATCGCGGTCGGCGAGGACCCGGACCGAGAGGGCCTGCTGGAGACCCCGGCGCGCGTGGCGCGGGCGTACCGGGAGATATTCGCCGGCCTCTACCAGAAGCCGGAAGAGGTCCTGACCACGACGTTCGACCTGGGCCACGACGAGATGGTCCTCGTGAAGGACATCGAAGTCATGAGTTCGTGTGAACATCATCTGGTCCCTTTCCACGGGGTGGCGCACGTCGGCTACATCCCGTCCACCGACGGCAAGATCACCGGCCTGTCGAAGCTGGCCCGCCTCGTGGACGTGTTCGCCCGCCGCCCCCAGGTGCAGGAGCGCCTCACCACGCAGATCGCGGACTCCCTGATGGAGATCCTGGACCCGCGCGGGGTCATCGTGGTCATCGAGTGCGAGCACATGTGCATGACCATGCGCGGCGTCCGCAAGCCCGGCGCGAAGACCATCACCTCGGCGGTCCGCGGCCAGCTCCGCGACCCCGCCACCCGCAACGAGGCCATGTCCCTGATCATGGCCCGCTGAGCCGCTGCGCTTCCGGGTGGGGCCCTACGGCTGGTCTGGACCCTAGGCCCGGGCCGGGGCCTTGCCCGGGTCCTCGTCCTCCGGGAGCTTGAGGACGTGCTCCAGGAAGAGGGCCGCGGCGATGACCGCGATGCCCGCCAGGACCGAGAAGCCGGCGTACCAGGCCTGGTCGCGGCGGGCGGGGACGTCGAGGGCGTCGGTCAGCAGGAAGACGCCCACACCGCCGTACATGCCCGCCACCAGTGCGGCCACCAGCGCACTGGCCTGCCCGAACACCACCGCGCGGGCCGCCATCAGCGGCTCCACGCCCTTGGCGCCCGGGCGGCGCTCGCGCTGGGCCTTGAGGCGGGCGCGCATGGACAGGGCCGTGGCGAGCAGCACCGCCGCGATGACGCCCAGGACGATCGGCGCGGCCAGCGGAACGCCCGGCAGGGTGCCGTAGGCGTTCCACAAGCGCGCGCCCGCCCAGGACAGGACGCCGGCGACCACGAAGATGCCCGCCAGGACCGCCGGCCTCAGTTGCTTCACTTGCCCGTTCCCCACTTTCAGCGAGTAGCCGTGAACAGGCTACTAACGACTACTCGGGGAGGTGGAGTTCCAGGTCGGGGCGCGGTTCCACGCCGACCAGGCCGATTTCGGCCAGCAGTGCCGTGACCGGGCCGCGGCCCGGGATCTGGGCCTCCGGGTCGATGTCGTGCCAGGGGGCCAGTACGAAGGCACGCTGGTGGGCGCGCGGGTGCGGGAGGGTGAGCACCGGGTCGTCGGAGACCCGGTCGGCGTACGCGACGATGTCCACGTCGATCGTGCGCGGCCCCCAGCGCTCCTCGCGGACGCGGTCGAAGGCCTCCTCGACGGCGTGCGCGCGCTCCAGGAGCGAGGACGGCGGCAGGGTGGTCTTCACGGCGACGACCGCGTTGAGGTACGAGGGCTGCGAACCGGGTTCGACGCCCCACGGCTCGGTCTCGTAGACGGGGGAGACGGCCTTGACCCGCATGCCGGGCGTGTCCCCGAGGGCGTCGATGGCACCCTGCAGGGTCTCCAGCCTGTTGCCGAGGTTCGCGCCGAGCGCGATCACGGCCCATTTGGGGTTGGACAGGGTCACGTCCGCCGCGTCGACCGCCTCCACGACGGAGGCGGGGACCGGCTGGACGGTGGGGTCGCTCTGAGCGTTCAGTCCGTTGTTCATGCGCGGCTCCGGGTGATCGTGATGGTCACGTCGTCGAAGGGGACGGTGATGGGCGCGTCCGGCTTGTGGACGACGACCTCCACCTGCGCCACCGCTTCGTGCTTGAGGCACTGCTGGGCGATTCGCTCGGCCAGGGTTTCGATCAGGTCGACGGGCTCGCCCTGGACCACGTCGACGACCTCCTCGGCGACGACCCCGTAGTGCACGGTCTTCGCCAGGTCGTCTCCGGCCGCCGCGGGGCGGGTGTCGAGGTGCAGCACGAGGTCGACGATGAAGGTCTGGCCTTCCTCGCGTTCCCGGGGGAAGACGCCGTGGTGCCCGCGAGCCTTGAGGCCGCGCAGCGCGACACGATCCACGCGAATCACTCCTGCTTTGGTAGGTGCTTCCGGTCCCGGGGCTCCCCGGGGCCATGGCTGCGCCGAGTGCGGTCGGCGTCGTCCGTCTTCGAATTTACCTGCGAAATACTCCGGCTCCCGCCGAAGGGGTCAGGAGGCGTCGTCCTCGTCGTCCTCGTCGGACTCCGTGAGGACGGGAGAACCGTGGTGGGACCAGAGTCGCCAGCCCTCGGATGTGCGTCGGAACACATTCGTCGCGACGACCAGTTGGCCGACGAGCGGGCCGAGCTCCCCGCTGTCCTCGGCGGGGCCGCCGCTGAGGATGTTCTCCGTACACGTCACCAGGGCGGTATCGCCTATTACGGCCACTTTGGTGTCGGTGAGGAAGAACTGGATGTAGTCGGTGTGCGACATGATGAGCGCGTACGAGCGCAGGACCTCGCCGCGGCCCGAGAGCACCGGCCAGCCGGGGTGGACGCAGGAGATCTCGTCCTCCAGCCAGAGCGCCGACAGTGAGTCGAAGTCCCCCCGCTCCATTGCCTCGTAGAAGGCCGTGTTGACCTCTTCGACCGCCTCGATGTCGGTTCTGCTCACGGTGCTCCTTGTCGGTGAGTACGGATCAGAGTGCGCCTTCCACGGCACGGGCCACTCGAACCGCGTCCGCGGTCGCCCGTACCTCGTGCACCCGTACGGCCCAGGCGCCCTGGTGGGCGGCGATCGCGGAGACGGCGGCCGTGGCGGCGTCCCGCTCGCGGGCGGGCGGCGGGGTGGTGTCGGCCCCGCCGGCCAGGACCCGGCCGAGGAAACGCTTCCTCGACGCGGCGACCAGCAGCGGGAAGCCCAGCGCGCGTAGCTCCGGCAGGTGGGCGACGAGGGCCAGGTCGTGCTCGGCGTTCTTGGCGAACCCGAGGCCGGGGTCGACGAGGAGCCGCTCGGGGGCGATCCCGCCGGCCACGACCGCGTCGATCCGGGTCCGCAGCTCGGCGGTGACCTCGGCGACCACGTCGTCGTAGACGGCGAGGCTGTTCATGTCGGCGCTGAAGCCGCGCCAGTGCATCACGACGAAGGGCACCTCGGCGGCGGCGACGGCCGGGATCATCCCGGGGTCGGCCAGGCCGCCGCTGACGTCGTTGACCAGGGTCGCGCCTGCCTCGACGGCCCGGGCGGCGACGGCCGCGCGCATGGTGTCCACGGAGACGGTGACGCCTTCGGAGGCCAGGCCCCGGACCACGGGGACGACCCGGCGCAGCTCCTCCTCCTCGTCGACGCGGGAGGCGCCGGGCCGGGTGGACTCGCCGCCGACGTCGACGAGGTCGGCGCCGTGCTCGACGAGGTCGAGGCCGCGCTTGACCGCGGCGGTGGTGTCGAACCACCGACCGCCGTCGGAGAAGGAGTCGGGAGTGACGTTGACGACGCCCATGACCGCGCAGCGGTCCCAGTCCGGCAGACCTGCGACCCGGCCCCTGCCGGTGGCTCCGCGCTTCGTGTTCATAGGTCCAAGGGTAGGGCTGACCTGGATACGACAGGGCCCCGGCGCCCTCGCACCGCCCTTGCCCTGGCCGGGCGGTGCGAGGGCGCCGGGGCCCTGTCCGGCGTTCGGGGCTGCGTCGGGCTCCCCCGGCTGCTGCCGGGTTCTCGGCCCGTACCGGCCCGCGCCCGGCGAGGGCTACGCGGGCTGGACCTCGCGCTCCGGCTGCTTGGGCACGGTCGTCATGTGGTTGTGCGCGCAGGTGCGCACCGGCTTGGGACGGCGGCGGCTGGCGAAGAGCCGGGGCAGGGCCACCGTGACGAAGCCCTCGGCCTGCATCACGGCGAAGCCGATGCGGGGCAGGTCGCGGCTGTTGCGGTAGACCATGAAGCGCGGCTCCCAGCGGGGGCGGAACTTCTCGTTGAACTTGTAGAGCGACTCGATCTGGAACCAGCGGGAGAGGAAGACCAGCAGGCCGCGCCACATCCGCAGGACCGGGCCGGCGCCGATCTTCTCGCCGCGGGCGAGGGCCGCGCGGAACATCGCGAAGTTCAGCGAGACCTTCTCGATCTTCAGGTCGGGGGCGGCCTGGAGCGAGGCCACGATCAGCAGCTCGTTCATGCCGGGGTCGGCGGCGCGGTCGCGGCGCATCAGCTCCAGCGACATGCCGTCCTTGCCCCACGGGACGAAGTGCAGGACGGCCTTCAGGTCGCCGAACGGGCTGGTGTCGCCCTCCTCCACGCGGTGCGCGGTGGCGATGAAGCAGTCGCCGTCGCCCTCCTCGCCGACCCGGCCCAGGGCCATCGAGAAGCCGCGCTCGGTGTCGGTACCGCGCCAGGCCTCGGCCGCGCCGCGGACCCGCTCCAGTTCCTCGTCGGTCAGCTCGCTGACCCGGCGGACCTGGGTGGTGTAACCGTTGCGCTCGATGCGCTTCACCATCTGGCGGACATTGCGCATGGGACGGCCCGCGAGGGAGAAGTCTTTGACATCGACAATCGCCTCGTCACCCAGCTCCAGGGCGTCCAGACCGGTCTCGCGGGTCCAGACCTCGCCGCCGGTCTCGCTGCAGCCCACGACGGCCGGGGTCCAGGAGTGGGCCTTGGCCTCCTCCATGAACCGCTCGATCGCGCCGGGCCAGGCCTCGACGTCGCCGATGGGGTCGCCGGAGGCGAGCATCACACCGGAGACGACGCGGTAGGTGACGGCGGCCTTGCCGCTGGGGGAGAAGACGACGGCCTTGTCGCGGCGGAGCGCGAAGTGGCCGAGCGAGTCGCGGCCGCCGTGCTTGGCGAGCAGCTCGCGCAGCTTGCCCTCGTCGTCGGCGGTGAGCCGGGCGGCCGGGTGCTCGGGACGGAAGGCCAGGTAGATGGTGGTGAGCGCGGTCAGCATGCCGAGGGCGCCGAGGGAGTACCCGACGGTCCAGGACACCTGGCCCGCGTAGTCGACGGGGCCCTCGAAGCCGAAGAGGCCGTAGACGACGTGCGTGATCTGCTCGTACAGGCTCGGGTTGCCGACGACCCGGTTCGGGTGGACGTTCACGATGAGCAGGCCGAGCCCGATGGATCCGGCGCTCATCACCACGAAGTTGGCGAGGGCCTTCCAGCGGCTGCGCGGGTCGGGCAGCGCCTTGAATTCGTTCTGGTGGCGCAGCAGCAGCACGAAGAGCAGCGCTGCGATGACCACGCCGGGGATCGAGTGCCGGTAGAGGAACTGCGCCACGGCACCGGCCGGCAGCAGCACGACCGCCGCTCGCCAGGCCCGGCGCTTGCGGCGCTTGAGGCCGTGCGCGAGCAGCAGGAGCAGTACGCCCGCGCTGATGGCGAGGGCCGCTGCGAAGGGGCCGAACACCGGCAGCACCTCGGCGAGCGCGTGGATCCGGCTGTGCCGGAAACGCGGGAACACCCCTGCTGCGACGTCCAGAAGGCCGACGATCATGACGGCCGTACCTACCAGGCCGGGCACCGACTCCGGCTGTGGGCCTCGGAGGATTCGGCGGACCCTGCTCGGAACCTGTCCCGACTTATCGCCATCTATCCTGCTAGACATCGCTTCCCGTTGCTCCGCGAGAGATCATGTGGCCGAAGGCCGCGACAGCCTCCGGTGTGTGGTGCGTCCCTTAGGACGACATCGACGAGGAGCGGGTTCACTCTTTCGTCGTAAAAAAACAGTCCTGCCACCAGAAAGTCGACTGACTGCTCATGGGTCTCACCAGTAATACGGTTCTGGCGCTGGCCATCCTCGTCGGTGTGCTGCTCTTCGCGGCCACGGTGTGGTTCTGGCCGAAGCTCTCGGGCCGCACCTGGCGCGCGTTCGCCGGCCGCATCGGGCTGCTGCTGGCGACCCAGCTGGCGCTGTTCTCGGCTGTGGGGCTGGCGGCTAACAAGTCGTTCCTCTTCTACGGTTCCTGGGCCGACCTGCTCGGTCAGGAGACGTCCATGGGCAAGGTCGTCGACCACTCGATGAGCAGCAAGGACATCAAGGTCGTCGACAAGCAGAAGCTGGACGTACCCGGTGGCGCCAAGCCCCAGGTCGGTGGTCAGATCCTGAAGGTTGCCATAACCGGGCAGAAGTCGAAGATAACGAGCCCCGGCTACGTCTGGCTCCCGCCGGAGTACTTCCAGCCCCAGCACAAGGACCAGAACTTCCCCGCGTCCATCGTCCTGACGGGCTACCCGGGCACCGCCGAGAACCTCATCAAAGGGCTCGACTACCCGATGAAGGCCTTCAGCCTGTCCAAGTCGGGCAAGATGAAGCCGATGATCCTGGTGATGCTGCGCCCGACCGTGGCGCCGCCGCGTGACACCGAGTGCGTCGACATACCCGGTGGCCCGCAGACCGAGACCTTCTTCGGCGAGGACCTCCCGCAGGCCATCACGGACACCTTCCGGGTCGGCAAGAAGCCCCAGAACATGGGCTTCATCGGCAACTCCACGGGCGGCTACTGCGCCCTGAAGATCGCCGCGCACTACCCGCAGACCTTCGGCGCCGCCGCGGGTCTGTCGGCGTACTACGAAGCCCCGGACGACCCGACGACCGGTGACCTGTTCCACGGGGACGAGAAGCTGAAGAAGCGTGCGGACGTCCTGCACAGCGTCGAGCACAAGAAGCCGACCGGTACGTCCTTCCTCGTGACCAGCAGCGAGAAGGGCGAGCCGAACCTCGCCGACACCAAGAAGTTCATCAAGAAGGTGCAGGGCCCGGACCGGGTCTCCTCCATCATCCTCGACAGCGGTGGCCACAACTTCAACACGTGGCGACGCGAGATCCCGCCGATGCTGATGTGGATGAGCGGCCGCATCCAGGCCTGACCCGCCGCGTGCCGACACCCGGCACCCCGACCGCCCGACACCCGTGACCGGCCTCCCGAGGCCGGTCACCGCTGTTTCCGGGGCCGCCCGGCGCCCTTTCGGCGTCCTTCCGGCGTCCTTCCGGAGTCATGCCTCCTGCAGCTGGGCCCGGCGCAGCGCCCGGTGGACGCCCTCCGGCGTCAGTACGCCGACCAGCGCGCCGGATTCGGGGTCCGTGACGCCGATCCGCCCCGAGTCCTCCTGCAGCAGGGCGGCGAGCGCCGCGCGCAGCGTCGACCCCAACTCCACCGAGGCCGCCGGATCCTCTCCCTGCGCCGGGGCCAGGTCGGCCGCCCCGACCGCGGTGACCGCGAGCCGCTTGAGCCCCCGGTCGGCGCCGACGAAGGAGGCCACGTAGTCGGTGGCGGGCGCCCCGAGCACGGCCGCCGGGCGGGCGAACTGCTCGATGGTGCCGGTGCCGTAGACCGCGATGCGGTCGCCGAGCCGGATCGCCTCCTCCAGGTCGTGGGTGACCAGCAGGATCGTCTTGCGCACCGTTTTCTGCAGGGTCAGGAACTCGTTCTGCAGCCGCTCGCGCACCACCGGGTCCACCGCGCCGAACGGCTCGTCCATCAGCAGCACCGGCGGATCGGCGGCGAGCGCGCGGGCCACGCCGACGCGCTGGCGCTGCCCGCCGGACAGCTGCTCCGGGTACCGGCCCCCGTACACGGCCGGGTCGAGGCCCACCAGTTCCAGCAGCTCGGCCGCCCGGGCGCGGGCCCGCGCCTTCGGGGTGCCGATCAGCTGCGGCACGGTCGCCGTGTTCTCCAGCACCGTCTTGTGCGGGAAGAGCCCGACCTGCTGGATGACGTACCCGATCCGGCGGCGCAGCTCGACCGGATCGGCGGCCGCGATGTCCTCGCCGTTCAGCAGGATCCGGCCGGAGGTCGGGTCGATCAGCCGGTTGACCATCTTCATCGTGGTCGTCTTGCCGCAGCCGGACGGTCCCACGAGCGTGACCAGCTCACCCTCCGCCACCTCGAAGGACAGGTCCTCGACGGCTGTCGTCCCGTCGGGGTAGCGCTTGGTCACGTGCTCGAATCGGATCACGAACCCATCTTTCCGCACGGCGGCCGGTGATTTGTGAAGGGCGTGTTGCCCCCCTGCGAAGGATTCCGGCCATTGGGGGTGGCGGGGGTTAGGGTCGCCGTAACGGGTGACCGTGAATGCGTACGTTCGAATGACGGGTGGGGGGTGAGGGGCATGGCGGCACAGAACTGCCTGGTGGCGAACGACTGGATCTGCTGGGACTACGTCACCTCCCGCTCCCAGGAGCTCACCGACGCCACCCTCGAACACATCTGGATCACGGGCGTGTCGGTCCTGATCGGCATCGCCGTGTCCGTGCCGCTCGCCCTGCTGGCCCGCCGCGGCCGCCACTGGGCGGCGCCCGTCCTGGGCCTGACCACCCTCCTCTACACGATCCCCTCGCTTGCCATGTTCTCCCTGCTGCTGCCGGTCTTCGGACTCTCGGCGGCGCTGGTGGTGACCGGGCTGGTGCTGTACTCGCTGACGATCCTGGTCCGCAACGTCCTGGCCGGCCTGGAGGCCGTCCCCGAGGACGTGCGGGAGGCCGCCCGCGGCATGGGGTACGGCCCGGGGCGCCTGCTGTGGCAGGTCGAACTGCCGCTCGCGCTGCCCGCGCTGCTCGCCGGGGTCCGGATCGCGACCGTCTCGACGGTCGCGCTGACCACGGTCGGCTCCATCGTCGGCAAGGGCGGCCTCGGCAATCTCATTGCCCCGGCCGTGAACAGCTCCTTCAAGGCGCAGGTGCTCACCGCCTCGGTGCTGTGCGTGCTGCTCGCGCTCGTGGCCGACCTGCTGCTGCTCGGCGTACAGCGGCTGCTCACCCCGTGGACCCGGGCCGGCGCCCGGCCCGCGGCTTCGTCGCCGTCGCCGTCATCGGCATCGGCATCGGCGTCCGCTGCGGCTCCGGCGAAGGAGGCCTGAAGTCGTGGACGTGATCACAGGGGCCTGGGACTGGCTGGCGAACGGGGCCAACTGGTCGGGGGAGAGCGGTGTCTGGCACCGGCTCGGCGAGCACGTCTACGTCAGCGCGGTCGCGCTCGCGATCGCCTGCGCGGTGGCGCTGCCGATCGGCCTGCTCCTCG
Organism: Streptomyces sp. NBC_00273; assembly: GCF_036178145.1. Classification (NCBI taxonomy): domain Bacteria; kingdom Bacillati; phylum Actinomycetota; class Actinomycetes; order Kitasatosporales; family Streptomycetaceae; genus Streptomyces; species Streptomyces sp. NBC_00273. Next base: position 4,757,919 of record NZ_CP108067.1, on the reverse strand, counting down.
GCCACCTCGGCAAGGGCGGCACCCTCGCGATCAACATCTCCAACATCGGCCGGGCCGTCCCCGTCTTCGCGGTGCTGGCGCTGTTCATGGTCTCCCCGCTGCGCAACGCCGGCTACCTGCCCACCATCGCCGCGCTCGTGCTCTTCGCCGTTCCACCGCTGCTGACCAACGCGTACGTCGGCATGCGCGAGGTGGACCGCTCGGTCGTGGAGGCGGCCCGCGGCATGGGCATGTCCGGGACCCAGCTCTTCCTGCGCGTCGAACTGCCCCTCGCGCGCGCCATGGTGATGACCGGGCTGCGCTCGGGCGCCGTGCAGGTCATCGCCACGGCCACGATCGCCGCCATGGTCGGCCAGGGCGGCCTCGGCCGGATCATCACCGCCGGCTTCAACACGTACAACACCCCGCAGGTCGTCGCGGGCGCCCTGCTGGTGGCCGCGCTCGCCCTGCTGGTGGAGGGCGCGCTGGTGGCGGCGGACCGGCTGCTGCTGCCGCGGGCGGCGGCGTCCCGCTGATTCCTGTCCATCGCCTCGAACGGAGTACCTCCATGACCAAGACCACGCGCGTCCTCGGCGCGTCCCTGGGCGCCCTGGCCCTGACGGTGTCGCTGGCCGCGTGCGGCGGCGACAGCCTGGAGAAGAGCAAGGACGGCGGTTCGGCCTCCGCCGACTCCTCCTCGTCCGCGGGCGGCGGCAAGGGCGCCCTGGTGATCGGCGCGGCCGGGTTCACCGAGTCGAACGTGCTGGCCGAGCTGTACGCGCAGGTCCTCAAGGACGCGGGCTACAGCACGTCGATCAAGACGGTCAACAACCGTGAGCTGTACGAGCCGTCGCTGGAGAAGGGCGAGATCGACGTCGTCCCGGAGTACGCGGCCACGCTCGCGGAGTTCCTCAATGCCAAGGTCAACGGCCCGAAGGCGCCCGAAGAGAAGCCGGTCGCCTCCAGCGACGTCGCGGCGACCGTGGCGGGCCTGGAGAAGCTCGCGGCCCCGCTCGGCCTGAAGGCGCTGACCGCCGGTGAAGCGGTCGATCAGAACGCATTCGCCGTGACCAAGGAATTCGCCCAGAAGAACAACCTGAAGACGCTTTCCGACCTCGGCAAGTCCGGACTCAAGGTCAAGATCGCGGCGGGCGACGAATGCAGCGTCCGTCCCTTCTGCGCGCCCGGGTTGACGAAGACGTACGGAATTCAAGTTTCCGGCATCGACCCGAAGGGCGTCGGCACCCCGCAGGCCAAGCAGGCGGTCAAGGACGGCGCCGACCAGCTCGTGCTCACCACGACCACCGACGCCACCCTCGAGAGCTACGGCCTGGTCCTGCTGGACGACGACAAGAAGCTCCAGAACGCCGACAACGTCCTGCCGGTGGTCAACGCCAAGGACGCCGGGGCCCCGGAGGTCGCCGCCGCGCTCGACAAGCTGACCAAGGCGCTCACGACGGCCGATCTGGTCGACCTGAACCGCAAGGTCGACGCCGAGCGGGCCAAGCCGGCCGACGTCGCGAAGGCCTACTTGGAGTCCAAGGGCCTGCTGAAGAAGTAGCGCGCACGGGGTTGATGGAGAAAAGTGGCTTAACTGCCCGGGAAGAGTTTGCCGGGCGGGTATCCCACTCGACCCCCATGCCCTGTAAATTTCGGGCCATGCCCCGTGGACGCCACCGCAATCCCGAACCCCTGCACCGGCTGCTCACGCCGACGACCGTGGCCGGTGTATCCGTCGTCGGCGCCGGCGCGGCCTGGCTGCTGGCGGAACCGATGGCGCTCCGGCTCCTCGTGGCCGTCACGGCGGCGGCCGGGGTCGCCGGCGCCGTCGTCATGCGCGCCTGGGACCGCTCGGCGGGCCGCCGCGTCGCCGAGCTCGCGCGCGAGCGGGTCAAGGACGAGTGGCGGACGGACGAGCGGATAGCCGAGCTCGAATCCGAGCTCGAAGAGGCCCGGATGCTGCGGGCCAGGCTCGACGCCAAGCTGCGCGCCAAGCGGGTCGAACTGGCGGGCCTGCGCGGCGAACACGCGGCGCTGCTGCGGAGGTACGCGACCGCCGAGACCGAGCGCGCCAGCGCTCTGGAGGGCCGCCGGCTGCTGGCCATCGAGGCCTCCGCGGCGCCGGCCGCCGCACCGAAGGAGCTTCCGGCCGTCACCGAGGAACGCACCTCGGCGGGCGCGCCCACCGCGGTCGGCTACGCCCGGGCCCACTCGGCCCTGGACGCGCTGGCCCGCAGCCGGCAGGCGGCCCGGGCGCTGCCCGCGGGGCCGTCGGCCCCGGAGCTCGATCCCGGTCCCGGCCGTGGCCAGGCCCCGGCCCCCGCTGCCGCGCCCTCTTCGGTCCCCGCGCGCCGTCCGGCGGCCGCGGTGGCCCCGTACGCGGCCCAGCGGCGCACGGCCTCCCGCGTCGAGGGCGGCTTCGACTTCTTCGGCACCAAGAACGCGGCGCAGGCCCGCGCGGTGATCGAGGCGGTGCAGAACGAGGACCTGGCCGACGTGGTCGGTGCGGAGGCCCTCGCGGTGCACAAGGCCGAGTCCGCCGAGGCCGTGGCCGAGCCGGAGTTCAAGCCGGCGACCGACGAGACCCGCGCGGTGGGCCAGGTCATCGACCTGACGGCTCACGACGAGACCGAGCCGATCGACGTGGTCCGCCTCCGGACCGCGATCTCCTAGGTCCCGGCGCTCCTCCCCGCCCGATCCCGGGATCAGTCCCGGTACGAGGCCACCAGCCGGGCCAGGTGGCGGCCCGCCACCAGGAGCGGGGTGCGGCTCATGGTGACCTGCGAGGTCGTCTCGGCGCCCTCCAGCGTGTTGATCACGGTGATGGCCAGGTCGCGGGCGTCCGCCTCCGGGTAGCCCGACGCCAGGAGCTTCGCGGCCACCAGGTGCTGCCAGTTGGCGAAGGCCAGGGCGCAGGCCGCCTGGAGCTCGGGGAGGCGTCCGACCGTCTCCAGGGCGGTGGCCGTCACCGGGCAGCCGTCGCGCCAGTCGGAGTCCTCCAGCGCCTGCGCGAGCACGACGGCCACGCCCTCGACCGCCTCGGCGGGGTCGGTGTGGGCGGCGAGCCCGGCGCGGAGCAGCTCCGCGAACTCCTCGTCGCCGAAGTGGATCGCGGCCACCGCGAGTTCCTGCTTGCCGCCCGGGAAGAAGTGGTACAGCGAGCCGAGGGTGGCCTCGGCCTCGCGGACGAGCTGCTTGATCGGGGTGTTCTCGTATCCGCCGTGCTGCATGAGGCGGGATGCGGTGCGCACCAGCCGGTCGCGCGTCCCGGGTGCTGTGGTCGTCGCTGCTGTCGCCATGGGCGCGATCCTACCGCTGAATCTAGATAGAGCGTTCGTTCTAGTCCCGTGCTACGGTCGTCCCGAGCGCTAGATAGAGCGTTCGTTCTAGACGATGCGTTGGGGGAGAACTCCGTCATGAACCAGATCCGCACCACCCGGGCCCAGGCCGCCAAGGTCACCGTCGTGGGGCTCGGCCCGATGGGCCGCGCCATGGCCGCCGCCTATCTCGACGCCGGCTACGAGGTCACCGTGTGGAACCGCAGCGCGGGCAAGGACGACGAGCTCGTCGCCCGCGGGGCCCGCCGCGCCGCCGGCATCGCCGAAGCCGTCGCCGCGAGCCGACTGACCGTGCTCAGCCTCATCGACGTCGAAGCCATGTACGGCACGCTCGGCGACAGCGACCTCGGCGGCCGCGTGCTGGTCAACCTGTCCTCGGACGTCCCGGACAAGGCCCGCGCCGCCGCCCGGTGGGCCGAGGAGCGCGGGGCCGCGTACCTCACCGGCGGGGTCAACGTGCCGCCGACCGGCATCGGACAGGAGGGGTCATCGATCTTCATCAGCGGCCCGCAGGAGGTCTACGAGGAGCACCGCGCCGCGCTCGACCTGCTCGCCGCCACCGACTACCGCGGCGCCGACCCCGGCTACGCGCAGCTCTACTACCAGCTCAACATGATCCTCTTCTGGACCGCCTACACCGGCTGGTACCAGGCGGTCGCCGTCGCCCGCGCCAACGGGCTGACGGCGACCGACATCCTTCCGTACGCCGGCTACACGGCCGACACCATGCGCGGCTTCTACACCGGGGGTACCCCGCTGATCGACGCCGACGACCACGGCGGTGAGCACCAGCGCCTCGCGATGTGCGCCGCGAGCGTCGAGCACGTCCTGCACACGGCCGCGGACTCCGGTGTGGACACCGGGATCCTGGCCGCGCACGCCGAGCTCTACCGGCGCGGTGTCGAGGCGGGCTTCGGCGAGGACAGCAGCTCCCGCCTGGTCGGCCTGCTGGGCGGCAAGCCCTAGCTGGACCGGCCCTGGCGGATCGCGTCGAACCAGCGGACCACCTGGGGCGCCGAGCGGACCGCGGTGGCCGTGTGGTCGGCGTCCGGGCCCTGGTCCACGACCTTCGCCCGGACCCCGTGGCGGGCCAGATCGGCGGCGCAGGCGCGGGAGTTGGCGGCCGGTACGTCCGTGTCGGCGCCGCCCGCGTAGAGGCGTACGGGCGCGGCGGGCTTCCAGTCGCAGACGCCGTCGTTGGCCCGTATGGCCTCCAGCAGGGCCCCGCGCGGGCTCCGAATGTTCTCGACCCACTGCGGGGTCAGCAGCTCCTGCGGCGTCGCCGGGAGCGCGGCCACGATGTCCTGGACCTGGTGGCTCCCGTCGAAGAGGCCTTCCACAGCCTGTGCATAGGGTGCGCGGAACACCTCGGCCGGGTCCCCGTACAGCGGGTGGAGCCGGTTCTGGGCCGTGAGGAAGTAGGAGAGGTAGAAGACGCCGACGCGCGGATCGACCCGGCCGTCGGTGAGCCCGGGGAACTCGGTGCCGAGCAGGTCGTGCGGCCCGGCCATCGGGGCCAGCGCCCGCAGCCGCAGGCCGTCCCGTCCGCGGGAGAGCTCGCGGCCCAGGGCCATCGCCACCTGGCCGCCCTGGGAGAAGCCGGTGGCGTACACGTCCCGGCTGACCGGGCGTCCCAGCCGGTCGGCGGCCGTGCGGGCGGCCTTCAGCATGTCGACGGAGGCCGTGACCGAGGACCGGGTGTCCATGTAGGGGTGGCTGCCCGGGCCGCCGCCCAGGCCCAGGTAGTCGGGTGCGGCGACGGCCCGGCCGGCGGAGGCGTGCAGGTAGGGGGTGAGCCGGTTGGAGCCGGCGCCCCCGGACGGGGCGTCGTCGCGGGTGGCGACCGTACCGTGGGTGTCGGAGACCAGGTCGGGGCGGTGCGGGCCGCCGCGCGGCAGGACGAGCAGCCCGGTCGCGGTGGTGGGCCGGCCCTGCGGGTCCACGGTGGCGTAGGTCAGCCGGTAGGCGCGCACGCCGTAGCGGACGGTGGCCGGGTCGATTCCCAGCACGGCGAGTTCGGCGACGACTTGGTCGCGGTCGAGGGTGTCCAGCGGGACGACGGAGACCAGGTCGCCCCGGGCGGTGGACGCGGTGGATGCGGCGGCCCGTGCGGCGGGCGCGGCCAGCGCCGCCGGGGCGGCGATCCCGCCGAGGACGGCGGCGAGGGCCACGGCTGCGGCGCCGCGCCGCAGCCACTGCCGGCGGTGCTGCTTGCTGTGCTGCGTGATCGTCATGCCGGGAACGCTACGGACGCCCGCCGCGCCCCGACATCCCGGCAACACCCGTCGGCCGAGGGGGTTATCCCCCAGACGGCCGGGGGAGTCCGCCGGGTCAGGGGAAGGTCAGGGGAAGGTCAGGGGAAGGTCAGGGGAAGGTCAGGACGAGCAGAACGGCCAGCGCCTCCAGCGCCACTTGAGCCGCGAGCGCGACCCGTCCCGCCCGCACGGGCGCGGCGGTCGCGACGACGAAGGACACCACCAGGGCTGCGAGCAGCACCCCGAAGGCGCCGACCGGGAAGGGCGCGCACTCGATGTCGTCCACGAAGCACCGGCCGCCCCGGTCGGTGGTCAGCACCATCACCTTCACGACGAAGAGGGCGGGCAGGAACAGCAGGGCGGCGAGCACCGAGCGCGACCGGATCCGGGACACGCAGACGGTGGCGGGCTGTGGCTTCCGGGTCATGCCACCACGGTGCCGCGGGGCCGCCGTACGGGGATCCGCGCGGGTACTCAGCCCGCGGGGCCCCCGTACTCAGCTCCCCGGCTCGTCAGCTCCTCAGCCCCCGCCCCGCCGCCCCGGCCCTCAGAACAGCGGTAGCTGCCCGGGGTGTTCGGACAGTACGAAGCCGTCCAGCGTCGGCGCGGCTGCGCCGAGCACCACCCGGGCCCGGGAGCCGGGGCAGGACACCAGGTCGCCGCGTCCCCGCCCGGAAGGCGGATCGTGGCGGGCGATCCGTCCGGCGGTGACGGCGCAGTCGCGACCGCAGGAGGGGCAGGCCCGGCGGGGAGAGTGGGACATGCCGCCCAGTCTGCCCTGCCGCACCGACAATCAGCCCTGCTGGGAGGCGAGCCACGCCTCGTGAGCCCGCTCGATCCGGGCCCACAGTGCCGCCCGGTCCGCCGCCGTCAGGTCGTCGAGCTCACGCCCGAAGACCGTGGACATGGCCTCGAAGAGCTCCTCCGGGCCGGCCAGTTCGCGCTTGTCGCGTCCGCCCTGCGGGTCGAGGGTCAGCAGGACCTTGCCGTGCATCCGGTTCATGACCCCGGCGTTGCGCCGCAGCATGAAGAAGGACTGCAGGAAGGGGGAGTCCTCGGCGGTCGACAGCCGCAGGTGCTCGTCCTCGAAGTCGGCCATGGTCGCCGGGGCCGAGCGGAAGTTCATCGCGGGGAAGGGCGAGCCCTCGTTGAGGAAGGTCCAGCCCGCGTCGGGCCCGTCCGCGCTCCCGAACGGCCGCAGGCCGTACCGGAAGCCCCGCTCGTACTGGCCTTCGCGCAGGGGCAGCGGCTCCGGCGGACCGTCGCCCAGGCCGACGTCCACGAAGTAGGCCTCCCCGTCGATCCGTACGGTCAGGGTGAGGTGGTCCCCGCTCACCTCCGTGGACTCGCGGTCCGCGCTCATGCCCCCGAGGTGGCGCGTCACGTCGTACCCGAGGTGCTCCAGCAGCGCCGCGAAGGCGCCGTTGAGGTGGAAGCAGTAGCCGCCGCGCCCGGCGCCGATGCGGCGCACGGACAGCTCGGGGTCGATGCCCGGCGGCCGGCCCAGCTGGATCTCGGTGTTCTCGAAGGGGATCCGCTCCAGATGGGCCCGCGTGAGCGCGAACAGCCCTTCGACGGAGGGGGATCCGGGTTCGGTGATGCCGATCCGGGCCAGGTAGTCGGTGTATATGCCAGTGATCATGTGGACAGCCTAGATCCGGACATGTCCGCGGGACGGCTATTTGTCGATGTCGCCGACGACGAAGAAGAGCGAGCCCAGGATCGCCACCATGTCGGCCACCAACTGGCCCGGCAGCAGTACGGCCAGCGCCTGGATGTTGTTGTACGAAGCGCTGCGCAGCTTCAGCCGGTACGGGGTCTTCTCCCCCTTGGAGACGAGGTAGTAGCCGTTGATGCCGAGCGGGTTCTCGGTCCAGGCGTACGTGTGCCCCTCGGGCGCCTTCAGGACCTTGGGCAGCCGCTGGTTGATCGGCCCCGGCGGGAGGTCGTCCATCCGGTCCAGGCAGGCCACGGCCAGGTCGAGCGCGTTGTGGGTCTGGTCCAGCAGGCATTCGAAGCGGGCCAGGCAGTCGCCCTCGGTGCGGGTGATCACCTTCAGGACGTCCTGGAGCTCGCCGTAGGCCAGGTACGGCTCGTCGCGGCGCAGGTCGAAGTCGACGCCGGAGGCGCGGGCGATCGGGCCGGAGACCCCGTACGCGTGCACCGCCTCGGCGGACAGGACGCCGACCCCGCGCGTGCGGGCGCGGAAGATCTCGTTCCCGTGGACCAGCTTGTCGTAGACGTCCATCCGCGTCCGGACGTCGGCGATCGCGGCGCGGGCCCGGCCGAGCCAGCCGGCCGGGAGGTCCTCCTTGAGGCCGCCGACGCGGTTGAACATGTAGTGCATGCGGCCGCCGGAGATCTCCTCCATCACGGCCTGGAGCTCCTCGCGCTCGCGGAACGCGTGGAAGATCGGGGTGATGCCGCCCAGTTCGAGGGGGTACGAGCCGAGGAACATCAGGTGGTTCAGCACCCGGTTCAGCTCGGCCAGCAGGGTGCGCATCCACACGGCCCGCTCGGGGACCTCCATGCCGAGCATCCGCTCGACGGCCATGACCACGCCCAGCTCGTTCGAGAACGCGGACAGCCAGTCGTGGCGGTTCGCGAGCATCACGATCTGCCGGTAGTCGCGGGCCTCGAAGAGTTTCTCCGCACCGCGGTGCATGTAGCCGACCACCGGTTCGGCACTGACGATCCGCTCGCCGTCCAGGACGAGGCGCAGGCGCAGCACGCCGTGCGTGGAAGGGTGCTGGGGGCCGATGTTGAGCACCATGTCGGTGCTCTCCGCCGCTCCGCCGATACCGACCGTGGTCTCCGTCATGCGGGCATTGTCTCAGCCCTAGGGTGGACGCATGGAAACGGGGACGATGGGTGAGACGGGCGGACCCGCATGGGTCGGGCTGCCGGGCGGGCTGCTCACTTTGCGGCGGACGCTGTTGCTGACGTGGACGGTGCTGCTCGCCGTCGTGACCGCCGTCGTACTGGGGCTGACGCTCGGGCCGGCGTGGGCGGCCCTCGGGGCGTTCTGGCTCGCGGTCCTGGCCTGGGGGTGGGTGCTCCTCGGCCGGAACTGGCGGTCCTGGCGGTACGCCGAGCGCGCGGACGACCTGCTGATCAGCCGGGGCGTGCTGTGGCGGGAGGAGACCGTGGTGCCGTACGGGCGGATGCAACTGGTCGAGGTCACCTCCGGCCCGCTGGAGCGCCGCTTCGGCCTGGCCTCCGTGCAGCTGCACACGGCCGCGGCCGCCACTGACGCCAAGATCCCCGGGCTGGTGCCGGCCGAGGCGGAGCGGCTGCGCGACCGGCTCACCGCCCTCGGCGAGGCAAGGTCGGCGGGCCTGTGAGCCCCGCCCCGGCCGCCGGCGCCGGCGAACCCGCCACGGGCCGTCCCACGGCCGCCGACCCCACGGCCGGTCCCATCCCCGACCCCACCGCCGCCCCCGCGAGCGGCCCGGCCGTGGAGCGCCGGCTGCACCCCTTCACCCCGCTGCGCCGCGCCTGGGTGCCGATCGCCGCCACCGTCGGCGTGATCGCCCAGCAGGGCGACCAGGCCGAGAGATGGGTGGCCGACCTGTCCGCCCTCCTGCGGGTGGCGGCGGTGGCGGGCCTGATCGTGGTCTTCGGCGCCTACGGATTCCTGAGCTGGTGGTTCACCCACTACGCCATCACCGACACCGAACTGCGCATCCGCAGCGGGCTCTTCTTCCGCCGCACCGCGCACATCCGCCTCGACCGGCTCCAGGCCGTGGACGTCACCCGCCCCCTCCTGGCGAGGCTGACCGGCGTCGCCAGCCTCCGGCTCGACGTCATCGGCACCGAGGAGAAGGACCAGCTGTCCTTCCTCGGCGAGAAGGAGGCCGTCGCCCTGCGCGCCGAGCTCCTCGCCCGCGCGGCCGGCTTCGCCCCCGAGGAGGCCGTGAGCCTGGGTGAGGCCCCCGAGCGCGAACTGCTGCGGGTGACACCGCGCGAGCTCGTCGTGTCGCTCCTGCTCAACCTGGGCGTCTGGGTCCTGTTGGTCCCCGGGCTCACCGTGCCGGTCGTCGTGTGGTGGCTCAGCTCCAGCCCGTGGGCGGCCCTCGTCTCCGTGCTCCCGATGCTCGGCGCGGTCTGGGCGGGCACCGCGGGCCGTTTCCTCACCGAGTACGACTGGCGGGTCGCCGAGTCCCCGGACGGGCTGCGGTTGGACCACGGCCTGCTGGACCGGGCCCACGAGACCGTGCCGCCGGGGCGCGTGCAGAACGTACGGATCGTGGAGCCGCTGCTGTGGCGGCGACGCGGCCTGGTCCGCGTCGAGCTGAAGGTCGCCGGCTCGAACAACACCGTCCTGGTCCCGGTGGCCTCGCGGGACGCAGCCACCGCCGTCGTCGCCCGGGTGCTGCCCGGGGTGGACCTGGCGGCCCTGTCCTTCTCCGGCTCCCCGCGGACCGGGTCCCGCTGGGTGGTCCCGGTGTGGTGGAAGGGCTACGCCCTGGCGCTCTCCCCGGAGGTGTTCGCCGCCCGGCACGGCCGCCTGTGCCGGCGTACGGACATCGTCCCGCACGCCAAGGTGCAGAGCGTCCGCCTCACGCAAGGCCCGTGGTCCCGCGCCCGCGGCGTCGCCGACGTCCACGTGGACACCGGCGCGAACTGCACGGTCACGGCCCGGCTCCGCCCGGAGCCGGAGGCCGCGACCCTGCTGCACGCCCAGGCCGCCCGCTCCCGCACCTCCCGGGCCGCGGCCCGTCCGGACCGCTGGATGACGTAGCCCCTGGAAGCCCGCTGGCCACTTTGCCGCGTCGTTCGCGGCGGGCGGTACCACCTTCGTCGCGGTGCCGGAGTCGCTTCAGCGCGGCCGGGTTCAGCGACGCCCTGCGCGCCGAGGTCTCGCAGGAGAGGGAACCCGTACTGCTGCTCGGCCTTGAAGAGCTCTACGGGCGGGTACCCCCGACCCCGCCCTTCGGGTAGGGCCCGAACCGCCGAGGGGGTCGGCCGGGGGCCGGACCGGGCTCTCGGCGTACGGGCTCCGGGCGGTTCCCGGGCCGTTTAGCCGGCTCCGCCGCCGCCCGCGCGGACCAGGCCCGTTTCGTACGCCAGGACCACCACCTGGACCCGGTCGCGCAGCCCGAGCTTGGTCAGGATGCGGCCCACGTGGGTCTTCACCGTCGCCTCGGAGAGGACCAGCCGGGCCGCGATCTCGCCGTTCGACAGGCCCTGCGCCACCAGCAGCATCACCTCGCGCTCGCGCTCCGTCAGCCGCTCGATCTCCTTGTTCTGCGGCTCCTGCGTCGTCGTCGGCAGCATCGGCGCGAAGCGGTCCAGCAGGCGCCGCGTCGTCGACGGGGCCACCACCGCGTCCCCGCTGTGCACCGAGCGGATGGCCGCGAGCAGCTCGCCCGGCGGGACGTCCTTCAGCATGAATCCGCTCGCGCCCGCCTTCAGGCCCGAGAAGGCGTACTCGTCCAGGTCGAAGGTGGTCAGGATGATCACCTTCGGGTGCTCCTCCGGCTCGCAGATCCGCCGCGTCGCCTCCACCCCGTCCAGCCGGGGCATGCGGACGTCCATCAGCACCACGTCCACCTTCGTGGCCCGCAGCACCTCCAGCGCCTCCAGGCCGTCGCCCGCCTCGGCGACGACCTCCATGTCCGGCTGGGCGGCGAGCACCATACGGAAACCGGTGCGCAGCAGCACCTGGTCGTCGACCAGCATCACGCGGATGGACATCAGTTACCTCGTCCTCGTCATTTCTTCTTCAGGGGCAGCAGTGCGCTGATCCGGAAGCCGCCACCGGGCCGCGGCCCCGCGTCCAGGGTTCCGCCGACCATACCGATCCGCTCGCGCATGCCGATCAGCCCGTGCCCGGCGCCGTCGGCGCCGCCGTCCTCGTACAGCTCGTGGGCCGCGCCCCGGCCGTCGTCCTCGACCAGCAGGCCGAGCCCGTCGTCGAAGTAGACCAGCCGGACGCTGGCCTTCGCGTCGGGGCCGCCGTGCTTGCGGGTGTTGGTCAGCGCCTCCTGCACGATCCGGTACGCCGTCAGCTCGACCCCGCTGGGCAGCCGCCGAGGCGCGCCCTCGACCTCGAAGTCCACCGCGAGCCCGGCCGTCCGCACCTGCTCGACCAGGACCTCGATCTGCTCGACGTCCGGCTGGGGCACGTAGTCCTCGGACTCCTGCGGCTCGCCGGTGCGCAGCACGCCCAGCAGTCGCCGCATCTCGGCCAGCGCCTGGCGCCCGGTGCCGGAGATGGTCTGGAGGGCCTCCTTGGCCTGTTCGGGGGCCGCGTCCATGACGTACGCCGCCCCGTCCGCCTGGACCACCATCACCGAGACGTTGTGCGCGACGACGTCGTGCAGTTCGCGGGCGATCCGGGCGCGCTCGGCGGCCACGGCCACCTTGGCCTGGGCCTCGCGCTGGTTCTCCAGGCGCTGGTTCCGCTCGACGAGCTGGGCGTAGTAGGCCCGGCGGGTGCGCAGGGAGTCGCCCAGCACCCAGGCGAGGGCGAAGGGGACCATGGCGAACAGCGTGAAGAGGACGTTGTCGCGGAAGCCGCCCCTGTCCACCTGGAAGCGCAGGGCGTACAGGGGGGAGGCGAGGAAGCCGATGGCGAGCGCGGTACGGGACATCCGGCGCGAGACCTCGGCGGATGCGGCGACCGTGTACAGGATGATCAGCATCGCGAGGTCGGCGTTGTTCACCTCGGTATGGGTGATCAGCTTGTAGACGCCGGTGCCGACGGCCAGCCAGAACATGCCTTGCGTCCACTTGCGGCGCAGGGCCACCACGAGGCTCATCGCGACCACCGCGGGGACGGCGAGCAGCCGTGCGGTGGTGCTGGTGAAACTGTCGTCGGCGACTTGCAGCATCCCGATCCCGAAGAGGAAGACAGCCCAGAAGCTGTCGACGCCCGTCGGGTGTCTGCGGAGGAAGTCGTAGAGGCGCTGCACGTAACCCAGAGTAGGGAACGCAGATAGGTGCTGGAGTCAACCAGAGGTGCGAACCTGACGCCGGGGGCGTACTCCCCAAGGTGGACGGAAGCATAGCCTTCGTCCGGTGAGCTCTCAGGGTGAAGGTGTGACTCCGGTCCGGTGGCGCAGTGCGATGGAGGCCGCGCTGTACGGGCCCGACGGCTTCTACGTGCGGCCCGGCGGGCCCGGACCCGCCGGGCACTTCCGTACCTCCGTGCACGCCTCGCCGCTGTACGCCGCGGCCGTGGCCCGGCTGCTGCGCCGGGTGGACGCCGAGCTCGGGCACCCGGCCGGGCTGGACCTGGTCGACGTCGGGGCCGGGCGGGGGGAGCTGCTGGCCGGGGTGCTCGCCGCGTTGGAGCCGCAGACGGCCGCGCGGGTGCGCCCGTACGCCGTGGAACGGGCGGAGCGGCCCGCCGGGCTCGACCCGCGGATCCGTTGGGTCGCGGCCCCGCCCGAAGGGACGACGGGGCTGCTCTTCGCCAACGAATGGCTGGACAACGTGCCGCTGGACGTCGCCGAGGACGGGCGCTACGTGCTGGTCGCCCCGGACGGTACGGAGAGCGCGGGCGGCCCGCTGGACGGCGCGGACCGGGCCTGGCTGGAGCGGTGGTGGCCCGGCGGCGGCCGCGCCGAGATCGGCCGGGCCCGCGACGAGGCCTGGGCGGCCGCCGCCGGCACCCTGGAGCGGGGTCTGGCGGTCGCCGTGGACTACGCCCACACCCGGGGCGCGCGACCCCCCTACGGAACCCTGACGGGCTTTCGCGGCGGCCGGGAGGTTCCGCCGGTGCCGGACGGCTCCTGCGACGTCACCGCCCACGTGGCCCTGGACTCCTGCGCGGGGCCGGGGGCCGTTCTGCTGACCCAGCGCGAGGCCCTGGCCGCGCTCGGCGTCTCGGGCGCCCGGCCCCCGCTGGCCCTGGCCTCCACGGACCCGCTGGCCTACGTACGGGCCCTGTCCTCGGCCGGCGAGGCGGCGGAGCTCACGGACCGCGCCGGGCTGGGCGCCTTCGGCTGGCTGGTCCAGCCGGCCGGCATCCCGGTCCCGGCGTGGCCGGGCACCGCGGGCCGGGCCTGATCGACGAGACACGCGGCGCGGGGCGGCCCGGCGCGGGCCGGGTGGTGTGGTCGGGGGCGGTGAGCACCCGGCGCCCGTTGCCGACGCGCGGAGGGCCGGGATCCGCTGCGGGATCCCGGCCCTCCTGTCGACCGGCCTGCCTGCGTGCTTACTGCGTCAGCTCGTCGTGGCCCTGGTGCAGGCCGCCGCCGCTGCCCGTGCCGCCCGTCGGCTGCGAGACGACCGGCTTCGACAGCGGGGCCAGGTCGAAGGCGTAGTGGCCGACCGCGTCCGCGATGACGTCGACGTTGATGTCGAGCGCCTTCTGGTCGATGTTGGTGATGTCGTCACCCTTGCCGTGGTAGTTCACGTCGTAGGCGACGCCCGCCTGGCCACCGAACTTCGCGGCCTGCTCCGGGGTCTTGATGCCCTCGGCGCCGGTGAAGGTACCGCCGGACGGGATGCCCACCTCGATGAAGGGGCCGTAGTCCGAGCGGCCCGAGAAGTCCGTGCCCTCGTGCGGGATCTTCTTCGAGTCGAGGAAGTCGTTGATCCCCTTCTCCAGCTGGGCGGAGCCCTCCGGGCCGGGGCCCGCGCCGGTCGCGTCCGAGTCGTCGCCGTCGTAGACGAAGTACGCGGCGTTCGGCGAGGCGATCATGTCGAAGTTCAGGTAGAGCTTGATCTGCTTCTTCTGCGCGTCCGTCAGCCCGGCGACGTACGCCTCGGAGCCGAGCAGGCCGAACTCCTCCGCCGACCACCAGGCGAACTTGACCTTGTTCTTGATCTTCGTCTGGCTGCTCGCGAGGCGCTGCGCGACCTGGAGGATGCCGGCCGAACCGGAGCCGTTGTCGTTGATGCCCGGGCCGGCCGCGACCGAGTCGAGGTGCGAGCCGAGGAAGACGGTGTTGTTCTCGTCGCCGCCCTTGGTCTCGGCGATGACGTTGTACGTCTTGCGGTTCTCGCGCAGCTGCCGGATGTCGAGGGTGACCTCGACCGGGCCGGCCGCGGCCTCGGCGGCGAGCTGCTCGCCGTCCGCCTGGGTGACGCCGCCCGTCGGGATCTTGCCCGCGTTCGGGTCGCCGAGGGTTCCGTTGAGGGCGCCCGCGGTGTTGTTGTAGATGATCGCGCCGACCGCGCCGGCCGCCGCCGCGTTGGCCTGCTTGGCCGCGAAGGTGCAACCGCCGCGCTTGACCAGGGCGATCTTGCCGGTGAAGGTGCCGGAGGCGAAGTCGCCGGGCTCGCAGCCGTTCGTCCCGTCCGCGTCGACCGGGGCGACCGCGACGCCGGCGGTCACACCGCCCTCCGGGCTGTTGGCCGTGTACGACATCAGGTGGATCGGCACGTCGCGCTGGTTCGCGCCGCCCACCGTCAGCTTCTCCTCGATGGTCTCGACGTACACGAAGTCGAATTCGTTCCTGGTGACCTTGTAACCGGCCGCCTTCATCACGGCCTCGACGTACTTGGCCGACTGCACGTGCCCCTTGGATCCGGCGGCGCGGTTGCCGTTGTTGTAGTCGGCGAGCGACTGCAGGACCTTGAGGTGGTTGTAGGCGCCCTTGCCGGTCGCTTCCTTGACCAGCTTCTTGGCGAGCGCGTCACCCCGGGCGGCGTCGCTCTGCGGGCTTCCGGTGGCTCCGGCCGGTCCGGCCAGCAACAGCGGCGAGACGAGGGCTGCGGCTGCCAGGGCGGCGGTTGCTGCGGCTATACGGCGTGAGGGCATGAAGGTCCTTCCACGGCAAAGGCGAGCAGGGCAGGGCGGAGCAGGGCACAGCAGGGCATGGCGAGGCGGTGCGCGTGAGCAGAAGTGGTGCGCGTTACGTGGGGGATCGGTGGACGCACGTTAGACAGCAAGTGGCCACCATGGCCAGAGTTTTCGCCGATTCCGGTTTATGAATTCCGTATATCGGTGAGTCTGGGCCGCCCAAATCAAGCCAACCGCACGCCGGTTGGTCCTAGCGGAGGATGCCCTCGATGAAGTCCGATCCGATGCGGGCGACCGCCGGCAGGTTCAACTGGTGCTGGGCGTACCGGCCTTGGCGCCGCGTGTGCATCAGACCGGCCTTCTTCAGGACGGCCAGGTGTCGCGACACCTCCGGCGCGGTGATCCCGTACACGGTCGCCAGCTCGCTCGTCGTGAACGGGGCCCGGGCCAGGCTCCGGCACAGCATCATCCGCATCGGGTGCGCCAGCGCCTCCATCCGCCGCTGGAGCAGCTCCACCGAGCCGGGCTCGGAGGCGAGTTCGGGGGAGCCGAGCGGATAGTGGACCACCGGCCGCCAGCCCGGCGCGTGCAGCACCAGCAGGTGCGGCCAGCCGAAGTTGGTCGGCACGAAGACCAGACCGGCGCCTATTCGGGGATCGGTCGCGGTCGTCGATCCGTGGACCATCTTGTCGGCGGTGATGGTGGTGCCGCCCTCGTCGACGCTCAGCGCCGCCGAGACCTCCTTCAGGACGGTCGGCAGCCCCTTGCGGCGCAGCACCTCCGTCTTGTGCCGGGCGTCGGCGCTCTGCCCGGGCTCGACGCGCTTCCACGTCTCGCCGAAGAAGGCCTCGTCGCAGTCCTCCAGCAGGCGCCGCATCCACACCCGGACGGCCGCCGTGTCGTCGAGGAGCCGTATGGAGAAGTCCAGCTGGCGCGGGCCGCGGGCGGCGGCCGTCTCCAGCGCCTTGGCCCGCGCCGCCGGGTTCGCCAGCGGCGAGGAGGCCGGGCCGCCCTCGTTGTAGAGGGCCAGCCAGCACTGCTCCAGGGCGGCCCGTACGAACCGCTCGTCGTCGAGGCGGTCGAGCACGTCCAGCGCCTCGGCCAGCGTCGCGGCCGGCTGCCCGGTTCCGTCGGGCAGCCCGGCGAAGGGCATGAAGATGTCGGAGAACGAGCTCCGCCACATGAAGTCGGCCTCCAGCAGCCGGTCCGCGAGGCACGGATCGAGCGAGGCGGCGGTGGCGGTGGTCCAGGAGGTCAGTCCGGGGTGGTGCGCGGGCTGGGAGAGCGCGTGCAGGGCCATGCAGAGCTCGGCGAGCGGAGAAGGCGCGAAAGTGATCCGCTCGATGGGCAGGCCTGCGATGTCGATCGTGACGCTCATCAGGCCATTCTGTCGTTCCGCGCACGCCGGGCACGCCGGGACGGGCCCGTCGGCCCCGCCGTACGGGTGGCCGGGGACGGCCCGGCGCGACGGCCGGACGAGTGATCATTTATGGCCGCGGGGGCGCTTTCGAGCCGTCGATTGACGGGGAACGTCAACTGTCGTGCGCGATGCCGCCGACGGGGTGAGGCTTGGTTCATGACCGCAATCGAGCAGTACATGATCGACACCTACCGGGCCTCCCAGCAGGGCGCCCCGATGCCCCCGCCGCCCGGGCGCGACGACGTCGCCGTCCTGCGCTCGCTCCGCTCGTACGAACAGGCCCGCGCCGTCCTGGACGGCAGATCGGGCCGCCACCCCTGGCGCGCCGCCCTGCGCCGGATGTTCGTCCGCCCGCGGGCGTGCTGATCCGGCGAGGCCCCGAGCGCGACCCGGCCCGGGACCCCGCCGCCCGCACTACACGAAGTTCGGCGCGTTGCGCTCGTACACCAGCCGCAGCCCGATCAGCGTCAGCCACGGCTCGTGGTCGTCGATCACCGAGGACTCGCCCAGCACCATCGGAGCCAGCCCGCCGGTCGCGATGACCCGCACGTCGTCCGGGTCGCCGTGCGGTCCGGCCAGCTCCTTCGCCATCCGGGTCACGACCCCGTCGACCTGCCCCGCGAAGCCGTAGACCACGCCCGACTGCATCGCCTCGACCGTGGACTTCCCGATCACGTTGCGCGGCCGCGCCAGCTCGATCTTCCGCAGTTGGGCACCCCGTACGCCGAGCGCGTCCATCGAGATCTCGATGCCCGGGGAGATCACCCCGCCCACGTACTCGCCCTTCGCGGACACCGCGTCGAAGGTGGTCGCCGTACCGAGGTCGACCACGATCGCCGGGCCCCCGTAGAGCTCGACCACCGCGACCGCGTTCACGATGCGGTCCGCGCCGACCTCCTTCGGGTTGTCCATGAGGATCGGCACGCCCGTCTTGGTGCCCGGCTCCACGATCACCGCGGGCACGTCGCCGTAGTAGCGGCGGGTCACCTCGCGCAGCTCGTGCAGGACCGACGGCACCGCCGAGCAGATCGCGATGCCGTGGATCCCGTCGCCGAGCTCGCTGCCGAGCATCGGGTGCATGCCCATCAGCCCCTGCAACAACACGGCCATCTCGTCGGCCGTGCGCTGCGGGTCGGTCGAGATGCGCCAGTGCTCGACGATCTCGTCACCGTCGAACAGGCCCAGGACCGTGTGGGTGTTGCCCACGTCGATGGTGAGGAGCACGGGTTACACCGCCTCGCGCAGATCGAGCCCGATGTCCAGGATCGGCGAGGAGTGGGTCAGCGCGCCGACCGCCAGGTAGTCCACGCCGGTCTCCGCGTACGCGCGGGCGGTGTCCAGGGTCAGGCGGCCGGAGGACTCCAGCACCGCGCGGCCGGCCACCAGGGCCACGGCCTGCGCGGTCTGCTCGACCGTGAAGTTGTCCAGCAGGATCAGGTCGGCGCCGGCCTCCAGGACCTCGCCGATCTGCTCCAGCGTGTCGACCTCGACCTCGATCGGGACCTCGGGGAAGGCCTCGCGCACGGCCTTGAAGGCCTGGGCGACACCGCCCGCCGCCACCACGTGGTTGTCCTTGACCAGCGCCGCGTCCGAGAGCGACATCCGGTGGTTGACGCCGCCGCCGCAGCGCACCGCGTACTTCTCCAGCGAGCGCAGGCCCGGCGTCGTCTTGCGGGTGTCGCGGACCTTCGCCGAGGTGCCCTCCAGCACGTCGGCCCAGCGGCGGGTGGCCGTCGCGATGCCCGACAGCCGGCACAGGATGTTCAGCGCGCTGCGCTCCGCCGTGAGCAGGTCACGGGTGCGCGAGCGCACGGACAGCAGCAGCTGCCCGGCCTCGACGGCGTCGCCGTCCTCCGCGTGCCGCTCCACCTCGAAGGCCTCCGTGCAGACCACGGAGAACACGGCCTCGGCGATCCGCAGACCGGCCACGACACCGTCCTCGCGCGCGACGAAGTCGGCGACGGCCTCGGCCTCCTCCGGCACGGTCGCGACGGTCGTCACGTCCACGCCGCCGTCCAGGTCCTCGGACAGCGCCATGTGCGCGATGTCCTCGACCTCGATCGGGTCCAGGCCGGCGTCGGCGAGCAGCTGCGCCAGCGCCGGGTCCAGGCCGCTCTCCTCGCCGTCGCCGCAGGCGCAGTCGTCGCCGCAGCCGCCGTCGTTCTGGTCGATCAGGGGAAGTTCGGGGGTGCTCACGGTCACTGCTCCAGGCTCGGGGTGCTCAGGGGGTGCACGGACGGGAAGTCCGCGGAGTCGGTGGGTACGACGACCAGGGCGCGCTTCTCGGTCGCCGAGAGCCGGACGACGAGGTGGCGGCGCCAATGGGCATCGTCCCGCTCGGGGTGGTCCTCGCGCCAGTGGCAGCCGCGGGTCTCCACGCGCCGCTGCGCCGCGGCGACCAGGACCCGCGCCACGCACAGCAGGTTCGTGGCCTCCCAGGTGTCCACGCCCGGCTCGGCGGTCTTGCCGTGCGCTTCGAGGTCGTTCAGGGCGGTGGCGTACAGCGCTTCGAGGGCGTCGGCCGCGGCACTGAGCGAGTCGGCGGAGCGGAGCACGCCCGCGCCCTCCGTCATGATCCGCTGGACCTCGTACCGGGCCGCGCCGGGCTGCAGCGGGCCGGTCGCCGGGACCGGTATGCCCGGGCCGCTGCCCGCGGGCCGCTCGGCGACGATGTCCTCGGCGATCCGCTCGGCGAAGACCAGACCCTCCAGCAGCGAGTTGGACGCCAGCCGGTTCGCGCCGTGCACACCGGTGCAGGCGACCTCGCCGCAGGCGTACAGGCCGGGGACGGTGGTCCGCCCGTGCAGGTCGGTGCGGACGCCGCCGGACGCGTAGTGTGCGGCGGGCGCCACCGGGATGGGCTCGGTCACCGGGTCGATGCCGTGGGAACGGCAGGCGGCCAGGATGGTCGGGAAGCGCTGCTCCCACATCTGCGCGCCGAAGTGCCGGGCGTCGAGGTACATGTGCTGCGCGCCCTGCTCCTGCATGCGGCGCATGATGCCCTTGGCGACGATGTCGCGCGGCGCCAGCTCGGCGAGCTCGTGCTGGCCCTGCATGAAGCGCACGCCGTCCGCGTCGACGAGGTACGCGCCCTCGCCCCGGACCGCCTCCGACACCAGCGGCTGCTGTCCCTCGGCGTCCGGGCCGAGGAAGAGCACCGTCGGGTGGAACTGCACGAACTCGAGGTCGGAGACCTCGGCGCCGGCCCGCAGCGCGAGCGCCACGCCGTCACCGGTGGACACCGACGGGTTGGTGGTCGCGGAGAAGACCTGGCCCATGCCGCCGGTCGCGAGGATCACGGCGGGCGCGTGCACGGCGCCCACCCCGTCGTGCTGGCCCTCGCCCATGACGTGCAGGGTGACACCGGCCGTACGGCCCTGCGCGTCTTGCAGCAGGTCCAGGACGAGGGCGTTCTCCACGGTCTCGATGCCCGCGGCCTGGACGGCCTCGACGAGCGCCCGGGAGATCTCGGCGCCCGTGGCGTCTCCGCCCGCGTGCGCGATCCGGCGGCGGTGGTGCCCGCCCTCGCGGGTCAGTTCTATCTCGCCGGTCTCCGTGGAGGTGTCGAAGACCGCGCCGGTGGCCATCAGCCGCCGTACCGCGTCGGGGCCCTCGGTGACGAGCAGCCGGACGGCCTCCTCGTCGCACAGGCCCGCACCGGCGACCAGCGTGTCGTCGAGGTGCTGCTCCGGGGTGTCGCCCTCGCCGAGGGCCGCGGCGATACCGCCCTGGGCCCAGCGGGTGGAGCCGTCGTCGAGCCGGGCCTTGGTGACCACGACGGTACGGCGGCCCCCGGCGGCGCAGCGCAGCGCGGCGGTCAGGCCCGCCACGCCGGAACCGACGACCACGACGTCGGCGTCGAGGGACCAGCCGGGGGCCGGAGCGTGCAGCCGTATGCCGGTGCCTTCGCCTGCCCCGTCCGACGGGATGCCTCTGCCTGGGGTGCTCACGAGTGTGCTCCGAATTCCAATGGGATGTTGTCGATCAGCCGGGTCGAGCCCACCTTCGCGGCGACGGCCAGCACGGCCTGCCCGGTGAAGTCCTGACCGGTCTCGGTGAAGTCCAGCGGGTCCACCAGCGCCAGGTAGTCCAGCACGAGCGGCGGCTCGTGGCGGCCCGCCTCGTCCAGGACGTGCAGCGCGGCGGCCCGTACGGCGTCCGGCAGCCCGGAGCCGGCCGCGGAGACGGCTGCCGAGACGGCGTGCGCGTCGGCGGAGGCGCGGATCTCGCCGAGGCGGGCCAGGGCGGTGGCCCGCTCGTCGCTGGCCGGGGAGGCCTCGGCGCGGGCGCGCAGCGCGGCCTGCGCGGCGAGCCGGTCGCGGCCGGCGAACAGGGCGCGCGACAGGGCCAGGGCGGTGCCCCGCTCGGCGGCCGAGAGGTAGCGGTTGCGGGACGACAGCGCGAGCCCGTCCTCCTCGCGGACGGTCGGTACGCCGACCACCTCGACGGGGAAGTTCAGGTCGGTCACCATCCGCCGGATCAGCGTCAGTTGCTGCGCGTCCTTCTGGCCGAAGAGCGCCAGGTCGGGGCGGGTGAGGTGGAGCAGCTTGGCGACGACGGTCAGCATCCCGTCGAAGTGCCCGGGGCGGGTGGCCCCTTCGAGGCGCTCGCCCATCGGGCCGGCGGTGATCCGCACCTGCGGGTCGCCGCCCGGGTAGACCTCGTCGACCGCGGGGGCGAACACCGCGTCGGCGCCCGCCTCTTCGGCGATCGCCAGGTCCGCGTCGAGGGTGCGGGGATAGCGGTCGAGGTCCTCGCCCGCCCCGAACTGCAGGGGGTTGACGAAGACGGTGACGACGACCTGTCCCTCGGGCCCGGCCAGCTCGCGGGCCGTGCGGATCAAGGTGGCGTGGCCCTCGTGGAGGGCGCCCATGGTCATCACCACGGCCCGGCGGCCGGTGCGCGACAGCTTGTGCAGCTCCTCCGCGGTGTGCAGCAGCAGGTCGGTCACCGGTCGCCTCCGTCGGACTCCGTGTCGGCGAGCACACCGAGCAGGTCCTCGGCGAGTTCGGGCTTGAGCAGACCGTGCGCGAGGGCCCGGTCCGCGGTCGTACGGGCCATCGCCAGGTAGCCGGCGACCGTGCCGGGTGCGTGCCGGCGCAATTCCGAGACGTGCGCCCTGACCGTACCGGCGTCCCCGCGGGCCACCGGCCCGGTCAGGGCGGCGTCACCGGAGCGCAGGGCGTTGTCGAGGGCCGCGCCGAGCAGCGGGCCGAGCATCCGGTCGGGGTGCTCCACCCCGGCCTTGGCCAGCAGTTCCATGGACTGGGCGACCAGCGTGACCAGGTGGTTCGCGCCGAGGGCCAGGGCCGCGTGGTAGAGCGGACGGTTCTCCTCCGCGATCCACTCGGGCTCCCCGCCCATCTCGATGACCAGGGCCTCGGCGGCCAGGCGCAGCTCCTCGGGGGCGGTGACCCCGAAGGAGCAGCCGGCGAGCCGCTGCACGTCGACCTCGGTGCCGGTGAAGGTCATCGCCGGGTGCAGGGCCAGCGGCAGGGCGCCCGCGCGGCGCGCGGGGTCGAGCACGGAGGTCCCGTACCGGCCGGAGGTGTGCACCAGGAGCTGTCCGGGTCGGACCGCACCGGTCTCGGCGAGGCCCTCCACGAGGGACGGCAGCGCGTCGTCGGGGACGGTCAGGAGCACCAGGTCGGCCAGCTCCAGCACCCGCGCGGGCGGTACGAGCGGCACGTCGGGCAGCATCCGCTCGGCCCGGCGCACGGACGTGTCGGAGACTCCGGAGACGGCGACGGGCCGGTGCCCGGCCTGCTGGAGCGCACACGCCAGCGCGGGACCGACGCGGCCGGCACCGACGACGCCGACGGCGAGCCGGGCAGGGCGTGGCTGCTGTGATGAATTCACGCGGGGGAGGCCCTTCCGTTCCAGTCCGCGGGGGTACCGGACGATACGCCGCCATGCTAGCTCCTGGGGCAGTTGGCCGGTCGGCGGCGACGGGAGCGAGGATCCTTCTCCATGAGTGACAACAGCGAGGACACCGAACGAACGAAGCGGCTGGTCGCGGCTTGGCGCGGGGCGGAGCGGAGGCTGTCCCGCAGCCTGCTGGAGCCCACCGTGGGGGAGCTGCTCGGCTCGCTCGCCGAAGCCCCGTACGACATGGACGGGCCGGCCGACGTCTACGGCGACGGGGTCGTCACCGCACTGGAGAGCAAGGTCGCCGAGCTGCTCGGGACCGAGGACGCGGCGTTCTTCCCCACCGGCACCATGGCCCAGCAGATCGCGCTGCGGTGCTGGGCGGGTCGGACCGGGAACCCGGTGGTGGCCCTGCACCCGATGAGCCATCCGGAGCGGTGGGAGGGGGACGCCCTGTCGGTCGTCTCCGGGCTGCGGGCGACGCACCCGACCACGGAGGCCCGCCCGCCGTCGGCCGCGGACGTCGAGGCGCTCCGGGAGCCCTTCGGCACGCTGATGGTGGAGCTGCCCCTGCGGGAGGCGGGCTTCCTGCTGCCCACCTGGGAGGAGCTGGAGGCGCTCACCGAAGCGGCCCGGGAGCGGGACGCGGTCGTCCACTTCGACGGTGCCCGGCTGTGGGAGTCCACCGTCCACTTCGGCCGCACCCTGCCGGAGATCGCGGGCCTCGCGGACTCCGTCTACGTCTCCTTCTACAAGTCGCTCGGCGGCCTCAGCGGGGCGGCCCTGGCGGGCCCCCGGGAGTTCGTCGAGGAGACCCGGGTCTGGCGGCACCGCTACGGCGGCCAGGTCTTCCGGCAGTTCCCGCAGGCCCTCTCGGCGCTCGCCGGACTGGAACGGGAACTGCCCCGGCTGCCGTCGTACGTGGCCCAGGCGCGGGTGGTGGCCGGGGCGCTGCGCTCGGCGTTCGCGGATTCGGGGGTCCCGTGGGCCCGGATCAACCCGGAGGAGCCGCACACCCACCAGTTCCAGGTGTGGCTCCCGTACGAGGCGGACCGGCTGACGGAGGCGGGCCTGCGGCAGGCCGAGGAGACGGGGACGGTCCTCTTCCGCCGCTGGTCCACCGACGGCCCGCCGGGCCTCGCGGTGACGGAACTGGAAATCACGCAGCCGGGCCTGTCCTGGACGGAGTCCGACGTCCACGCGGCGGTCTCGGCCTTCGTGGCCCGCATCTGAGGGACCCGATCCAGCCTCGCCCGCGCCTCCAGACCCGCCGGCGTGTGAGGCGCGGGGTCCGGGGCGGAGCCGCGGGAAACGGCGAAAGGGCGGGGCGGGGACGAGCCCGCGCAGCGGTACCCGCCCCCCCGGGAGGGAAGCGGCGAAACACCGAATTCCCGAAAGGCACCGGCGCGAGCCGGCCACGGAGTTACCGTCATTGACGGCAATTACCGGCCACCGCGCCCGGAAGGAGACACCATGACCACTCAGCCCGTGTGGCGGAAGTCCTCGTTCTGCAGTGAGGGAGACGCCTGCGTCTACGTCGCCACCGCCCCCGGAGCCCTCGTCAAGGTCGCCGACCGCGCCGACCCCGCCCACCTCGTGCTCGCCACCACCCAAGCCGCCTGGGCCGACTTCCTGCGCGCGGTCAAAGAGACCGGCTGAGGGACCCGCCGAGCGCGCCGCACCCGCGATCAGGGGATTTTGTCCGATTAGTGCGTATCTTCGGCCCATGCCCACGCCCTACGGATCCCGCGGCGGCATGGCGTTCAGCGCCGCTGAGCTGCACCTGCTCACGCGCCTCCTCGCCCACGCCCTTCAGTCCTCCTCGGCCCCCCTGGCGGCCGAGGAGGTCCAGGACTGCCTGCGCCTCGCGCAGTCGGTGGACGAAGCGGTCCAGGAGGCGGGCCGGCTCAGAGCGTTCCTCCTCGAGGACCTCGCCCGCTACCGGGGCGCCCTGCCCGGCAGTCTCTCCGGCTACCTGGAGCTGCTGCAGGACGCCCTGGCCGCCGGGTACGAACCGGAGCCCGACGACCTCGCCGCCCTGCGGGCGCTGCGCGCCAATCCGGTCGCCGCCGCGCTGCTGGAACGGGTCCGGACGGTCGCGGAGCGCTCCGTACGGCGGCGGCTGTCGACCGCCCCCGCGCCCCGGACCCGGCTGCTGGCCCTGGCCGGAGGCAAGGAGAAGGACGAGCCGCCGGCCCGCCCGGCTCCGCACCCCAAGGAGCCGCCCCGCCCGGAGCGGCCGATTCCGACCCCTGGTGAGGTGTTCCCGCCGCGCCGCAAGCCCACTCCGCCCCCGGCGGCCGGGCTGGCCGCCGGGTAGCTACGCTGTGGGGCATGGACTACGTTTCCGCGCTCGTGCCCCCCTTCGTGATGGCCGTGTTCTTCATCGCTCTCGTCATGACGATCGTGAAGAGCCAGGGCGGTTCCAACAAGGCCAAGGAAGACGCGGCGGTCGATGCCGTGCTCGCCCGGGCCGAAGCCACCCAGCAGCAGCAGAAGTAACCATCGGGGCGTGCGGCTTCACCGGCCGTGCGCCCGATTTTCTGGCGCGTTGCCGAGCGAATAGTCGGGCAATTCAGCACAAGCCGCACTATCGTGCTGCTGTGCCTCGCCCCCTGGGAGAACTCGAAGACGCCGTCATGACGCGGGTGTGGCAGTGGAACCGCCCGGTCACCGTGCGAGAAGTACTGGAAGACCTCCAGCAGGAACGGTCCATCGCGTACACCACGGTCATGACCGTTATGGACAATCTCCATCAGAAGGGCTGGGTCCGCCGGGAAGCCGAAGGCCGCGCCTATCGATATACGGCGGTCTCCACCCGCGCCGCCTACTCGGCCGCACTGATGAACGAAGCCTGGTCGACGAGCGACAACCCCGCGGCCGCCCTCGTGGCCTTCTTCGGCATGATGTCCGCGGAACAGCGGGAAGCGCTCCGGGACGCCGTGCGGGTCGTCCAGTACGACGACGAGTCGAGCGCCGACGCCGCCCCCGAACCCCCCGCTCCGCCCGTGGCCGAAGGGGAGTCCGACGAGCGCCCGCAGGAGCCGGGGCGATAACGTCCGCAGCCATGGGAGAGTTTTCCACTGCACATGCAGAAACAGTGACGATCCGCCGTGCCCGGACGCGTGATGTTCCCGCGCTGCGCCGCCTCCTCGACCAGTACGTGCAGCAGCGGATCCTGCTCGACAAAGCTCCGGTCGTCCTTTACGAGGACATCCAGGAGTTCTGGGTCGCGGAACGCGACTCCGACGGCCAGGTCGTCGGCTGCGGCGCTCTCCACGTGATGTGGGAAGACCTTGCCGAAGTACGCACTCTCGCCGTCGACCGGGGCTTGAAGGGCGCCGGAGTCGGGCATCAGGTACTGGAGCAGTTGTTGCGTACCGCCCGTACCCTCGGGGTGAGCCGGGTTTTCTGCCTCACCTTCGAAGTCGACTTCTTCGCGAAGCACGGCTTCGTCGAGATCGGCGAGACCCCGGTCAAGACCGATGTCTACATGGAGCTGCTGCGTTCCTATGACGAGGGTGTCGCCGAGTTCCTCGGTCTCGAACGAGTGAAGCCGAACACCTTGGGCAACAGTCGGATGCTTCTACACCTCTGATCGATGGCCTCAGCTTTTCCGGCGCTCCGCGCACCTGTGGCCTATGTCCGAATCGCGTACGTTTCCCGCCCTGTTGTGGTCTCGAACCTCTCACCGGGGGTTTGTGTTTTCCAGGCAAAAGCGGTTTCCTTTCCGCGTACTGCTTTTCGATGAAAGGAAATCCCGGTGGCACAGAAGGTTCAGGTCCTTCTTGTCGACGACCTCGACGGCGGCGAGGCGGACGAGACGGTGACGTTCGCTCTGGATGGCAAGACCTACGAGATCGACCTCACCACCGCCAACGCTGAAAAGCTCCGCGGTCTGCTCGACCCGTACACCAAGGGCGGCCGGCGTACCGGTGGCCGCGCGTCCACCGGACGCGCCAAGGGCCGTGCGGCCGTGGCGTCCGGTAACCCGGACACCGCGGAGATCCGCGCCTGGGCGAAGTCCCAGGGCATGAGCGTCAACGACCGCGGTCGCGTGCCGCAGGAGATCCGCGAGGCTTACGAGAACCGGGGCTGACCCGTCAGGGACTGACCCGGCCGGCCCGTGAGGGAGGCCCGGCCACGGCGCTCCGCAGGGGCGTACGGCGCCGGAGCCGCGCGCGGTGACATTCCGTCGCCGCCGCGGAGACCAGGCGCACGAGATCGGGCCCGGCGCCCACCCGCCCGGGACCGGCGCCCTGTCCGGGACCGGACAGGGCGGGCAGAAGTGCCTCGCACCCCTGCTCGGGGGGCCGTAGCCACACGGCGGCCCCCCGGGGACTCCCGTCCCGCACGCAATGCCCCGGCGGCACCGGGGCGGTGATCCGGCCACCCGCACCCAGGGCGGCGAGATCGAGGGCGACCCCGCCCCACTCCAGCCAGTCGAGCAGCCCGTCCAGCTCCTCTGCGCTCCCCGCGGCCACCAGGAACCGCATCCGGCGCCCCATGAGGGCCACCGGGCCCGTCGCGACCGGCCTGCGCAGCAGGGCGGCCCCCGCGTCGGAGGGCAGCTCCAGCACGTCGAACCGGCTCCCGGTCGCGAGCTGAGGGGGCGGCCCGCCCACGACGGTCCAGCCGAGCACTCTCCGGTACCAGGAGGCGTACGCGTCCTCCTCGGGCGCCGGGCGGGGCGGCGGCACGGTCGACGGGGCGAGCGGCGGGAGGGTTACGGCCATGTCCGGAGCAACTTCGGAAACGCCGCGGGGTTACGCTCGATGTGACGCACCGCACTCATCTCCATGCGGAACGTAAACGTCCGTGGAGTGCGGAGTCCACATTCGAGGCGCAACTGTGTTCGCCCTTAGCGGAGGGAACCGGTGGCGCCGGCATGGAGTGTCAGTCCTTACGGGTAAGACATTCCTAGTGGATCGGGGCGACACGCTGATTTGACGGGCATCCGTTCGCCGTCGGCGTACACGCATGACGGGTATCTGCCTGGCCTGCGGGAACATCGTCTCGCACCATCGAGTTGGAGCAGTTGTCGGCTCTTCAAGCCGGTTTTCCCGCTGATGCAGGGGTGAGCCGCGGACGGATGTCGGCAGTTGGAATGAGCTGTCCCGCCCCGCGGGACTAGCATGCGGAAGGACAGGGCGGGGACCGACCCCGAACTGCCCGACCGCTCTGAGGAGCGATAAACGATGTTCGAGAGGTTCACCGACCGCGCGCGGCGGGTTGTCGTCCTGGCTCAGGAAGAAGCCCGGATGCTCAACCACAACTACATCGGCACCGAGCACATCCTCCTGGGCTTGATCCACGAGGGTGAGGGTGTCGCCGCTAAGGCCCTGGAGAGCCTCGGGATTTCGCTCGAGGCTGTTCGCCAGCAGGTTGAGGAGATCATCGGTCAGGGGCAGCAGGCCCCGTCCGGCCACATCCCCTTCACTCCGCGGGCGAAGAAGGTCCTGGAGCTTTCGCTCCGAGAGGCCCTCCAGCTCGGCCACAACTACATCGGCACCGAGCACATCCTGCTCGGCCTGATCCGCGAGGGCGAGGGCGTCGCCGCCCAGGTCCTCGTGAAGCTGGGCGCCGATCTCAACCGAGTCCGGCAGCAGGTCATCCAGCTGCTCTCCGGCTACACCGGTGGAGGCAAGGAGTCGGCCACGGCCGGCGGCCCGGCCGAGGGCACGCCCTCGACCTCGCTCGTCCTGGACCAGTTCGGCCGCAACCTCACCCAGGCGGCCCGCGAATCCAAGCTCGACCCGGTCATCGGGCGCGAGAAGGAGATCGAGCGGGTCATGCAGGTGCTGTCCCGCCGTACGAAGAACAACCCGGTCCTCATCGGCGAGCCCGGCGTCGGCAAGACCGCCGTCGTCGAGGGCCTGGCCCAGGCGATCGTCAAGGGCGAGGTTCCCGAGACGCTCAAGGACAAGCACCTCTACACGCTTGACCTCGGCGCCCTGGTCGCCGGTTCCCGCTACCGCGGTGACTTCGAGGAGCGCCTGAAGAAGGTGCTCAAGGAGATCCGCACCCGCGGCGACATCATCCTGTTCATCGACGAGCTCCACACCCTCGTGGGTGCGGGCGCCGCCGAGGGCGCGATCGACGCCGCCAGCATCCTCAAGCCCATGCTGGCCCGTGGTGAGCTCCAGACCATCGGTGCCACGACGCTCGACGAGTACCGCAAGCACCTCGAGAAGGACGCGGCACTCGAGCGCCGCTTCCAGCCGATCCAGGTGGCGGAGCCTTCCCTCCCCCACACGATCGAGATCCTCAAGGGCCTGCGCGACCGCTACGAGGCCCACCACCGCGTCTCCATCACGGACGAGGCCCTCGTCCAGGCGGCGACGCTGGCGGACCGGTACATCTCGGACCGCTTCCTCCCGGACAAGGCGATCGACCTGATCGACGAGGCCGGCTCCCGGATGCGCATCCGCCGGATGACCGCACCGCCGGACCTCCGCGAGTTCGACGAGAAGATCGCGGGCGTGCGCCGCGACAAGGAGTCGGCCATCGACTCCCAGGACTTCGAGAAGGCGGCGTCTCTCCGTGACAAGGAGAAGCAGCTGCTGGCGGCGAAGACCAAGCGCGAGAAGGAATGGAAGGCCGGCGACATGGACGTCGTCGCCGAGGTCGACGGCGAGCTCATCGCCGAAGTCCTCGCGACCGCGACCGGCATTCCCGTCTTCAAGCTCACCGAGGAGGAGTCCTCGCGACTGCTCCGCATGGAAGACGAGCTCCACCGCCGGGTCATCGGCCAGAAGGACGCCATCAAGGCGCTCTCCCAGGCGATCCGTCGTACCCGTGCGGGTCTGAAGGACCCGAAGCGCCCGGGTGGCTCGTTCATCTTCGCCGGCCCGTCCGGTGTCGGTAAGACCGAGCTCTCCAAGACGCTCGCCGAATTCCTCTTCGGCGACGAGGACGCGCTGATCTCCCTCGACATGTCGGAGTTCAGCGAGAAGCACACGGTTTCCCGTCTCTTCGGTTCGCCCCCCGGCTACGTGGGCTACGAAGAGGGCGGCCAGCTCACCGAGAAGGTGCGCCGCAAGCCGTTCTCCGTCGTCCTCTTCGACGAGGTCGAGAAGGCCCACCCGGATATCTTCAATTCCCTTCTCCAGATCCTGGAGGACGGTCGCCTGACCGACTCCCAGGGCCGGGTCGTGGACTTCAAGAACACGGTCATCATCATGACGACCAACCTGGGTACCCGGGACATCTCGAAGGGCTTCAACCTGGGCTTCGCGGCGCAGGGCGACACGAAGACCGGCTACGAGCGGATGAAGGCGAAGGTCAACGAAGAGCTCAAGCAGCACTTCCGGCCCGAGTTCCTCAACCGTGTCGACGACACGGTCGTCTTCCACCAGCTCACCGAGGAAGACATCATCCAGATCGTCGACCTGATGATCGCGAAGGTCGACGAGCGCCTGAAGGACCGCGACATGGGCATCGAGCTGAGCGGCGACGCGAAGCTCCTGCTCGCCAAGCGCGGCTACGACCCGATCATGGGTGCCCGGCCGCTGCGCCGGACCATCCAGCGCGAGATCGAGGACATGCTGTCGGAGAAGATCCTCTTCGGCGAGCTGCGTCCCGGTCAGATCGTGGTCGTCGGCAAGGAGGGTGAGGGCGAGGACGCCAAGTTCACCTTCCGCGGCGAGGAGAAGTCGGCCCTGCCCGACCTCCCCCCGATCGAGGCCACGGGCTCCGGCCCGGACCTGTCGAAGGGCGCGTAAGCGCGGCGCAGTACCAAGGGGCGGCCCCGGAACCAACAGGTTCCGGGGCCGCCCCTTTTTGGATCGGAGCCCGCGGTGGCGGGACGGACCGACGGGTCCGACGGCGTCGGGCGTGAGCGAGTGGCGAAGACGGGGCCGAAGGGGAGGGATGCGCCCCGCAGGTCGAGGAGGACGGCCGAGCGGACCGGCCGCCCCATCGGTCCTTCCAGGTCCCGTGAGGGCCCCACCCGTCACCTCACCCACCGCGCTCAGGTCCCGGCGGGGCAAGGACTCGGCCAGGGCGGCCAGCTCCGCGCGGATCTCGGAGGAGGGGCGGCCGCTGTAGCCGCCGAGGAGGGGATCGCGAGCCAAGACACCCCTAGTGACCTGGGCCTCAGACGGGGGTGGGGGCCGGTGACAAGCCGCACAGGACAAAACGGACGTACTAGGCCGTTTCGTAGATCCAAAACGCCCTGCTGCGGGACCTTCGCCCCTGGAGGGGGCCGTCAACGGGGCACGTCACAGGGGCGTCGCTACGAGTTCCGCTAGTAATCGGGACATTTGGGGAAGTCCCGGGGCACGGGTTACCAAAGATGAGCCAGCCCGGCACTCGCTCGATCGTGCCGGGTCACTTCATGCCTCACACAGGTGTGAAACCCCCCTTGTCCCCGGCCCCGGAGGTCTGCACATGTTCGCGAAGCGCGTCTACACCCGTCGTACCCGTATCGCTGTCGGCACCACCGCTCTCGGTGCCGTGCTGGCCCTCGGGGCGGGCACGACCGCCGCGTTCGCAGACGCCCCGCAGACCGCCCCCGCCGCCAAGACCGCCGGCGCCGCCGGTGCCGCGGGCGCCTCGAAGACCGGTCTCTGGGACAAGCCGCTGGAGAAGTACACGCTGTCCGCGACCTTCGGCAAGGGCGGCAACATGTGGTCCCACAAGCACTCCGGTCAGGACTTCGCCGTCCCGGTCGGCACCCAGGTCAAGGCCGCGGCCGCCGGCACCGTCGTCAAGGCGGGCCCGAACGGCGGCGGCGACGGCCCCGCGTACGGCAACGCCATCGTGATCAAGCACGCCAACAACACGTACTCGCAGTACGCGCACCTCTCGAAGATCCAGGTCAAGATCGGCCAGAAGGTCAACGCCTCGCAGCGGATCGCCCTGTCCGGCAACACCGGCAACTCCAGCGGCCCGCACCTGCACTTCGAGATCCGCACCACCCCGAACTACGGCTCGGCCGTCAACCCGGTCGCCTTCCTGCGCAGCAACGGCGTCACCGTCTGACCCGTCCCGACCGCAGCACCAGCAGCACCCGCCGTACGCCCGCGGCACCCGTCGTACCGGCCGACCCGCCCTGCTCACCGATCAGGTGAGCAGCCAGGCATGGGTCGGCTTCGGCGATGGTTCGAGCTTGCCCTCCTTGTACCCGGCGGCCTGCTCCTCCGTGAAGGCCATGTCGTAGGTCTTGATGCTGTGCAGGGCGCCCTGCCACGGACCGGTCCAGATGTTGTGGTGCTTGGACCGGCCGAGCTGGAGCGGACCCGGGGCCTGCCAGATGGGCGGCACCGGGGTCTCCCCGGCCTTCTTGCCGTCCACGTACAGGGCTATCGCCTTCTTCTCGGCGTCGTAGGTGGCCATCAGCAGCGTGGGCGTCTTCACCATGTTGAGCCCCTCGGCGGTGACCGTCCGCGTGGTGGCCGCGGCACCCTTGTCGCCCGTCTGCACGCGGAAGATCCAGGCTTGCTTGCCGTTCACCTCGTTCACGCCGAGCTCGAAGGAGAACGACTCCCCGTCACCCTGGCTCATGATGATCCGGGAGCCCTTGGCGGCGGAGTTGTAGGCGCGGGCCGTGACGGTGAAGCTCTTGGTCACGTCCACGACCGGTTCGGCGGACTGCCCCCACGAGTTCCCGTTGCCCTTGCCGATGACCTGGAAGCGCTTGCCCAGCGGGCCGACCTTGAGGTCGGCGCCGAGCCGGATCCCCATGCTGCCGTAACTGTCGCGCAGCAGGGTGTCGTCGCCCGCGACGGTCGCGGTGTAGGCGGCGGGCCCCTTCGCGTCATCCGGCTCGGGCGAGGCTGAGGCCGAGTTCGAGGGCTGGGCGTCCTGTCCGTCCTCGTCGCCGCCCAGCAGGAAGAACGTTCCCCCGCCGGCCAGCAGCGCGAGCACGGTCACCCCGCCGCCCAGCGTCCACAGCCGCTTCTTGCGCCGCTCGGCCGCGGAGCGGTCGGCCATGGCCTCCCAGTCCGGCTGCTGCGAAGCGCCGGGCAGGTCCGGACCGGCCAGCCTCGTGAAGCCCGGCTGGGCCGGGGCCGTAGCCCACTGACCGCCTCCCGCGTCCTGCTGGTATCCGCCTCCCACGTCCTGCGGGTATCCGCTTCCCGCGTCCTGCTGGTATCCGCCTCCTGCGTCCTGTGGGTAACCGGCCCCCGCGTCCTGCTGGTAGGGGTTCGGCTGCTGCCCCGCCTGCGGGTAGCCGTAGCCGGCGGACGGGGTCGGGTGGCCGTAGCCGCCCTGCGCGGGCGGTCCCGGCGGGAACCCGTATCCGCCGCTCCCGGGGGCGGGCTCGGGCTGCGGGTGGCTCGGGGGATTCGTACCGTCGGTCATGCCACGGATGCTAAGTCACGGACTCCCGGGCGGATACCGCCCGGTACCCGTCGTGCCCGACCCGCCCGCCCCGCCCCGGTTCAACCCTGCGGCAGCGTGAGGATCGGGAAGCTGCCCGTCGTCGTCGGCGCGTGTTCCGGCAGCCACAGGACCGCCACCGCGCCCGCAGCCGCGCCCTCACGCTCCGAGCCGCCCCGGGCGGCCACGTTGCGGAAGGTCAGCCGGGCGCCCAGCACCCGCGCCTGGCCCTCCGCGATGGTCAGCCCCAGCCCGTGCCCCACACCCGCGCGGTCCGTGGACCCGGTGCGGAAGCGGCTCGGCCCCTCGCGCAGCAGCGCCTCGGGGAAGCCCGGCCCGTGGTCGCGGACCCGTACGACCCGTCCCTCGACGTCGACCTGGATCGGCGGCTGCCCGTACCGCGCGGCATTGGCCAGCAGGTTCCCCAGGATCCGCTCCAGGCGGCGCGGGTCGGTGCTGACGATCTCGTCCGCGACGACCCGTACGGTCGCCTCCGGCATCAGCGACGCCACCCGCCGGCTCACGAACTCGCCCAGCGCCACCTCCTGGAGCTCCGCCCGCTCCGACGCACTGTCCAGCCGGGCCACCTCCAGTACGTCCTCGACCAGCGCGCGCAGGGCCTGGGCCCGGTCCCGCACCAGCTCCGTCGGCCGCCCCGGAGGCAGCAGTTCCGCCGCTGTGAGCAGGCCCGTCACCGGAGTCCGCAGTTCGTGCGCGATGTCCGCGGTGACCCGCCGCTCGGCCTCCAGCCGCTGCTGGAGGGCGTCCGCCATGGCATCCACGGCCCGCGCGAGGTCGTCCGTCTCATCGCGCACGACACCGCCGACCGCATCCCGTACGCGTACGTCGGGATCGCCGTGCGCCACCCGCTGCGAGGCGGCCGCGGCCTTGCGCAGCCGGCGCGAGATCTGCCCGCCGATGAGCACGCCGAGCGCCGAGCCGCCGATCACGGCGGACAGGCCGCCGATGACCAGGGCCCGGTCCAGGTCGGGGAGCAGATTGGTGCTCTCCCGGAACGGCGTGTGCAGCGACAGGACCTGCCCGTTCCCGAGCGGCACGGCGGCCCACACCTCGGGCAGTCCCCCGTGCGGCCGCTCCTGGACGTAGGTCCCGCGCCGGCCCGACTGCGCCTTGTGCCGCAGTTCGGCGGGCAGTTCGGGATCGTTGAGCTTGGCGCCCATGGGCGGCTTGCGCCCGGCATCGGCGTTGCGGGAGATGAACTGCACGCGCTCCAGCTGCACTTCGCGGGCGCTCTCGAGCATCGACACGCGGGCAGCGCTGTGCACCACCAGGCTCAGCGCGATCGTGACGAGGGCGCCCACGGAGGCGATGGCGACCGTGATCTTCCAGCGGATCCCCGTGCGGAAGGTGAACCGTCTCATGCCTTGAGCTTGTATCCGAAGCCCCGGACCGTTTCGATCCGGTCCTGGCCGATCTTGGTGCGCAGCCGCTGGACGTGGACGTCCACGACGCGGGTGTCGCCGCCCCAGTCGTAGTCCCAGACCCGCTCCAGCAGGCGGTCGCGCGACAGCACGGTGCCGGGTGCGGAGGAGAACTCCAGCAGCAGTCTCATTTCGGTCGGTGTCAGGGCCACGGCGGCGCCCGCCCGGCGGACCTCCATGCCCTCGGTGTCCACCTCCAGGTCGCCGAAGGAGAGCACCCCGCGCTCGGGGTCCGAGCCGTTGTCGGCCGCGTTGCCTCCGCCGTTCTGTGCGCCGCCGGAGTGGTCGAAGCGGCGCAGCACCGCGCGGATCCGGGCCACGAGCACGGACCCGTCGAAGGGCTTGGTGACGTAGTCGTCGGCGCCGGCCTCCAGGCCCAGCACCACGTCGATGGAGTCGGCGCGCGCGGAGAGCATGATCACCGGGACGGTGGACTCGTCGCGGATGCGGCGGCACAGGCTCACGCCGTCCATGCCCGGCACCATCACGTCCAGCAGGGCGATGTCGGGCCGGTCCGCGCGGAAGGACTCCAGTCCGGACAAGCCGTCGGGCATGGCCGTGACCACGAACCCGTCGCGCTCCAGCGCCAGGGTCGTGGCCTCACGGATGACGTCGTCGTCCTCCACGAACAGGACATGGGTCTCGGCCATGCGGGAGCCTCGCCTCGGTTCTTCTGTGCTCAGTTCTTCTGACTCGTGGCCGGTGCGGGCTGGACGCTGCCGTCGACCACGTTGCTGTACTCCGAGTGAACTCGGTCCTGCTCGGTGAACTTCTCCCCGTTCCAGCGGTACGTGATCACGTCCTCGCCCGACGGATAGGCGAGCGCGTCGCTCTTTCCGTAGACCTGCTTCGTGACCACCAGGTCGCCCCGGTCGATCTCCGCGTAGACGGGTGGCTGTTCGTCCGCGAACACATTCTCGTACGCGGCTCCGTCCGACCGGTACACGTAGGTTCCGCGGCCCAGGGCGTCGGCGCAGGACAGGACGTTCACCACGATGTCCACGACGGGCCCGCCGGTGACCCTCCCGTAGCTCACGTCCACCGGGTACTCCTTGCCCGAGCAGGGCTTGAGGTCCCGTTTGACCTCGGTGCTGACCTTGGGGTCCTTCATCAGCAGCGTGACGGGGTCGACCTTCTTCAGGGGCCGGCCGGACGCGGCCGAGGCGGAATCCTCGGGGGTGGGCCCCGAGGGCGTGGCCTTGGCCACGGCTTCGGTGCGGGCCGGGCCGCCGTCGCGCAGGCCGGTGCCGCCCGTGGCGCACCCGACCGCGAACACGGCTGTGCCGACGAGGACGACCGTCCCCGCCGACATCAGCACCAGAGAACCTCCGGACAAACGTTGGCCGTTCAGGCCGCGCACCGCTCACGCCCCTCGTACTGCATGGTGTGGTCACCGCGCTCCAGCGCACGCATGTCCAGGTCCCGGCTCTCCAGCTCCTGCCGGAGACGGGCCAGGGCGCGGTGCAGAGTGCTCTTCACGGTTCCCGCCGACATTCCGAGCGCCGCGGCCGTTTCCTCGGTGCTCATCTGCTCCCAGTGTCGCAGCACGACCACGCTGCGCTGCTTGGGCGCGAGAACCTTGAGGATGTCCATGAGGAGGGCGCGGTCGGCGCGCTGGTCGGAGCCGTCCTCGACGGAGGCGTCGGGGAGCTGCTCGGTGGGGACCTCTTCGAGCTTGCGGGCGCGCCACCACTCCGTACGGGTGTTG
Source organism: Streptomyces sp. NBC_00273 (assembly GCF_036178145.1). Classification (NCBI taxonomy): domain Bacteria; kingdom Bacillati; phylum Actinomycetota; class Actinomycetes; order Kitasatosporales; family Streptomycetaceae; genus Streptomyces; species Streptomyces sp. NBC_00273. The sequence goes on along the minus strand of NZ_CP108067.1, from coordinate 4,721,883 downwards.
ATCATGACCCGGCGCAGGTAGGCGTCGGCCAGGGACTTGTCGGCGATGCCGTCCCAGCGGCCGTAGGTGCGCACCAGCGCGGTCTGCAGGAGGTCCTGCGCGTCCGTGGGGTCCGGCACCAGGCGTCGGGCACTGCGCAGCAGTGCGTCCTGCCGCGTGCGTACGTACTCCTCGAAACCGAGCACCTCACTGTGCGCCATCTGAGACCGCCTCCACCCGTCCAACCGCTCATCCCCGTGTCCTACGGATTCGAAGGTACGGAGGGGTTGTCACGGGCCTGTGCGAGCCAGCCTTCGGTGGGCGCACGGACACCCATAGGTTGTGTAACAACCCCCGTGAGCTGCGGTTTCTCGGCAATAAGCGGAATCTCAGAGTCAGCTTCGGTCAGGACTGCGGGACGGTCCGCCGAACGCTCTCGGGAACGCTCTGGGGGGCGCTCTGGGGGAGGGCCTGCGGGAGCCGGTAGAACCCTCCGTCCAAGGGCTCCACCAGCCCGTCGGCCACCAGCCCGTCCAGCGCCCTGGCCCGCTGCACCGGCTCGTCCCAGACCGTGTCGAGCACCGCCTGCGGAACCGCGCCCACCGCCTCCCTGAGCACGGCGAGGAGCTTGCCCCGCACCTGCCGGTCGGTACCGGCGTACGTCTGCCCGCGCCGCGGCGGACCCTCGTGCGCCGGCTTCCCGGCGAGCCGCCACGCGCACAGCCCGGCCACCGGACAACGCGCGCAGTCGGGGCTCTTGGCGGTGCACACCAGCGCCCCGAGCTCCATCGAGGCCGCCGCCCAGCGGGCCGCGGTGCCCTCGTCCTCGGGCAGCAGGGCCCGGGCGAGGCGCCGTTCGGCGGCGGTCGTCGCGTTCGGCGGGTACTCGACACCGGTCGCGGTGCGCGCGAAGACCCGGCGGACGTTCGTGTCGAGGACGGCGTGCCGCTGCCCGTACGCGAAGGAGGCCACGGCCGCCGCCGTGTACTCGCCGATCCCGGGCAGCGCCAGCAGCTGCGCGTGGTCCTGCGGTACGTCGCCCCCGTGCCGGTCCGTTATGGCGATGGCCGCGCCGTGCAGCCGCAGTGCGCGGCGCGGGTAGCCGAGCCGGCCCCAGGCCCGTACGGCTTCGCCGGGGGCCTCGGTGGCCAGGTCCGCGGGGCGGGGCCACCGGGCGAGCCACTGCTCGTAGACCGGCAGGACCCGGTTGACGGGCGTCTGCTGGAGCATGAACTCGCTGACCATGACCCCCCAGGGGCCGGCCTCGGGGCGGCGCCAGGGCAGGTCGCGGGCGTGCTCGTCGAACCACGCGATCACGGGGGAGTGCAGCGCGTGGGAGGAGTCGGGGGATACGGCCGTGGAGGAAGCGGGAGATGCAGTCATGGCAGACGGCATCCTGGCACGTTTCACTTCGCTCGGCGCGCCGGACCGCGACCGGTGAACCAGATGACGGCCGGGATGCCGCCCGCCCGCGCGGCGGTGACGACCGCACCCGTCGGACCGGTGAGCGCGAGGACGGCGAGGGCGGCGACCGCACCGCCGAGCAGCAGGCCGAACGCCACGTCGTGCGGGTGGTGCACGCCGACGAAGACCCGGGAGAAGGCCATCAGCAGCGCGAGCGGCACGGTCAGCGGCGCGAGCCGGCGCACCGCCAAGGTCAGCGCCACGGCGGCGGCGCCCGCGAGGGCCGCGTGGTTGCTGGGGAACGACCCGTCGCCGGGCCCCGGGCACGGCACCAGCGGGGCCGCGGCTCCGACGACGGCGCGGCAGGGCCGCTCCTCGTCCACCGTGTGCTTCACGAACTCCGACGCGCCGTACGCCACGGCGGTCGCCACCGGCGCGAGCAGGGCCAGCGCCACCGGCCGGGCGGCGCCCCGCCCGCGCGAGCGCCACCAGACGGCCGCGAACAGCACCCCGAAGAGGAGGAGCCCGTACGTCGTCCAGATCGCGACGGCCGATTGCACCCATGAGGGTGTCCGATGGGCGAAATCGGTGATGGCGCGGTAGAGGCCGAAGCTGTCGGAGCTGTACATGCTCACCGAACGTACTCAAAGCGGATTAATCTCCGCATCAACCCTTTGGCCGGATCTCGACGCCTTCGATTGCGCCCGCAGGATGATCATCGGCAAATCAAGTCCTCTGCGCGGCATGTGGGGCACTGATCGGGTCGCGAACTCTCGTAAAGTTCCGTCCGTGGGATCTCTGCGCAATCCGGTCGGGCCGCTCCCCTCCTCCATCTACTGGCGACGGAGGGCTGTGCTGGCTTCCGTTGTCGCGCTCCTCGCGCTCCTCGCCGTATGGACCGTCAGTTCCGGTGGGGGGAGGACGAGTACGAACGGAAAGGGCCAGGCGGGCCCCGACCCCGTCACCTCGATCACCCCGGGTCCGGCCGGTACCGGACCCGCGATCAGCGCGGCCCCCGGCGGGCGCCCCGAGTCGGGCAGCGGCGGGAACACCGGCTCCGGGGGAGGCTCCACGGGCGGCGGGGGCAAGAACGGCGAACCGGGCGGCGGTACGGGCTCGAACGGCGGCTCGGGCTCAGGTTCCGGTTCCGGTTCCGGTGGCGCCGCGGGCGGCCCGGCTGCGGTCCCGGCGGACTCCCCGCTCCCCACGTGCGCGCCGGGCGCGCTGCAGTGGGAGGTCAAGAGCGTGAAGAACGAGTACGAGGCGAACGAGAAGCCGCGCCTCGAACTCGTCGCCCGCAACACCTCCGGAACCACCTGCAAGATCGACCTCGGCCCGAAGCAGGCCGTCCTGACCATCCTTCAGGCGAGCAGCAGCAAGGCGGTCTGGTCCTCGGCGGACTGCCCGGCGGGCGCGGGCAACGCCTTCTTCCGCCTCCCGGCGCAGGGCGAGACGAAGCAGTCGCTGGACTGGGACCGCAAGTTCAGCGCGGCCGACCAGTGCCAGACGCCTCCGGCGGGGTCCGCGGCACCCGACACCTACGTGGTCGAGGTCAAGGCTCCCGGCATGCCGGTGGCCCGCACCTCGTTCGTCCTCAAGCAGGACTGACCCGGCCCCGCCGGCGAGCACACTCCCTGCCCCGCCGGCGATTGAGGCGCGGGGTCTGTGGGGGCAGCGCCCCCGGCAGCGGCGCGCACACTGTCAGCACCGCCGGCGGTTGAGGCGCCGGGTCTGGGGCGGAGCCCCAGCAGTGGCGCGCACGCCGAACGGGCAGCGGAACCAGGGCAGTCGGCCGAGCAAAGCCGCAGGCTAGACGTATCGCTCCAGGATGGACGACTCCGCCAGCCGGGACAGGCCCTCGCGGACGCTCCGCGCACGGGCCTCGCCCACCCCGTCCACCGTCTGCAGGTCGTCGACGCTCGCGGCGAGCAGCTTCTGCAGCCCGCCGAAGTGCTCCACGAGCCGCTCGATGATCGCGCCCGGCAGCCGCGGCACCTTCGCCAGCAGCCGGTACCCGCGCGGCGACACCGCAGAGTCCAGCGTCTCCGGCGAGCCCGTGTACCCCAGGGCCCGCGCCACGATCGGCAGCTCCAGCAGCTCCGGATGCGTCAGCGCGTCCAGCTCCGCCAGCGCCTCGTCCACCGTGCGGGAACGCTTCGCCGTCGGTTCCGGCACGTAGTCCCGGATGACCAGCTCCCGCTCCTGCTCGATCCCGACCGTCAGCTCGTCCAGCTGCAGCGACAGCAGTCGCCCGTCCGTGCCCAGTTCGACCACGTACTCGGCGATCTCGGTCGCGATCCGGCGGACCATTTCCAGCCGCTGCGCGACCGCCGTCACGTCGCGCACCGTGACCAGGTCCTCGATCTCCAGCGCCGACAGCGTGCCCGCGACCTCGTCGAGGCGCAGCTTGTACCGCTCCAGCGTGGCCAGCGCCTGGTTCGCCCGCGACAGGATCGCCCCGGACTCCTCCAGGACCCGCCGCTCCCCGTCCACGTACAGCGCGATCAGCCGCATCGACTGCGACACCGACACCACCGGGAAGCCGCACTGCTTGGAGACGCGGTCGGCCGTACGGTGGCGCGTGCCCGTCTCCTCCGTCGGGATCGACGCGTCCGGAACCAGCTGCACACCGGCCCGCAGGATCTTGGTGATGTCCTTGTCGAGGATGAGCGCGCCGTCGAGCTTGCACAGCTCGCGCAGCCTGGTCGCGGTGAACTCCACGTCCAGGACGAAGCCGCCGGTGCACATCGCCTCGACGCTCTTGTCCATACCGAGGACGATGAGCCCGCCGGTGTTGCCGCGGACGATCCGCTCCAAGCCGTCACGCAGCGGCTGACCAGGTGCGACCGCGCTCAGCGAGGCGCGCATCATGGCCTCCTGCTTGGAGCTCGCACCCGACTTTCCGGATGCTGCTGCCCCGTCCTTGGCTGCCACTGCACTCCTCCGGTTGCGGGTTGCGCCGCCCAGCGTCGCGGGCACGAGGACGTGCGTACGGCCGGGCGGACCAGCCCAAAGTCTACCGGCGCGCGCTACGGCCCCGCCGTGGCTTGGCCAGGTAGGGCCCGGGCGGGGCCCGTACGGACCTCCTGACCAGGGGATCGTCCCCGGGCCTGACCCCGGGTCTTCCCCCTGGGCCCTCCCTTGAGGCTTCCCCCGGGTCTTCCCCCGGGACTTCCCTCGAAGCTTCCCCGGGCCCGCTACTCCGCGGACCGCTCCTTGGCCGGCGTACGGGAGCGGCCGCGCGGCAACACCCGTAGCGCGTCGCCCATGTCGGCCACCTCGATGACCTTCATCCCCGCCGGTACCTTCCCCGGATCCGCCGGAACCAGCGCGTGCGTGAATCCCAGTCGGTGCGCCTCCGCGAGCCGCCGCTGAACGCCGGTCACCCGCCGCACCTCGCCGGCCAGGCCGACCTCGCCGATCGCGACGAGGTTCTTCGGCAGCGGGACGTCACTGGCGGCGGAGGCCAGCGCGAGCGCGATCGCCAGGTCGGCGGCCGGCTCGGTGAGCTTCACCCCGCCCACCGTGGCGCTGTAGATGTCGCGCTTGCCGAGCGCCGTGATCCGGCCGCGCTGCTCCAGCACCGCCAGCATCATCGACACGCGCGAGGTCTCCAGGCCCGAGGTCGTGCGCCGGGGGGAGGGGATCTGGGAGTCCACGGTCAGCGCCTGCACCTCGGCGACCAGCGGACGCTTCCCCTCCAGGGTCACCGTCAGGCAGGTGCCCGGAACGGCCTCGGCCCGCCGGGTCAGGAACAGCCCGCTCGGATCGGCGAGTCCGGTGATCCCCTCGTCGTGCAGCTCGAAGCAGCCGACCTCGTCGGTGGCCCCGTACCGGTTCTTGATGCCGCGCACCAGCCGCAGCCGGGCGTGCCGGTCGCCCTCGAAGCTCAGCACCACGTCGACGAGGTGCTCCAGCAGTCGGGGACCGGCGATGGCTCCGTCCTTGGTCACGTGGCCGACGAGGAGGGTGGCCATCCCGCGCTCCTTGGAGGCGCGGATCAGCGCTCCGGCCACCTCGCGCACCTGGGCCATGCCGCCGGGCGCACCGTCGATCTCGGGGGAGGCGACGGTCTGTACGGAGTCCAGGATCAGCAGGGACGGCTTCACGGCGTCGAGATGGCCGAGGACGGCGGACAGGTCGGTTTCGGCGGCGAGGTAGAGGTGATCGCTGAGGGCGTTGATCCGGTCGGCCCGCAGGCGCACCTGGCTGGCCGACTCCTCGCCCGTCACGTACAGCGTGCGGTGCTCGTCACTGGCCGCCTTCGCCGCGACGTCCAGCAGCAGGGTCGACTTGCCGACGCCGGGCTCGCCGGCGAGCAGCACGACGGCGCCGGGCACGAGCCCGCCGCCGAGGACGCGGTCCAGCTCGTCCACGCCGGTGCTGCGGGCGGTCGCGGTCCGGCCGTCGACCTGCGCGATCGGCAGGGCGGCGGTCGAGACCCGGCCGGCGGCGGTGGTCCGCACGGCGGGCGCGCCCATTTCCTCGACGGTGCCCCAGGCCTGGCATTCGGGACAGCGGCCGAGCCACTTCGCGGTCGTCCAGCCGCAGTCGGTGCAGCGGTAGGACGGCCGGTCCTTTGCGGATGAACGAGCGGTGCGGGCAGCCATGCGGTTCACGGTAGCCGCCCGCACCGACAGACCGGACCGGGGTCCCGATCGCGGGCGGTGGCCGCCGCGCTGCGAGGGTGTCCTCAGGGGCCCGTCCGACGGGGGATCCCCCTTCGACACCGACGTGATCGGCGCGGCCGTCGCGGATGTGTCGGCCGTCGCGGATGTCGTGGATGTCGCGGGTGTGGTGGATGGGGCGGGGCTCTTCCCCGGCCACCGCCCCGCCGGAGACCTCGCCGCGTTCTTCGCCCGCGCGGGTTGGAGCTCGCGCTCCTCCTCCCGGGAGGGGTACGAGGTCCCGTTGGTCCTCCGGATCCCGTTAGTGCTGCGGGTCCCGCCGGCCTCGTGGGTCCCGCGGGACCACGTCGGCCGGGCCTGCCGGTCCGACCACGTCAGGGCATGCGTCAGCGCCTCAGCGATCTGTTCACCCGTAAGGGCTAAAAGTGGCGAAGGCTTCCAAGGCCTCACCAGCGCGCCGCCTACGGTCGCCAGGTGAACAGCAGCAGCCAGGCACACTCCTCAGCGCACACCGGCGCACACCGGGCGCACGGGCGCGCGCCCCACGGGGCCGAGCAGCCGCCGCCGTTCCGGCACGAGCCGTACCTGGACGGCCTGTTCACGTACTGCCTGTCGGTCCTGTGCGACCACGACACCGCGACCGACGTGCTCGGGGACGTCCTCGCCGTGGCCGAGCGGCATCCCGGCCGCTGCCCCGACGAGGGGGACCGGCGCGCCTGGCTCTACGCACTCGCCCGCTGGGGCTGCCTGCACCGGCTGGCCGAGCAGCGGCGCGCGCGCCAGGGAGCGCACTCCGCTCGGCGTGCGCCGGAGCATGCCCAGCGTGACCGTGCGCCGGTTGATCCGGGTGAGGCCACGTCACCCGACCGTGGCCAGGACTCCCACCGGCCCCTTGACGTGAGCGCCTACCGCCGTACGGAGCTGGCCCGGCTCGCCTGGCCCGAAGCCGCCGGCACCACGCCCGAGCAGCGCGAGGCCCTCGAACTCGCCGTACGCCACCGGCTCGGCGTCCCCGAACTCGCCGCCGTCCTCGGCACCCCCGCGGCCGCGGCCCGCGAGCTGCTCTCCGGCGCCGCCTGCGAGGTGGAACGCACCCGCGCCGCCCTCGCCGTCGTCGAGACCGGCAACTGCCCCAGCGTCTCCCGGCTCACCGGCGACGACGGCGACGGCAACGTCCTGCTCTCCAGCACCCTGCGGGCCGAGCTCGTCCGCCACGTCGACGACTGCCCCCGATGTCGGCGCGTCGCCGAACGCGTGGGCGCCGCGGGTCCCTGGCCCGGCTCCGGCGGCCTCAACACCGCCGCGCTGCCCCTCGTACCGGCCCCTCGCACCGCCGTCCACGCCGCGATGGTCCGCTCCGGCCGGGGCCGTGGCCGGGGGCCCGCCCCCCGCTTCGACCGCAGCGGCTTCCCCATGGACCCGAAGGACCGTGCGGCCCGCCGGGACCGGCTGCGCGCCCGGGTGGTGACCACCACCGTGGTCGCCACCGTCGTCGCCGCCCCGGTCCTGGCGCTGTGGGCGGCGTACCGGGGCGGACCCGACGCCGGCGAGCCCGGCGGCGACGCCACCCGCATCTCGGCCAGCGAGTCCGAGCTCCCGACCGCGCGGACCGACGGCCGCCCGCTGACCGCCTACGAGAACACCGGGAACGCAGCCACCACCACCAGCGGCCCCGGCTTCGCCCAGAGCGACACCACCTCCGACGTCTCCGTCGAAGTCATCAGCACCGGCCCGCCCGCGACCCCCGACCACCCCGGCGGCGCCGGCCGCCTCACCGTGGCCGCGTCCGCGCAGGGCGCCGTCACCCTGCTCACCCTCACCGCCTCCGGCGGCGCCCCCGTGGACTGGCGGCTCTGGTCCGACGGCCCCTGGCTGCGCGCGAGCCGCACCGCGGGCACGCTGGCCCCAGGAGAATCGGTCACCCTACGGATCACCGTGGATCCGGAGGGCCAGCCCGTCGGCGCCTGGACGGCCCGCGTCGGGGTCGACCCGAGCGGCGCGGTGGTCTCCATCCAGGGCCGCGGCCGCCCCGCGACGACGCCGGCGCCCACCCCGGACCCGACGCGGCCCGCGACCCCGGCCCCCTCGCCGGACCCGACGCAACCGTCCACCCCGTCGCCGTCCCCGACGGAGCCGACGATCCCGCCGCCGTCCCCGACGCCCGAGCCGTCCCCGACGGAGGGCTCGGGCGGAACGGTTTCCCCCGCCCCGGACCCGGCCCCGTCGGCATCGCCGGGACCGTGAGGGGCCAGAGGGGCCAGAGGGGCCAGAGGGGCTAGAGGGGCTGGGGGGGACGGGGAGGGGGAGGCTGGAGGGGCTAGGTGGCTGAGGGCCTGAGGAGCCCGAGGTCAGGCAGGATCCGCGGGGTGCGGGGCCATCGGCAGCAGCGAGGCCAGCCGCGCCTCGCACAGCTTCGCGAGCTCGGCGTAGCCCTCCTTGCCCATCAGCTCCGTCAGCTCGGGGCGGTACGACACGTACACCGGCTCGCCGGCGCCGTGCGCGGAGGTGGCCGACGTGCACCACCAGTGCAGGTCGTGGCCGCCCGGCCCCCAGCCGCGACGGTCGTACTCACCGATCGACACCTGGAGCACCCGCGTGTCGTCCGGCCGGTCGATCCATTCGTACGTCCGGCGGATCGGCAGCTGCCAGCAGACGTCGGGTTTGGTCTCCAGCGGCTCCCGGCCCTCCTTCACCGCGAGGATGTGGAGCGAGCAGCCCGCCCCGGCGGGGAACCCCGGCCGGTTCAGGAAGATGCACGCGCCGTCCCAGCGGCGGGTCTGCTTCTCCCCGTCGTCGTCGTGCTGCGTCCACCCGCTCTCGCTGCCGACGTCGTGGAACTGCCACAGCTCGGGCGTCAGGCGGGCGACGTGCTGCGCGACGCGCTTCTCGTCGTCCTCGTCGGAGAAGTGCGCGCCGAGCGTGCAGCAGCCGTCGTCGGCCCGGCCCGCCTGGATGCCCTGGCAGCCGCTGCCGAAGATGCAGGTCCAGCGGGAGGTGAGCCAGGTCAGGTCACAGCGGAAGACCTGCTCGTCGTCGGCGGGGTCGGGGAACTCCACCCAGGCCCGGGGGAAGTCGAGCCCCTTCTCGTCGGCCGCGACCACAGCCTTGTCCTTGCCACCCTTGGCGTTGGCCTTGGCCTTGGCCCTGGCTTTTGCCTTGACGGTGTCCTCGCCCGTGTCCTTCTGCGACCGGGTCTTGTTGGCCTTCTTCGTATTTGGCACAAACCCAAGCCTATGCGCCCCTTACTCAACCCCCGAGTCTTCCTCGCAGTAGCGTTTCCCCCTATGAGACTCGGTGTGCTGGATGTGGGTTCGAATACGGTCCATCTGCTGGTGGTGGACGCGCACCCTGGCGCGCGCCCGCAGCCGGCGCACTCGCACAAGGTGGAGATGAGGCTGGCGGAGCTGCTCGACGAGCGCGGCGCCGTCACTCCCGAAGGCGTCGAGCGTCTCGTCTCGGTGATCCGCGACGCGGTCCAGGCCGCCGAGGACAAGGGGTGCGAGGACGTCCTCCCCTTCGCGACCAGCGCCGTACGCGAGGCCACGAACGCGGACGAGGTCCTCGCGCGGGTCAAGGCCGAGACCGGCGTCGACCTGCCGGTGCTGAGCGGTGAGGACGAGGCCCGGCTCACCTTCCTCGCGGCCCGCCGCTGGTTCGGCTGGTCCGCCGGGAAACTGCTGGTCCTGGACATCGGCGGCGGCTCGCTGGAGATCGCGTACGGCATCGACGAGGATCCGGACGCGGCCGTCTCCCTCCCGCTGGGTGCGGGCCGCCTCACCTCGGGCTGGCTCCCGGGCGACCCGCCGGACGCGCTGGACATCCGGGCGCTACGGCGGCACGTGCGGGCGGAGATCGCCCGGACGGTCGGCGAGTTCCGCCGCTTCGGCGCGCCGGACCACGTGGTGGCCACCTCGAAGACCTTCAAGCAGCTGGCCCGCATCGCGGGCGCGGCCCGCTCGGCGGAGGGCCTGTACGTGCAGCGGGACCTGAGCCGCAAGTCCCTGGAGGAGTGGGTCCCGCGCCTGGCGGCGATGACCACGGTCCAGCGCGCGGCCCTCCCGGGCGTCTCGGAGGGCCGGTCGAACCAGCTCCTGGCGGGTGCGCTGGTGGCGGAGGCCACGATGGACCTCTTCGGCGTGGAGGAACTGGAGATCTGCCCGTGGGCCCTGCGCGAGGGCGTGATCCTGCGCAGGCTGGACCACATGCCGGCACCGGGGGCGTGAGGGGCTGGGCGTGAGCGCCGGGGCGCGGGGCTGGGCGGGGGGCTGGGCGGGGGGCTGGGCGGGCTGAGGGGCGGGGCTGGGCGTGCTTCGGTGTGCGGGAGCCGGGTGGGCGGCATCGGGGATGGGTACGGGGGTTTCCCGTCAGTCCCATTGTCCTTCCGTGTCGTGCCGGTCCCTCAAGGGCGCTCCTCCTTCGTCGTCGCGTCGCTGCGCGATGGCCTGCGGCCACCCTTGACCGACCGTCCCGCCCCGGAGATACGAAGACTGCCGGGAAGCCCCCGAAGGAACGGGCCGGGGGATGCCTTCAGGCGCGGGGCGGTCGGAGGCACCCAGGGAGATCCCGGTGGGCACGTTTCCCAGACGGGGCCCGTGACAGCCACCTGCCGGGTCGGGGCAGCGCGTCCGATCGCGAAGTGCTCCTCACGTCTCGGCGTCCGGCGGTCTTCCGGGGCTGGGCACGGCCGCCCCCGGATTGCTGTGCGTTTCTCACCAGCCGCGTCCGGCGGTCGTCCCGGGTCGGGGCTGGGCCGCCCCAGCTGACCGGCCGCGTCCGGCGGTCTCGGTCGGGACGTGCAGTGGTCAGAGGGTGAGCAGCCGCACGAGCAACACCGTCAGCGTGCCCGCCGTGAAGATCGACCCCAGCACGGTGGCGAAGAGGTCCATCCACTTGATGTCCCAGCCCTTGATCTCGAACCGGTCCGGCCTTTGCGGGTCGTACCGCACCGTGACGTACGCCCCCACGCGGAAGGCGCCTCCGACCTTTCCACGGCCGAACCGGGAGGTGTGTTCGCAGGCGCGCCCGTTCCGGTCCGTCCAAGCGGCAACCGGGCTGTAGAACGTGGTGCCTTCATCGCTGCGCGAGACGGTGTGCCGGACGATCCGAGCCTGGGCCTCGACACCGTGGCGGCGAAGTGAACGGGCGTAGCGCATGCCGTAGATGCCGAAGGCGAGGAAGAGGACGCCGATCGTCAGGGGGATGAGAGAGAAGAGCCATTCGCGTCCCATGATCTATGCGACGCCTGTGCCGGAGCGTTGGTTGCGGTCGGAGCGACGGTCCTCGGCCAGGTGTTCGGCAGTGTTCTGTTCTAACTGCCCCGGTTTGTGCGTCGGTTCGTGGGGTCGTTGCTCGCTGACCCGGATCCACTGCGGAGAGGGCGGGGTGTCGGTACCGCCCTTGGCCAGGAGCGCGTCATGAGGGGGCGCGCCTCCCCGGCCAGGGGGCAGGGTCGCCCCCCCGTGGCCCGCGTCACGGTCACCCCCGCTCCCGGGCCCGTACCCTGTCCTCGTGGCAGAACCAGTCCGTGTCCCGACCGCGAAAGTCGCCCTATCCACCGCCTCGGTCTATCCGGAGTCGACGGCGACCGCCTTCGAGATCGCCGCGCGCCTCGGTTACGACGGCGTCGAGGTGATGGTCTGGACGGATCCGGTCAGTCAGGACGTCGAAGCCCTGCGCCGGCTGTCGGATCACCACGGGGTACCGATCCTGGCCGTGCACGCGCCGTGTCTGCTGATCACCCAGCGGGTCTGGTCCACCGACCCGTGGACGAAGCTGCAGCGCGCCCGGGCCGCGGCCGAGCGGCTCGGGGCGAGCACCGTGGTCGTGCACCCGCCGTTCCGCTGGCAGCGCCAGTACGCGCGGGACTTCGTCACCGGCATCTGGCGGATGGCCGACGAGACCGACGTCCGGTTCGCCGTGGAGAACATGTACCCGTGGCGCTACCGCGACCGCGAGATGCTCGCCTACGCCCCCGAGTGGGACGTGACGAAGGACGACTACCGCCACTTCACCGTCGACCTGTCGCACACCGCGACCGCCCGTACCGACGCCTCCGCGATGATCGACCGGATGGGCGACCGGCTCGCACACATCCACCTCGCCGACGGGAACGGATCGGCCAAGGACGAGCACCTGGTCCCGGGCCGCGGGACGCAGCCCTGCGCCGAACTGCTGGAGGGCCTCGCGCGGACCTCGTTCGACGGGCACGTCGTGATCGAGGTCAACACCCGCCGGGCGATGTCCTCCGCCGAGCGCGAGGCCGACCTCGCCGAGGCGCTGGCCTTCACCCGCCTGCACCTCGCCACCGCCAGCACCGAGCGCGACGGGGCCCGCCGGCCGTGACCGATGCCCCTGACGCACCCAAGCCGCGCCGCCGCGGCCCCGGCCGGCCCCGGCAGGACGAGGCCGACGACGGCCCCGGCACCCAGGAGCGCATCCGGCTCGCCGCCCGCGAGGTGTTCGCGGAGCGCGGGTACGACAAGACGTCCGTACGCGGCATCGCGAAGGTCGCCGGCGTGGACCCGGCGCTGGTGCACCACTACTTCGGCAGCAAGGACGATCTCTTCGCCGCCGCCATCGAGGTCAGCATCGAGCCCGCCCTGGTGGTCCCCGCGATCATCGGCGAGGGCCCGGACGGCATCGGCGAGCGCCTCGCCCGCTACTTCCTGGGCGTGTGGGAGAACCCGGTCACCCGGGTCCCGCTGCTCGCCGTGATCCGCTCCGCGCTCACGCACGAGGCCGCCGCGAAGGTCCTGCGCGGGCTGGTCCTGCGGCGGCTCCTGGAGCGCGTCGCCGCCGACCTCGACGTCCCCGACCCGACCTTCCGGGCCGAGCTGGCCGCCTCCCACATGGTCGGCATCGCGATCCTGCGCTACGTGGTCCAGGTGGAGCCCCTCGCCTCCGCCGACCCGGAGAAGATCGTGGCCCTCGTTGCGCCCACGCTCCAGCGGTACCTGACCGAGGAATGAGCCCGCCGTCCCGACATCCGGACATGCTGTCCGGATCGCGGGCGGTGGGCGTAGCCTCGTACTGAGCCATATCCGCAGTCGCGGCTGACCGTACAGTCGCACTCATGGGGAGTGAAACCGCATGCCCGAGCTGAGGTCCCGCACCGTCACCCACGGCCGCAACATGGCAGGCGCGCGTGCGCTGATGCGCGCGTCGGGCGTAGCGAGCGCGGACATCGGCAAGCCGATCGTCGCGGTCGCCAACTCCTTCACCGAGTTCGTCCCCGGTCACACCCACCTGGCCCCCGTCGGCCGCATCGTCTCCGACGCCATCCGTGCCGCCGGTGCGATCCCGCGCGAGTTCAACACCATCGCGGTCGACGACGGCATCGCGATGGGCCACGGCGGCATGCTGTACTCCCTGCCGTCCCGCGACCTGATCGCGGACAGCGTGGAGTACATGGTCGAGGCGCACTGCGCCGACGCGCTGATCTGCATCTCCAACTGCGACAAGATCACCCCCGGCATGCTGATGGCCGCCATGCGCCTCAACATCCCGGTCGTCTTCGTCTCGGGCGGCCCGATGGAGGCCGGCCAGGCCACCCTCGTCGACGGCACCGTCCGCAAGCTCGACCTGATCGACGCCATGGTCGACGCCTCCAACGAGAACGTCTCGGACGCGGACGTGCTGCGCATCGAGGAGAACGCCTGTCCCACCTGCGGGTCCTGTAGCGGCATGTTCACCGCCAACTCGATGAACTGCCTCGCCGAGGCCATCGGCCTGGCCCTGCCCGGCAACGGCTCGGTCCTCGCCACGCACACCGCCCGCCGCGCCCTGTACGAGGACGCCGGCCGCACGGTCGTGGAGATCACCAAGCGCTACTACGAGGACGGCGACGAGTCCGTCCTCCCGCGCAACATCGCCACCCGCGAGGCCTTCGAGAACGCCATGGCCCTCGACATCGCGATGGGCGGCTCCACGAACACGATCCTGCACCTGCTGGCCGCCGCGCAGGAAGCGGGCCTGAAGTACGACCTCACCGACATCGACGCCGTCTCGCGCCGCGTCCCGTGCCTGGCCAAGGTCGCGCCGAACGTGGCGCCCGGCGGCACGTACTACATGGAGGACATCCACCGCGCCGGCGGCATCCCCGCCATCCTGGGCGAGCTGCACCGCGGCGGCCTCCTCAACAAGGACATCAACACCGTCCACTCGGACGGCCTCGAGGACTGGCTCGCGAAGTGGGACGCCCGCTCCGGCACGGCCACCGACACGGCGATGGAGCTGTGGCACGCGGCCCCCGGCTGTGAGCGCTCCGCCACCGCCTTCTCCCAGTCCAAGCGCTGGGAGACCCTCGACCTCGACGCCGAGGGCGGCTGCATCCGCTCGGTGCAGCACGCGTACTCCAAGGACGGCGGCCTCGCCGTGCTGCGCGGCAACATCGCCGTCGACGGCTGCGTCGTGAAGACCGCCGGCGTCGACGAGTCGATCTGGACCTTCGAGGGCCCGGCGGTCGTCTGCGAGTCCCAGGACGAGGCCGTCGACAAGATCCTCTCCAAGCAGATCAAGGAGGGCGACGTCGTCGTCATCCGCTACGAGGGCCCGCGCGGCGGCCCCGGCATGCAGGAGATGCTCTACCCGACCTCCTTCCTCAAGGGCCGCGGCCTCGGCAAGTCCTGCGCCCTGGTGACGGACGGCCGCTTCTCCGGCGGCACCTCGGGCCTGTCCATCGGCCACGCTTCCCCGGAGGCGGCCTCGGGCGGCACCATCGCGGTCGTCGAGGACGGCGACAGGATCCGCATCGACATCCCGAACCGGTCCATCGAGGTCCTCGTCGACGAAGCCACGCTGGCTGCCCGCCACGCGGCCCTCGGCGGCGTCTACGCCCCGAAGAACCGCGAGCGCAAGGTCTCCGCGGCCCTGCGCGCCTACGCCGCGATGGCCACCAGCGCCGACAAGGGCGCGGTCCGCGACGTCTCCCTCCTGGGCTGACGACCGACTCCGCCGGCGCCCCCGCACCCTCCGGTGCGGGGGCGCCGCCGTCTCACCAGGCGGCGGGGGCGTCGGCGGCCACCGCGAACACCGTCCCGTCGGGCGCGCTCCCGAAGAGCCGGCCGTCCCCGGCCACCGGGGCGGGCAGGGTCGCGGTGTAGGTGGCCGCCTTGCCGTCGGCCATCCGCGGCTTGGTCTGTCCCGCCGGCCGGCCGCTGGCGGCGTCGACGGCCAGCAGCCGGCCGTCCGGCGCCATCAGACAGACCCGACCGTCGGCGAAGACGGGGCGGGAAGCCACCGTCACGCCCGTCTCCGACCGCCATTGCTCCTTGGTCGCTCCGACCGCCACCAGCGCGCCGGAGGTCCCGGACAGGTACGTCGTCCCGTCCGGGGCGACCGTCGCCTCCGCGTCGAAGAGCGGCGCCGCCAGCCGGACCCGGTGCACGGTGCGCGTCGCCAGGTCGGCGCGCACGACGGAGGTGGTCTTGGCGGACGCGTCGATGTCCAGCAGGTACAGCCAGCCCTGCGCGGTGCCGACCGGCCGCAGCCACCCGGCCGTCCGCAGTTCCCGGCGCACCGTCCCGTTCGCCGGGTCCACCGAAGCGATCTGTGTGAACCCGCCGCCGCTCTCGGGCGTCGCCACGTACAGCTCGGGCGCCGGGCCTTGCGGTGCGCCGTCGTCCCACCAGGCGGATCCGAGTCCGCCGATCTGCTTGGTCCAGCGCGGTGCGCCGGTCGCCGGGTCCAGAGCCGTGACGCTGCCGCCCGGCCCCACCAGCAGGACCTGCCCGCCCGCGGCCACCGGCTGCGAGCCGCCCGGGAGTTCGTGCCTCCAGCGTTCGGCTCCCGTGCCCGGGTCCAGCGCCCGGAGCGTTTGGCTGCCCGGCACGACGACGAGGACCTGTCCGCCTGCGTGCTGCGGCGCGCTGACGGCCGTCGGCCCCTTGGCAGGCCCGGGCGCCTCCAGTGCCCACACCGTGGAGCCGTCCGCGGGGTCGAGCCGGGCCGCGGCGAGGCCCGGTCCGGCGCAGTAGAGGGCCGCTGCCTGCCAGGAGCAGGCCGCGGTACGGTTGCCGGTCGCGGGCTTGCCCAGGGGGACCGCCCACGGGGCGAAGGCCTTCTGCGGTGACGGATCCGACTTCGCGGCGATCTGGGCGGGCGGCCCGGCCGCCGTCCCGAACCGCTGGTAGCCGCCGACGGCCCCGCCCACGAGCAGCAGCCCGACCCCGACTCCGACCGCGATCCGGGCCCGTCGGCGGGACAGCCGAAGGGGCGGCGCCTCGGGCCCGGCCGCCAACCGCTCCCTCCGATGGGTGACCTGCTCCGCCTCGACGGGCCGGCGCGGTCGGGGGATGAAGGCCTGGGTGTCCTCGGCGGTCGGGTACGCGACCGCCCGCATCTCGCCGATCAGCGCCTCGGCGGTGGGCCGCTCCGCGGGATCCTTGGCCAGGCATCGCGCGACGAGGGGGACGAGCTGCGGCGGCAGCCCGCTCAGATCCGGTTCGCTGTGCACCACTTGGTACGCCACCAGATAGTGGCTGTCCGAGTCGAAGGGCCCGTGCCCCGTGGCCGCGTACACGAGCACCGCGCCCAGTGCGAAGACGTCCGCGGCCGTGCCCACATCGCGGGGCCGCTGGAACTGCTCGGGCGCCATGAACGGCGGGGTGCCGATCAGCTTGCCGGTCTCGGTCCGCAAGTCGCTGTCCGTCGGCCGGGAGATCCCGAAGTCGATGACGCGCACCCCGTCCGGAGCCATCAGCACGTTGCTGGGCTTCAGGTCCCGGTGCACCACGCCGGCCCGGTGGATGTCCCGCAGCGCCTCGGCCAGACCGGCGGCGAGCCGGGCCAGTTCGGCGGGGTCCAGCAGCCTTTCCCGTACCCGCTCGGTGAGCGTCGGCGCATCGATGAACAGCGTGGCCATCCACGGCCGTTCGGCGTCGGGATCGGCATCGACGACGGGCGCGGTGAACGCACCACTGACCCGGCGCGCGGCGGCGACCTCCTGCCGGAACCGGGCCCGGAACTCCGGGTCCACCGCGTGCTCGGGGTGCACGATCTTGACGGCGAGTTTCAGCCCCGAGCCGGACGTGGCCAGATGGACGACGCCCATCCCTCCGGAACCGAGCACCGATTCGAGCCGGTACTGCCCGGCGTACTCCGGAAAGCCCGCGTAGTCCGCGCGCAGCGAATGCACCGATCACCACCCCCGCCGGAGCCTAGTCGATGACCCCTGTGGGTCTCCAAGGTCCTGCTACCCTGCGCGAGTTGCGCACGGCAACACCCATGGGGGGAGATTTCGTATGTCAGTGGAGAACGATTCGAGCCAAGTCCAGAGCCTGGCGTCCGGCTCGGGCTACCCGTCCTACCCGGTCGCACCCGGCGTTCGCGTGAACGTCCGCAACGGCCCCGGCACCAACTACTCGGTGATCGACGTCCTGCCGTACGGCGCGATCGTCACGCTCCGCTGCCAGTGCGAGGGCACCACCATCTCGGGCCCGTACGGCACGACCGACATCTGGGACTGCATCGGCAACGGCCGTTTCGTCTCCGACGCGTACGTGAAGACGGGCAGCGACGGCTACGTCGTCACGCAGTGCGGCTGACCGTCCCGGACCCGTCTGACACGTGAGACACACCCGGCCCGACCGGCCCGGCGAGGGATAATCGCTGACGTGAGCGACGACCAGCGAGACCAGACCCCCGCCGAGCCGGCCCCGGTGCCCGCCGGCCCGCAGCCCGAGCCGATCCGGTTCTTCGGCACCACCTGGGTCGAGCACGACGGCGGCTACGCCCTGCTCCGCGTCGGTCTCGCCATCGGCTCGCTGGCCACCGCCATCGCCTCCGCCGTGCTGCTCCGCCTCGCCTACGAAGGTCTGGAGATCGGCAACGTCGGCCCCTTCCTCAGCATCTCCGTCGTCGTCCTCTTCGCGGTCGCCAGCTCCATCGCCTTCACCAAGACCTGGGCCTCCTTCAGCCGTCGCCCCGCCCCGTCCTCCGACGAGGCCGCCCTCAAGGGCCTGAAGACGATCGGTTTCATCGGCTCCCTCATCGCGTACTTCCTGCGCTGCCTCGGAGAGGCGCCGGGCGAGAAGCTCTGCCGCGCCGAGTACGAGCGCGCCCAGGTCGAATACGCCCGCCGCCGCAGCACCCGTACGGGGAACCCGGCCGCCCGCCGGCCCAAGCGCAAGAAGTAGCCCCGCGCGGCGCAGCGGCAGGAAGGCGCGGCGGGAGGAAGTGGCCCGCATCCATCCCGACGATTGACGTCACGGCACCGCCAGGAGCATTATTCATCACATGATGAATAACCAGGCCGAGGGAGACCCGGCCACCGTCCACGCCCATGACCTCACCGTCCGGCGCGGCACCGGCCGCACCCTCCGCACCGTCCTCGACGCCCTCGCCTTCGACGTCCCCCGCGGCCGCATCACCGGCCTCCTCGGCCCCTCAGGCTGCGGAAAGTCCACCCTCATGCGCGCCATCGTCGGGACCCAGGCCCACGTCACCGGCACCCTCGACGTCCTCGGCCACCCCGCCGGCCACCCCCGGCTCCGCTCCCGCATCGGCTACGTCACCCAGGCGCCCAGCGTCTACGACGACCTCACCGTCCGGCAGAACCTCGACTACTTCGCCGCCGTCCTCGACCCCGGCCGCGCCGCAGCCGACCGCCGAGCCGCCGCCGTCACCCGCGCCATCACCGACGTCGACCTCACCAGCCGCGCCGGCGCCCTCGCCGGCAACCTCTCCGGCGGCCAACGCAGCCGCGTCTCCCTCGCCGTCGCCCTGCTCGGCACCCCCGAGCTCCTGGTCCTCGACGAACCCACCGTCGGCCTCGACCCCGTCCTGCGCCGCGACCTGTGGAACCTCTTCCACGACATCACCGCCACCCGCGGCGCGACGATCCTCGTCTCCTCCCACGTCATGGACGAAGCCGAACGCTGCCACGACCTGCTCCTCATGCGCGAGGGCCGCATCCTCGCCCAGGACACCCCCGACGCACTGCGCACCCGCACCCACGCCACCACCGTCGAAGAAGGCTTCCTGCGCCTCGTCGACGAAGCCAACGCCAACGCCGCCGACGCCGCCGCATCCAACGTCACCGCCATCCGGGAGCAGACCCGATGAACGCCGCCCGCACCGCCGCCACCGCCGCCCGCGTCCTGCGCCAGCTCCGCCACGACCCGCGCTCCATCGCGCTGATGCTCCTGGTCCCCGTACTGATGCTCACCCTGCTGCGCTTCGTCTTCGACGGCAGCCCCAAGGCCTTCGACGGCATCGGCGCCTCGCTCCTCGGGATCTTCCCCCTCATCACCATGTTCCTGGTGACCTCCATCGCCACCCTGCGCGAACGCACCTCCGGAACCCTGGAACGCCTCCTCGCCATGCCGCTCGGCAAGGGCGACCTCATCGCCGGCTACGCCCTCGCCTTCGGCGCGGTCGCCGTCCTCCAGTCCCTCCTCGCCACCGGCCTCGCCCTCTGGGCCCTCGGCCTCGACGTCGTCGGATCCCCCTGGCTCCTCCTCCTCGTAGCCCTCCTCGACGCCCTCCTCGGCACCGCACTCGGACTCTTCGTCTCCGCCTTCGCCGCCTCCGAGTTCCAGGCCGTCCAGTTCATGCCGGCGGTGATCTTCCCCCAGCTGCTCCTCTGCGGCCTCTTCGCCGCCCGCGACACCATGCACCCCGTCCTCGAAGGGCTCTCCGACGTCCTGCCCATGTCCTACGCCGTCGACGGCATGACCCAGGTGCTCACCCACACCGACATGACCGCCGACTTCGTCCGCGACGCCGTGATCGTCGCCGCCTGCGCCCTGCTCGTCCTCGCCCTCGGCGCGGTCACCCTCCGCCGCCGGACGCCTTGACTCCTACGGGCCTGACCGCACTCCGGACAGCACCTCCCCCGTCCCCGCCCGGGTGCAAGGATGAGTACGTATACGTAGCTCACGCGCAAGAACTGTTCGGCGAGGTGGATCGGGAATGACCCAGACAGTCGCAGTCCTCGGTACCGGCAAGATCGGCGAGGCCCTGCTCAGCGGAATGATCCGCGGCGGCTGGCCCGCCTCGAAGCTCCTCGTCACCGCCCGCCGCACCGAACGGGCCGAGGAACTCCGCACCCGCTACGGGGTCGAGGCCGTCTCCAACGCCGAGGCCGCCAAGCGCGCCGACACCCTCATCCTCACCGTCAAGCCCCAGGACATGGCCAAGCTCCTCGACGAGCTCGCCCCGCACGTCCCCGCCGACCGCCTGGTCATCAGCGGCGCCGCCGGCGTCCCCACCGCCTTCTTCGAGGAGCGGCTCGCCCCCGGCACCCCCGTCGTCCGCGTCATGACGAACACCCCCGCCCTCGTCGACGAGGCCATGTCCGTCATCTCCGCCGGCAGCCACGCCACCGCCGAGCACCTCGCCCACACCGAGGAGATCTTCGGCGGCGTCGGCAAGACCCTGCGCGTCCCCGAGTCCCAGCAGGACGCGGCCACCGCCCTCTCCGGCTCCGGACCCGCCTACTTCTACTTCCTCGTCGAGGCCATGACCGACGCCGGCATCCTCCTCGGGCTGCCCCGCGCCCAGGCCCACGACCTCATCGTCCAGGCCGCCATCGGCGCCGCCGTCATGCTCCGCGACAGCGGCGAACACCCGGTCAAGCTCCGCGAAGCCGTCACCTCCCCGGCCGGCACGACGATCAACGCCATCGTCGAGCTGGAGAAGCACGGCGTACGCGCCGCCCTCATCGCCGCCCTCGAAGCGGCCCGCGACCGCAGCCGCGAGCTCGCCTCCGGCAACAGCTGACGCACCCGTACCGGTGGGGGTCCCGCGACACGCGGGACCCCCACCCGTCACGGCTCCAGCAACCCGATGGCCCGGTAAGCCCGGTCCACCACCGGCCGGGCCAGCTCCCTGGCCCGCCCGGCGCCCTCCCTCAGCGTCTTCTCCACCTCCGCCGGATCGCCCGCCAGTTCCGCGTGCCGCTCCTGCACGGGCCGCAGCAGCTCGACCACCGCGTCGGCGACATCCCGCTTCAGCGCCCCGTAACCGCCGTACCCGTCGGCGAGCACGGCAGGATCAGCCCCGGTGCACGCCGCCAGGATGTCCAGCAGATTGGCGACCCCCGGCCGAGCCTCCCGGTCGTAGACCACCGCGCCGTCCACGCTGTCGGTGACCGCCCGCATCACCTTCTTGCGCACGACCCCGGGCTCGTCGAGCAGATAGACGATCCCGGCCCCGCTCTCGTGGGACTTCCCCATCTTCGACGTCGGATCCTGCAGGTCCATGACCCGCGCGGCCACCGCCGGAAGCGTCGCCTTCGGCACGGTGAAGGTGTGCCCGTACCGCTGGTTGAACCGCACCGCCAGGTCCCGGGTCAGCTCGACGTGCTGGCGCTGGTCCTCCCCGACCGGCACCTCCTGCGCGCCGTACGCCAGGATGTCGGCCGCCATCAGTACGGGATAGGTGAGCAGCGACAGCCGCACCCCCTCCCCGGAGACCTGCGCCTTCGCCGCCTTCTCCTTGTACTGGATCATCCGCCGCAGCTCCCCGTCGGTGGCGGTGCACTCCAGGAGGTACGCCAGCCGGGTGTGCTCGTCGACATGGCTCTGCACGAAGAGGGTGCACCGCTGTGGATCCAGCCCGGCGGCCAGCAACAGCGTCGCCGCCTGCCGGCTCAGCCTTCGTACGCGAGCCGGTTCGTGCTCGACGGTCAGCGCATGCAGATCGACGACGCAGAACAGTGCGGACTCGGGCGTCAGGTCGGCGGCGACCCACTGCCGCACGGCCCCCAGGTAGTTGCCCAGCGTCAGGTGCCCGGTGGGCTTGATCCCGCTGAAGATCCTCGTCGTCGTCATGTCCTGCTCTCCCTGTGCGTGAAGTGGTGTCGGTGGCCACCGCGCCGGGCGACCGAGCCACTCCCGGGAGGGGAGAAACGAAAACGGCCGCCGTAGCGGCGGCCGTGAGCGCATGCGTGCTCGCGTGGAGGTCGGCCGCCGTCAGGCGGCCCACCAGCGAAGGCTGAGCGTGAGCGCATGCGTAGTCATGGGCCCAGCGTAGACGGCAGGGGCGGAGGGCGGCGGGAGTTTCGCGGATCCTGCGTGGCGGGCCCGCTGGGGGTTGACACTGGTGTGCCCGGTCCGTAAGGTTCTTCGAGTTGTCCGAAGTGAGCGCCGACCCCGGTCGGTCCCCGGACGGCCATCCCGCACTACACATTCGAACGAACGACGCACTCCGTCGTCTCGTTTTCATGCGTATTTGCGAATGAGGAATCCGCGTTCTAGGACGCAGCCGCCGATTAGGTTCGAGGGCAAGGAATCCGCTACTGTCTCACTCGTCGAAAGGGCCTAACAGCCCGGAAGACAAGCCCCGCTGACTGGGGGTCAGGCCCGAAAGGATCTGATAGAGTCGGACTCGCCGGAAAGGGAAACGCGAAAGCGAAAACCTGGAAAGCGAAGCGGGACTGACTCTGGTAGAGTCGGAAATGCAAGAACAGAACGAAAGCCCGGAGGAAAGCCCGAGAGGGTGAGTACAAAGGAAGCGTCCGTTCCTTGAGAACTCAACAGCGTGCCAAAAATCAACGCCAGAAGTTGATACCCCGTCCACTTCGGTGGATGAGGTTCCTTTGAAAAAGACCTGTAAGGCTTCCTCGTGGAGCACTTGCAGGCAACAACACAGCGAGGACGTTGTGGCGCGTCGGTCCTATTCCGACATGACGTGCCCGCTCTAAGTGATGTGTGCACCCGATTACGGGTAAACATTCATGGAGAGTTTGATCCTGGCTCAGGACGAACGCTGGCGGCGTGCTTAACACATGCAAGTCGAACGATGAAGCCCTTCGGGGTGGATTAGTGGCGAACGGGTGAGTAACACGTGGGCAATCTGCCCTTCACTCTGGGACAAGCCCTGGAAACGGGGTCTAATACCGGATACCACTCCTGCCTGCATGGGCGGGGGTTGAAAGCTCCGGCGGTGAAGGATGAGCCCGCGGCCTATCAGCTTGTTGGTGGGGTAATGGCCCACCAAGGCGACGACGGGTAGCCGGCCTGAGAGGGCGACCGGCCACACTGGGACTGAGACACGGCCCAGACTCCTACGGGAGGCAGCAGTGGGGAATATTGCACAATGGGCGAAAGCCTGATGCAGCGACGCCGCGTGAGGGATGACGGCCTTCGGGTTGTAAACCTCTTTCAGCAGGGAAGAAGCGAAAGTGACGGTACCTGCAGAAGAAGCGCCGGCTAACTACGTGCCAGCAGCCGCGGTAATACGTAGGGCGCAAGCGTTGTCCGGAATTATTGGGCGTAAAGAGCTCGTAGGCGGCTTGTCACGTCGGATGTGAAAGCCCGAGGCTTAACCTCGGGTCTGCATTCGATACGGGCTAGCTAGAGTGTGGTAGGGGAGATCGGAATTCCTGGTGTAGCGGTGAAATGCGCAGATATCAGGAGGAACACCGGTGGCGAAGGCGGATCTCTGGGCCATTACTGACGCTGAGGAGCGAAAGCGTGGGGAGCGAACAGGATTAGATACCCTGGTAGTCCACGCCGTAAACGTTGGGAACTAGGTGTTGGCGACATTCCACGTCGTCGGTGCCGCAGCTAACGCATTAAGTTCCCCGCCTGGGGAGTACGGCCGCAAGGCTAAAACTCAAAGGAATTGACGGGGGCCCGCACAAGCGGCGGAGCATGTGGCTTAATTCGACGCAACGCGAAGAACCTTACCAAGGCTTGACATATACCGGAAAGCATTAGAGATAGTGCCCCCCTTGTGGTCGGTATACAGGTGGTGCATGGCTGTCGTCAGCTCGTGTCGTGAGATGTTGGGTTAAGTCCCGCAACGAGCGCAACCCTTGTCCTGTGTTGCCAGCATGCCCTTCGGGGTGATGGGGACTCACAGGAGACCGCCGGGGTCAACTCGGAGGAAGGTGGGGACGACGTCAAGTCATCATGCCCCTTATGTCTTGGGCTGCACACGTGCTACAATGGCCGGTACAATGAGCTGCGATACCGTGAGGTGGAGCGAATCTCAAAAAGCCGGTCTCAGTTCGGATTGGGGTCTGCAACTCGACCCCATGAAGTCGGAGTCGCTAGTAATCGCAGATCAGCATTGCTGCGGTGAATACGTTCCCGGGCCTTGTACACACCGCCCGTCACGTCACGAAAGTCGGTAACACCCGAAGCCGGTGGCCCAACCCGTAAGGGAGGGAGCTGTCGAAGGTGGGACTGGCGATTGGGACGAAGTCGTAACAAGGTAGCCGTACCGGAAGGTGCGGCTGGATCACCTCCTTTCTAAGGAGCACAGTACCGATTGCAGACAAACGTTCTGCACGGTCAGCTCATGGGTGGAACGTTGATTAGTTGGCACGGTTTCCGAAACTCTCTGTAAGTACTGCTTCGGCGTGGAACACAGTGAAGTAGAGGTGATCGTGCTTGGCACGTTGTTGGGTCCTGAAGGTACGGCCGTAAGGTTGAGATCTTCAGTGCCGGCCCCAGTGAACTCGCCAGCTTGTCTGGTGGGGTGATGGGTGGCTGGTCGTTGTTTGAGAACTACACAGTGGACGCGAGCATCTGTGGCCAAGTTTTTAAGGGCGCACGGTGGATGCCTTGGCACCAGGAACCGATGAAGGACGTGAGAGGCCGCGATAGGCCCCGGGGAGCTGCCAACTGAGCTTTGATCCGGGGGTGTCCGAATGGGGAAACCCGGCAGTCGTCATGGGCTGTCACCCACTGCTGAACACATAGGCAGTGTGGAGGGAACGAGGGGAAGTGAAACATCTCAGTACCCTCAGGAAGAGAAAACAACCGTGATTCCGGGAGTAGTGGCGAGCGAAACCGGATGAGGCCAAACCGTATGCGTGTGATACCCGGCAGGGGTTGCGCATGCGGGGTTGTGGGAATGAGCTTGATCGGTCTGCCGGCCGGTCGGCGAGTCAGAAACCGTTGATGTAGTCGAAGGACATGCGAAAGGTCCGGCGTAGAGGGTAAGACCCCCGTAGACGAAACATCAGCGGCTTGCTTGCTCATCTCCCAAGTAGCACGGGGCCCGAGAAATCCCGTGTGAATCTGGCGGGACCACCCGCTAAGCCTAAATATTCCCTGGTGACCGATAGCGGATAGTACCGTGAGGGAATGGTGAAAAGTACCGCGGGAGCGGAGTGAAATAGTACCTGAAACCGTGTGCCTACAAGCCGTGGGAGCGTCGCTCATTGGGTTTACCCAATGGGTCGTGACTGCGTGCCTTTTGAAGAATGAGCCTGCGAGTTAGCGGTGTGTAGCGAGGTTAACCCGTGTGGGGAAGCCGTAGCGAAAGCGAGTCCGAATAGGGCGATTGAGTTGCACGCTCTAGACCCGAAGCGGAGTGATCTAGCCATGGGCAGGTTGAAGCGGAGGTAAGACTTCGTGGAGGACCGAACCCACCAGGGTTGAAAACCTGGGGGATGACCTGTGGTTAGGGGTGAAAGGCCAATCAAACTCCGTGATAGCTGGTTCTCCCCGAAATGCATTTAGGTGCAGCGTCGTGTGTTTCTTGCCGGAGGTAGAGCACTGGATAGGCGATGGGCCCTACCGGGTTACTGACCTTAGCCAAACTCCGAATGCCGGTAAGTGAGAGCACGGCAGTGAGACTGTGGGGGATAAGCTCCATGGTCGAGAGGGAAACAGCCCAGAGCATCGACTAAGGCCCCTAAGCGTACGCTAAGTGGGAAAGGATGTGGAGTCGCAGAGACAACCAGGAGGTTGGCTTAGAAGCAGCCACCCTTGAAAGAGTGCGTAATAGCTCACTGGTCAAGTGATTCCGCGCCGACAATGTAGCGGGGCTCAAGCGTACCGCCGAAGTCGTGTCATTGCAGCAATAGGGCCAACGCCCGCTGTGATGGGTAGGGGAGCGTCGTGTGCCGGGTGAAGCAGCAGCGGAAGCTAGTTGTGGACGGTTCACGAGTGAGAATGCAGGCATGAGTAGCGATACACACGTGAGAAACGTGTGCGCCGATTGACTAAGGGTTCCTGGGTCAAGCTGATCTGCCCAGGGTAAGTCGGGACCTAAGGCGAGGCCGACAGGCGTAGTCGATGGACAACCGGTTGATATTCCGGTACCCGCTTTGAAACGCCCAATATCGAATCAGGCGATGCTAAGTCCGTGAAGCCGTTCCGGACCCTTCGGGGAAAGGAAAGTGGTGGAGCCGACGAACCAGACTTGTAGTAGGTAAGCGATGGGGTGACGCAGGAAGGTAGTCCAGCCCGGGCGGTGGTAGTCCCGGGGTAAGGGTGTAGGCCGAGGGGTAGGCAAATCCGTCCCTCATTAAGGCTGAGACCTGATGCCGAGCCGATTGTGGTGAAGTGGATGATCCTATGCTGTCGAGAAAAGCCTCTAGCGAGTTTCATGGCGGCCCGTACCCTAAACCGACTCAGGTGGTCAGGTAGAGAATACCGAGGCGTTCGGGTGAACTATGGTTAAGGAACTCGGCAAAATGCCCCCGTAACTTCGGGAGAAGGGGGGCCATCACTGGTGATAGCACTTGCTGCTTGAGCTGGGGGTGGCCGCAGAGACCAGCGAGAAGCGACTGTTTACTAAAAACACAGGTCCGTGCGAAGCCGTAAGGCGATGTATACGGACTGACGCCTGCCCGGTGCTGGAACGTTAAGGGGACCGGTTAGTGACCTTTCGGGGTTGCGAAGCTGAGAACTTAAGCGCCAGTAAACGGCGGTGGTAACTATAACCATCCTAAGGTAGCGAAATTCCTTGTCGGGTAAGTTCCGACCTGCACGAATGGCGTAACGACTTCTCGACTGTCTCAACCATAGGCCCGGTGAAATTGCACTACGAGTAAAGATGCTCGTTTCGCGCAGCAGGACGGAAAGACCCCGGGACCTTTACTACAGTTTGATATTGGTGTTCGGTTCGGCTTGTGTAGGATAGGTGGGAGACTTTGAAGCAGCCACGCCAGTGGTTGTGGAGTCGCCGTTGAAATACCACTCTGGTCGTGCTGGATGTCTAACCTCGGTCCGTGATCCGGATCAGGGACAGTGTCTGATGGGTAGTTTAACTGGGGCGGTTGCCTCCCAAAGGGTAACGGAGGCGCCCAAAGGTTCCCTCAGCCTGGTTGGCAATCAGGTGTTGAGTGTAAGTGCACAAGGGAGCTTGACTGTGAGACCGACGGGTCGAGCAGGGACGAAAGTCGGGACTAGTGATCCGGCGGTGGCTTGTGGAAGCGCCGTCGCTCAACGGATAAAAGGTACCCCGGGGATAACAGGCTGATCTTCCCCAAGAGTCCATATCGACGGGATGGTTTGGCACCTCGATGTCGGCTCGTCGCATCCTGGGGCTGGAGTCGGTCCCAAGGGTTGGGCTGTTCGCCCATTAAAGCGGTACGCGAGCTGGGTTTAGAACGTCGTGAGACAGTTCGGTCCCTATCCGCTGTGCGCGTAGGAATATTGAGAAGGGCTGTCCCTAGTACGAGAGGACCGGGACGGACGAACCTCTGGTGTGCCAGTTGTCCTGCCAAGGGCATGGCTGGTTGGCTACGTTCGGGAGGGATAACCGCTGAAAGCATCTAAGCGGGAAGCCTGCTTCAAGATGAGTATTCCCACCTCCTTGAGAGGGTAAGGCTCCCAGTAGACGACTGGGTTGATAGGCCAGATGTGGAAGCCCGGTAACGGGTGAAGCTGACTGGTACTAATAGGCCGAGGGCTTGTCCTCAGTTGCTCGCGTCCACTGTGTTAGTTCTGAAATAACGAACAGCTGTGTCAACACCAGCGTTCAAATTTCATAGTGTTTCGGTGGTCATAGCGTTAGGGAAACGCCCGGTTACATTTCGAACCCGGAAGCTAAGCCTTTCAGCGCCGATGGTACTGCAGGGGGGACCCTGTGGGAGAGTAGGACGCCGCCGAACAATCATTGTGGGAAAGCCCCGCACCTTATGGTGCGGGGCTTTTCTGCGTTTACGGGCAGATCGGGCTCGAGCGGGCCGGCCGCGTGCCTCCCGTCTGTCGTCCGAATGGCCGCAGCAGTCCGGTGACGCGTCGTCGGCGGCCCGGCGAGACGGGCCCTACGTCCCTTTAGTTCGTACTGTGGGGGTATGGGCTACGACCTCGTCATCTTCGACAACGACGGCGTGCTGGTGGACAGCGAGCCGCTCGCCAACAGCATCCTCGCCGGGTACCTGACCGAGCTGGGGCACCCGACCACCTACGAGGAGTCGGTCCGCGACTACATGGGGAGCGCCGTGCACCGGGTGCACGACCTCGTCGTCGAGCGGACCGGGCAGCAGCTGCCGGCCGACTTCGACGAGACCCTGCACGCGCGGACCGTCGCCGCGTTCGAGCAGGACCTGAAGCCCGTCCCCGGCGTGGAGGAGGTGCTGGGCGCGCTGACCGCGCAGGGGGTCGGGTACTGCCTTGCCTCCTCCGGAAGTCACGACCGGATCCGGGTCGGGCACCGGGTGGCCGGGCTCGACGGGTGGTTCGAGGAGGAGTGGATCTTCAGCGCGCAGGACGTCGGCCAGGGGAAGCCGGCTCCCGACCTGTACCTGCACGCGGCGCGGCAGATGGGCGTGGAGCCCTCCCGGTGCGTGGTCATCGAGGACAGTCCGCTCGGCATCCAGGCCGCCGTCGCCGCGGGCATGGACGTGTACGGGTTCACGGGCATGCTGCCCGCCGACCGGCTCGCCGGAGCCACCGGACACTTCGGTGACATGAAGCAGCTCACCGGACTGCTCGGGCTGGAGGCCGGACTGGGTATGTGATCTCTCTACCCACGGGTAGCCCGTGGCCCTACGCTGACCCGCCATGACGGATGATGTGCGGCTGCGGCGCGGCCGCGGCGCCCTGGGGTTCAGTTTCTTCGTGCAAGGCGTCGCCTTCGCACTGCTCGTGACGCGGATCCCGGCCATCCAGGACCGGTACGGGATATCCGACGGCCTACTGCCCGCCTTCCTCGCCGCCGTGCCGGTCCTCGCGGGGGCGTCGAGCGTGGCCACCGAGCACCTGGTGAAGCGGGTGCCGCCCAGCGTCGTACTGCGGTGGGCGCAGCCGCTGGTGCTGCTGTCCCTGCTGGGCGTCGGAGCCGGCGGCCAGATGTGGCACGTGGCGGTGGCGCTGGGGGCGTTCGGGCTGTCGGTGGGTGCGCTGGACGCCTCGATGAACATGCTCGGGGTCAGCCTGCAGCGCGCGTACGGGCGGAGCATCATGCTGGGCTTCCACGCCGCGTACAGCCTCGGCGGGATCCTGGGGGCATCGGCCGCGTGGGCGGGGGCGCACTGGGAGCTGAACCTCTTCGTCAGCTATCTGCCGGCCGTGGCCGTGCTGTTGCCGCTGGCGCTGCTGGGGAGCCGGCGCTACGTCGACGGGACGGCGGGCCAGGGGGAGAGCGGCGAGAAGGGAACGGGGAGCGGCGGCTTCAAGCTGCTGCTGCCGCTCTGCCTGGTGATGGCGTGCGCGTACATCGGTGACTCGACGGTGGCGAACTGGAGTGCCAAGTACCTCCAGGACGTGCTCGGGAGCTCGGAGCAGATGGCGACCGTCCCCTACAACGTGTACATGGTGACCACCCTCGTGGGGCGGGCCGTCGGGGACCTGGGCGTGCGGCGCTTCGGGGCGGCGGCCGTGGTGCGGGCCGGGACGCTGGTGGCGGCCGCCGGGTTCGCCGTGGTGGCGGCGGCGCCGGGGGCGTGGGTGGGGATGCTCGGTTTCACGCTGCTGGGGATCGGGCTGTGCGTGATCGTGCCGCAGACCTTCGCCGCCGCGGGACGCCTGTTCCCGGGGGCGTCCGACACGGCCGTCGCGCGGCTCAACATCTTCAACTACGTCGGCTTCCTGATCGGGTCTCCGCTCGTCGGGGCGGTCGGCGACGCCTGGAGCTACCGGGGCGCGATGCTGGTGCCGATGGCGCTGGTCCTGGTGACACTCTTCCAAGCCCGCTCGTTCGGCTCCGAGGCCGCCCGATACGGTGTGCGGCATGAGCGGCGAGCCGGTGACCGGGCTGTTGATGTGGGACGAGGCGGTAACGAGGTATGACTTCGGACCGAGCCATCCGATGGACCCGGTGCGCCTGGCGCTGACCATGGGCCTGGTGCGCGCCTTCGGGCTGGACCGGGCGATGGAGGTACGGGCGGCGCCCGCGGCCGGGGACTCGACGCTGCGGCTGGTCCATCGGGAGGACTACGTCGCCGCGGTGCGCGAGGTGTCCGCCGATCCGGGGTGCGCGGACGGTTCGTACGGGCTGGGGACCCTGGACGATCCGGCCTTCCACGGGATGCACGAGGCCTCCGCGCTGATCGCCGGGCAGTCCGTGGCGGGCGCGGAGGCGCTCTGGCACGGCGAGGCCGAGCACGCCGTGAACTTCGCCGGCGGGCTGCACCACGCGATGCCGGGCGGGGCGGCCGGTTTCTGCGTCTACAACGACGCTTCGCTGGCGGTGGCGCGGTTGCTGGAGCTGGGAGCCGAGCGGGTCGCCTACGTGGACGTGGACGTGCACCACGGGGACGGCGTGCAGGCTGCCTTCTGGGACGACCCGCGGGTGCTGACCATCTCGATGCACGAGCATCCGCGGACGCTGTTCCCGCAGACGGGCTGGCCCGAGGAGACCGGCGGCCCGGGCGCGGAGGGGTCGGCGGTGAACATCGCGCTGCCCGCAGGGACCGGGGACGCGGGCTGGCTGCGGGCCTTCCACGCGGTCGTGCCGGAGCTGCTGGCGGACTTCCGGCCACAGGTACTGGTGACCCAGCACGGGGCCGATACGCACTTCGAGGACCCCCTCGCCCACCTGGCGGTCTCGCTGGACGCCCAGCGGGCCGTCCAGGAGGCCTGTCACCGGCTCGCGCACGAGTACGCGGACGGGCGGTGGCTGGCGCTGGGCGGGGGCGGGTACGCGGTGGTGGACGTCGTCCCGCGGTCGTGGACGCATCTGGTGGGGATCGCCGCGCACCGGCCGGTGGATCCCGAGACGGCAGTGCCCGCCTCGTGGCGGGACGAGGCGTACGCGCGGACGCGGCAATTGGCGCCGGCCCGGATGACGGACGGGCGGACCCCGTCGTGGCCGGATTGGGACGCGGGCTACGACCCGGCGGACCGGACGGACCAGGCCGTTCTGGCGACGCGGCGGGCGGTGTTCCCGCTGCGCGGCATGCTGACCTGAGCGTGCGGTCGGACTTGCCGCATCGTTACGCCAACTGTGGGGCTGTTCGCTGGAATTGATGACCCGCCAGATGGGTTGGGGCAGCATCGGAGGGTGTTGAGCACCGGCGCGCTGCGTGCGCATCTACTGGCCGCCCGGTTGGCCGGGCCCGTCGCCACGTCCCGGGAGGCGAGCCTGCGCAGTTACCGGCTGTTCGCGGCGCGGGACCCGCGGGTGATGCTGGGGCTGGATCCGGAGTGGGCGTGGGGCGAGGGTGATCTGCTGAGGCTGATGGCGGACAAGTGCGGGGTCTCGGCGGATCCGGCGCACGTCAGCGGGCCGGACGTGATCGATCCGGAGCGGACGGTGGCCGCACTGGAGGCGTTCGCGGGGCGGCTGTGCGAGGCGGCGAGGGTGCGGTCGCCGGTGTTGTTCGGGACGGGCCATCCGCATCGACTCCTGGGCTTCTACGCCGGTTTGGCGGAGGCGTTGTCGGCGGCGGGATGTGTTGTCCTCACCCCGGCGCAGGGGGTCAGTGTCGACATGACGACGCGGTTCGGCGTACGCACGCACAGCATCGAATACGTACGGGGGGTCGCACTGGTGCGGGAACCCGGCGTGCGGGTGCCGGGGAGTGCGACCGGCGTGCACACCCATTCGCCGCTGCCGGTTCGGGTGGTGCTGGGGGCCCTCGCAGAGGCCGGCGGGCCGCTGCCGGAGCTGGTGGTGGGCGACCACGGGTGGGTCTGCGGTGCAGGTCAGCTCGGTGTGGAGGCCATCGGGCTGGCGGATACGGATGATCCGGCGCTGTTCGTCGGGGAGGCCGAGGGGCGGGTCTCGGTGGCCGTTCCACTTGATGACGCGGTGCGAGCGGACTACTACCGACCGCTCGCGCGGTACGTGCTCGGCCGCGCGAGCCTGACGGGGCGGCAGGAGTGGCCGTAGCTCCTCTTCCCCACTCGTATCACGCGCCCCTACTCTGGGGAGTGAGCGTGCGACGACGAGGAGTAACCGGAGGGGAAGCCGGTGCCCGTCATGCGCGGAAGGTCAAGGTGTGTCATGGCTGCTGGCGAGAGGCCTCTTAGTGAGGTTCAGTTCCTGACCGTGGCGGAGGTCGCCTCGGTGATGCGAGTGTCGAAGATGACCGTGTACCGGCTGGTGCACAACGGTCATCTGCCCGCAATCCGGGTGGGCCGGTCCTTCCGGGTCCCCGAGAACGCGGTTCACGAGTACCTCCGAGAGTCCTATGTGGGGGTGGAGTCGGCCTGAGACTGAGGCTCGGGAAGCCCCTGGCTACGACGCGGAAGCGCTCGGATTACAAGCTCAGAGCTCGGGCGGGTAGGCTAGGCCGACGTAGGTCGTGTGGGCCCAGACGCCCCGCACCAGTGAAGAGAAGTGAGCGAGGGTAGTCGTGGGCTCTGTTATCAAGAAGCGGCGCAAGCGGATGGCTAAGAAGAAGCACCGCAAGCTGCTCAAGCGCACCCGCGTCCAGCGCCGTAACAAGAAGTAAACGGCAGCTGTACGTGTTCTCCGCAGCCCCTCCACCATTCTTGGTGGAGGGGCTGCGGTGCAGCCGGGGGACTTCTCGAGGGAGGCGCTGAGCTCGTGGGGAAGGTCGTACTCGTCACCGGGGCTGCCCGGCAGTTGGGCGGCCGCTTCGTGCGCCGGATCCAGCGTGATCCGGACGTCGAGCGGGTGATCGCGGTGGACGCCGCGACACCGCCGCACCGGCTCGGATCGGCGGAGTTCGTCCGTACGGACATCAGACAGTCGGCGATCGCCAGAGTGCTGGCCGAGCACGCCGTGGACACGGTGGTCCATCTGGCGGTCACCGGAGGCAGTGCGGGAACGGGCGGTGTGCACAGCACCGTCAAGGAAACGAACGTCATCGGCACCATGCAGCTCCTCGGTGCCTGCCAGAAGTCGCCGACGGTACGGCGGCTCGTGGTGAAGTCCAGCACCAGCGTCTACGGCGGCACTCCCCGGGACCCGGCCGTCTTCACCGAGACCACGGAGCCGAAATCCCTGCCGGCGGGCGGCTTCGCCAAGGATGCCGCCGAGGTCGAGGGCTACGTACGGGGCTTCGCGCGCAGGCGGCCGGACGTGGCCGTGTGCGTCCTGCGGTTCGCGAACATCTTGGGGCCCTTCGCGGACTCGGCGCTCGCCGAGTACTTCTCGATCCCGGTGATGCCGACCGTACTGGGGTACGACCCGCGGCTGCAGTTCGTGCACGAGGACGACGTCCTCGAAGTGCTGCGACTGGCAGCGGGGGAGCCCAGGCGAGGGACCCTGAACAGCGGGACGTTCAACATTGCGGGTGACGGCGTACTGCTGCTGTCGCAGTGCTCGCGGCGGCTCGGGCGGCCCACGCTGCCACTGCTGCTGCCCGCGTTGAACTGGGTGGGCGCCGCGCTGCGGGCGGTCGGGGCCAGCGACTTCTCGCCGGAGCAGATAAGGCTGCTCACCCATGGCCGGGTCGTGGAGACCACGCAGATGCGTGAGGTCCTCGGCTTCGAGCCGCTCTACACGACCGCCGAGACCTTCGCGGACTTCGCACGGAGCCGGGGAACCGGGCTGCTGCCGCCGGAGCGGGTCGGACGGGCCGTGGACCGGGTGGCGGCCATGCTGGACGCAGGGGGGCTCGGTGGGCTCAAGGACGACGCCTACGCGGCTGAAGGAGCGAAGCGATAGTGGCGGACGCCAAGGTCATTCCGTTCGACGAGGACCGGCCGCGGCGGCGGATCCCCCGCCGTGTGCGGGCGGTGCCCGCTGCCGAGCCGGTCGTGGAGCCCCCTGCGGCTCCCGAGCCGGCGCCGGCCGCGGCGCCCGGCGACAGCTGGGACCGGCGGATCGCCGGCGGGCTGGCGTTCCTGCGGCGGCGGGTCACCGGGGACTACGAGGTCGACGACTTCGGCTACGACAAGGAGCTGACGGACCAGGTCCTGATGTCCTTGATGCGGCCGCTGTACGACAAGTACTTCCGGGTCGAGGTCAAGGGCATCGAGAACATCCCGGCGGAGGGCGGCGCGCTGATCGTGGCGAACCACTCCGGGACGCTCCCGCTCGACGGGCTGATGCTCCAGGTCGCCGTGCACGACCACCACCCGGCCGAGCGGCACCTGCGGCTGCTGGCGGCGGACCTGGTGTTCATGCTGCCGGTGGTCAACGAGCTGGCCCGCAAGGCGGGGCACACCCTGGCGTGCGCGGAGGACGCGCAGCGGCTGCTGGAGGCAGGGGAACTGGTCGGTGTGATGCCGGAGGGCTTCAAGGGGATAGGGAAGCCGTTCGGGGACCGGTACAAGCTGCAGCGGTTCGGGCGCGGCGGCTTCGTGTCGACGGCGCTGCGGGCGGGGACGCCGATCGTGCCGTGCTCGATCGTGGGGGCGGAGGAGATCTACCCCATGGTCGGCAACGCGAAGACGCTGGCACGGCTGCTGGGGGTCCCGTACTTCCCGATCACGCCGACCTTCCCGTGGCTGGGGCCGCTGGGCGCGGTGCCGTTGCCGACGAAGTGGACGATCCAGTTCGGGGAACCGATCCCGACGGACGGGTACGCCGCCGAGGCGGCGGAGGACCCGATGCTGATGTTCAACCTGACGGACCAGGTGCGGGAGCAGATCCAGCACACGCTCTACAAGCTGCTGGTACAGCGGCGGTCCGTGTTCTTCTGACGCACTGTCGGCGCAAGGCCGAAGGAAAGGGCGGGGCTGCCTCGGCAGCCCCGCCCTTTCCCGTTACTCGGCGTCCTCCGCGCCCAGGCCCAGGCCCGGGAGGAGTCCCGGGAGCAGGGGCGGGATGGTGATGTCCGGCTTCGGGTTCTCCGGCGTGCCCGAGGGGGGCGGGGCCGATTGTCCCGCGGGCGGGTTGAGCAGGTCGCCCGTGCCGCCCAGGAGGCCGCCGGCGGGGGGCCGGGAGCTGCCCGAGGGGGACGGTGCCGTGGGGCTGCCGGACGGCGTGCTGCCGGCGGCCGGGGTGGACGGGTGGGTGCCGCTGGGTGTGCCCGGCTTGGCGGACGAGCCGGGGGTGCCCCCGGTGCCGCG
The DNA here is from genome assembly GCF_036178145.1 of Streptomyces sp. NBC_00273. Classification (NCBI taxonomy): domain Bacteria; kingdom Bacillati; phylum Actinomycetota; class Actinomycetes; order Kitasatosporales; family Streptomycetaceae; genus Streptomyces; species Streptomyces sp. NBC_00273. The sequence continues at coordinate 4,686,812 of NZ_CP108067.1, read as the reverse complement.
GTGCTGCTCCGGGGCCTTGGGGAGCAGGCTCTGCAGCGGCGCCACGTCTTGGTCTATGGCCTGGAAGACCGACTCCACCTCACCGCCCACGTCCGTGAGCTGCGCCGGGAGCTTTTCGCGGAGCTTGCCCCACGCGTCGCGGTGGGAGCGGGAGAACGACGACAGCTTCTGGATCGGGCCGAGCGAGCCGTCCCGTTCGTACGCGGCCTGGAGGAGGCGGTGGCCTTCCTCCGCGTCGTGCTTCACGCCCGCCAGGGCCCGACGGATCGCGCCCAGGGACTCGTGGTCCAGGTCGCCCAGCCGGCCCCGCTCCATCAGCCGACGGGCTTCCGACAGGCGGTTCGAGGCCTGGTCGAGATAGAGCTCGCCCCGGTCCGAGTCGTCGTCGGCCATCCCCAGCTTCAGGTCCTCCATGCCCCGCTTCACGGGGTAGAGGTGGTCACCGGGCAGGGCGTCGGAACTGGCAGCGGCCACTCCGCTGAAGGCTCCCGCGGCCACACCCACGGTGAGGCCGCCCGCTGCGATGCCCTTGGACCAGCGGGAGCGTGGCCGCAATTTCCGGAGCGGGGTCGCCCGGTGGGCGCCGCGGCCGGTCCGCTGTTCGGGCACCTGAGGGTCCGAGGCCGCACCGCCCCCGGCCCTCTCCTCCAGCACCATGGCCTCCATGGCGGCAATGAGCTGGGCTCGTTGCACCACTTTGACCTCGGGGTCCAGCACTGGGCGCGGCATTCTTTCGCCGAGCACGCTCGCCAGGGCCAACAGCCGGTCGTGGTCGGCAGGTTCGGCAGGTGCCTCGGACTGCTCGGCCGCCGAGTCCGGATCTGAAAGGTCGGATGGGGTCCGATCCTCCAGGGCCTGGGCGAAGGCGTTCGCCCGCCGGTGCGGGGTCACGTTCGCGATCACTGGCGGCACCTCCTCTCGTCATGACGATCGACTCCCCAAGGTGTCCGGAAGGTTGCCTTCCTTGAGCGCATCCACACTTTCGAGTGAGCGGCTTCGGGCAAGGCGTGTCCACAGGGAGCCTGCATTCCGCACAACGAGCGTCGCGGCACTTGGGTTACGGACGAAGGATGATCTGACCACAGCGTCATCGAGGGGTCACCGAATGTGAGGTTGTCTGGGGTCGGAGGGTCAGCGGGCGTCTTCGGGGAGGAGGCGGGCCAGGGTGCGCACCGCCCGGTACTGGAGCGTCTTGATGGCGCCCTCGTTCTTCCCCATCACCCGGGCCGTCTCGGCGACCGAGAGGCCCTGCAGGAAGCGCAGGGTCACGCACTCCTGCTGCTGTGGATTGAGCTTGCGCACGGCTTCCAGGAGGGCCGCGTTGGAGAGGGACTCCAGGACGGAGTCCTCGGGGCTGCGCTCGACCTCGTTCGCGTCGAGCATCTCGCCGGTGGTGACCTCCAGCCGGAAGCGGCTGGACTTGAAGTGGTCCGCCACCAGGTTGCGGGCGATCGTCACGAGCCAGGCGCCGAAGTCGCGGCCCTGCCAGGTGAAGGTGGAGATCCGGCGCAGGGCGCGCAGGAACGTCTCGCTGGTGAGGTCCTCCGCGGTCGCCTTACCACCGACGCGGTAGTAGATGTACCGGTAGACCGTGTCGTTGTACTGGTCGTAGAGGCGACCGAAGGCCTCGGCCTCGCCCGCCTGGGCGCGTTCGACCAGGTCCATCATGCGGGCCTGGTCGCTGTCCGCCGTGGGGCGGCGGTGGGTGGTCTGGGTGCCGGTGCCGGAGGCGTTCGAGCCGCCGGCGGCGCGACCTCGTCTGCCCACCGTCGCGCCGCCGTCGGTCAGGGCATAGCAAGGACCGGCCGGGCCGAAGCCGGCAGGGACCGCGGCGGCGAAGGCGGGGGCGGCGTACGCGGTGGGGACGAAGCCGCGCAGGTGGTCGAGGACCGTTGCGCGCAGCTGAGCCAGGCCCGAGGCGTCAACCCCGACAGGTGGGTACACGGGACTCCCAGAGGCAGAGCTTCCATCACGTGCAGTGCGGAACCGTTCACCCGTCGTGGCGACAGATGGCCGGTGGCATGCGTTTGAGGAGAATAACGCTTCGTACAGGCAGTGCTACACCCAGTTGCTCAAATCACCGGTTCCGACACTTCTGTTGCGTGTCGAGGGCATATTCAGTCGCAGTTGGTGATCGATTCTTGATCGCTTGGATACGCGGAATGGACGCTTCCACGTGATCCCGTGACCGAGTCGGGCATGCCGGAGTGCCGCGCCGGGGGCGCGGGTAGGGGTGTGCGAGGGTCCGGGTCAGGGCCGCGGTCCGGGCGGGCCCGGGGCTCTTGGGCCCCGGGCCTGGTGTTGTTACTTGCGGCGGCGGTGCAGGGCGATGGCCGCGGCCGCGCCGCCCGCGATCGCGCCGACGCCGGCGGCCGCCGGGACGCCGACCTTCACGGCCTTGCGGCCGGTCCGATAGTCGCGCAGTCGCCAGTCGTTGGTGCGGGCATGCTTGCGCAGTTTTGTGTCGGGATTGATCGCGTACGGATGTCCGACCAGTGACAGCATCGGGATGTCGTTGTGTGAATCGCTGTACGCGGCGCAGCGTTCGAGGTCGAGCCCCTCGGCGGCGGCCAGGGCGCGGACCGCCTCCGCTTTCGCGGGGCCGTGTAGCGGCTCGCCGACCAGGCGGCCGGTGTAGATGCCGTCGACGGACTCGGCGACGGTGCCCAGGGCCCCGGTCAGGCCGAGGCGGCGGGCGATGATCGTGGCCGTCTCCACGGGGGCGGCGGTGACCAGCCACACCTTCTGGCCGGCGTCGAGGTGGGCCTGCGCCAGGGCGCGGGTGCCCGGCCAGATCCGCTCGGCCATGTACTCGTCGTAGATCTCCTCGCCGATCGACATCAGCTCGGAGACCTTGTGGCCCTTGACGATGGACAGGGCGCTGTCGCGGGCGTCCTGCATGTGCTCGGGGTCCTCGACCCCGGCGAGCCGGAACCAGGCCTGCTGCCAGGCGAAGCGGGCGAGCTCGCGGCGCCGGAAGAACTCGCGCTTGTAGAGGCCGCGACCGAAGTGGAAGATCGCGGCGCCCTGCATGACGGTGTTGTCGAGGTCGAAGAAGGCCGCGGCGAGGTCGTCGCCGGCGACCGGGAAGACGGGTTCGTCCGGAGTCTGCTCCGGGCCCTCTTGTGCGAGGGCTTCCGGTTCCGTTTCGGGTTCGGTGAACGCTGGGGCCTCGGCCAGAGCGGTCTTGCGGGCGGCCTCGGCCGAGGCCTCGCCCGCCAGCACGCTGCGTGCGGTGGCGGAGCGCCGACGAGGGGGGAGCCATCCGAGAGCGGCCATGACGCGAGCATAGCCACTGTGTTCGGGAGTTCCCGAACCGATGGGATGCAGGGGCGTGAACTCTTCGGGGCGCTGCTGTTACGCGAGGGCGCGGGAGAATGGGTGGCATGAGCCCTTTGTTGCGCCGTAAAGAAAAGAAGAGTCCCGGCGAGCGGACGGTGACGCTCATCGGGAAGCCGGGGTGTCACCTGTGCGACGAGGCGGAAGAGGTGGTCGCGAAGGTGTGCGCCGAGACGGGTGCGCAGTGGGAGAAGAAGGACATCTCGCAGGACGAGGAGCTCTACCGGCTGCACTGGGAACAGATTCCGGTCGTGCTCGTGGACGGCGAGCAGCACACCTTCTGGAGGGTGAACCCCGACCGGCTCCGGCGGGCGTTGGGGGCCTGACCCTCTTCCCGGTTACCATCATGGGCGATTTATGGGGTCTCGGGGGCGTATCTGTGAGGAGTGTGCACGGTTTTGCCCCCTTTCGGATTTGAACGGGTTCGACGTGCCGATGGTTCCGGCTTTACGTGCCGGAGTCGCGTGACCCCGGTCACTTTGGACGGACAAACCGGACACAATCTTTGTGCACGCGTTCACAAAGGCATAGCCTGCTGTCGACGGGGCGGTCCTGGGACAAGTGGCCGCCTGCAGCCCCGCTCATCCCGCAGGAGCATCGTGGCAACTGGCCGAACTCACCGACCGGCGACCCGCAGCCGAGGTATTCCCGAGGCCACTGTCGCCCGGCTTCCGCTGTACTTGCGTGCCCTCACCGCGCTCTCCGAGCGATCGGTGCCCACGGTGTCCTCCGAGGAGCTCGCGGCCGCCGCCGGAGTCAACTCCGCGAAGCTGCGCAAGGACTTCTCGTACCTCGGTTCCTACGGGACCCGCGGCGTCGGCTACGACGTCGAGTACCTGGTCTACCAGATCTCCCGCGAGCTCGGCCTGACCCAGGACTGGCCGGTCGTCATCGTCGGCATCGGCAACCTCGGCGCCGCCCTCGCCAACTACGGCGGCTTCTCCGCGCGCGGCTTCCGCGTCGCGGCCCTCATCGACGCCGACCCGGCGATGGCCGGCAAGCCGGTCGCCGGCATGTCCGTGCAGCACACCGATGATCTGGAGAAGATCATCTCGGAGAACGGCGTCTCGATCGGCGTGATCGCGACCCCCGCGGGCGCGGCGCAGCAGGTCAGCGAGCGGCTGATCGCGGCGGGCGTGACGTCCATCCTGAACTTCGCGCCCACCGTGCTGTCCGTGCCCGACGGCGTGGACGTGCGCAAGGTCGACCTCTCCATCGAGCTCCAGATCCTCGCCTTCCACGAGCAGCGCAAGGCCGGCGAGGAAGCGGCCGCCGCTGCCGCCGGCAGCTCCTCCGTGGGCGGCGCCGCACCCGCCGCGGCCGTGGTGCCGCCGGCCGGGCGGACCGCCGCCGAGCAGCGCAAGGGCGGGCCCGAGGGCGACGTGCCGGCGGTGATGCCGGCATGAGCCTGCTCGTCGTAGGGCTGAGCCACCGCAGCGCACCCGTGAGCGTCCTGGAGCGGGCCTCGCTGTCCGCGGACGCCAAGGTGAAGCTGCTGCACGACACCCTCGCCGCCGAACCGGCGACCGAGGCGACCGTACTGGCCACCTGCAACCGGATCGAGCTGTACGCGGACGTGGACAAGTTCCACGCCGGCGTCGCCGAGCTGTCCACCCTGCTCGCACAGCACAGCGGGGTCGGGCTGGAAGAGCTCACCCCGTACCTGTACGTGCACTACGAGGACCGGGCGGTGCACCACCTGTTCTCGGTGGCGTGCGGGCTGGACTCGATGGTCGTGGGCGAGGGACAGATCCTCGGCCAGATCAAGGACGCGCTGGCGCTGGGGCAGGAGCTCCACACCGCCGGGCGGCTGATCAACGACCTCTTCCAGCAGGCGCTGCGGGTCGGCAAGCGGGCGCACTCCGAGACCGGGATCGACCGGGCCGGGCAGTCGCTGGTGACCTTCGGGCTGGAACAGCTCGCCGTGAACGTGCCGGTGGGCGAGTGGGCCGCCGGCAAGCGGGCGCTGGTCATCGGCGCCGGGTCGATGTCCTCGCTGGCCGCGGCGACGCTGGCGCGCGTCGGAGTCGCCGAGATCGTCGTGGCGAACCGGACCGCCGACCGGGCGGAGCGGCTCGCGGAGATTCTGGTTGCCTCGGGCACCGGGGTCTCGGCGGTGGCCGTGCCGATGGCTCGGGTCGCCGATGAGCTGACACGAGTCGACGTGGTCGTCTCGTGCACCGGTGCGACGGGGCTCGTGCTGAGCGCCGACGACGTGCTCGCCGCCGTCTCCTGGGGCGCCGGTGGGCTCGCGCCGGCCGAGCAGGGAGAGGCCGGGGCTGCGCCCCAGGCCTCCCAGGGGCTCCGCCCCCGGACCCCCGCGCCTCAATCTCCCCCGGCTACCGCTGGGAGGGCCCCCCTGGCGGGGCTGGATTCGGCGGGGCCCGACATGGCCGACGTCGTGGCACGGCTGGCCGCTGCCGCGCAGACGCACGGCCGGATCGCCGACGCCGGGGCCGTGCGGACCATCTCCGGGGCCGTCGAAGCCGACGGGTGCCCCGTCGGGCCGGACGGGCGCTCCGCGCTGACCGGGGTCGACGCCAACTCCCTCGAACTGCACGGGACCTGGGCCGACCAGGGCGAGGCCGCCGCACAGCGGCAGCCCCGCAGGAGCACCCGTACGCAGGCCCACGCGACCACCGTCCGGCTCGCGCTGCTCGACCTGGCCATGCCCAGGGACATCGACGCGGCCGTGCACCGGATCCCGGGCGTCCGCCTCGTGGACATCGAGTCGCTCGCGGAAGCGTCCGCCGACGCCCCGATGGCGGCCGACGTCGACGCCGTACGCGGGATAGTCGCCCAGGAAGTGGCGGCCTTCGGGGCGGCACAGCGGGCCGCCCACATCACGCCCACCGTCGTCGCCCTGCGCGCCATGGCGGCCGAGGTCGTGGCCATGGAAGTGGCGCGGCTCGACGGGCGCGTGCCCGACCTCGACGAACGGCAGCGCGCCGAGGTCACCCAGACCGTGCGCCGCGTCGTGGACAAGCTCCTCCACGCGCCGACCGTGCGCGTCAAGCAGCTGGCGAGCGAGCCCGGCGGCGCCGGGTACGCGGACGCACTGCGCGAACTCTTCGACCTCGACCCTCAGACGGTTGCTTCCGTCAGCCGGGCGGACGCGGCCGATCCGATGAACGACGACGACCCAGGACGGGCATCATGAACACACGTCCCGACCAGCCGCTGCGGCTCGGTACGCGGCGGAGCAAGCTGGCCATGTCCCAGTCGGGGCACGTCGCCGACGCGGTACGGGCCGTCACCGGCCGGGCCGTCGAGCTCGTGGAGATCACGACCTACGGCGACGTCTCGCGCGAGCACCTCTCGCAGATCGGCGGGACGGGCGTCTTCGTCACGGCCCTGCGCGACGCGCTGCTGCGCGGCGAGGTCGACTTCGCCGTGCACTCGCTGAAGGACCTGCCGACCGCGCAGCCCGACGACCTCGTGATCGCGGCCATGCCGCGCCGCGAGGACCCGCGGGACGCGCTCGTCGCCCGGGACGGTCTGACCTTCGAGCAGCTGCCCGACGGCGCCCGGATCGGCACCGGCTCGACCCGGCGCACCGCCCAGCTCAACCACCTGGCGCTGTCGCTCGGCAAGCGGATCGAGACGGTGCCCATCCGCGGCAACGTCGACACCCGCATCGGCTTCGTCCACGACGGTGAGCTCGACGCCGTCGTCCTGGCCGCCGCCGGCCTGAACCGGATCGGCCGCGGCGGGGAAGCGACCGACCTGCTGTCCGTCGACAGCGTCCTGCCGGCTCCCGGCCAGGGCGCCCTGGCCGTGGAGTGCCTCGCGTCCGACACGGACCTCGTCGCCGCGCTCGGCCAACTCGACGACCCGCACACCCGGGCCGCCGTGACTGCCGAGCGTTCCCTGCTCGCCGCCCTGGAGGCAGGCTGCAGCGCACCCGTGGGCGCGTTCGCCGACCTTCTGGCGGACGGGGAGATTGTCAATGAAATGCGCCTGCGCGGCGTCGTCGGAACCCTCGACGGCACGACGCTGGTGCAGCTGTCCACCACCGGTCCCGTGCCCCAGTCGTACGACGAGGCCATGGCGCTCGGCCGCGAACTCGCGGACGAGATGCTGGCCAAGGGCGCGGCCGGTCTGATGGGGGAGCGATCGCTTTGAACCCCTCAATTCCGACCACCTCCGCCTATCCGGCCGTCGCCGCCCACGGACGCGTCACCTTCCTCGGTGCCGGCCCGGGCGACCCGGGTCTGCTGACGTTGCGCGCCGTCGAGGCGCTCGCCGCCGCGGACGTACTGATCGCGGAGCCCGAAGTGCTCGAGGTCGTGCGGACTCATGCGCGGGCGAACGTCGACACGCCGCAGCTGACGATCGCTGATGAAGCGTCAGCAGCCGCCGGGGTCCCGGTGATCCGGGACGCGGCCAATCTTGTCATGGAGGCCGCACGCTCCGGCAGGCGGGTCGTGCGTGCCGTCACGGGCGACCCCGGGCTCGACGGCAACGCCGCCGAGGAAATGCTCGTCTGCGCCACCGCCGGCATCCCCTTCGAGGTGGTGCCCGGTGTCGCGACCGCAGTGGGCGTTCCCGCGTACGCCGGTGTCCCGCTGCGCGACAAGCAGGGCGCGGACGTGCGGTTCGTCGACGCGAAGACCGCCTCGGCGCGCTGCTGGAGCGAGGTCGGCGCGAGCGACGGCATCCTCGTCGTGTCCGCAACGCTGGAGACCGTCCCGGCGGCCGCCGCCGAGCTGGTGAGCGCCGGACGCAAGCCCGACACCCCGCTGACCGTGACCGTCGCCGGTACCACCACGCGGCAGCGGACCTGGTGCGCGACGCTGGGCACCATCGCCCAGGTGTTCAAGCAGGGCAAGGTGCTCCCCTCGCCCGAGGGCGCCCGGCCCGTCATAGCCGTGGTCGGTGAGCACAGCGCCGCCGCGCGGCGCGAGGACCTGTCCTGGTTCGAGTCGAAGCCGCTGTTCGGCTGGCGGGTCCTCGTACCGCGCACCAAGGAGCAGGCCGCTTCGCTCTCCGACCAACTGCGTTCGTACGGCGCGGTGCCCCACGAGGTGCCGACCATCGCCGTGGAACCGCCGCGCACCCCGCAGCAGATGGAGCGCGCGGTCAAGGGCCTGGTGACGGGCCGCTACGAGTGGATCGCCTTCACCTCGGTCAACGCCGTGAAGGCCGTCCGAGAGAAGTTCGAGGAGTACGGCCTCGACGCGCGCGCCTTCGCGGGCATCAAGGTCGCCGCGGTGGGCGAGCAGACCGCCGCAGCCCTCGTGGAGTTCGGCGTGAAGCCGGACCTGGTGCCCAGCGGTGAGCAGTCCGCGGCCGGACTGCTGGAGGACTGGCCGCCGTACGACCCGGTCTTCGACCCGATCGACCGGGTGTTCCTGCCGCGGGCCGACATCGCGACCGAGACGCTGGTCGCCGGGCTGATCGAGCTCGGGTGGGAGGTCGACGACGTCACCGCCTACCGGACGGTGCGCGCGTCGCCGCCGCCGGCGGACACGCGCGAGGCGATCAAGGGCGGCGGCTTCGACGCCGTTCTCTTCACGTCCTCGTCCACGGTCCGCAACCTGGTCGGCATCGCCGGGAAGCCGCACAACGTGACCGTCATCGCCTGTATCGGGCCGGCGACGGCCAAGACGGCGGAGGAGCACGGGCTGCGCGTGGACGTGCTGTCCCCGGAGCCGTCGGTGTCGAAGCTGGCGGAGGCCCTCGCCGAGTACGGTGCAGCGCGCCGCGAGGCGGCCAAGGAGGCCGGCGAGACGGTGTTCCGGCCGAGCGAGCGACGCCCGGGGGCACGGCGGCGTCGTACGACCTGAGCGGACGAGGGCCGGACGGATCCCGGCCGACGGAACGGGTGAGGGGCCCGGGTGCGGAGGAATGCCGCACCCGGGCCCCTTCGTCGTTCCGGCCCGGGTGATCGCGTGGTGCCGCCCCGCCGTCAGGTGGGGTTCGCGCTGCGGAACGTGCGGCGGTAGGTGTCGGGCGGGATGCCGACGACCCGTTTGAACTGGCGGCGCAGCGTGGTCGCCGTACCCATGCCGGAGGCGGCGGCGACCGCCTCGACGGTCTCGTCGGTGGCCTCCAACAACTCCTGTGCGCGGCGTACGCGCTGGGTCAGCAGCCATTGCAGCGGGGTCTGGCCGGTGACCGCCCGGAACTGCCGTCCCAGGTGGCGCGGGCTCGTACTGGCCCGGCGCGCCATGTCGGTGACGGTAAGCGGCCGGTCGAGGCGCTGCTGGGCCCAAGCGAGCAGGTCGGCGAGCTGGTGGTCGCCGCCCGACACCTGGACCGGGGTGGAGACGAACTGGGCCTGACCGCCGGGCCGGTGCGGCGCCATCACGAGGCGGCGGGCGATGGAGTTGGCGACGGCGGCGCCGTGGTCGAGGTGGACCAGGTGCAGGCACAGGTCCACGGCGGCGGCCTTGCCCGCGGCCGTGAGCACGCTGCCGTTGTCGGTGTAGAGGACGTCGGCGTCGACCTCGGCCCGCGGATGGCGTGCGCTCAGCTCCGCGGCGTGCGCCCAGTGGGTGGTGGCCCGCCGCCCGTCCAGCAGGCCCGCGGCGCCGAGTACGAAGGCTCCGGTGCACAGGGAAGCGACGCGCGCGCCGGCCGCGTGGGCCGCGCGTACGGCCTCGACCAGTTCGGACGGCGGCGGCTCGTCCACGTCGGCGCAGGCGGGCACGATCACGGTGTCGGCCCGCACCAGGCGCTCCAGCCCGTGCTCGGGCTCGACGGTGAACGGGCCGACGCGCACGGGGCCGGGGCCGCAGAGCAGTACGTCGTACCAACCCTGCGGGGCGTCGAGCGGGGGGTTGCCGAAGATCTCGTAGGCCACCGCCAGCTCGAAGTGCAGCATGTGACCGGCGGCCGCCAGGGCGACAGTGGGCATGTCCGAAAGTGTACGGGCGATGTCGTTCCGGACCATCACGTTCGGGCACGGCCCACCCGGAGACTGGGCTCACCAGGACGACGAGGACGACGAGGACGGGGAGATCGATGAGCACGGTGGGCAGCACGGGCCGCGGAGCGGGTACGGCGGGCGCGGTGGTGGTCTACGGGGCGACGGGACACACCGGTCGTTTCATCGTCGCCGAGCTGCGCAGGCGCGGCATCGCCACCATCGTCTCCGGCCGTGACGAAGCCCGGCTGGAGGCGCTGGCGGCCGGGGGCGCGGACGTCCTCGTCCGCCCGGCCGCCGTGAACGACCCGGCCTCCCTCGACCGCGCCCTCGCCGGAGCCGCGGCCGTCATCAACGCCGCCGGACCGTTCGCGGTGACGGGCGGCCCGGTCGTCGAGGCGGCCCTGCGCGCGGGGATCCCCTACGTCGACGTCGCGGCGGAGATCGAGGCGAACGCGGCGATGTTCGCCGACCACACGGAAGCGGCCCGCACGGCGGAGGTGCCCGTGGTGCCGGCCATGGCCTTCTACGGGGGCCTGGGCGACCTGCTGGTCGGCGCGGCGATGCGCGAGTGGACCGCGGCGGACGAGGTGCACGTCGCGTACGGGCTGAGCAGCTGGCGGCCCACGGCGGGCACCAGGAAGGCCGGAGAGGTGTCCCACGAGCGCCGCGCGGGCCGCCGGGTGCGGTTCGCGGACGGCGCCCTGCGGTACCACGACGACCAGCTGACGCAGCAGGACTGGGTCTTCCCCGAGCCGTTCGGCCGGCGGGCGGTGATCGCGGAGTTCACCATGGCCGATGTCGTCACCGTGCCCAGCCACGTGGCCGTGCCCGAAGTGCGTACGTACATGGCGGTGGAGGCCGCCCGGGACCTGGCCGGGGCGGACACGCCGGCGCCGGAGGCGGTCGACGACCTCGGCCGGTCGGACCAGACCTTCGTCGTCGACGTCCTGGTCCGCGCGGGCGGCGCCGAACGCCGCGCCACCGCCCACGGCCAGGACATCTACGCGGTCACCGCGCCCCTGGCGGTGGAGGCCGTCGAGCGCGTCCTGTCCGGGCGCACCCGGACGACGGGCGTGGCCTCGGCCGCGGCGATGTTCGACGCGCCGGACTTCCTGCGGGCGCTGGCGCCGTACCTGTCGGTCGAGGTCTCGCACTGACCGACGGTCGGCCCGGAGCCGGGCGGGGCCCGGGAGCGGGGGGTCCGGGCCCTACCCTTGTCCGGACTGCTGTCGATGCTCGAAGAGGCGACTGGAACATGAGCGCGTACGGATCCTTCCCCGGTTCGCGGCCCCGCCGGCTGCGCACCACCCCGGCGATGCGGCGGATGGTCGCGGAGAACCGGCTGCACCCCTCGGACCTGATCCTCCCGGCGTTCGTCCGGGAGGGCATCAGCGAGCCCCTGGCGATCTCCGCGATGCCGGGCGTCGTGCAGCACACGCGGGACACGCTGCGGAAGGCCGCCGTGGAGGCGGTCGAGGCGGGGGTCTCCGGGATCATGCTGTTCGGTGTCCCGGCCGACGAGAACAAGGACGCGCTGGGCACGGCGGGCACCGAGCCGGACGGGATCCTCCAGGTCGCGATCCGCGATGTGAAGGCCGAGGTCGGGGACGACCTGGTGATCATGTCGGACCTGTGCCTGGACGAGTACACCGACCACGGCCACTGCGGCGTGCTGGACGAGCACGGGCGCGTCGACAACGACGCGACGCTGGAGCGCTACGCCGAGATGGCGCAGGTCCAGGCGGACGCGGGCGTCCACATGGTCGGGCCGAGCGGGATGATGGACGGACAGGTCGGCGTCATCCGTGACGCGCTGGACGAGACCGGGCACGAGGACGTCTCGATCCTCGCGTACACGGCGAAGTACTCGTCCGCCTTCTACGGTCCCTTCCGCGAGGCCGTCGGCTCCTCGCTGCAGGGCGACCGCAAGACGTACCAGCAGGACCCGGCGAACGCGCGGGAGTCCTTGCGGGAGCTGGCCCTCGACCTGGAGGAGGGCGCGGACATGGTGATGGTCAAGCCGGCCGGCCCCTACCTCGACATCCTGTACCGGGTCGCGCAGGCGGTGGACGTTCCGGTGGCGGCGTACCAGATCAGCGGCGAGTTCGCGATGATCGAGGCGGCCGCGGAGAAGGGTTGGATCGAGCGCGACCGCGCCATCCTGGAGAGCCTGCTGGGCATCAAGCGTGCGGGTGCCGACACGATCCTCACCTACTGGGCGACCGAGGTCGCGGGCTGGCTGCGCGAGTCCCGCTGACCGACGCCGGGGTGGTGCTGGGCGCCGGCGCGGTGCTGCAGGAGCCGTAGGTCATCGGCGGCTCCCGCCTCCCCGTCACGGCCCGCTCGCGATCCTCTCCCGTCAGGCGCACCCTGGAGGGATAGGTGACCCCCTGGAGGTGATGCACCATGGCCACGCTCGTCGGTTGGCATGTGGAGCTCGAATTCACCGAGGAGGGCCACCGCACCAGTGCGGCGGCCCTGGTCAGGCTCGGGGACGGCTCCGAGATCAAGGCGCGAGGCTATGCCTTGCGTCACCCCTCCGACCCGGAGCAGTTGAGGGTCGGGGAAGAGATCGCGGGCGCTCGCGCGCTCATGGATCTCGCGTCGCAGATGTTGCAGAAGGCCCACTCGGAGATCGACGAGGCAACGGGCCGTACTTCCTACCCGCTCAATCAGTGAGCTGAGCGGCAGGCTCACAGGCCCGCTGAGGGGCTCCGAACAGGGGCCCCTCAGCGGGTCCTGCTGCGGAACAGGACCGCCGCCAGGGCCATGGCCACGGCCGTGATGCCCGCGCACCAGGTCAGGGCCACCCAGGGGGCATTTCCTGCGGGCTGCGCCAGGAGCAGTGCGCGCAGGGATTCGATCACCGGGGTCAGCGGCTGGTGGTCGGCGAAGCCGTGGAGCCAGCCGGGCATGGTCTCGATGGGGACGAAGGCGCTGGACGGGTACGGCAGGAACATCATCAGGAAGGTGAAACCGCCTGCCGCCTCAGGGGACTTGGCGAGCAGCCCGAGCGCGGCGGCCAGCCACGAGATCGCCGTGATGTACGTCAACAGCAGGCCGGCCGCGGCGAGGACGGCGGCCGGGCCCGCCTGGGGCCGGAAGCCGATCGCGACGGCGACGGCGAGGACCAGGGTGGTGGAGACAAGGTTGCGCACCACCGACGCCGCGACGTGCCCGGCGAGGATCGGGATGCTGCCGACATCGAGGGAGCGGAAGCGGTCGATGACGCCGTCCCTCATGTCCTCGCAGACGCTGACGGCGGTGGAGGCCGCCCCGAAGCCCGCGCAGAGCAGCATGGCGCCGGGCACCACGTACGTGACGTACGCCGTGCCGGTGTCGATGGCCCCGCCGAAGAAGTAGACGAAGATCAGCATCAGCATGACGGGCAGCATCAGGGCGGCGATCAGCGCGTCGGGCCGCCGGCTGCTGATGCGGAGGTTGCGGCCGGCCAGGGTGCAGGCGCTCACGGGCATGGCGGTCATCGGTCGGCTCCCGTCAGGGCGAGGAATACGTCGTCGAGAGTGGCGCTGCGCAGGGCGAAGCGGTCGATGTCGGTGCGGTCCGGATCGAGTTCGTCGAGCAGGGTCCGGACGTGGGCGGCGGTGCCGTCGGTGGCCAGACCCAGCGTGAGCTCTTCCGGGGCGCGGTGCACCGCGCGCGGGGCCAGCGCCTCGTAGGCGGCCCGGGTGGCGAGCGTGAGGTCCAGTCGGTGGCCCGCGACACGGGACTTGAGCTCAGCGGGGGTGCCCTCGGCGGCGATCCGTCCGTCGGCCAGAACGGCGACGCGGTCGGCGAGCTGGTCCGCCTCCTCCAGGTACTGGGTGGTGAGCAGCACGGTCGTGCCGTCGGCGCGCAGTTCCCGTACGAGCTCCCACAGGTCCTGGCGGCTGCGCGGGTCGAGCCCGGTGGTCGGCTCGTCGAGGAAGATCACTTCAGGCCGGGAGACCAGGCTCGCGGCGAGGTCGAGGCGGCGGCGCATGCCGCCGGAGTACGTCTTCGCGGTGCGGCCGGCCGCTTCGGTGAGTCCGAATCGGGCGAGGAGTTCGTCGGCGCGGGTGCGGGCGGCGCGCGGGGAGAGTCCGGCCAGGCGGCCCATCATGCGAAGGGTCTCGGTGCCGGTCTGGAGTTCGTCAATGGCGGCGAACTGGCCGGTGAGGGAGATGAGTTCGCGGACCCGGGAGCGTTCGGTGACGGTGTCGCGCCCGGCGATGCGCACGGTGCCGGAGTCGGCGGCGGTGAGGGTGGCGAGGATCCGGACGGTGGTGGTCTTGCCGGCGCCGTTGGGGCCGAGGAGGGCGAGGACGCTGCCGCGCGGGACGGCGAGGTCGATGCCGTCGAGGACACGGAGGTCGCCGTAGGACTTGGTGAGGCCGGTGGCGTGGATGCCGAGGTCGCCGGAGGCGTGCGTGGTCATGAGGGACGGTGCTCCCTTCCAAGCTTCTGCGTATGCCTTACGCTCTTCTGTGTAAGTAATACACAGAACTAGGATGGGGGTCAATCGAGGAGTGGGCGGTCATGGCGGACGAGGACGACGAGGACAGCGGGACCGGGCTCCCGGCCAGCCTGGAGATGGCCTGGGGCCTACGCGAACGCCCCGGCAAGGGGCCGCGCCCCACGCTCACCCTGCCGAAGATCGTGGAGGCGGCCGTGACGCTGGCCGCGGGTGAGGGCATGGACGCCGTCTCCATGGGCCGGGTGGCCAAGGAGCTGAGCGTCTCGACGATGTCCCTCTACCGGTACGTCGCCGCCAAGGAGGAGCTCTACGTCCTCATGTCGGACGCGGGGGTCGGCACCCCACCGCCGTTGCCGCCGGAGGCGGAGGGGTGGGGATGGCGCGAGCTGCTCACGAACTGGGCGTACGCGCAGCGGGCGGTCCTGATGGCCAACTCCTGGATCCTGCGCATCCCGATCACGGCCCCGCCCGCGACCCCGAACCAGCTGGCCTGGATGGACCGGGGGCTCGCAGCGATGGCCGGTACGGGCCTGAAGGAGGGCGAGAAGCTCTCCACGATCATCCTGATCGGCGGCCTGGTGCGGAACGAGGCCACCATGGCCGCGGACATGATCGACGCCATCGTGAAGTCGGGCACGACCCCGGAGCAGGCCCTGGCCCAGTACGTCCGCACGCTGCGGCTGCTCGCCGGCCCGGACAACCACCCGGCCGTGACGCGGCTACTGGACTCCGACGCCTTCACCGGCTCCGGCGAGCCGGACTTCCAGTTCCGCTTCGGCCTGGACCGCATCCTGGACGGCCTCGCCCCGCTGGTCGCCGAGCGGTCGGAGTGACCGCTACCGGCTGACCCAGCCGGTCAGCTGCGCCCAGCTCGCCGGGGCGAGGTCCAGGACGGGGCCGTCCTGGACCTTCGAGTCCCGGACGTGGATGGCCGTGGGGCCGGTGGCGATTTCGACGCAGGCGTCGCCGTCGCCGCCGCTGTAGCTCGACTTGAACCACTTCAGGTCGGTGCTCATAGCTCTCCTAGCAGGCGGTCCAACAGGCCCTGTGTCTGCACGGTGTTGAGGGCCTGAGTCCGCAGCATCGCATATCGGCGAGCCATGATGCTGACCTCGTCCGGGTCTGAGATGAGCCTGCTGCCACGCTGACTCTCGGAGTATCCGAGGTGCTGGTGGGTGGGGGTTTCCAGGAGGATGAAGGGGCCGTCGAGGGCTGCGTGGGCAGACTGCTCCAGCGGCATCACCTGAATGGAAACGTCCGGGAGTTCTGTGCAGGCGAGCAAGTGCCGCAGGAGCTCCTCATGTACTTCTCGGCCGCCGATGCGGTGGCGGACGGCAGGCTCCCAGATGACGAAGCTGAGGGTCGGTGGTGTCTTGCGGTGCAGGATCTCCTGCCGCGCCATGCGGCGGGTGGTCAGATCGTCAACGGTTTCCTCGGGGTGTGCCGGGACACGGCACTTGAAGAGGGCCCGGGCGTAGCCCTCTGTTTGGAGCAGCCCAGGCACGCGCTGGCCCTCGTACCAGGACAACGTGATGGCCTTGAGCTCAAGGGCGAGGTATTCCTCAGCCCATGGCGGTGTCGTGTCGACATCCGGTAGTTCCAGCGCCGCCACCGTCAACAACCCCGGCAGGCCCAGGTGGAAGTCCATCAGCTCCGCGACGTTCGGCATCAGCGCGCGCCGGCCCTGCTCGATGGAAGCGATGGTCTCCGCATCGAGTCGGACCAGCTCGCCGAGCTGCTTCTGGGTCAGGTTCTTGGCGATGCGGGCGGCGGCCACCATCGCGCCGACCATCTTCATGGTCGTCGCGTTCGGCCGTACTCGTTTCCTCGGTGGCATGACAGCGAACTCCCCACCCGCGCACGCGGAATACCCCGTGCCGACCCGTACTCATGAAGGAGTACGGGTCCGCGCTCAGCCACACGCTAGTCACGCAACGCGACGATCGTCCCGTGAATCCAACTATTCAGGCGGCGCTCGTGCGCGAGCGCCTCTACCTGCGCTCACCTCGAACCGTCGCAGCTGCGCGCCAGTTCACGCGCGACACCTTGCGGGCGTGGGCGGTGACCGAACGCCACGACGAAATGTTGCTCTGCGTGAGCGAGCTGGCCACCAACGCCCTGCGGTACGGCGTCCCGCCCGGCCGCGGTTACCTGCTGCGGCTGTTCGGCTTCGAGGACGCGACCATCCGCATCGAGGTGCACGACGGCGGGCCCGGAGTGACGCGGATCCGCGACCGGCCGCACGGTCGGGGCCTCACCCTCGTCACCGCGCTCGCCGACGAATGGGGGGTGCTGGCGCGGACCCCCGGAAAGGTCGTCTGGTGCGAGTTCCGAATCGGGCGCCCGTGACATTTTCCCAGAATGCGCTTTCCTGAAATTCATAGGTGGAAACGAATTCCACCCTCAAGAGATTCGTTTCTCCGCGAATGGTAGCGCATGGAGTTATTTGAAATTCCGACACGGCGGCATGGTGCGCTCGAATTCCTGGTATTCGGTGAGTAGTATTCGCTTGTTCGGATCGCGGCCCCCATGTGCAGGCTCGCCGCACCGGGCTCATTGCGTGGGGGCTCACGTCATCTCCACTCCAGAAAGAAGGCTGTCATGGCCACCCTCCCCAGCAACGTGAACACGTTCCAGAACAACTGGCGCTTCTGCAACCACTGTTACTCCATGTGGTGGAACGGTCGCCCCGACAACGGAGCCTGCCCCTCGGGCAACTCCCCGGACGGGCAGCACCACGGTCAGGCGAGCTGGAATTTCTACCACCCGGCCAACTCCAACGAGACCATCTGATCCTATTGGGTCATGGCGTGTGGAATTCTCGCGGTCGCAGTCGCGGCCACAGTCGCGCCCCGGCGGTCTTTGGTTGCCGATTTGACCAATTCTCGGGGTGATGTCGATATCGCCTCGCGCCCCGGTCGAAGAATGCCGCGCGTGCGGTAATTGAGCGAATGCCCCCGACTGCCGAAATCAGTCGGGGGCATTCGCGTCCTGGGTGCTTCCGTCTGCCGCGGATGACGTGGCAGACGGAAGGAGGAGGTGCACAGGGGGGGGCGGGGACCATGCCCTGTGCACCCGGTCAACGTCAGACGGGCTGTTCCGTGACCGTTGAGGTGATGACCGAGAAGGTACCGCCCTGGGGGTCCGCGAGGACGGCCATCCGGCCCGCCACCATGTCGAAGGCCGGGGCCATGACGCTGCCGCCGGCCCGTACGACGGCGGCCTGGATCTCGTCGACGCTGTCCACGTGGAAGTACGGCATCCAGTGCGGCGGCACCCCGGCCGGCAGCTTGGCGAGGTCCATCATCCCGCCGACCGCGCGGTCGCCGACCTTGAACTCGGTGTAGTCCTCGGCGCCCGGCATCTCGGACCGGGTCGTGGTGACGGGCAGGACGGCGGTGTAGAAGGCGGCCGCGGCCGGGACGTCGGCGGTGTTCAGCTCGTTCCAGATGAGGGCGCCGTGCTCGTTGACGATGCCCGCGCCGTCGAAGGTGCCGGCCTGCCACAGGCCGACGACGGCGCCGGTGGGGTCGGCGATCACGGCCATCCGGCCGAGGTCCATGACGTCCATCGGGCCCATCATGACCGTGCCGTGGGCGTCGGTGACCGACTTGAGGGTGGAGTCGAGGGAGTCGGTGGCCAGGTACGTGGTCCACGCGGTCGGCGGCATCGGGTCCGGGACGGTGCCGTCCGGGTTCATCGCCTTCATGATGCCGGCGACGGGCTGCCCCTTGAGGGTGCAGACGGAGTAGCCGCCCTGCTCGGCGGGGCCGACCTCGCCCTGCCAGCCGAACAGGTCGCAGTAGAAGTCGAGGGCGGCCTGCTGGTCGGGGACCATCAGGTCGATCCAGCAGGGAGTGCCGGGCTTGTAGGGGCCGTTCATGTCAGGCACGGAGGCCTCCGTGGTGCGTGGGGGAAGGACGGGCCGTCCCCTACCCGGCCGCTACACCCCGAACCGGGCCGAACGGGTGATATCCACCGACCGTGGCGGGCGGGGGCGCTCGTCAGGGGGTAGCGGCCCGGTCGCGTCGGCCCGTCCCACGGGAGCGGCCCCGCCACCCGTGCGGGTGACGGGGCCGGGCCGGCAGCCGAGCGGGTCAGGGGGTGGTGCGGCGGCGGCGACCGGTGCCCGCGACCAGGGCGGCGCCCATGGCGAGGGCCACGCCCGCGCCGTTCAGGGCCCAGCTGGTGGCCGGGTCGGCGCCGGTGGCGGCGAGCGGGGCGCTGGCGTTGACGGTGGTGCCGGTGTCGCTCCCGCTGTGGGGGAGGGTGCTGATCGGCGTGGCCCCGGTGCCGCCGTTCGGCACCGGCACGTTGCCGCCGGGTGCACCGCCGGGGGTGCCGTTGCCGGGTGTCCCCCCGGCGGGTGTTTCGCCGCCCGGGGTGCCACCTCCAGGAGTCTCGCCTCCCGGAGCTTCTCCGCCGGGAGTGCCGCTACCGGGAGTGCCGCTACCAGGTGTCCCGCCGCCGCCGGGGGTCCCTCCTCCCGGGGTTTCTCCGCCGGGGGTCCCCCCGCCCGGGGTTTCCCCACCGGGTGTCCCCCCGCCCGGGGCGGGGGACGGTTCCAGGAGGGTGGTCAGGCGGCGGGGCGAGCGGGATTCGGCCCACGGCGGGGGTGTTTCCGCGTCGACCTGGGACGTGCCCCAGGCGAAGAAGGAGACCGATCCGGTCGGGGCGTCGGCGGAGAAGCGGACGCGGACCGGGACGTCGAAGGCCGCGCCCGCGCCGATCGGGCCGCGCACGAGGCCGCCCGCGAAGAAGTAGCCGTCCTCGTCCGAGACGATCTCGACGGACTGCCAGGCCGCCTGCTGTCCCTCCGCGCCAGGCCACAGGACCTCGACCGTGATCTGCGAGACCTGCATCGACACGAAGTCGGGCCGGGCCAGAAACAGTCCCAGGTCGAAGGCCGCCAGCTCGGCCCTTCCCGCGTTGTCCACCCGGACGGAGAGTTCCGTCCAGTCGCCACCCGCCCGCACCGATTCCGGGACCCCGCTCACCGTGAGGGCGGGACCTTCGACCCGTACGGGGTCCTCGTCGCCGGGCGCGCCCGTGATCCTCGTCGCGTACAAGGACGTGGGGGAGCTGCCGGTGGCGGTCCCGACCCGGCCCCTGCCGTCCGCCGTCAGGTCGAACGGTACGACGGGGGTGTCCGCGGCGAAGCTGATCCGGACGTCGATGGTCCGGATCTGGCCGGCGGGGACCGTGGCGGCGCTGCCGAGGGCGTAGCCCAGGGTCGGGGCCGTGCTCTGGACCGGCACGGCGGCCGTCCACGGCCCGCCCGCGGCGCGGTACTCGACGTTGACGTGGGCCGGCCCGAACCGTCCGGCGGCCTGCAAGACGCCCAGCACCGGGGTGTACTCGTCGACGGCGAGATGGCCCGAGTTGTCGACGGTCACGGTGAGCGGGGTCCAGCTGCCGTCGGCCTTGAATCCGGCCGCCGGGATGCCCTGGACCGTGACCTCGGGCCCCATCAGGATCCGGTCGGACCCGCTGTCCTCACCGTCCGCAAGGGCCTCGGGCCGGGCGGCCTGCGCCGGTGTCTGGGCCCCGGCCTCGGATGCGGTCGGGACGGCGGGTGCGTCGGGCGCCGCCGGTGCGGCCACGGCCTGCACGGCGGGCTGCTGCCCGCCGGTGTCCTCGGCCCGCGCCTTCTCCCCGGCCTGCCCCCCGGCTTTCTCCTCCGGCTTCTTCTCGGCCGCTTCCTGCGCCGGCTCCTGGCTCTTCTCCTTCGCCGGTGCCTGCGCCCCGTCCGACGGCTCGGCGGTGTCCACGGGTACCGCGTCCGGCGCGGTCACCGCCGGATGCTCCTCGGCCATCGCAGGTGCGGCCATCAGGAGTGTCTGGCCGGCCACTGCGGCTGCTGCCACGACGGCCATGCGCTTGAACTGCATGCTCTTTACCTCCCCGGGCTCCGGACATGTCCGGAGCCGCCCCAAACCCCTTGGGAGGCGCCAAGGTTAGTGAGGCGGGAGGAGCTTGCAGAGGGCTACAGGATTGCGAAATACGTACGGTCCGCCGACACGGGCCGTACGACCCGTACGGCCCGAATCGGGCCGTACGGGTGAACACGGGCTGCGCCTCGGGCCTCTCGGGCCCCAACCCTCAGGCGGTGGTGCGGCGGCGGCGACCGGTGCCCGCGACCAGGGCGGCGCCCATGGCGAGGGCCACGCCCGCGCCGCCGAGGGCCCAGGTGGTGGCCGGGTCGCTGCCGGTGGCGGCGAGCTCGCCACCGGTGGTGGCGGTGGTGGTGCCGGTGTTGCCCGAGTTACCGGTGTCGCCGGTGTTGCCGTTGGTGTCGGTGATCGGCTTGGTGCCGCCGTTCGGCTTCGGCTGGTTGCCGTTCCCGCCCGTGTCCGGGGAGGCGGCGACGATGTTCGTCAGGCGGGCCTTGGAACGCGACTGCGCCCACGGCTCCGGGGTGTCCGGGTCGATGTTCGACGAGCCCCAGGAGAAGATGCTGACGGAGCCGAGGGGCGCGTCGGCGGCGAAGCGGATCCGGACCTGGACGTCGAAGCTCTTGCCGGCAGTGACCGGGCCGCCCGCGAGTTCGATGCCGAAGAAGACGCTCTCCTCCTCGGACCAGACCTCGGCCTCGTGCCAGCCGGCCTTGCCGTTCTTGTCCTTGCTGAGGACCTCGACCTTGATCTGGGAGGGCTTCATCTTGACCCAGTCGGGACGGGCCAGGACCAGCCCGACGTTGAATCCCTTCAGGGCCTGCTTCCCGGCGTTGTCCACGTGGACGGACAGGTTCGTCCAGTCACCGCCCGCCTTGATGTTCTCCGGTACGCCGTTCACCGTCAGCGCGGGGCCTTCGACGAACGGGTCCTCGGGTCCGCCGACCGCACCGGCGATCCGGGTGCTGTACCAGGTGGAGGGCGAGTGGTTGACCTGGTTCCCGACGCGGCTCTTGCCGTCCGAGGCCAGGTCGAAGTGCACCACCGGGCTGTTCGCGGCGAAGGAGATCCGCACGTCGACCGTGTAGGAGGTGTCCTTGGTGACGGACGGGGCCGTCCCGAAGGCGTACTGGAGGCCGGGGCCGAGCTCCTCGCCCTGCACGAGCTTGGCGGCCTGCCAGGTTCCGCCGGCGGTCTTCCACTCGACCTTGATCTGCGAGGGCTTGAACTTGCCGTCCTCCTCGTAGACGGTCACGCTCGGCGTGTAGTTCGGGACGGCGATGTGGCCGGAATTGTCGACCGTCACCTTCAGCGGGGTCCAGCCGCCGTCGGCCTTGAAACCGTCCTTCGGGATGCCGGCGACCGTGACCTCGGGACCCATGAGGATCCCGTCGTACTCGGCGCCCTGCGTGTCCTCGTCGCTCTTGGTTTCCTCCGCAGCCTTCTCGGCGGCGGGCGCCGGCTTCGGCGCGGGCGCCTTCGCGTCCGGGGCGACCGGCGCGGGAACGGACGGCGCGGGAACGACCGGCGCCGGGGCCTGGACGGCCGGCACGGCCGGGGTCGGCGTGCCCGCGTCGGCGGCGTCGTCCTTCGGCGCCACGTCCGGGACGATGACGGCCGGCTGGTCGGCGGCCATCGCGGGCGTCGCGGTCAGGATGGTCGGGCCGGCCACGGCCACCGCGGCCACGGCGGCCATGCGCTTGAAGCTCTTCACGGGTGTCCCCCCACTAAGTTTTGAACACGATCAGATTAATGGGGTTGGCTGGATTGTGGTGGTCGCGGAGATCACGAAATGCGTACGGCCCCGGCAGCAGCTGCCGGGGCCGTACGCATTTGGCGCGGGTTGTGCGGGTCGCGCAGGAGGGTTGCGCGGACGGAGCGATGTCAGAGCTTCTCGGGCGTCCGGATCCCGAGGAGGGACATGCCCTTCGTCAGCGTGCGGGCCGTCAGCTCACACAGGAACAGCCGGTTCTCGCCCACCACCAGCTCCGGCTCCGGCTTCACGACCGGGCACTGGTCGTAGAACGTCGTGAACAGCGACGACAACTGGTAGAGGTACGCCGCCACCTTGTGCGGGGCGTGGTCCGCGGCCGCCTCGGCGATCAGCTCGCCGAAGTGGTCCAGGTGCAGGCCCAGCGCACGCTCGGCCGGGGCCAGCTCCAGCTCCGGGTGCGCGACCGGCTTGCGGTCACCGGCCCGGCGCAGGATCGACTTGATCCGCGCGTACGCGTACTGCAGGTACACCGAGGTGTCGCCGTTCAGCGAGACCATCTGGTCCAAGTCGAACTTGTAGTCGCGCGAGGCCGACGTCGACAGGTCGGCGTACTTCACCGCACCGATACCGACGTACTGGCCGTTCTCGACGATCTCCGCCTCGGTCAGACCCACCTTCTCGGCCTTCTCGCGCACGACCGTCGTCGCCCGCTCCACGGCCTCGTCCAGCAGGTCCACCAGCCGGACCGTCTCGCCCTCACGGGTCTTGAACGGCTTGCCGTCCTTGCCGAGCACCGTACCGAAGGCCAGCTGCACGGCCTTGACCTCGTCGCTCAGCCAGCCCGCCCGGCGCGCCGTCTCGAAGACCATCTTGAAGTGCAGCGACTGCCGCGCGTCCACCACGTAGATCAGCTCGGTCGCGCCCAGCTTGCCCACCCGGTCGCGGATCGCCGACAGGTCGGTCGCCGCGTAGCCGAAGCCGCCGTCCGACTTCCGCACGATCAGCGGGGTCGGGTTGCCGTCCGGGCCCTTGACGTCGTCGAAGAAGACACAGAGCGCGCCGTTCGAACGGACCGCGACGCCCGACTCCTCCAGCAGCTCGCAGGTCTCGACCAGCATGTCGTTGTAGCCCGACTCGCCGACCACGTCCGGGTCCTGGATGTCCATGTCCAGCTTGTTGAAGACGGAATAGAAGTAGATCTTCGACTCGTCGACGAACCGCTGCCACAGCTCCAACGTCTCCGGCTCACCCGCCTGGAGGTCCACCACCCGGGCCCGCGCCCGCGTCTTGAACTCCTCGTCGGAGTCGAACAGCCCGCGCGAGGCCTTGTAGAGCCGGTTCAGGTTGGACATGGCCTCCTCGCCGGACACCTCCCCGTCCGACTTGTGGTCCAGCTCGTGCGGGTGCTCCAGCAGGTACTGGATGAGCATGCCGAACTGGGTGCCCCAGTCGCCGATGTGGTGGCGACGGACCACCTTCTCGCCCGTGAACTCCAGGATCTCCACCATCGCCGCGCCGATCACCGCGGAGCGCAGGTGCCCGACGTGCATCTCCTTGGCCACGTTCGGCTGCGCGTAGTCGATCACCGTGGTGCCCGGGTTCGCCGCGAACGGGACGCCCAGACGGTCGTCGCCGGCCCGCGCGGCCAGCGTCTCGATGATCGCCCGGTCGGTGATGGTGATGTTGAGGAAGCCGGGGCCGGAGACCTCGATCTCCTGGATCAGGTCACCGGTCGGGATGCCCCCGACCACGGTCGCCGCCAGCTCGCGCGGGTTGGCCTTCGCCTTCTTCGCGAGCGCCAGGATGCCGTTGGCCTGGAAGTCGGCCCGGTCGCTTCGTCGCAGCAGCGGGTCCGCGCCACCGGCCTCCGGCAGGGCGGAGGCAAGGGCGTCCGCGACGCGCTGATTGACGGAAGAAGCGAGGGAAGGGACCGAGGCCATGAGCTGCCGTTCCTGTGAGGTCGTGCCGGTGAGTGCACTTGGTTGTTCCGACAAGAGCCGAGTATCCCACGCGGGGGCAAACCGTTTCCCGGTGAAAAAGCAACCTCTGAGCGACCTCTTCCGTCTGGGAGAATGGCTGAAGCCAGCATTCGAGATAGAAGGACGTGTCGTGGCTCAGAGCAGCACCGAGACCGACTGGGTCTCCCGTTTCGCGGACGAAGTCATCGCCGAGGCGGAGCGCCGAGCACCCGGCAAACCTGTCGTCGTCGCGTCCGGACTCTCCCCCTCCGGCCCCATCCACCTGGGCAACCTCCGCGAGGTCATGACCCCGCACCTGGTCGCGGACGAGATCCGCCGCCGGGGCATCGAGGTCCGCCACCTCATCTCCTGGGACGACTACGACCGGTACCGCAAGGTGCCCGCGGGCGTGCCCGGCATCGACGAGTCGTGGGCCCAGCACATCGGCAAGCCGCTGACCTCCGTGCCCGCCCCGGCCGGATCCGCGTACCCGAACTGGGCCGAGCACTTCAAGGCCGCCTTCGTCGAGGCCATGGCCGAAATGGGCGTCGAGTACGACCCGATCAGCCAGACCGAGCAGTACACGAACGGCGTCTACCGCGAACAGGTGCTGTTCGCGATGAAGCACCGCGGCGACATCGACGCGGTCCTCGACCAGTACCGCACCAAGCAGAAGCCGGGCGGCAAGAAGCCCCAGCAGAAGCAGGTCGACGAGGCCGAACTGGAAGCCGCCGAGGGCTCCGGCGCCGCCGCCGAAGACGACGGCAGCACCGGCGAGGGCGGCTACTTCCCGTACAAGCCCTACTGCGGCCAGTGCGGCAAGGACTTCACCAAGGTCACCTCGTACGACGACGAGACCACCGAAATGACCTACGTCTGCACCGAGGACGAGTTCACCGAGACGGTCAAGCTCAGCGAGTTCAACCGCGGCAAGCTGGTCTGGAAGGTCGACTGGCCGATGCGCTGGGCCTACGAGGGCGTCATCTTCGAGCCCTCCGGCGTCGACCACTCCTCGCCCGGCTCGTCCTTCCAGGTCGGCGGCCAGATCGTGCACATCTTCGGCGGCGAACAGCCGATCGGACCGATGTACGCCTTCGTCGGCATCAGCGGCATGGCCAAGATGTCCTCCAGCAAGGGCGGGGTCCCCACCCCGGCCGACGCGCTGAAGATCATGGAGCCGCAGCTGCTGCGCTGGCTCTACGCCCGCCGCCGCCCCAACCAGTCCTTCAAGATCGCCTTCGACCAGGAGATCCAGCGGCTCTACGACGAGTGGGACAAGCTGGAGGCCAAGGTCGCCGACGGCTCCGTCCTGCCCGCCGACGCCGCCGCCCACACCCGCGCCGTCCGCACCGCCGCCGCCGAGCTGCCGCGCACCCCCCGCCCGCTCCCGTACCGGACGCTCGCCTCCGTCGCCGACATCACCGCCGGCCACGACGAGCAGACCCTGCGCATCCTCACCGACCTCGACCCCACGCAGCCGCTCACCTCCCTCGACGAGGTACGGCCGCGCCTGGACCGCGCCGAGAACTGGATCACCACCCAGGTCCCGGCCGACCAGCGCACCCTCGTACGCGAGGACGCCGACACCGAACTCCTGTCGTCCCTCGACGACGAGGGCCGCGAGTCGCTGCGACTGCTCCTGGAAGGCCTGGACACGCACTGGTCCCTCGACGGGCTGACCACCCTCGTCTACGGCGTCCCGAAGGTCATGGCCGGCCTCGAACCCGACGCCAAGCCCACGCCCGAGCTCAAGGTCGCACAGCGCACGTTCTTCGCGCTGCTCTACCGGCTCCTCGTGACCCGGGAGACCGGACCGCGACTGCCCACGCTGCTCCTGGCGGTGGGCGCCGACCGCGTGCGCAAGCTGCTCGCCGTCTGAGCCGACCGACCCGGCACGCGAAAGGGCCCGCACCCCTCGGGGTGCGGGCCCTTTCCGCCGTCCGCGGCCGCCGTCAGATCAAGCGATGTGCTCGGCCTCACGGTCCTTGTGATAGCGCTGCTTGAACGCCGGGATCATCCGGCGCAGCAGCGAACCGCTGCGCGGGTGGGTCACGCCGTAACCGTCCGACAGGTGTATGTCGAGGGCCTCCGCCGACGGATAGTCCTGCTTCTCGTCGACCAGCGCACAGAACACCTTGTACGCCGCCTCGGCGAACTCGGCCTCGTCAGGGGTCTCAGGACCCTCGGCCGGAGCCTCCTGCTGGCGCGGAGCCGGGATGGAGAGGTCCTGCTGCGCGGACGCGGACTGCTCCTCGTCCGGGCCCATCGGGGGCAGGACCGGGGTCGGCTCCAGGCCCTCCACGTACTGCGGGTTGTAGCCGCCCTCGTACGCCGCCTGCGGCGCCAGCGGCGCAGCGAACCACGCACTGTTGTGCGCCGCGGGCATCGCCGTCGGATCCACCGCGAACGGCGGCGGGGCGTGCTGGGCAGCCCCCGGAACACCCGGAACACCCGGAGCGCCGGGCGCACCCGCCGGGTTCTGCACCTGCTGCACGAGCTGCGCGGCCTGCTGGCCCTGCTGCACGAGCTCGGGCGCCGCCGCCAGCGCCGGGGCCTGCTGGGCTTGCTCGACCTGCTGAACCTGCTGGACCTGCTGGACCTGCGGCTCCACCGGCGGCAGCACCGCCGGCTCGATGCCCGTCGCCGCCAGCGCCTCCGGAGTCGTCTCCGCCAGCGGCACACCGATCTTGGCCAGCTTCAGCGGCATCAGCGCCTCCACCGGAGCCTTCCGCCGCCACGAACGCCCGTACCGCGCCTGCAACCGCGCCTGGTAGATCAACCGGTCCTGCTCCATGCCGACCGCCTGCTCGTAGGAACGCAGCTCCCACAGCTTCATCCGGCGCCACAGCTTGAACGTCGGCACCGGCGACAGCAGCCACCGCGTGATGCGCACACCCTCCATGTGCCGGTCCGCGGTGATGTCCGCGATCCGGCCCACGGCGTGCCGAGCGGCCTCCACCGTCACCACGAACAGCATCGGGATCACGGCGTGCATCCCCACACCCAACGGGTCCGGCCACGAGGCCGCACCGTTGAACGCGATCGTCGCCGCCGTCAGCAGCCACGCCGTCTGACGCAGCAGGGGGAAGGGGATCCGGAGCCACGTCAGCAGCAGGTCCAGCGCGAGCAGCACACAAATGCCCGCATCGATACCTATCGGGAACACCAGCGAGAAGCTGCCGAACCCCTTCTGCAGGGCGAGCGCACGCACCGCGGAATACGAGCCCGCGAACCCTATCCCCGCGATGACCACGGCTCCCGCGACCACCACGCCTATGAGTATCCGGTGCGTACGAGTCAGTTGCATCGCGGCCACCCGCGATCCCCTCCCCTTGTCGAGCACATACCGAGCGCAGAGTGCTGGCGCCCAGTACTGGGTACTTACCGCGCCTTTACCGAGCTGCGGCAGGCACAGCGTACGGGTGACTGGATGTCAGTGCCCCAGGAGGCCCCGCCCCGCGCCCGTCCCTACTGCGGCTGCGGGGACTGCGACTGCTCCGCCGGCGCCTTGTTCGTCGCGCCCACCGAGGTCACAGCCTCCTTGGCGGCCGTGATCGCGTCCTGGAGCAGCTTCGCGTGGTCCGGCGCAGCGGCCCCCTCCAGCCCCGCACCGTTGTAGTCGAGCGTGACCACCACGTTCTGGGTGCGCGCCACCACCGTCGTGTTGAAGTGGTCGTTGCCGTCCTTCTTCACCTTGTAGATGACCGACGTTCCCTGGTCACCGATCTCGGCCACCGCCTCCGCCTTCGGGTCCTGCGCACCCTCGGCGGTCTTCGCGGCCTCCACCTCCTTGTTGTACTGCTCCTCGGCACGCTTGCTGGCGTCGCCGAGGGTGGCCTGGGAGTCGTAGCGGAAGTAGGAGAGCGAGAGCCAGCGGTACTGCGAGCCCTTCAGACCGTCCTCGTCCAGACCGTTCCAGGAGCAGCTGGTACGGGTGGCCACGTCGTTCGACTTGGGCGCCGTCCCGGCCTTGTCCTTCGCCTCCGGGACGAGCGTGTCTATCGTCGGCGTCTGGAGCGCCTTGCACGGGTCCGGGAGCGCGGCGAAGGCCGCCTTTTCCAGGGTCTTGGAGGACTTCGGGTTCGGCTTGGCGGACGAGGACGAACCGGACTTCTTCTCGCCGTTCGAGCTCGTTTCCTTGCCCGAGTCGGACGAACACCCGGCGACGGTGAGGATCACCGGGACGGCTGCGCAGGCGAGAACGCGGGTGAGGCGCGAGGCTGATCGGTGCATGGTTCCTTCAGTACGTTTGTCGGTTGTTCTTCGGACGCGGGACCCGGGCAACGGTAGCCCGACCGGGTACCCGCCTGCTGTGCGCGCCGTCACGCGAGGCCGCGGCGCGCACCGCTCATTCGTTTCATTCGTTGAAACGCTCGGCCAGGGCCTGCGCCAACTGC
Source organism: Streptomyces sp. NBC_00273 (assembly GCF_036178145.1). NCBI lineage: Bacteria > Bacillati > Actinomycetota > Actinomycetes > Kitasatosporales > Streptomycetaceae > Streptomyces > Streptomyces sp. NBC_00273. The sequence goes on along the minus strand of NZ_CP108067.1, from coordinate 4,658,180 downwards.
CGCGCCTTGTCCTGGGTTTCGGTGCTCGGCGGGACCGTGCCGGGCAGTGCCGGCTGCACGCTGTACTCGATGGTGACGATGACGTTCGAGGTGCGGAACACGATGCGCACGGTGCGGGACTGCGCGGCGCTGGCCCCCGCGGGACTGAGCTTGTCCTCCAGGAAGGCATCGCTGCCGGGGCCTTCCAGGACGCGCGATCCGAGCTCGACCGGCGCCGACGGGCTCGCGGAGGGGGACGCCGGTGCTCCGGAGGCGGATGTCCCCGGGGCGGGTGCCCCGGGGGCGGGCGCGCTCGGGGTCGGGGCCGCCGGGTTGGGGGCGGCGGGGCCGGGAGCCGCCGGGGTGGGGCTCGCGGTCGGGCCGGGGAAGGGCAGCTTCGCGTCGGTGAGCCGGCGTACGTAGACCTGCTTGGCCTTGTCGTCGTCGCTGGTGGTGCTCCGGTCGTACGAGACCACGCGCTCGAAGCCGACCGACAGCAGCCGCGTCTCCTCGGGGCTCTGCCCGGTCCAGCGGCAGCCGACGTGCCGGTCGCCGTCGTACGAGGCGTCCGCGACACCGGCGTACATCTGGTCGCGCTGCTCGGGGGTGAGGCTGTCCCCGGCCGGGAGCATGCCCTTGAGCTTCTTGCTGTCGGTGGCGGCCCTGCAGGGCGCGGGCAGACTGCGGTACTTCCCCGGTTGGGCGGGCGCGGCGGCGTTGCCGCCGGCCTTCGAGTCGCTGGTGCTTCCACCGCTGCTGCCGCTGGTGCACCCGGTCAGACCGGCCGCCCCGGCCGCGAGCGCGGTGAGCATCGCGATGCCCGGCAGGACTCGCCCCCGTACCGCCTTGCGCTGCACGTCCACTGGCTCCCTTCGACCGGCGGGCCCCCCGACGGTCAGGAAAATGCGTTGCCGCGACTTGGGCGCGGCTGGACACAATGTCTATCGCACACGCTGGTGCTGGCGCCGGTCCCCTGTCGTATTTGGGATCAAGAGCGAGGCTTTTGCGCATTCTGACTTTTCTGTAGCTTTCGGGGGATTGATTCCTTATGTCGTATGTAGAGGTACCCGGGGCGAAGATCCCGATCCGGATGTGGACCGACCCGGCGTCGGTCGAGGACAGCGCGATGCAGCAGCTGCACAACGTCGCCACCCTCCCCTGGATCAAGGGTCTGGCCGTCATGCCGGACGTCCACTACGGCAAGGGAGCCACCGTCGGCTCGGTGATCGCCATGAAGGACGCGGTCTGCCCGGCGGCAGTGGGCGTGGACATCGGCTGCGGAATGTCGGCGGTGAAGACGTCCCTCACGGCGAACGACCTGCCGGGGGACCTGTCGGGGCTCCGGTCGAAGATCGAGCGGGCGATTCCGGTGGGGGCGGGGATGCACAAGGAGGCCGTGGACCCGTCGCGGCTGTACGGGTTCTCGGAGGCGGGGTACGAGGGTCTCTGGAGCCGGTTCGACTACCTCGCCGATTCGGTCAAATTCCGTCACGAACGTGCCATGAAACAGATCGGAACGCTCGGCCGGGGCAACCACTTCATCGAGTTTTGTCTAGATCAGTCAGATTCGGTCTGGTTGATGCTGCACTCCGGCTCCCGCGGCATCGGCAACGAGCTCGCCGCGCACCACATCGGCGTGGCCCGGGGCCTCGCGCACAACCAGAACCTGGTCGACCGGGACCTGGCGGTCTTCCTTGCGGCGACCCCCGAGATGGAGGCGTACCGAAACGACCTCTTCTGGGCTCAGGAGTATGCGAAGTACAACCGCGCCGCGATGATGAGCCTGTTCAAGGAGGTCATCCGCAAGGAGTTCCGGAAGGCGAAGGTCTCCTTCGACCACGAGATCAGCTGCCATCACAACTACGTGGCGGAGGAGCGGTACGACGGCATGGACCTGCTGGTCACGCGTAAGGGCGCGATCCGCGCCGGCAGCGGTGACTACGGGATCATCCCGGGCTCCATGGGCACGGGCTCGTACATCGTGAAGGGGCTCGGCAACGAGAAGTCCTTCAACTCGGCCTCGCACGGCGCGGGCCGGAAGATGAGCCGAACGGCGGCGAAGAAGCGGTTCTCGGCGCGGGACCTGGCGGAGCAGACCAAGGGCGTCGAGTGCCGCAAGGACTCGGGCGTCGTGGACGAGATCCCGGGCGCGTACAAGTCCATCGAGCAGGTCATCGACCAGCAGACCGACCTCGTGCGGGTCGTGGCCAAGCTCAAGCAGGTCATCTGCATCAAGGGCTGAGGCCCGGGCGCGGATGTCGGGGGAATGCGGGAGCCCGGACCGATGGCGATCGGTCCGGGCTCCCGCGTGTTGCTACTTAGACCCTGCCGGTGCGCAGGCGCCAAAGGCGCATGGAGCAGCTCTGCTCGGTGCGGTTGAGGGCGACTCCGGCTGCCGCGGGGTCGTTCAGCTGTAGAAGGGTCTCGTCGTCCTTCGGGGTCCAGCGCCGGCGGGGCGGCGCGACCCGCATGTCAGCCGGTCGGATCCAGTCGCGAATTTCGGCTGCCTTGGCCTTCTTGCGCTCCAAGCCCAGGCAGCCGTCGTAGTACAAGTGCGCGGCTAGCTCCACCGCCGCTTCCGTCGTGTAGAGGATGTTGTAGATCCCGTCCCGGGTATTGCGCTTGATGGTCCGCTCCGCCCCGGTGACCTTCTTCGCGAAGTGGCACAGGTATGCACCCACTGCCGTGCTGGCGGTGGTGAGCGAGAGGAACGGAAGGCCCTTGCCCGTGTAGCCGACGGATCCGTCGGCGTCGATGATCCCTCGAAGGTAGTCGCGGCGGGAGAACTCCACGCGGGGCGGCTTGATCGTCCTCGACTTGCGTCCGTAGGGCATTCCAAGCCTGTTCATCGCGCTCCGGGCTTCCAGGGAGCAGAGGCTCCACGTCGCGGAGGGGTGGGTCTCGGCGAAGTTCGTGCTCCTGACCCGCTCGGTGATGGAGCTGAAGTAGGGCGTGAGCTGCTGGAACTCGCGGAGGATGTGGATGTCCCGTGCGTTGATCTCGGCGGTGAGCTTGCCCTTCTGTCCCGTTCCCTGCGCGAGGTGCCCGTCGGCCTGGAGGAAGCCGAACATGTAGGCGTAGCGGGGGTCCGTGAGGTCCATGAAGCGCGCGGTGGCGCTAGGGTCCTGTTCAGCCATGAGGAAGTCCTTTCTTCCCTGTTGGTGAGGCCCTCGGCCGGGAGTGCCATCCCGGTCGGGGGCCGTTCGTGTTGTGGCTGAACTTAGGTGCGGATTCCTGGTGGTTCTGGCCGATTCCCCGAGGGTCGCTCGAACGTGTGACGGAATTTCGCATTCCGCCGCGCACCTCCGGATGCGGGGCGTCAACTTCCGTTTGCAGCAAGAGGGTTGACCCGTATAATGGTCTAGACCAAAGTGTGCGGCATGTGGAGATCCCGCGTGCTAACCGCCGCGCTCGCGTCGTTGTCACTCGCCCTCGGGGCCGTCGGGTCCGCCCAGGCGAAGGCGGGGCTGCCGCCCGTCGTGTCGCACGTGCCGACCCGGGAGAAGGTCGTCTTCATCACCATCGACGACGGCTGGAGCCACGATCCGGCCGCGGCCCGGATCCTGCTGGAGAAGCGGGTGCCCGCCTCGTTGTTCCTGCTGCCCGGGGCGACCTCGTACGACACCGGGTACTTCACCCGGCTCGCGGAGGAAGGGCGGGTCACCGTCGAGAACCACACCGTCAATCACCCGGACCTCACCACGCTCGACGCGGCCGGCAAGGACGCCGAGGTGTGCGGGGCCGGGGAGCAGCTCCAGGCGACCTTCGGGCGGACGCCGAAGCTGCTGCGGCCGCCCTACGGGGCGGTGAACGACGACGTGCGGCTCGCGGCCAAGGCGTGCGGGGTGAAGGCGCTGGTCACCTGGACGCACGATTTCACCACTTGGGGCGGGACTCCGCCCGCGCCGCCGCGGCTGCGGGCCGGGGACGTCGTGCTGCTGCACTTCACGCCGACGCTGGCGGCGGACCTCCAGCGGGCCCTGGACGCGGCGAGGGCCGCCGGGCTGAAGCCGGCGGCCCTCATGCCGCACCTGAAGGCGGCGGGAGTGCTCTAGAGCTCGCGGTGGACCTTGGTGTTCGAGGCCTGGGCGCGGGGGCGGACCACCAGGAGGTCGATGTTGACGTGGCTGGGGCGGGTCACGGCCCAGGTGATGGTGTCGGCCACGTCGTCGGCGGACAGGGGCTCCGCGACGCCGGCGTAGACCTTCTCGGCCTTCTCCGCGTCGCCGCGGAACCGGGTCTTCGCGAACTCCTCGGTCTTGACCATGCCCGGGGCGATCTCGATGACGCGTACGGGCTGTCCGACGATCTCCAGGCGCAGGGTTTCGGCGAGGACGCGGGCGCCGTTCTTGGCGGCGACGTAGCCGGCTCCGCCCTCGTACGTGGAGTGGCCGGCGGTGGAGGAGAGGACGACGACCGTGCCGTCGCCGGAGGCGGTGAGGGCGGGGAGCAGGGCCTGGGTGACGTGGAGCGTGCCGATGACGTTGACCTCGTACATCGTGCGCCAGTCGGCGGGGTCGCCGGTGGCGACGGGCTCGGCTCCGATGGCGCCGCCGGCGTTGTTGACGAGGACGTCACAGCGGTCGAGGGAGGCGGCGAAGGCGTCGACGGCGGTGCGGTCGGTGACGTCGAGGGCGTGCGCGGTGGCCTGGTGGCCGGCCTCGGTGAGCTCGGCGGCGAGGGCCTCGATGCGGTCCTTGCGGCGGGCGGTGAGGACGACGTGGTAGCCGGCTGCGGCGAGCTGCCGGGCGGTGGCCGCGCCGATGCCGCTGCTCGCGCCGGTGACTACGGCGGTTCGGGTGGCGGCCGTGCTCATGTGCGGGCTCCTCGGTCGTTCGTACGGGCGATTACCCGCCAGCATAGGCGCGGCTCGGCGGGCGCGCGGGGCGTGGATGATCAGGGCCGTGCCGGCGGGGCGGGCCGGAGAGGGCGGTGGGCCGGGTCGGGCGGGTGTTGGGTGCGGCTCGCAGGTGCGCACGGCAGATGGGGGTGGGCGCGCCCTCGTTCGTGTGATGGTCCGACCGGTCGGGGTCGTCGGTGGCTAGCCTCCGCGCGAGGAGGTGGTGTCGGTGCGCCGTGGTGCCGTACGAAGTGTGGTGGTGGCGGGTTTGCTGGCGCTCGGCGCGGGTGTTCCCGGGGCGGCCCAGGCGTCGGCCCAGGTGCCCGGTCGGGCGCCGGTGTCGGCGTGGGACGGGCCGGAGGCCGATGTGGCCTACCACGGTCGGGTGGCCCTGTCGGGGGCGCGGCTGCGGATCTGGTTGGTGCCGGAGAACGACGGGCCCGCCGCGCTGCCGAACGCGACGGTGCGGGTGCGGCTGTCGGCGGAGCTCGCGGACCGGCAGGAGCTGTCGGAGGGCTGTGCGCGGGCTGGTCTGCGCGAGGTGGTGTGTGAGACGGGGCCGCTGCCGTTGCACGGGCGGGGGCGCCACGTCGGGCTGTTGCTGGAGCTGCGGGATCGGGTGCCGGAGGTGGCGGTGCGGGTCGACACGTGGTGGAACGGCGGTGCGACGGATCGGAACCACGCCAACAACGAGCACGTGGTGCTGGCGCTGGACACGGGCGACGCGTACGCGTTCTAGGCCTAGAACGCGTACGCGTCGCCCGCCGGGCTGTTCAGGCCGTGCCGAACTCCACGAGGGCCTCGTCGACGATCCGTTCCAGGCGGGCGTGGTGGGCGCCGCGCCAGTAGACGCGCTCGCACTCGGTGCACTGGGCGAACACGTCGTAGGAGCGGTGCGTGCCGTGTTCGAGGCGGTCGCCGACGCTCTCCTTGTCGGCTTCGTGGAGCGGGCCGTTGCAGGCGGTGCAGCGGGTCCACGGTGCGAGGGCGGGTGCGAACCGGCCCAGTACGTCGCGCAGTTGCTCGTCGGGGTTGTCGCTGTAGACGTATGCGCCGGCGAACAGTTCGCGGCGGCGCAGCAGTCCGCGGTCGCGGGAGAGCAGTACGCGGCGTTCGGCTGCGGAGCGGGTGGCGAGGGCGGGGTCGCCGATGTCCTCGTTCTCGTAGGCGGCGTCGACGCCGAGCAGGCGCAGGCGGCGGGCGAGGGTGCCGAGGTGGACGTCGAGGAGGAAGCGGAGCGGGGCGCCGGGGACCTGTTGGGGGCGCTCGACGCCGTACACCTCGACGTTCTGGCCGTCCTGGGGCACGTAGGAGACGGGTACCTCGTGGCCGTCGACGAGGAGGCGGCCGACTTCGGTGAGCGGGACGCCGGCCGATTCGACGACGTGGCCGAGGCTGGATGCGCCGTCGGTCGCGGTCGGTACGCGTTCGGCGCGCCGGCTGGGCGGGGCGAAGAGGCGCAGTTCGGGGGCGAGGGTGAGCTGAATGCCGGGTCCGTTCACCTGCTCAGCATGCCATTTCTGTGGCAGTGGCCGCGGTCGAATTATGGCGTTGCGGTGGCCTGGTCGTAGGTGTCGCGGTGGGTGCTGACCTCGTCGAAGTGGTTCTCGGCCCAGAGCTTCACGGAGGACAGGAGGCAGCCGAGGCTGCTGCCGAGGTCGGTGAGGCGGTAGTCGACGCGGGCGGGGACGGTGGGGGTGACGGTGCGGGTGACGAGGCCGTCGCGCTCGAGGGAGCGGAGGGTTTGGGTGAGCATCTTCTGGCTGACGCCGGGGATCTTGCGGCCGAGGTCGCTGTAGCGCATGGAGCGGTTCTCGGCCTGGCCGAGGGCGCTGACGATGAGGCCGACCCACTTGTCGCTGATGCGGGCCAGGAGTTGGCTGGTGGGGCACTCCTTGAGGAAGGCGTCGTAGGCGGAACGGGCTTCCTCGCGGCGGGCGGCGGCGGTGCTGGTGGCCATGGGTGCCCCACTTCCGGGTCGGGTACGCACCTTCGAGTGCGTACTTACGAAAAGAGAGTACCTCTCCCTAAGTTAGTGCTCATCGAGAACGCGGAAACGCGAGAAACGCGAACGAGCGAGCGAATCAGCGAACGGGAGAGATGAAGATGAGCGAGCAGACGATGCTGGCGGCCGTGGTCAGCGAGTTCGGCGGCCCGGAGCGGGTCGAACTGGCCGAGGTCCCGGTACCCCGCCCCGCGGCCGGCCAGCTGCGCGTCAAGGTCACCGCCGCCGGGCTCAACCCGGTGGACGGCGCGGTCGTCGCAGGGGTCTTCGGCGGCGCCGGGCAGCAGCTCGGCCTCGGCTGGGACGTGTCCGGGGAGATCGACGAGGTCGGCGCCGGGGTGACCGGCTGGAGCACCGGCGACCGGGTCGTGGGCCTGCACTACGGGCAGGTGAAGCCGCTGGGCACGCACGCGCAGTACGTGGTGCTCGACGCCACCGCCGTCGCGTCCGCCCCGACCGCCGTGGACGCGGTGACCGCGGCCGGGCTTCCGCTCGCCGGTCTCACCGCCGCCCGCGCCGTGGACCTGCTGGGGCTCGCCCCCGGCTCCTCGGTGCTGATCACCGGAGCCGCGGGCGTCGTCGGCGGCCTGGCCGTCCAGCTCGCCGTGCGGGCCGGTCTGGCGGTGACGGCCCTGGCGGGCGCCGAGGACGAGGAGTTCGTACGGTCACTGGGTGCGACCGGGTTCGTCCCGCGCGGCGAGGCTGTGACCGGGCCCGTGGACGGGGTCCTGGACGCAGCGGTGCTGGGCGGGGCCGCGCTGGGCGCCGTACGCGACGGCGGGGTCTACGTGGGCCTGATCCCGAACCACGCCCCGGCCGCGGAGCGCGGTGTCCGGGTCGTGGAGCAGGAGGTCGCGGCGGACGGGGCGCACCTGGCCCGTCTGGTGGCCCTGGTCGACGCGGGTGCGTTGACCCTCCGGGTGGCGGACGCCTTCCCGCTCGGCGAGGCCGCGAAGGCCCACGCCCGCCTCGGGAAGTCCGGGGTCCGCGGCCGCATCATCCTGACGGCGTGAGTCCGTCCTGCGGGCGTCCCACCCGGTAGCGCCAGTTGCAGCTGGGGTGGGGCGTGCCGGGCGGGTACTCGAAGTCGACGTCACCCAGGTAGGTGAAACCGGCCCGCCGGCAGACCGCGTTGGACGCCGGGTGGTCGGTGCCGGGGAAGGCGTGGACGCTGTCGCGGGAGCCGTGGGTGCGGACGTACGCCAGGAGCTCCGTGAGCGCTGCCACGGCCAGCCCGTGGCCCTGGAACTCGGGCAGGACGCCCCAGCCGGCCTCGTAGACCGGCTCGCCCCGCCACTCCCGTTCCCAGAAGCCGACGGATCCGACGCTCTCGGTGCGTCCGCCGTCGTCGTCGGGTCCCTCTGCGGCGGGGGTCCACGCGATGCGGAACATCCGGCCGGCGGCCGGCTCCCGTGCGCTCAGGGCCTCGTAGCGGTGCTGGCGGCCGGCGAGCTTCGCGGCCGGCTCGGGGCCGCCCAGGAACTGGGTCATGGCCGGCTCGTTCTTGCGCTCCAGCAGCCAGAAGTCCCCGGCGGACCAGGGTTCCAGCCGTACGTGAGTCTCCATCGGGCCACCCTAGGGAGCCGGGTGCGGCCGCTCCACGGGTTTCGGCCGCCGGGGCGTGGCGCGGGTCGCGAACGCGTCTATTTTCAGGCCGTGTTCGGGGTTCATCCGGACCGTGGGCATCCGGGTGGGGCGGCTCCGGCGCCGCTCCACGGCCCCGTCCCGGTGTCCGCCGGGCTGACCTGCGCCGACCCCTTTTCCGGTGGGGGTGGCGGTGCGCCGGAATGATGGATTCGCGCATCGGGAATTGGTCAGTGAATGATCAATTCCAATCGCCAACAGCCCGTCTGATAAAGGGAATTGACCTTTTGTTTCCGGTGGGCGTGGCCTAGCCTGATCTCAGCCGACCGGGGGGAAGGGGCTTCGGCTGCCCTGCCCTCTCACAGCATCAGTCACCACCCGACAAGGGGGAGTCACGAGTGCTCAGTAAGAGGATTTCGGCCGGATTCATCGCGATGGCGGCCGTGGCCGGTGTCATCGCCGCAGCACCGTCCGCAGCGGCCGTGGACCGCACGTGTTACGACGGCAACTTCTGCATCTACAAGGACAGCAACTACAGCACCAACAACTCGATGTACCGGACGAAGTACGAGTCCGCCCGCTGGGACATCGACATGCCGGCCGTCTACGAGGCCGACAGCTCCTGGTGGAACCGCCGCAGCCAGTCGTCCAAGACCTACGGCGGTCGTTGGATGTCGTGGGGCGTGGAGATCTGCCTCATCCCCGGCGGTTCCGTGAACTACTACTGGGACGCGAACGACGACGGCGCGAGCAACACCCTGAACGACGGCAACGGCTGCTGATCACCGCCTGAAGGCCGGGTCGCCCCGCGTCGCGGAGGCGGCCCGGCCGCACCTTCACGAGGACACGGACATTGAAGAAGCGCACCCGATGCATGACGGTGATCGCGGTGACGGTGCTGCTGGGCGCCGCCGCCTCTGCCTGCTCGGAGGAAGCCCCGCAGGACCTGGAGACGGCCCGCAGGGCGCAGACGGCCCTCGACAGCGCCAACGCGGCGTTGGACCAGGAGCGTGACGCTGAGTTCAAACTGATCCGCAAGTGCATGAACGACAAGGGCTTCAAGGTCTTCCCGGCGGGCGGCACCGGCACCAACAGCGGCAAGAAGCGGAGCGAGGACCTCTCCCCGTCGGCCGAGACCGCGCGCACCGTGGGCTACGGGGCGGACCCGCGCAGGTCGGACAACCAGAAGGCCCAGGAGGGCCCGGACGACTTCGACGCGTTACCCGAGGACGTCAAGCGGGCCCACAGCATGGCCATGGACGGGTACGTCGACAAGCCCGAGGGCGGTGTGGAGTTCGACTTCGGCGGTGGCAAGGTCATGGTGCCGTCGAAAGGCTGCCGCGGTGAAACGCTCAAGGCCGTGTACGGGGACGTGAAGGAATACCTCCGGCTCAACTGGACGGTCTACAACAGCGTCAAGCAGAACAGTGCGCGTATCCTCGCCGATGACGACGGATATCAGAAGTCGCTCTCCGAGTGGGCGTCCTGCATGAAGTCCGGCGGCTATCCGGAAATCGCGACGCCGGAGAAGGCCAGGGAATCGGCGCTCTCGCATTACGCGAACATTCCCGGCGGTGACACCGCGGCGCTCGACCAGGCCCAGCGCGCCGAGATCAAGCAGGCCACCACCGATGCCGAGTGCGCGACGAAGGTCGGGCTCAACACGAAGGCGCGGGAGGCCAAGAGCAAGGCCTCGGCCGCTTCGTTGGTGAAGCACGAAGCGGAGATCACGGCGTGGCTGGAACTCATCACGAAGGCCAAGGGCAAGGCCCAGGACCTACTGCGAGAGACGTCCTAATACTCTCATGAGCCTCGAACACCTCGATGAGACACAGGTGGCCCCGCCGTCCGGCGGGCGGGCGACGGGTGCGCGCCAGAGGTCCCGGCGGGGCCTGGTCGTCGCCGCCGTTGCCGTCGTGCTTTTCGGTAGTTCCGGTTCCGTCTGGTGGATCGCCTCCCAGGCCAGGACCCCGGAGCAGCGTGCCTCGAACGCCGCCGCGCCCCCGCCCTCCCAGATCACGGGGAAGGTCTCCGACCAGCAGCTCGTCGAGAAGATGGAGCTGACGGGGAAGGTCGAGACGGCCTCCCGCACCACCATCACCGGCGTCCAGCCGCAGGGCACCAGCCGCGCGGTCGTCACGGCCCTGCCCGCGGCCGCGGGCAAGAGCCTCAAGGCCGGGGCGGTCGTCGCGGAGGTGTCGGGCCGCCCGGTCCTGTTGCTCCCGGGGCGCTTCCCCGCGTACCGGGACCTGAAGGCGGGCGACAAGGGGCCGGACGTGCAGCAACTGCAGCGTGCGCTCCAGCCGTTGTACGGGACGGCGGTGAACGGCACGTACGGCCCGGCGACCGTCGAGGCGGTGCGCAAGCTGTACGTGGCGGCCGGGTACGAGGCGCCCGCAGGGCAGGGGCCGAGCACCACCGGGGGTGCGGGTTCCTCCTCCGGCGCGGCCCGCGGGGGCGAGGCGTCCCCGGGAGGCGGCACGGCTCCCCGGGGCGGCGCGGAGACCGACGGCGGCACCGGGGCGGCGCCCGGCACGAACGGCACGAACGGCGCAGGCGGCGCAGGCGGCGCGAGCGCGCCGCCCGCCCGCGGTCCGGACACGCCGCCCGCGTCCGCCGCCGGTCCGGCCAAGCCCGGCGAGCTGCTGCCGGCCGCGGAGGTCGCGTACGTCAGCGCCCTGCCGGCCACGGTGGTGCAGGTCGCCGCGGCGGTCGGTGACGCGGCCGACAAGCCGCTGGTCGTGCTCGGCAGCGGCGGCCGCCAGGTCCGGGCGGCCCTCAGCGCGGACCAGCGCACGCAGCTGCGCGATCTGCCGGCCGACGCGGTCATCCGCTTCGGGACCGGCCCGTACGAGGGCCGGGAGGGCACCCTGGGTTCCCTCAACAGCCCCTCGGACGGCAAGAGCGGCGACCAGCAGGGCAAGAGCGGGGGCCAGGACGGCGCGGCCACGGCGGGAACGGCGGGCACGGGAGCGGGTAGCGGCAGCGGCGGCAGCAACGGCTCGGGCAGCGCGGGCGGCCAGCACGAGGCGCTGTTCGTGCCCACCGGCGCGGAGGCCAAGGAGGGTTCGACCCAGCAGATCAGCGTCGAACTGCGGCGCAGCCCCAAGGGCGCGCTGACCGTTCCGGTGTCGGGGGTCTGGACCGACCTCGGCGGCTCGTCCACGGTCACCGTCACCGAGGGCGGCAAGGAGCGGAACGTCCCGGTCGAGGTGCTGTTCACCCATGAGGGCCTCAGCGCGGTCCGCGCGCTCGACGAGAACCTCGCCGTCGGCCAGACGGTCGTCCTCGTCCGCCGCGGAAGCCCGGCGGGCGGCTCGGACAGCGGTTCCGGCGGTGCCGATGATTGAGGACGCTCCGATGACCGGGGACGCTCCGCCCCCCGTCATCGAGATGACCGGCATCGCGAAGACGTATCCGGGACCGCCGCCGGTGCACGCGCTGGCCGACGTCTCGCTCGACATCCGGCCCGGCCGGCTCGCGGCCATCGTCGGCCCCTCGGGCTCCGGGAAGTCCACGCTGCTGAGCGTGCTCGGACTGCTCGACGTCCCGACCCGCGGCCGGTACCTGCTCCAGGGCAACGACACCACCGCCCTGTCCGAACGGGCCCGCACCGCCCTGCGGGCCCAGGTGCTCGGCTTCGTCTTCCAGGCGTTCCACCTGGTCCCGCACCTGACCTGCGTGCAGAACGTGGCCCTGCCGCTGGTGCACTTGGGCGTGCCGCGCGCCCAGCGGCGGCCGCAGGCCGTGCGGGCGCTGGAGTCCGTGGGCCTCGGGCACCGGCTCGACGTCAAGCCCACCACCCTCTCCGGCGGGGAACGGCAGCGGGTGGCGGTCGCGCGGGCCATCGTCCACCGGCCCGCGGTCGTCCTGTGCGACGAGCCGACCGGCAACCTGGACACCGCCAACTCGGCCCGCGTCATGGACCTGCTGACCGGACTGGTCGCGCAGGACCGGGCCGTGGTCGTGGTCACGCACGAACCCGATGTCGCGGCCAGGGCCGACCGCGTCTTCAAGGTGGTGGACGGCCGTGTTGCGTAGACGCGCGACGGTCCGGCCGCCCGGGCAGCCCCGTACGTCGGCGGCGGACCTGCTCGTCCAGGCGTTCCTCGCGCTGTTCGGCCGCCGGTTCCGCACGCTGCTCACCATGGTGGGCATCTCCGTGGGGCTGGCCGCCGCCCTCGCCACGCTCGGCATCACGGCCAGCGCGGCCGGCGCCGTCTCGGACCAGTTCGACGCCCTCAAGGCGACGCGGGTGACGGTCAAGTACCCGTCGGAGGCCGTTGCCGGGGTTCGGCCGCGGCCCGACGGCGCCGACACCCAGCGGGTGCGCGACCTCAACGGCGTCCGCAGCGCCGGTCTGGTCAGCAGGGCCGGCGAGCAGCCGGCGCTCTCGCGGCTGTCCGGTGGCAAGGAGAACGACCTGCCCGAGGGCACGGTCATGGCCGCGCAGCCCGAAGCGTTGCTCGCCATGTCGGCCGTGCTCACGCAGGGCCGTTGGTTCGACACGGGGCACGACGCCCGGCGCGAACGGGTGGCCCTGATCGACACGGCCGCCGCTTCCCGGCTGACCGTGGACGGCGGGGCCGGCAACTCCGTGATCCACGTCAACGGGGTCGCCTTCAGCGTGCTCGGCGTCTTCCGGGCTCCCACCGGTGATACGAACCTCACCGGTTCGGTGGTCATCCCGTACTGGGCCGCCCTGCAGGATCCGGCGGGACTGGGCTTCGCCCCCGCGGAAATGATCATTCGTACGGATCTGGGCGCCGCCGACCAGGTCGGTGACGAGGCCCCGTTCGCCCTGGCCCCGGGCGCCCCGGACAGGCTCGTCGCGCTGGTGCCGCCGGACCCCCGGTCGTTGCGCCGGGGGGTCGAGTCGCAGACGCGGGCCCTGTTCCTGGGCCTGGCCGCGGTCTCCCTCGGCGTGGGCGCGCTCGGTGTCAGCAACACCGCCTACGTGTCCGTGCTGGAGCGGCGTTCCGAGATCGGCCTGCGCCGGGCGCTCGGCGCGTCGCGGCGGGCGGTCGCCGGACAGTTCTGCATCGAGAGCGGCCTGGTGGGGCTGGCCGGCGGCGTGGTGGGCACGGTGCTCGGCATCCAGATCACCGCGGTGACCTGCCTGGCCAAGGACTGGCTGGTGGTCCTCGACCCCGCCCTCACCGGCGCGGGCCCGCTGGTCGGCCTGGTGGTGGGCTTGGCAGCAGGCCTCTACCCGGCCCTGGCGGCCGCCCGCATCCTGCCCGCCGAAACCCTGCGCGCGGGTGTCTGAGGGATGCCCGCGAGCCGGATGCCTTCGGCGGTCAGGGCCAGACGAGGCAGTACGGCTGGTGGCCGGCTTCGTGGAGGCGGTGGCTGAAATCCTGCCACTCGTGGAGCAGCTGGTAGACGTTGAAGGCGTCGCTCGGGCCGCCGCGGTCCGGGACCGTGGACCAGATGAAGGCCGCCGCGCCCACCGATTCCTCGCCGATTCCGCGCAGCGGGTCGACCACGGTCATCGGGAGCTTGACCACCGCGTAGTCGGGGTGGAGGACGACCAGCTCCAGCGGGGGCACCTTGTGGAGGGGTATGCCTTCGATGCCGGTCAGGACCATCGCGGCCACCGTTTCCGGCTTGATCTTGGTGAAGAGGCCGCCCATGCCGAGCTCGTCGCCGCCGAGCTCCTCCGGCCGCATCGTGACCGGTACCCGGGCCGCCGTGGCGCCGTCGGGGGCGCCGAAGTACTTGTACGTCACTCCCATGCCGCGGCCTTTGGGCAGGTCTTCGGGCGGGGTCGTCGGTCCGGGGGCGGCGTCGGCCGCCTCCATGCCGTGGCGGCGGTGCTTGCCCCGGCGGCGGGCCTCGCGGGCGCGCTGCGGATCGAGGCCGTCCGTACCCTCGCCCGGTCCACCACCGCGTTGCATATCTCCACCCGACTGGTCTTGCTCGCCCCGGCCCCGCGGCCCCCGCCACGCAGCCTGATCATCATGGCAGTGACCTCCCCCGCGGCGACGCGGTGAAACGCCCGCCCGCAAGTCTGTCGCGGCCTCTGAGACCATGGCTGGTGTGAGCTACCCGTACCCGTATGAAGCCCCAGTTTCGCAGACGCTCTTCGAGCGCGCCTCCCTCGTGACCCCCGGCGGCGTGAACTCTCCCGTGCGCGCCTTCCGCGCCGTGGGCGGTACGCCCCGGTTCATGGTGTCCGGGACCGGTCCGTACCTCACCGATGCCGATGGTCGTGAGTACGTCGACCTCGTGTGCTCGTGGGGGCCGATGATCCTCGGTCATTCGCACCCCGAGGTGATCGAGGCCGTCCAGGCGGCCGTCGCCCGCGGTACCTCTTTCGGTACGCCCGGTGAGGGCGAGGTGGCGCTCGCCGAGGAGATCGTCGCGCGCATCGAACCCGTGGAGCAGGTCCGCCTGGTCTCCTCCGGTACCGAGGCGACCATGTCGGCGATCCGGCTGGCCCGCGGGTTCACCGGTCGCGCCAAGGTCGTGAAGTTCGCCGGCTGCTACCACGGTCACGTGGACGCTCTGCTGGCCGCCGCCGGTTCCGGTTTGGCGACTTTCGCGCTTCCGGACACCCCCGGTGTGACGGGTGCGCAGGCCGGCGACACGATCGTGCTGCCCTACAACGACCTCGAAGCGGTACGGGCGGCCTTCGCCGCGCACCCGGGCGAGATCGCCTGTGTGATCACCGAGGCCGCGCCCGGCAACATGGGCGTGGTGACCCCTGCCGAGGGCTTCAACCAGGGGCTCGCGGACCTCTGCCGGGAGAACGGCGCGCTCTACATCTCCGACGAGGTCATGACCGGCTTCCGGACCTCCCGCGCCGGCTGGTACGGCGTCGACGGGGTCAAGCCCGACCTGATGACGTTCGGCAAGGTCATGGGCGGTGGCTTCCCGGCCGCGGCCTTCGGCGGCCGCGCCGACGTCATGGGTCACCTGGCCCCCGCCGGTCCCGTCTACCAGGCCGGCACGCTCTCCGGTAACCCGATCGCCACCGCCGCCGGTCTCGCGCAGCTGCGCCTGCTGGATGCGGCCGCGTACGAGAAGGTCGACGCGGTCTCGAAGGAGATCCAGGGCCTGGTCACCGGCGCGCTCGCCAAGGAGGGCGTGGCGCACCGGCTGCAGACCGCGTCCAACATGTTCTCCGTCTTCTTCACCGAGGACGAGGTGCGCAACTACGACGACGCCAAGAAGCAGGAGAGCTTCCGCTTCAACGGGTTCTTCCACTCGATGCTGGCGCAGGGCGTCTACCTGCCGCCGTCCGCGTTCGAGTCCTGGTTCGTCTCCACCGCCCACGACGAGAAGGCGATCGAGCGCATCGCGGCGGCGCTGCCGGCCGCCGCCCGAGCCGCCGCGGAGGCCACCGCATGAGCAGCAGCACCACGCCCGCCGCGCCCGAGCTCACCGTCGTGCACCTGGTGCGCCACGGGGAGGTGCACAACCCCGAGGGCGTGCTCTACGGGCGCCGTGACGGCTACCACCTGTCCGAGCTGGGCCGGCAGATGGCGGACCGGGTCGCCGAGCACCTCAAGGGCCGGGACATCGCCTACGTGGTGTCCTCCCCGCTGGAGCGCGCGCAGGAGACCGCGGAGCCGATCGCCAAGGTCCACGGCTTGGACCTGGCGACCGACGCGCGGCTGCTGGAGGCGGAGAACGTCTTCGAGGGCAAGACCTTCGGTGTCGGTGACGGCGCGCTGCGCAAGCCCGGCAACTGGAAGCACCTGACGAACCCGTTCAAGCCGTCCTGGGGCGAGCCGTACGTCGAGCAGGTGGTCCGGATGATGAGCGCGCTGGAGGCGGCGCGCGACGCGGCCCGCGGCCGTGAGGCGGTGGCGGTCAGCCACCAGCTGCCGATCTGGATCGTGCGCAGCTTCGCGGAGAAGCGCCGGCTGTGGCACGACCCGCGGCGCCGGCAGTGCACGCTGGCCTCGATGACGTCCTTCACCTTCCAGGGCGACAAGCTGGTGTCGGTGGGCTACAGCGAGCCGGCCCGGGACCTGGTCCCGGCCCATCTGCTGGCCGGGGCCAAGCCGGTGAAGGGTGCGTCCAAGGCGTTCGGCGCCTGATCGGGGGTTCGGCTCCCTGATCGGGTCTTGATCGACCGACTGTTACGGGGCGTTACGTTTCTGCCCAACTAAAAAGAGGTCGCGCGGGAATCACCGTGTCAGCTCACATATCCAATCTGATTGTCCGTTTATATGGGCTTCAGGTCGGTATGGGTGGTCGACAGTGGGGACGGTGACATGCGCGACATCAGGGGAGTCAGTCGGAGGGGGTTGCTGGGACTGGGACTCGGTGCGGCCGCCGCGATGGGAATCGCTGGCTGCGGCTCATCGGACACGTCCGGTCCCGGCGCTCCCGGACCCGCCAGGAACCCGAAGAACCCGAAGCCCGGCGAGAAGCCGGTGGTCAGGCCCATCGGTGACGGCTCCACCGCCGACACCGGACCGCAGCCGAACCAGCCGGACGCGCCCGTGCCGCTCCAGCCGGGCGAGACCCCGCCGCAGTTCGTCGTCTTCAGTTGGGACGGTGCGGGGGAGATCGGCAACGGTCTCTTCCCGCGCTTCCTCAAGCTCGCCAAGGACCACGGCGCGGCCATGACCTTCTTCCTCTCCGGCATCTATCTGCTGCCCGAGTCGAAGCGGCACCTCTACCGGCCGCCGAACAACCCCGTCGGGGCCTCGGACATCGGTTACCTCAAGGACGAGAACGTCCGCTCCACCCTCACCTGCGTCCGCCAGGCCTGGCTCGACGGGCACGAGGTGGGCACCCACTTCAACGGCCACTTCTGCGCCGGCTCCGGCTCGGTCGGCAGGTGGACTCCGGACGACTGGCAGAGCGAGATCGACCAGGCCGTGTCGTTCGTCACCAACTGGCGCACGAACACCGGATTCACCGACCTCGAACCCCTGCCCTTCGACTACGGCAAGGAGCTGAAGGGCTCCCGCACCCCCTGCCTCCTCGGTCGGGACGGCCTGCTGCCGACGGCCCGGCGGCTGGGCTGGCGCTACGACTCCAGCTCTCCCGGCGGCCTCCAGGTCTGGCCGGAGCGCAGGTCCGGCGTCTGGGACCTGCCGCTGCAGTCCCTGCCGTTCCCCGGGCACTCCTTCGAGGTCCTCTCGATGGACTACAACATCCTCGCCAACCAGTCGAAGAGCACGACGAGGGGCGTGCCCGCCAACTATCCGGGCTGGCGCACCCAGGCCACGGCCACCTACCTGGGCGGCTTCCGGCGGGCCTACGAGACCAACCGCGCGCCCCTGTTCATCGGCAACCACTTCGAGGAGTGGAACGGCGGCATCTACATGGACGCCGTCGAGGAGGCACTCAAGGGCATGGCGGACAAAAGGGACGTACGGCTCGTATCCTTCCGGCAGTTCGCCGACTGGCTGGAGGTCCAGGACCCCAAGGTGCTCGCCAGGCTCCGGGGCCTCGGCCCGGGCCAGGTGCCGGCCGGCGGCTGGAGCGCGTACATGACCGCCGCCTGAACCATCGCCTGACCAGGGCATTGACTCCCGGTCGGGGGGTGCGGAAAATCCGCGAATTGCTCATGCGAAACTTTTCACATGAGCCTTAGCCGCGCCCCCCGACGCCGCTCACCCAGCGGCCGCGCCCTCCTGCTGACCGCGGTGACCGTCGCCGGCGCCCTCACGCTCACGGCGTGCAGCGGTTCGGACAGCGGCAAGCCGACCGGTACCGGCGGCAACTACGTCACGGGCGCGAGCGGCATCTCCACCTCCGCCAAGGGCGAGCGCACCGAGGCCCCCAAGCTCGACGGCGAGAGCGTCGAGGGTAAGAGCCTCGACACGACGGCCTTCAAGGGCAAGGTCGTCGTCCTCAACGTGTGGGGCTCCTGGTGCCCGCCGTGCCGTGCCGAGGCCCCGGCCTTCGCGAAGGTGTCCAAGGAGCTCGCGGACGCCGGCAAGGACGTCGTCTTCGTGGGCGTCAACGTCCGCGACAACAGCAAGCAGAACGCCGCCTCCTTCGAGGAGACCTTCGGGATCACCTACCCGAGCCTCTACGACCCCGACGGCAAGCTGCTGCTCCGCTTCCCCAAGGGCAGCCTCAACCCGAACGCCATCCCCTCCACGCTCGTCCTGGACCGGGAGGGCAAGATCGCCGCACGCACCCTTGCCCCCCTGGGCGAGGACAGGCTGCGCTCGATGATCGACCCCGTCCTCGCGGAGCAGTGACCTCGTGGTCGACTACGTCCTCGCCGTCGAGGCCACGGGTGTGAACGAGACGGTCCTGAACGGCACGCTGCTGCTGGCGCTGCCGATCGCGCTCCTCGCGGGACTCGTCTCCTTCTTCTCGCCCTGCGTCCTGCCGCTGGTCCCCGGCTACCTCTCCTACGTGACCGGCGTCAGCGGCGCCGACCTCGCCGAGGCCCGCCGCGGGCGGATGCTGGTGGGCGCGCTCCTGTTCATCGCCGGCTTCACCGCCGTCTTCGTCTCCACCGGCGCGCTCTTCGGCTACTTCGGTCAGACCCTCAAGGCGAACACCGAGATCATCTCCCGCGTCCTGGGCGGCGTGGTGATCCTCATGGGCCTCTTCTTCATGGGAGCGATCCCCGGTCTGACGATGCGGGAGTTCCGCTTCCACCGGAAGCCGACGGCGGGCCTGCTCGGCGCGCCGCTGCTCGGCGTGCTCTTCGGCGTCGGCTGGACCCCCTGCATGGGCCCGACCCTCGCCGCCGTCAGCACGCTCTCCCTCGACCAGGCGAGCGCCGGCCGCGGCGCCCTGCTGACGGTCGTCTACTGCCTGGGCCTCGGCGTGCCCTTCATCCTCGCCGCGGTCGCCTTCCGCAAGGCGCTCGGTGCATTCGGCTGGGTGAAGCAGCACTATGCATGGGTGATGCGCATCGGCGGCGGCATGCTGATCCTCACCGGCCTGCTGCTCGTCACAGGTTTGTGGGACAGCATCGTTGACGACATGCGGAGCTGGACCCAAGGCTTCACGGTGGGGATCTGAGGAACCGACGGACATGAGTACGACAGACAAGGCGTCCACCGAGACGTCGACCGAGCCCGCACCGGCGGACCCCGCCGAGGCCGCGGCCGGCTCCCAGCTCTCCACCGCACCCGTCGAGGACAGCGGTCCCGTCGGCATCGGCGTGATCGGCTGGGCCCGCTGGTTCTGGCGGCAGCTCACCTCCATGCGAGTGGCGCTGATCCTGCTCTTCCTGCTGTCCCTGGGCGCCATCCCCGGCTCCCTCGTCCCGCAGACCAACGTCGACGCGATGAAGGTCGCCGAATGGAAGCGGGACAACCCGTCCTACGTCGGCGTCGCGGAGGCGTTCCAGCTCTTCGACGTCTACAGCTCGGTGTGGTTCTCCGCGATCTACCTGCTGCTGTTCATCTCGCTGATCGGCTGCATCGTCCCGCGCGCCTGGCAGTTCGTCGGCCAGCTCCGCGGCCGCCCGCCGGGCGCCCCCAAGCGGCTCGACCGGCTGCCCGCCCACACCACCTGGCGTACCGACAAGACCCCCGACGAGGTCCTCTCGTACGCGAGGACGCTGCTCGGCGGGAAGCGCTTCCGCATCGAGGCGGGCAGCGGCCACGTCGCCGCTGAGAAGGGCTACCTCCGCGAGGCCGGGAACCTGATCTTCCACGTCGCGCTGATCGTGATGCTCGTGGCCTTCGCCTGGGGCCAGTACTTCAAGTCCGAGGGCGGCAAGCTGGTCCTGCGCGGCAGCGGCTTCTCGAACACGCTCACCCAGTACGACGACTTCAAGCCCGGCACGCTCTTCCACCCGGACGACCTGCCGCCGTTCAGCTTCACGCTGGACCGCTTCGACGCCACCTACGAGATGACCGGCCCGCAGCGGGGCACTCCGCGCGACTTCAAGGCGTACGTCACCCTCAGCGAGGGCGCCCACGGAACGCCGCAGAAGCGCGAGATCCAGGTCAACAAGCCCCTGGAGATCGACGGGTCCAAGGTCTACCTGCTCGGCCACGGCTACGCGCCGATCCTCTCGGTGACCGACCCCACCGGGAAGGTGATCTTCAAGGGCGCCGTCCCGGTGCTCCCGCAGGACGCCAACCTGACCTCCACCGGAGCCGTCAAGGTCACCGACGGTTACAAGGACAAGGACGGCAAGCAGGAGCAGCTCGGCTTCAACGCCGTCTTCGTGCCGAGCTTCGCCGGCGAGGGCATGGGCACGATGTTCTCGCAGTTCCCCGCCCTCCTGAACCCGCAGCTCATGCTCAACGCCTGGCACGGCAGCCTCGGCGTGGACTCGGGTCTGCCGCAGAACGTCTACCGGCTCGACACCTCCAAGATGGAGATGTTCAAGGACGAGTCGGGCCAGCAGTTCAAGCAGAAGATGGCGCCCGGCGACACGATGACCCTGCCGAACGGCGCGGGCACCGTGAAGTTCGAGGGCATCGAGCGCTGGGCCACCTTCTCCGTCACCCATCAGCCCGGAAGCGGCCTCGCCCTCGCGGGGGCGATCGCCGCCATCGCGGGCCTGGCCGGATCGCTGTTCATCCAGCGCCGCCGGATCTGGGTGCGTGCGGTGGCGGGCAAGGACGGCGTGACCGTCGTGGAGATGGCGGGCCTCGGCCGCAGCGAGTCCGCCAAGCTCCCGGAGGAGCTGGCGGACCTCGCCGCCACGCTGCACCAGCAGGCGCCGAGCGCGCCTGCTGCACTAGCCGAACCACGTGTTGAAGAAACCCCTGAAGGAGAGCGCGGATGACGCCGCTCGCAGCCGCAGCCAACGAGAGCCTGGCTGAGATCAGCAACTACCTGATCTATTCGTCGATGGCGGTCTACATGCTCGCCTTCTTCGCGCACATCGCCGAGTGGACCTTCGGCAGCCGCAGCAAGGTGGGCCGTACGGCCGCCGCGCTGACCGGCGCCGGCGCCGACGCGGCCGCTGCCCCGGCCGTGCAGGTGCGCGGCAAGGGCGGCGCCACCGCCGTACTGGACCGGCCCAAGGTCACCACCCGCTCCGCCGCCGGCACCCGCGACGTCCCGGACGGCCCCGGCGCCGCCGGCGGCACCGTGCAGGGCGACCTGTACGGGCGGATCGCGGTCTCGCTGACCGCGCTCGCCTTCCTCGTCGAGGCGGCCGGGGTGGTCGCCCGCGCCCTGTCGGTGCAGCGGGCCCCCTGGGGCAACATGTACGAGTTCTCGATCACCTTCTCCACGGTGGCCGTCGGCGCGTACCTGGTGCTGCTCGCCCTGAAGAAGAACGTCCGCTGGCTCGGCCTGATCCTGGTCACCACGGTCCTGCTGGACCTCGGCATCGCCGTCACCTGGCTCTACACCGACAGCGACCAGCTGGTCCCGGCCCTGCACTCGTACTGGCTGTGGATCCACGTCTCCACCGCGATCTTCTGCGGCGCCGTCTTCTACATCGGCGCCGCGGGCGCGGTCCTCTACCTCTTCCGGGACTCCTACGAGAGCCAGCTCGAGGCCGGCCGCACGCCGGGCAAGTTCCGCACCTCGGTGCTGGAGCGGCTGCCCTCGGCGGCCTCCCTCGACAAGTTCTCGTACCGCATCAACGCGGCCGTCTTCCCGCTGTGGACCTTCACGATCATCGCGGGCGCGATCTGGGCCGGCGACGCCTGGGGCCGCTACTGGGGCTGGGACCCCAAGGAGGTCTGGTCCTTCGTCACCTGGGTGGCCTACGCCTGCTACCTGCACGCCCGTGCCACTGCCGGCTGGAAGGGCCGCAAGGCCGCCTACCTGGCGCTCTTCGCCTTCGCCTGCTGGATCTGGAACTACTACGGCGTGAACATCCTGCTCAGCGGCAAGCACTCGTACGCGGGCGTCTGACCGGCGGGAGTGGGACGCTGGTGGCATGTCCCTCGTGAGCCATGCCACCAGCGAGCAGCGCGGCGAGGACCACTGGCTGCTCCGCTTCGAGCTGCACCTGCCGCACGCCTACGCGGCCCTGTGGCCCGCCCTGACCACGCCGGACGGGCTGCGCGGTTGGCTGGCGGCGGCGGACGTCCTGGAGCGCAGGCTCGGCGGGGCGGTCACGCTGCGCTGGCTGAACACCGGAACCGTGGTGACCGGGCGGGTCACCGCCTGGGACGTGGAGCGGGTCGCCGAGTACACGCTCACCGAGCACGGGCGGATCCGCTTCCACCTGGAGCCGGTCGGGACCGATTCGACCGTGATCCGGTTCGTGAACGAGCGGGGCGGGACGGAGGACGAGCGCCTGGACTGCCTGGCGGGCTGGCACGAGCACTTCGAGCTGCTGGACTCCGCCCTGGCCGGCCGGCCGGCGGACTGGTCCACCTGGACGGACATCCGCTGGGCGACCCTCCGCGAGGCCTACGCCTCCCTCGCCCGGGCCTAGATCCTCACCACACCGGGCGCAGCGGCGGGAGTCCGCCCTCCCCGTGGAAGGTGCGCACGATCTCCCCCAGCCCCTCGCGCAGGGCGGTGAGGTCGGTGCCGCGGCCCAGTTCGGCCTCCAGCTCGTGCAGGATCCGGCCCGCGACGGCGAGGTGGTCACGGGCCGCCTGGGTCAGGACCACCAGCTTGCGGCGGCCGCCCCCGGGGTGCGGCTCGCGGCGGACGTAGCCGCGCTTCTCCAGGTCGTCGACGATCTGTCCGGCGGCCTGTTTGGTCACCCCGAGCCGTTCGGCGAGTTCGGTGGCGGTGGCGCCGTCGCGTTGGAGGGCCTGGAAGGCCATGCCGTGCACCGGCCGCAGGTCCGGGTAGCCGGCCTCGGCGACGCGCCGGGTGAATTCCCCGAGCAGCATCTGGAAGCCCAGGCCGAGCAGGAACAGCAGCTCGACGCCCTCGTTCTCGTCTCTCTTCACACAAATATGGTGACACGACTGGGTCAAGCTGCTTTACTCACTCGAAGTAAAGCAGCTTTACTCGCATGCTCCGAGAAGACGAGGACCCGCCTTGCACGTGATCAGCGTTTCCCCCGAGAACGTCACCGCCACCCCCAACGCCACCATGACCGGCTTCGCCGCCCCCAGCCGCGGCAGCTCCGAGCTCAGCAGCTGGCACGTGGCCATGCCCCCCGGCAGCACCGGCCCCGAGCACTCCGTCAGCCGCGAGCAGGTGTGGACCCTGACCGCCGGTTCCCTGGAGGTCACCTGCGCCGGCCGCACCGAGAAGGTCACCGCCGGCCAGACCCTCGTCCTGCCCCCGGACGCACTGCGCCGCATCCACGCCGCCGAGACCTTCGAGGCCCACGTCGTGATGCGCGCGGACGGCGTGGTCTCGGTCCCGGGGGAGGAGGGCACCCGCGTACTGCCGTGGGCGCGCTAGGGGGACACGTGGCGGAAGCGTGCCCCTGCTCGTCGGAGTGGGGCTGCTCCTCGGCCCCGTCGCGAACGCGACGGCCGGGGCGCGCGCCTACGACGCGGCGACCCGCCGTACCCGGGAACGGGCGCGGGACTGCCTGAGCGAGGCTTCCGCCACGGTGGTGCGGATCCCGGAAGAGGGAAGCGTCCGGCACGCCGACATCGAGGTCAAGACGGCCGACGGTGCGGTGCGACGGATCCACCTGGCCGACGGCGTCTACACCGCACCCGTCCGGGCCGGCGCCCCCGTCCGGCTGGTGAGCTGGCGGCGCGGCATCCGCGACGTCGCCTACGGCGGCGCCGACACCGGCAGGGCCGCGGACAGCGTCATGACCGGGGCGAATCCGCACGTCGCCCATCAGGAGCCGCTCGGTGCCGCCCTCTTCCTGATCCCTTCCGGCGTGGGAGCGCTGTGGCTGCCTGGCTGGCCTGGTTCTCCTCGCGCTCCCGGCGCGCCGCGCCCGGGTGGACATCCGCCCCGTTCGTCGCGCTGGCCCTGGTGGGGGTCTTCGGCGGAGCCGCGGGCGCGATGAGCGCGAGCGCCGCGCAAGCCCTGCGCCCGACGGCGCTCGTCGGCGGGCTCACGTTGCTCGCCGCGACGGTGTTCTGCCTGGTCCAGGTGGTGCGGGAAACACGATCGAGGTGATCCAGCGGCACCTCGCGGACCCGGCGGGGACGGCCTGGCCCTGGTCCTAGCCCTGGTCCTTGTCCTGGTCCTTGTCCTTCTTCTCCTGCTCGTCGCGCAGCGACTTCAGGAACTCCGGGTTGTCGTCGGGCGCCACCCACTGCGCCCGGCGCGCTCGGCCCCCGCCCGCGGCCCCTCGGTCCTTGCCCGCGAACAGCCACACGACCGGCCCCACGATGGAGAAGAGCAGGATGATGATCACCCAGACCACCTTGGGGAGGTGCTTGACCTCCGGCTCCGCAGTGTTCAGGCAGTCGATGAAGGCGTAGATGGTCAGCGCGAGGATCAGCAGGAACGGCAGATAGCGCAGCACGGTGTGGGACCGACTCCCAGTCAGTGACGGGGGGCCCGCGTCAGGGCCCCGGTGACGCCTCCAGGGTAGTTGGTGACGGATACTGACCCCTATGGCTTACGACGATCTCCGCTCGCTGCTCCGGGCTCTGGAGCGGGAGGGCGACCTCAAGCGCATCAAGGCCGAAGTCGACCCGTACCTGGAGGTCGGGGAGATCGTCGACAGAGTGAACAAGGCGGGGGGTCCGGCGCTCCTCTTCGAGAACGTCCGGGGCTCGGCGATGCCGCTGGCCATGAACGTCTTCGGCACCGACCGCCGCCTCCTGAAGGCCCTCGGCCTCAAGTCGTACGGCGAGATCAGCGAGAAGATCGGCGGCCTGCTGAAGCCGGAGCTCCCGCAGGGATTCATCGGGGTCCGCGAGGCCTTCGGCAAGCTCGGCTCGATGGTGCACGTGCCGCCGAAGAAGGTGAAGGGCGATTCCGCGCCCGTCCAGGAGGTCGTCCTCACCGGCGACGACGTGGACCTCGACCAGCTCCCGGCCCTCTTCACCTGGCCCAAGGACGGCGGCGACTTCTTCAACCTCGGCCTGACCCACACCAAGCACCCCGAGACCGGCGTGCGCAACCTGGGCCTCTACCGGCTCCAGCGCCACGACAAGCGCACCATCGGCATGCACTGGCAGATCCACAAGGACAGCCGCAACCACTACGCCGTCGCCGCGGCGAAGGGCGAACGGCTGCCGGTCGCGATCGCCTTCGGCTGCCCGCCCGCGGTGACGTACGCGTCCACCGCGCCGCTGCCGGGCGACATCGACGAGTACCTCTTCGCCGGCTTCGTCGCGGGCAAGCGGATCGAGATGGTCGACTGCAAGACGGTCCCGCTCCAGGTCCCGGCCAACGCCGAAGTCGTGATCGAGGGCTGGCTGGAGCCCGGCGAGATGCTCCCGGAGGGTCCCTTCGGCGACCACACCGGCTTCTACACCCCGCAGGAACCCTTCCCGGCCCTGAAGATCGACTGCGTGACGATGCGCAGGCGTCCGCTCATCCAGTCGATCGTCGTCGGCCGGCCGCCGACCGAGGACGGCCCGCTCGGCCGCGCGACGGAGCGGTTCTTCCTGCCCCTGCTCAAGATCATCGTGCCGGACATCGTGGACTACCACCTCCCGGAATCGGGCGGCTTCCACAACTGCGCGATCGTCTCGATCGACAAGAAGTACCCGAAGCACGCCCAGAAGGTCATGCACGCCATCTGGGGCGCGCACATGATGTCGCTGACCAAGCTGATCATCGTGGTCGACAAGGACTGCGACGTCCACGACCTGCACGAGGTCTCCTGGCGGGCCCTCGGCAACACCGACTACTCCCGCGACCTCACGGTCGTCGAGGGGCCGGTGGACCACCTGGACCACGCCTCGTACCAGCAGTTCTGGGGTGGCAAGGCGGGCATCGACGCCACCAAGAAGCTGCCCGAGGAGGGCTACACCCGCGACGGCGGTTGGCCCGACATGGTCGAGTCCGACCCGGCCACCGCCGCCCTGGTGGACCGCCGCTGGAAGGAGTACGGACTGTGAGCCCGATTGCTGTGGGCGGCCCCGCCCTGTTCCTCGGCGACGGCACGCCCTGCGTGGCGCTGGTGCGCCCCGAACTCGACGTGAACGACCCGGGGCTGCGCCTCGCGGCCGAGCGGGCCGGGGTCACCCCCGAGGAGTTCGCCGGGGAGTCCGGCATCTGGCAGGTCATGGCCGACCGCACCGACGGCGAGGGGCGGACCTTCGAGCTGCCCGAGCTCACCGACGGCGAGGCCGCGGTCTTCGCGGACGAACTGCTGTACGCGCTGGCGGGCAAGGGCGACGCCGAGCTCGAACTGGCCGACGGCAGCATCGTCGTCTCCGTCACCCCCGCCGGTGACGACCGGGTCTCCCTGAGCGCCCGGGTCGTACCGCCGGCCGGCTCCGAGGAGCCGGGTGCGCAGTCCGAACCGCTGGACGTGGAGCTCGGCACGCTGCCGGTCGCGGAGGTCCGCGCCCACGTCGTCGAGTTCCACCGGAGCGTCGCGTGACATCGGCTGCAGAGGGGGTCCTCGGTCCCGGGCCCGCCGCACCGCAGGTCGGGAAGGTCAAGGCCTTTCTGAGACTCGTGCTGATCGAGCACTCGGTCTTCGCGCTGCCCTTCGCCTACATCGCGGCGTTCACCGCCATGTTCCAGCTCGACCGGCGCATCCACTGGGACGTCCTGCTGCTCGTCACCATCTGCATGGTGGGGCTGCGGACCTTCGCGATGGCCGCCAACCGGATCATCGACCGCGAGATCGACGCCCGTAACCCGCGGACGGCCGGCCGTGAGCTGGTCACCGGCGCGGTGTCGGTCCGTGCGGCCTGGACCGGAGCCGGGATCGCGCTCCTGGTCTTCCTCGGCTCGGCGGCGCTGCTGAACCCGCTGTGCCTGGCGCTCGCGCCGGTCGCCGTGATCCCGATGGTGGTCTATCCGTACGGCAAGCGGTTCACGAACTTCCCGCACGCCATTCTCGGTCTGGCCCAGGCGATGGGCCCGGTGGGGGCTTGGCTCGCGGTCACCGGCGAGTGGTCCTGGGACGCGGTCGTCCTGGGCCTGGCGGTGGGCGTGTGGATCGGCGGCTTCGACCTGATCTTCGCCTGCCAGGACGTGGCCGCCGACCGTGCGGAGGGCGTCAAGTCCGTCCCGGCCCGCTTCGGGGTCCCGGCCGCCCTCTGGGGCGCGCGCGGTGCGCACGCCGTGACCACGGCCCTGCTGGCCTGGTACGCGCTGGCGACCGATGCGGGCGTGCTGTTCTGGGCCGGCCTTGCGGTCGTCGTCGCCGCCTTCCTCTACGAGCACACGATCGTCAAGCCGCACGACCTGTCCCGCCTGAACCGGGCCTTCTTCACGGTCAACGGCTTCATCGGCATCGCGCTCTTCGTGTGCGCGTTGGCCGACCTCGTGGTTCGGGGCCTGACCTTCTGAGGCGGGCGGGACCTCTCGGTCCTCAGCCCGTGAGGGCCGGTTGCCGACGGGCCGGGCGGCGGAAGTACAGGGCCGTCACGATGCCCGCCACCAGGCCGCACAGGTGGCCCTGCCAGCTGACGCCGGTGTTCGTCGGGAGGATGCCGGCGACGATCGAGGTGCCCCAGACGGCGGCAACGCCCAAGGCCACCGCGATGCCCAGCGCCTTGCGCTCGACGAAGCCGCGTACGAGCAGGTAGCCGAAGAGGCCGAAGACGACGCCGGAGGCGCCCAGCGTCAGGGTGCCGGACGGGGATATCAGCCAGGTGCCGAGGCCGTCGGCCAGCACGATCAGGCCGCACACCGCGAGGAAGCGGCGGATCCCGGACAGGGCCGCTATGAAGCCGAGGACCAGCAGCGGGAGGCTGTTGGCGGCGACGTGGTCGAAGCCGAAGTGGAGGAAGGCCGCGGAGACGACGCCGGTCAGGCTGTCCGGGTCGCGGGCGACGATCCCGTACTGGTCGAGGGCGTGGCCGGTGGCGTAGTCGACGGCTTCCAGGGCCCACAGCAGGGCCACCCAGCCCAGCATCAGCTTGGCCGCGGCCTTGGCCCGGTCGGCCTGCGTCCAGGTCGGTTCCACCGTCGTGCTCATCTTTTCCCCCTCGCTGCGTCCCGTCACGGGAACGTCCCGACACCTTACTGAGTGCCCATCGGTGGTGGCCGGATAGTCTCGGAGGTATGACTGAGCGCAAGCGCACCCCGTGGGTGGTCGGGGTTTCCGGGGCGTCCGGGACGCCGTACGCGGCGGCGGTGCTCCGCGGGCTGCTGGCCGCGGGGGAGAGTGTCGACCTGGTGGTGAGCCGCGCCTCCCGCCTCACCCTGCTGGACGAGACCGGGATCGCCTTCCGTGACGCGCACTGGCGCGAGGACTTGGGGGAGTGGCTGGAGCGCGGAGCCGACGGGAAGCCCGCGACCTTCGCGCGGCCGGAACTGGACGACGTCCGGTACTGGGGTGCGGGGGACCTGGCGGCGGGCCCGAGTTCGGGCTCGTACCCGGTCAAGGGGATGCTCATCGTCCCCGCGTCCACGGCTTGTGTGGCGGGGGTGGCGCTCGGACTGTCGAAGGACCTGCTCCAGCGCGTGGCGAGCGTGACGCTCAAGGAGCGGCGCCGGCTGGTGGTCGCGGTGCGGGAGACCCCGCTGAACGGGCAGACGCTGCGGCATCTGGTGGCGCTGGACGAGGCGGGCGCGATCGTGCTGCCCGCCTCTCCGGCGTTCTATGCGGGTGCGACGCACATCCAGGATCTGGTGGACTTCGTCGCGGGGCGGGTGCTGGACGCGGCAGGGGTGCCGCACCAGCTGTACCGCCGTTGGGAGGGGGAGCTGGGAGGCTCCCGTACTCCCCGGGAGGCAAGCGCCGGTGACTAGGCCTTCTTCTTGCGGCCGAGCGGCTTGCGGGCCTTGTCGATGCGGTGGGCGGCGGCGGGCTGGTGGGCACGGGATCGGTTGGCCAGCTCCTGGAGCTCCCGCATGTGTGCGTAGGCCATCTCGATCGTGAACACGGTGAACCACTCCTGAAGATCGTTATTGATCAGCTGAAAGATTTCGCAGGGTGTTGACCCTGCGTGCCTTAGATTCTATACCTAGACTTGCAGGATCGCCGAATAATGGAAGGCTCCACGTAAATGGACACGGTGGACAGGCAGCTCATCCAGGCACTCCGGGAAAACGGTCGTGCCTCGTACGCGGAGCTGGGCCGTCTCGTGGGCCTCTCCGGCCCCAGCGTCACCGACCGCATCAACCGGCTGGAGACGGCCGGCGTCATCACCGGCTACCGCGCGACGGTCGACTCCGCCTCGCTGGGCCTCGGCGTCACGGCGCTGATCGGCATCTCCCTCTCCGACGCCGCGGACCACGAGGACGTGGCCCGGCGGCTGCGCGACCTCGCGGAAATCGAGGACTGCTGGTTCATCGCGGGCGACGACTCCTTCATGCTGAAGGTGCGTGCCAGCGACGTGGACGGCCTGGAGAAGATCATCCGCAAGCTCTCCGGCACCAAGGGTGTCTCGCGCACCCGCACGACCATCGTGCTCTCCACCAAGTGGGAGAACCGGGTCGGGGAACTTCCCGAGGAAGCCTGAGAGTACGGTTGACCAGGGTTCGCAGGACAGGCAGAGGCATCTAGAGGAGGCGACCGGCACATGGACGCTGGGCTCAAGCGTGAGCTGGAGGAGAAGGTCCGCTCCGGCGAGCGGCTGACCCGTGAGGACGGCATCGCCCTCTACGAGTCGGACGACCTGGCCTGGCTCGGTGGCCTCGCCCACGAGGTGCGCACGCGCAAGAACGGTGACGTCGTCCACTTCAACGTCAACCGGCACCTCAACATGACGAACGTGTGCACCGCCTCGTGCGCGTACTGCTCGTTCCAGCGCAAGCCGGGCGAGAAGGACGCGTACACGATGCGCATCGAGGAGGCCGTGCGCCTGGCCAAGGCCATGGAGAACGACAACCTCACCGAGCTGCACATCGTCAACGGCCTGCACCCGAACCTGCCGTGGCGCTACTACCCCCGCTCGCTCTCCGAGCTGAAGAAGGCGCTGCCGAACGTCTCGCTGAAGGCGTTCACGGCGACCGAGATCCACCACTTCGAGACGATCTCGGGGATGTCGGCCTCCGACATCCTCGACGAGCTGATCGAGGCCGGCCTGGAGTCGCTCACCGGCGGCGGCGCGGAGATCTTCGACTGGGAGGTCCGCCAGCACATCGTCGACCACCGCACCCACTGGGAGGACTGGTCGCGCATCCACCGGCTGGCGCACGAGAAGGGCCTCAAGACCCCCTCGACCATGCTGTACGGGCACATCGAGGAGCCGCGCCACCGCGTGGACCACGTGCTGCGGCTGCGCGAGCTCCAGGACGAGACCGGCGGCTTCCAGGTCTTCATCCCGCTGCGGTACCAGCACGACTTCGTGGACATGCAGGACGGCAAGGTGCGCAACAAGCTCCAGGCGCGCACGACGATGGCGACCGGCGCCGAGGCGCTGAAGACCTTCGCCGTCTCGCGCCTGCTCTTCGACAACGTGCCGCACGTCAAGGTCTTCTGGGTGATGCACGGCGTGCAGACCGCCCAGCTCGCGCTGCAGCACGGCGCGGACGACATGGACGGCTCGGTCGTCGAGTACAAGATCACGCACGACGCGGACAACTACGGCACCCCCAACAAGCTGGGCCGTGACGATCTCCTGGACCTGATCCGGGAAGCGGGCTTCCGCCCGGTCGAGCGCAACACGCGCTACGAGATCATCCGCGAGTACCCCGGTCCGGACGCGAGCCTGCGCGAGACCCCGCAGGCGATGCGCGTCTGACGCCTGGTCCGACCTGCTTCGAGCGAGTGGAACCCCGGCCCGTGGGCCGGGGTTCGGCTTTTTCTGGACGAGTCGATCAGGTAATAGATAAACTTACCCAATGACCCTTACGTTCACCCTGGATCCGGTGGTCAGCCCGTCCCTGCGCGAGGGGATCCTGGCGCTGTGGGCCGACGTCTCCAACGCAGGGGGCGCCGTGGGCTTCGTACCCCCGGTCACCCCCGACGACATCCGCCCCTCGCTCGACAAGCACCTCGCCGGCGTCGCCGACGGGAGCTGTCGCCTGCTGGTGGGGCACGACGGGGACGGGGCGGTCGCCGCGACCGCGTTCCTCACCCTCAACGCGCACCGGCTCCAGCTGCACTGGCTGTGGGCCTACACGGTGATGGTCCATCCGCGGCACCAGGGCAAGGGGTACGGGCGCGAGCTGATGGCCCAGACCGAAGCCGCGGCCCGCTCCATCGAGGGCATCGACGCGATCCGCCTCGGTTGCCGCGGCGGTCTCGGCCTGGAGCACTTCTACGCCTCCTGCGGCTACAAGGAGGTCGGCCGCGTCCCCGGCGCCGTCCGGGTGGCCCCGGGCGACGACCGCGACGACATCACGATGCTGCTGCCGCTGCACTGACGTGCGGCCGGGCCCGCCGCCGGACCCCGGAGGGCGGGGGCCGGGTTCCGGCGTGCTTCACTGGACGGGCACCAGCCGCCGGACCACGACGAGAGAGAAGGGGTCACCGTGTCCCTCAAGCCGAGCGCAACGATCCGCTACACCGCGATGCGCCTGGGCATCTTCGTCGGATGCCTCGTCGCCGTCGCCGGCCTCGTCCGGCTCGGCTGGGTGCCCGCGGGGCTCGGGGAGGCCAACGCCGCCTGGGTCGTACTGCTCGCCATCGTGATCTCCGCCCCGCTCTCCTTCGTCCTCCTGCGCAAGCAGCGCGACGAGATGTCCACGCAGATCTCCGGGCGCGTCACGGGTGCGAAGGAGCGGCTCGCCGCGAACCGCAGCCAGGAGGACCAGGCGGACGACGCGGCGCGAGTGGCCTCGTAACGCCCCAGTTGGCTTCATCACACATCGAACCGCCCCAGCACCGGGTATACCGCCCGTAACGCTGGGGCGGTGGTGTTTTCCGGGCCGGCGCAAGAGGGCCTCGCGCGCCGTTGTCTCAAAGCACCCCTTTGAGATTCCCAAAGGGGAAGTGTTAGCGTGTTCAACATGTTGACCACAGCTGCGCACCCCATGATCGCGAGCGTTCCGCTCGTGATGCGCCTGCACGTCGACCTCTGCCGCCGCGCGCCCGCGGCCCGTTGCTGTTGAGCTGAATCGATACAGCAGCCGTCCCGGCCGGCCCTTCTGGCTGCTGCCGCACCGCTTCACCACCCAGTACTTCCCCCCTGTCTTCGTGCGCCACCTCCGGAGAGTGTCCGTGTCCGCGACCCCCCAGGCCCCTGCCAAGGCCTCGTTCAAATTCCCCTTCTGGGCCCAGATCGTCGCCGGTCTCGCCCTCGGCGTCCTCTTCGGCTGGATAGCCCGCAGCTACGACGTCAGCTGGCTCGCCACCACGCTGGAGAAGACCGGCGACCTCTTCGTCCAGCTGCTGAAGCTGGCCATCGCCCCGCTCGTCTTCTTCGCGATCCTGGTGTCGATCACCAACCTGCGGAAGGTGAACAACGCGGCGCGCCTCGCTTCCCGCACCCTCCTCTGGTTCATGATCACCTCGCTGATCGCGGTCGGCATCGGCATCGCCATCGGCCTGCTGACCGACCCCGGTTCCGGCACCGGCCTCACCGCCGCCGACGGCAAGGACCCGAAGAAGACCGGTTCCTGGATCGACTTCCTCACCGGGATCGTGCCCACCGACATCGTCACGCCGTTCACCGAGCTGAAGGTCCTTCAGATCGTCTTCCTGGCCGTCGTCGCCGGTATCGCCGCCCTCCAGCTGGGCGGCAAGGCCAAGCCGGTCCTCGACCTCGCCGAGTCCGCCCTGGAACTGCTCCAGAAGGCCCTGTGGTGGGTCATCCGCCTCGCCCCGATCGGCACCGTCGGCCTCATCGGCACCGCGATCGCCACGTACGGCTGGGACCTGATCGGCAAGTACGCGACCTTCACCGCCGACATCTACATCGGCTGCGCCCTCGTGATGTTCGGCGTCTACCCGCTGCTGCTCGCGACGGTCGCCAAGGTCAGCCCGCTCCAGTTCTTCAAGGGCGCCTGGCCCGCCATCCAGCTGGCCTTCGTCTCCCGCTCCTCGGTCGGCACCATGCCGGTCACCCAGAAGGTCACCGAGCGCCTCGGCGTCCCGAAGGAGTACGCCTCCTTCGCCGTCCCGTTCGGCGCCACCACCAAGATGGACGGGTGCGCCGCGATCTACCCGGCCCTCGCCGCCATCTTCATCGCGCAGATCTTCGACGTGCAGCTGGGCATCAAGGAGTACCTGCTCATCGTCTTCGTCTCGGTCATCGGCTCCGCCGCCACGGCCGGTCTGACGGGCGCCACCGTCATGCTGACGCTGACCCTGTCCACGCTGGGCCTGCCGCTCGCGGGCGTCGGCCTGCTGCTGGCCATCGACCCGATCCTGGACATGATGCGCACCGCCACCAACGTGGCCGGTCAGGCCCTGGTCCCGGTCATCGTCGCGGCCCGCGAGGGGATCTTGGACAAGGAGGCCTACGCCTCCGCCTCGGCTTCCCCGCTGGACGAGCCCGCCCCGGCCGCCGAGCCGGTCGCGGTCGCGGCCTGACCCGTACCGCGCACCACCTGCCGCAGCCCCCGCCCCGACCGGGCGGGGGCTGCGGCGTTCGTGCCGCCCGCGGCATGCATCCGGGGCACTGTCAGCGGCGGATGGCAGCATCGGGAGCATGACGAAGACGACTGCGGCACCGTTCGACTGGCGCCCGTTCCTGCTCCGTTGGAGCGGGGAGTGGGCGGATTCCCTGCCCGACGACGCCGGGCGCAGCGAGGAGGACGAAGCCGCCCGGCGGGACCGGTGGCTGGGGTTCCCGCCCGCGTCCGAGGAGCGGATCGCGGCCATGGAGGAGCGCCTCGGCCGACGGATGCCCCCGTCGTACCGGGAGTTCCTCGAAGTCAGCGACGGGTGGCGGCACGCCGGCGGGTTCGTCTGGCTGCTGGCGGGGACCACGGACGTGCGTCGGCACGACAACGAGTCCGGGCTCGCGGACATGTTCGAGGAGTACCTGGACGACGATGCCGGACCCGAAGAGCGGCGGGACGCGGACATCTGGCGGCGCGGGCTCCAGCTCGACGTCGAGTCCGACATCACCCACGTCCTCCTGGATCCCGAGGACGTGGACGAGGACGGCGAGTGGGCCGTGTACACGTGGGCGAGCTGGCGGGCCGAGGCACCCGAGCGGCACGCGAACTTCGCCGAGTTCATGCGGGCCATGTACCGGGAGTTCCACAGCCTGCACGCGCGCCCGGTCGACGGGGAGCCGGAGTTCGCCAACGACACGACGCGCGAGCTGGACGCCCTGATGGAGCAGGCCCGGCTGGAGGCGCTGCGCGGCGAGTGGGAGCGCGCGGGGCGTCACCTGGACGAGGCGAAGCAGTACGGCAGGCCGCGGGCCGGCGGACTGGGCGACCAGATACGCCGCCTGCTGGGACAGACCTACATGGTGTACTTCGAGGACGTGGTGACCGATCCGCGGTACGCGCCCGAGCTGCTGCCGGCGCTGGTCGCCGAGCACGCGGCCCACTCGCACTGGGACGACTCCACGCTGAAGTACCACCTGCGGGGAGCCGGTGAGGACGTGGTGTCGTCGGCCTACGCGATGCTGGAGCAGGTGCGCGGCGGCACGTACCGGTACACGACGGCCGGGCCGTTCGGGGAAGCGGTCGAGCGGGCCCGGGAGCTGGCGCGCTGGGGCGACACCGACGGGGCCTGGCGGACGCTGCTGGACGCCCTCCCGGGCTGGCAGCCGCTGGGGCCCGACCACCTGGCGCCGCTGGGGTGGGTGGCCGACCCCCTGCTGGGAACCCTGCTGACCCCGGAACGGGGCCGCGAGCTGCTGGCGACCCCCAGGGGCGGGCAGGCGGGCGGGGCACCGGACCCGGCGGCCGGCCTCGACCCGGACGGCCTGGCGTGGCTCGCGGACCTGGAACCCGACGCCAACCTCGCGTCCTACCGGTTCGTCCTGGTCGAAGACGTGGAGCCGCAGGACCTTCCCGGACGTCTCGCGGACGGTGACGGGGCAGCGCTCCACGTTCCCATGACGTCCGCTGAAGTGCGCCGGAGACTGCTCGGCGGACAGCGGGAGTTCTCGTCCTACGACGACAAGGCCCTCATGGCGGTTGGCCGGGCCGGCCCCCGGTGGAGCTTCGCCTTCGACGGTGACGCTGCACATTTCCACACGCAGCGGTTCGTCTCCCCGGCTGCGGCCGCCGCCGCGGGCACCCGCGCGGTGGTCGTGTGGAGCGGTCTGCGGAACCGGCACGGGGCACCGTTCTTCCACCTGTCCGTGGCGCAGGACGGAGCCGAGCAGTACGCCTTCACGTACGAGGACGGGGAGATCCGCCGGACCGGCGAGATACCGGGGGCACTGGACCCGGACCGGTTCTTCGGCTCCCGGGCGGAGGCCACCGGGGCGGAACGGTCGCTGCTGGAGGCCGTGACCGCCGAGTTCGGTGTCCGGCTGCCGCGCCACGCGCTCCTGAACGGGCGGCTGCACACGTTCACCACCCGCTCGTGGCGGCGGCCGCCGAGGGACGGGGAGGTCTACACCGTGATCACCCTGAGCTGAGGTCCCGCACCCCGACCGGCGCGGACACCCCGGGCCGGGCCCGGGGGTTCTCCTCCGGTCAGACGCTCTGTGCGCGGACGTAGGCGACCGTCGCCAGCAGGAACGGCAGGGCGAACCACCACCGGCCCATGGTCCGCCGGAACAGTGGGGTGATGGTGATCAGCAGTCCTACGAGGCACAGCACCAGGCAGCAGCCGGCCAGGAAGCGGACGTCCTCGCGCAGCAGGTCGTCGTGGGGCTCCGGGCGCAGGGTCAGGGCGACGTAGCAGGTGAACACCGCGGGGACGTAGGAGAGGGCGAGCGGTATCCCGAGGACCCATTGGAGGCAGCCGCGGTCCTCGGGCAGGTCGATGTTCTCGCGCGGGAGCCTCATCCGGGGCTCAGCCGAGCGTCGCGCCGCGGAGGAACGCGGTCAGTCCGAGGAGGAGGGGCGGGGCGAACCACCACAGGCCCATGGTCCGGCGCACGCTCGAAACGGCGGTGATGAGCAGGCCGAGCACGCTCAGGGAGACGGAGACCAGGCACAACGCGCCGACGTTCTCGTAGCCCTGGTCGTCCCACTCGCCCTGGGGCCCGGCGAACAGGGCCCCGAACACGGCGGCGCCGTTCAGCAGGTGGATGATTCCGAGCGGAACGCCCAGTACCCACCGCAGGCAGCCCTGATCCTCGGGCAGGTCGATGCCCTCACGGGGGTACGTCATCGCATTGCGTCCTTCGCTTGGGCGAGGTTCCCGACGAACTGGTCACCGTAGCCCTGGGCCTTGGGGAGGTCCCAGTAGGGACCACCGTTGTAGCGGGCGGCGATCTCCCGCATCTGGGCCTCCGTCATCTGATCGGCCGGGACGTCGGCGAGACCGCTCTCCGCCTTGATCTGGGCCAGGAAGCCGGCCGCTATGAAGGCATTCTGCTTGGGGTCCTGGAGCGCCTCTTCCACCAGGGTCCGCTGGTGGTCGGTGAGGTTCGCCGGGTCGTAGCCGAGCACTTCGGCGCCGCGCCGGAGCTGGATGGCGATCGGCCCGTACGAGGTCTCGTCGAGCTTTCCGCCGAGCCGCCACGGAAGGTTCTCGGGGGTCACCGGACTCAGGCCCCACGGGGCCGCGGCCTGTTCGCGGATCGTGCCGGTCACGTCGTCCAGCAGTCCGGGCTGGTAGCCGCCGATCTCCTGCCAGGCCACGCCCGCGACCAGCTCTTCCGGCAGACCGGCGTTCTTGGCCGCCGCCCGCAGGACCTCCTTGTTCTGGGAGATCCAGTCGGCGTGCTGGCCGTCCGTGACCAGCGGGATCCAGTAGTTGTCGGCGGCGTCCCCCGGCAGCCCGGCGACCCGCAGCCGGATGTCGCGCAGCTGCGGGGAGATCGGGGTGTCCGGCCCGACGGGGCCGGTCATGTCCTTCTTCGGGCCGCTGCCCGGCAGATGGGTCAGGGGGTTGGTGCGGGCCTCGGCCGCCTCGTGGCGCATGTCGGCCATGGCCGCGTAGAGGTCGACCCCGCTCGCACCGCCCTTCAGCCGGAACTCGGGCAGCAGCTCGTACGCCTGCTTCAGCGCGTGGACGCAGGAGCTGCGCGCCTCCTGCTCGGTGGTCTTCGCCAGCTGGAAGTTGCCGCCCGCGTCGTCGTGGAGGCGGTTGGCCTCGTCACGGATGTCGTCCACGTCCATCGTGAGCTCGGCGAGGCCGTCGAGGAACCCGGTCGTCGCCCGCATGTCCTCCCACTGGCACATCGGCTCGGCCTCCTGGGCCGTGCGGGTGATGGCGGTGCCCTTCGTGGCGATCAGGGTGGCGAGCTTGCGTTCGGAGCCCTTGCCGTTCGCGTAGTGGGACTTGGCGGTCGTCAGGGCCGCCGCGTAGGCGTGCAGGGCGCTCGCGGCCTTGTCGTAGCCCTCGGCGATGTGCTGCACGAGCTGCCGCGCCTCGGACAGGCGCGAGGTGAAGGCGTGACTGCCGTCGCTGTGCCACTGCGTACCGGTCTCGGCGCGCCGGGCGGGCTCCTCGACCTGGACCAGCAGATCGCGCAAGCGCTTGAACTCGGCGGCGTTGCGCTCGACCAGCGCCGGGTTGCACTCCTCCAGGAATTGGACGTCCTTGCGGTGGCTGAGCCCGCTCACTTGGCCTCCGGTTTCACGTACTGCCCCGATTCGAGGAGGCCCGCGAGGAAGGACCGGGCGGTGCCGTCGTCCACCTGGGCGAAGTCGGTGCCGGTCGTCTTCAGACGGGTGGCGAGGGCGGCGAGCAGGCTGATCGTGTCCTTGAACTGGTCGTCGGCGAACTGGGCGAAGCGCAGGACCTGCGCCGAGACGTCGGCGTGGGCGCGCGGGGCGCGGGCCATCGTGCTGGCGTCGCCGTCGGGCCGGCCCTCGTGGAGGAGGGCGGCGATCTCGATCAGCAGGTTGGCGTTGCCGTTGATGGAGGCGGCCCCGGCCTCCAGGCTTCCGGCGGGGCTCCCCGGCACGCTGCCGTCCGCCGGCGCGTGGTTGAGGCGCATGACGGGTGACTGCTGCGCGAGGGCGGCGGCCTTGTGCTCGGCCCATTCCGCGTCGAACGACATGTATCCCCTGAATAGTTGATAACTGGACATGGCCAGAATCAGCTGGTCATGTGCATGCTAATACGGGGATTTCTGCATCCGGAACCTCGCGGTGCCGATATGGACCGGAGACGCGGTGGGGGGTCGGCCGGTTCCGCACCGGACCGACGGGGTGGGCCCATGGTCGCCCCTCGGAAATCAACTGACGTCGGCTGGAGGCCTGATGGCGGTACGGGAGATACGCGCGGCAGCGCAGCTCATCGGGCGGCGCAACGCCCTGCGCTACCTGGCGATCGGGGTCGGGGCCTCGCTGGTGGCGGCGTGCAGCGGCAAGGGCGAGGAAGCGCCCGTCGCCGGTCCCGCCTCCGCTCCGGGCTCCGCGGCTGCGCCCTCCACGGCTGCCGGCTCCGCGGCTCCGGCCTCCTCCGCTGCTGCCGCCCCGGCTCCCGCCTCCTCGGGGCCGGTCGCCCGCGCCTTCGACGCCTTCATCGGGGGCACCTGGAAGCTGGAGTCGACCACGCCCGGCGACAGGACGGTGCACGGGACGGCCACCGTGACCGCACCGCCCGGAGGCAACGGCGGCTTCACCATCGTCTGGGACACCGGCGGCGAACCGGTCACGTGGACCGGATCCTGGCTGCTGCGAGGTGGCCACCTGCGCACCGAAGTGTTCGGGAACGGAGAGGAGTTGGCGAGACTCGGCGGCAGCGAGGCCCTCACGGTCCCGGCGACGGTGGCGGACTCCGTCTCGCTCACCCTGCCCTGGAAGCCGCCGGGGGCGAAGGACGCGGGTGACGGCCAGCAGCTGAAGGTGAGTTACAAGAGCGGCGTGCTGCGGATCGTCCACACCGAACGCGGCGGCAGCGAGTCGGTGCACGTCTGCACCCGCGCGACCTGACGATCTTGCTGCTTGACCTTCGAATGATCTTCATAGCAGCATGGCGTGCCGCCGACCGGGCACCCGGTTCCGTCGCCGATGGGGCGGAATTCTTCTTCGGCGCCCGCCGCGCCTGCGGCGCACGGCTACAGCAAGTGATGCGTACACGATGACCGTTCTTTCCTGTCGCGATGTGACCAAGAGGTTCCGACGGCACTCCGTGCTGGACGGGGTCAGCCTGAGCCTGGAAGCCGGCGAGATCGTCGGCCTCCTGGGCCTCAACGGCGCCGGCAAGACCACGCTCATGCGCGTGATCACCGGGCTCGTGCGGCCGAGCTCCGGTGACGTTCGCCTGTTCGGGGAGCCGCTGCCGATGCGGCCCGCGCAGCTCGCTCGGATCGGCGCCGCGCTCGACGCGCCGTCCTTCCCCCGCTGGCTCACCGGTCGTGCGGTCCTGCGCATGCTGCTCGAAAGCACGGGACGCCCCGACGGCGGCCGCACCGCAGCGGTGCTCGAGCGCGTGGGTCTCGCCCACGCGTCCGACAAGCGGGTCGGGACCTACTCCCAGGGAATGAGGCAGCGGCTCGCACTCGCCGCCGCCCTGCTGAAGAAGCCGGACCTGCTCATCCTCGACGAACCCACGAACGGCCTCGACCCGGAGGGCCTGCGGATGGTCCGCCGCATCATCGCCGAGGAATCGGCCCGCGGCGCCACCGTCCTGGTCTCCAGCCACCAACTCGACGAGATCCAGCGCACCTGCCACCGCGTGATCATGATGGCGGACGGCCGCGTGGCCGCCGCCGGAACGCTGGAACAGCTCGGCTACGACCCCGCCGGCGGACCCGACGCCTTCGAGGACTGGTTCTTCGCACTGGTCGGTCACCGCGGCGGAGGGGCCCGATGAAGCCCTTGGTCCTCGGGGAATACCGTCGGCTGTGCCGCCACCCCCTGGCGGTGACGCTCGCCGTTCTCTTCGTCCTCGGATCCCTCTACTGCGCCCTCGGCAGCCAGAATTCCGCTTCGTCGAGCCTGGCGGCCGTCCGCAACAACATCGAGACGGTCGCCGAGGGGTGCGGGACGAGCCTGAACACCCCCGAACAGAAGGCCCGCTGCCTGAAGGACGTCCCCCACCAACTCACGGTGCTGCGGCGGTACGAGGTGACCTTCACCGAGTACGGCCGTCGGGCGGCCAACGGCCAACACCCCGTCGCCGCTTTGACCTGGACCACGAAGCTCGCGACGTCCGTCCCGGGACTGGTGCTGGTCGTCCTGGTGGCGGCGTTCTTCGTCGCGGGCGAGTGGAGCCGCGGGAGCATCGTCCCCCGCCTCCTCTACGAGGCCCGGCTCGACCGCTTGCTGACCGCCAAAGCGGTCGCGGTCTGGATGTGGATGCTCACCCTGGTCGCCGTCTCGTCGGCCGTGACGGCGACCGTCGGCGTGCTCTACGCCCGCTCGGCGTTTCCGCTCCCGTCCCCCGGTCCGCTCGGGCGGGTCCTGGTCGAGACGGCCACTGTCCTCCTCGCGGGCGCCGCGGTCCTCGCGGGTGCCGCGGCCACCGCCGTGGTGCTCGGGGCACTCGTCCGCCTGCCCCTGCGCACCGCCCTCGTGGGCGTGCTGCTCCTCGCGCTCGTGCTGCAGACCTCCGGGATCCCCGGCGTGGGCGCCTGGTTGCCCGGTGGCGCCCTCTCCGACCTGGTCGGATTCGGGGGAGTCGACAACGTGTGGGATCACCTGTGGATCTCCACCGACCCGTCGTCAGCGCCCGCCCCGCTGCGGGCCGTACCGACGCTCGTCGGCATCGCCCTGCTCTGGGCCCTCCTGAACCGCCGTTCCCGGACCCGGGACCTGGTGTGAGCGGCACCGCCCGCGCAGGGCGCGCACGGTATCGCAGGGGAATCGTCTGGACGGGCGAGTTCCGGGTCCTCCGGGTGCCTCCGGTATGCCTGACCGCCCTGCTGCTGATCGCGGCCACGGCAGCCGCAGGTGCCCAGAAGTGGTGGAGCGGTGCGGAGTTCGGCTTCCAGCACCCCACGGTGGGGGCCCTGGTCGAACCGGCGTCCGCGCTGCGCGCCGCGGCGTGGCAGTCCGCCACCCTCGGCGGACTCTTCCTCGCCACGGTGATCGTGACGCTCGGAGGGGCCCAGCTCATCGAGAGCGGCACCTGGGGTGCGCTGCGGTTGTACGAGAACCGGAGCCACGTCCTCTACGGGCGCAGGCTCTGCGCCGCCGTCGTGTTCCTCGCGGTGGTGCAGTTGCTGAACGGCCTGACCCTGTGGGCCGTCATGCGGGTGATGGCGGTCCTCCGGCCGACCCCGACCCTGCCGCCGACCGCCTTCGACACCGGTACGCCCGCCCTCGACGTGATCGACGCCGGATCGGCCGACTGGGCCGAGGCGCTCACCGCCGCGGGCGGAGCCCTGCTGGTGCAGACGCTGTACCTCTCGCTCGGATGGTGCGCCGCGGCGCTCCTGCGCAACTCCATCGGGGCCCTGGCGCTGGGCATCGGCCCCTGGATCGTGACCGCCCCCCTGCTGCTGCTCCCCGTCGGCCCGTTCGTCCCCCACTCGTGGATCGCCAACCTGATGTCCCTGCCGGGTGAGGGCCAGTACCGCCTCTACTTCTGGTCCCAAGCCGCATCGGAGTCCTCGTCGGCGGTCAGCGCGGTCCTGGTGGCCGGCTGCACCGCGGCCGCCGCCTTCCTCGC
Organism: Streptomyces sp. NBC_00273; assembly: GCF_036178145.1. Taxonomy (NCBI): domain Bacteria; kingdom Bacillati; phylum Actinomycetota; class Actinomycetes; order Kitasatosporales; family Streptomycetaceae; genus Streptomyces; species Streptomyces sp. NBC_00273. Next base: position 4,616,357 of record NZ_CP108067.1, on the reverse strand, counting down.
CCAACTCCTGCTCAGCTCGGAGCGCGTGCTCCGCCCCGTCGACTGAGTTCCGGCTGCTCAGACCGGGTCGCGGGGGGCCGCGACGCGGCCCGCGGGCGGTGTCGGGCCGACGGCCCCCCGACCGGGTCGCGGGGGACCGCGACCCGGGGTGCTTAGACGCGTAAAGACCAAAGAACCGGGGGAAAGAACCAACCCACCCAACCCCACCCCGGCAGCCGGGGCGCGCGTTCGCTCGGTCGGGTGAATCGTGCCAACTGAACTGGATTTCATGCGGGTTGGCGGGCATATGCTCGCTCCGACCACCGCAGACATGAGACGGCCCCCGACGGGACTCAGAATCCCGGCCGAGGGCCTGACCATCGTAGGAAGTAAGCAGCTTCCCCATGGCTCTTGAGCACCTTAGCGCGCCCTCGCGCCCCTCGTCCGCTGTTCCCTCCGCGATCCCCCGATCCGGTGTCATCCACGTCAACGTGCGGCACGCGAGTCACTACACGGTGGTCAGCAACCACCTCCTCCAGCACCGGGGGCTGTCGGCGACGGCGATCGGGATCGGGGCGCACGTCCAGTCGCTGCCGGAGGGGACGCCGGTCGGGGTCAAGGCGCTGACCGAGCGGTTCCCGGAGGGGGAGATCCGGATCGGGTCCGCGCTGCGGGAGCTGGAGCGGCTCGGCTACCTGGAGCGGCGGCGCGAGCGGCTGGCGAACGGGCGGGTGGTGACCCGCACGTACTCGTACAACAAGCCGGCGGCCACCGCGGCAGAGCCGCCTCCGCCCCTGCCCCCGTCTCCGCCGCCGGCCAGGGAACCCGTACCGGAGCCGGCGCCCGTACCCGAGCCGGTGCTCGAGCCGGAGCCGGAGCCCGTACCGGCGCCGGCGCCCGTACTACCGGAGCGGGCGCCCGAGCCCGAGCCGGTGCTCGAGCCGGAAGTCGTGGCCCCGCCGCCTGCCCGGCCCGTGCACCCCGAGGCGGCCGGACTGCTCGCCGAACTGCGGCGCTACGACCCGCGGCTCCTGCTCTCCGAGCGCGACGTACGCCAGCTCGCGCCGGACGTGTCGATCTGGCTGGAGCGCGGGATCACCCCCGAGGTGGTCGCGAGGGCCCTGTCCGCAAACCTCCCCGAGCCGATGCGGCGCCCCGCGTCCGTACTCGCGTACCGCCTCGCCGCGATGCTCCCACCGCCCCTGCCCCCGCTCCCGGCGGCCCCGGCGGGCCGGGACGACAGACGGCCGGACCCGTTGCAGAACTGCAGTGGCTGCGACCGCGCCTTCCGCGCCCCCCGCCCCGGCCGCTGCCGGAACTGCCCGCCGGAGGAGGACGCGGCGGCGGCGTGAGCGGGTCCGGGCACGCCGGCTTCTTCAGCCGGCGCGCGCTTCCCGATCGACCGTGGTCGTCAGGAGCCGGAGGCGCGAATCGAGCCGGTGGTCGGGCCGCTGGGGTCGCCGACGAAGCAGGTGACTTCGCGATCGCCGAGGAGCCAGCTGGCGGCCTGCGGGTAGTAGTAGTAGACCTCCAGCTTCTCCGAGACCTTGGGGTTGTTGCCCACGTACGAGGTGAGCGCGGTGCCGCTGCACTTCTCCTCGGCGCTCTTGGTGACCTTCTCGTTGCCCGGGTACGTTCCGGCGTCCAGCTTGAAGACCGCGTACGCCTCGCCCTTGTGCGGCTGGGTGCAGGGCACGATGTTCACCGAGCGGGCGGCCTGGGTGCCGTCCTCGTCGCCGTACTGGGCCAGATCGTCCTTCGTGTTGAAGCAGTCGCCCTTGCGGATCTCGGTCAAGCCGCTGGAGCCCGGCTTGCTGGCGGCCGGGCTGGTGGCGGCCGGTCCGGGGGTGGCCGATCCGGTGGCGGCGGGGCCGGTGAACGGGCCGGTGGTGTCGCGCTTCAGCGGGGCGTCGTCGTCGCCCAGCGATCCGGTGAGGCCGAGTGCCACGATGAGGATGGTGAGCACGATGCCCAGGCTGTTGATGACGATCGCCGCGATGGCGAAGCCCTTGCCCTTCTCACCGCGGGACTTGATCTGGGACAGGGCGACGATGCCGAGGACCAGCGGGATCAGCGGGATGTTGCAGACGAGCGCCATGACGAACGCGACGATGGCCAGCGGGTTGTTCTTCTGCTGCTGCGGCGGGTACCAGCCCTGCGGCGCTCCCCCGTACGGCGGCTGTCCCGGCTGTCCCGGCTGTCCGGGCTGTCCGGGCGGTCCCGGATATCCGTAAGATCCGGACTGTCCGGGCTGTCCGTACGGACCGGGGGAGGACGGGGGCTGCGGTGGTATGGACATGCGTGTGGAGCTCCTTGCTCAGAGGGTGGGACGCAACAACGGCCCGGCAGTCGCAACGCACCGACGCATGCCTGCCCGCGGTCTTTACGTCGCCCCTACGCTACCCTCCGCCGCCGACAGCCCGCGGGCTGCCCGCCCCCGCGATCCCGCGCTCCTGGCCGGCCCGTCGGGCGGCGACCGCCGCGCGGTGCTGGCCGGGGCGGGTTCCGTGGACGCGGTGGAAGGCCACGCTCAGCCCGAACGCGCTGCGGTAGCCGACCTGGCGGGCGATCGACTCCACCGTGTCCTCGGTGCGCACCAGCAGGTCGGCCGCCAACGCCAGCCGCCAGTCGGTCAGGTAGGCCATCGGCGGCCTGCCGACCAGCTCGCCGAAGCGGCGCGCGAACGTCGCCCGAGAGACCCCGGCCTCCTCGGCGAGGGCCGCCACGGTCCACGGCCGTTCGGGCCGGTCGTGGATCAGCTGGAGCGCCCGGCCCGCGACGGGGTCGCCGAGTGCCCGGTACCACCCGGGCGGATCGGCCTCCGGGCGGGCGAACCACTCCCGCAGGGTGGACAGCAGCAGGAGGTCCAGGAGCCGGTCCAGGACGGCCTGTTGGCCGGGGTCGTCCCGACCGATCTCCAGGGCGGTGAGGTCCAGGATGGGTCCGGGCCCGCCGTCGTGGCGCACGACGAGCGCCCGGGGGAGCGCGCTCAGCAGCCGCTCGGAGACCCGGCCGCCCACCTGGTAGCTGCCGGTGAGCAGCACGGTCGGGCCGTCCGTGCTGTTCCCGCAGGTGCGCAGGCCCAGCAGGACCTCTTCGCTGATCTCCGCGCCGTCGGCGGTCGTGCACCGGTCGGGCCCGTGCACCACCCACAGCGGCGGCGTCCGCACGTCCCCGTCGGCGGTGTCCGCGAGGGTGAACGGCCGCGATCCCGTCACGATGGCCACGTCGCCCTCGCCGAGCGCGACGGGCTCCTCGCCGCTGCCCGGGACGATCCAGCCCGTGCCGTGCAGCATGGCGGCCAGGGCGATCGGCGTCGGGTCGGCGATGCGGATCGACCACGGCGGGGCCAGGACGTTCCGGCTGAACAGGGCCCCGTCGGACCGCACTTCGTACAGCAGGCTCGCCAGCGCATCCATGCGACCCGAGCCTAGACGCTCGGACATGTAACTGAGCGGGACGACCATTTCGCGTCCGGTCGCCGCCCCTTTGACTGGTCACATGACGACGACGAAGAAGAACACGACGACGGCCAACCCGACGACCAAGCCGATCCTGGTCCTGGGCAGCACCGGCAAGACGGGCAGCCGGGTGGCCGCGCAGTTGCGCCAGCGCGGACACGCGGTCCGGGGGGCCTCCCGCAAGGGGCCGGTCGCCTTCGACTGGACCGACGAGAACACCTGGGAGCGGACGCTGGAGGGGGTCGGCGCGGCCTACCTGGTCGACTCGCAGCTCCCCGACGCCGCCGAGTCGATGCGCGCCTTCGGCAAGCTGGCCGTGGCCTCCGGTGTCGAGCGGCTGGTGCTGCTGTCCGCCCGCGACTGGGTGGTGCCGGAAGGCGAGGAGAAGCTCCCCTGTGAGCGCGCGGTCCGCGAGTCCGGCGCGCAGTGGACCGTCCTCAAGCCGTCCTGGTTCTTCCAGAACTTCAGCGAGGACCCGTTCATCCGGGGGCAGGTCCAGGGCGGCGAGCTCGTGATGTCGACCGGGGACGGCGTCGAGCCGTTCATCGACGCCGAGGACATCGCCGAGGTCGCGGTGGCCGCCCTCACCGAAGAGGGGCACGGCGGGCAGGCCTACGAGCTGTCCGGCCCGCGGCTGCTGAGCCTGGACTCCGTGGCCGACGAGATCGCCCGGGCCACCGGCCGGCCCATCACCTACCGTCCGCTCCCGGCGGACGAGTTCGCCGCCCACGCCGTGGCGCAGCACGTGCCGGAGGAGTTCGTGGGGCTGCTGAACCTGCTCTACGGCTGGATCGCCGAGGGCCGCTTCGCCACCCTCGCGGACGGCGTGCAGCGGGTGCTCGGCCGGGAACCCCGTGACTTCGAGGACTACGTGCGGACCGTTGCCGCATCCGGGGTGTGGGGCGGTGGCGGTGGCGTGGAGCGTCCGTGAAGAACGACTCCAGGGGCTGGTCGGAGCGGGTTACCGGTACGTAAATTACCGGCGGTAACACTCGTGCCGAGCCAAGGAGTGCGCCGTGGGAGCCGAGCTGAGGCCGGTCCGGTCCGTAGAACCGGTCGAACCCGTCAAGACCGTGATCGACGGAGTGGTCCGCGAGGTACGGGTGCCCGCGCTGGCGGGCCTTCCGGAGCGGGGGTCCCTCGGGGACATCCCCTTCCAGAACGCCTGGGAGGCCCCCGGGGAGGCGGTGCTCGCCCGCAAGGACCAGGACGGCGTCTGGCACGACGTTCCGGCCGAACAGTTCGCCGCCGAGGTGCTCGCCGTGGCCAAGGGCCTGATCGCCGAAGGGCTCCGGGAGGGCGACCGGCTCGCCATCATGGCCCGTACGACGTACGAGTGGACCCTGCTCGACTTCGCCGGCTGGGCCGCCGGCCTGGTCACCGTACCGATCTACCCGACCTCCTCCGCCCTCCAGGCACGCTGGATCATCCACGACTCCGGGGCCGTGGCCTGCGCCGTCGAGGACACCGCGCAGGCCCGGCTGATCAGCGCCGAGCGCGGCAACCTGCCCTGGCTGACCCACCTGTGGGAATTCGACACCGGCGCGGTGGCCCGGCTGATCAAGGCCGGGGAACGCATCCCCGACGCGCTGGTCCACCACCGCCGGGCCGCCCGCACCCCGGACTCCGTCGCCACCCTCATCTACACCTCCGGCACCACCGGGCAGCCCAAGGGATGCGTGATCACCCACGCCAACTTCTTCGCCCAGGTGGACAACGCGGTGGAGCTGCTGCACCCCGTCTTCAAGTCCGTCAGCAAGGACCCCGCCTCCACCCTGCTGTTCCTGCCGCTCAGCCACGTCTTCGGGCGGATGGTGGCCGTCGGCTGCATGCGGGCCCGCGTCAAGCTCGGGCACGCGCCCAGCATCCGTACCGAGGACCTCCTCGCCGACCTCGCCGGCTTCCGGCCCACCTTCCTCCTGGCCATCCCCTACGTACTGGAGAAGGTCTACAACACCGCCCGGGCCACCGCCGAGAAGATGGGCCGGGCCTCCTCCTTCGACCGGGCCGCCCGCATCGCGCAGCGCTTCGCCGAGACCGCCGAGGCCAGGAACCCCGGGCTCGTGCTGCGCCTCGCCCGGTCCCTCTACGACCCGCTCGTCTACCGGCGCATCCGGGCCGCGCTCGGCGGCCGCGTCCGCTACGTCCTGAGCGGCGGATCACCCCTGGGCCGGCGGCTCGCCGCCTTCTACACCGGCGCCGGCATCGAGGTCTTCGAGGGCTACGGGCTGACGGAGACCACCGGTGCGAGCACGGTGACCCCGCCGCTGCGGCCCCGCCTCGGCACGGTGGGCTGGCCGCTGCCGGGTACGGCCGTACGGATCGCGGACGACGGGGAGGTGCTGCTGGGCGGCGGCCACGTCTTCGCCGGCTACTGGAACGCCGCGCACGCGGCCCCGTACGGGAGCTGGCTGGCCACCGGCGACATCGGCGAGCTCGACGCCGACGGGTACCTCACCATCACCGGTCGCAAGAAGGACCTGATCATCACCTCCGGCGGCAAGAACGTGGCCCCGGCGCCGCTGGAGGACTGGCTGCGGGCCCACCCGCTGGTCGGCCAGTGCATGGTGGTCGGCGACAACCGGCCCTACATCACCGCCCTGATCACCCTGGAACCCGACGGGCTGCAGCACTGGCGCCAGATGCACAAGAAGCAGAACGTGCCGATGCGCGAGCTGGTGCGGGACGAGGAACTGCGGGCGGACCTCCAGCGGGCGGTGGACGAGGCGAACCGGCTGGTCTCGCGGGCCGAGTCGATCCGCCGCTTCGCCGTCCTGCCGGGCGATTTCACCGAGGCGCGCGGCCACCTGACCCCGTCGCTGAAGCTCCGGCGGGGCGCGATCGCCCGGGACTACGCGGACCGGATCCAGGAGCTGTACCGGGGGCCGCGCGAAGCCTGAGCGGCGGCCACCGGGGAGCCGGTCTATCGTGGACAGATGGGTCCGGGGGGCCGCCCGAGGAGGGCGCTGTGCACCGTTCCCGCGTCCGTAGGGCCATAGCCGGCGGGACCGTTGCCGGCGCGATGCTCCTGGCCTCGCTGGGGGCCGGGCCGGCGCCCACCCCGATGACCGCGCCCACACCCGCTCCCACCTCCAGTGCGCCCACCGGGGGCGACGATCCGCTGGCCCGGTTCCACGCCCAGCGCGTCCGCTGGGGCGCCTGCCCCGAGAAGCCCGTGCCCGCCGAGATGCGGTGCGCCGTCGTGGAGGTCCCGCTCGACTACGCGGCGCCGGGCAAGGGCACGGTCAAGCTGGCCCTCGGCCGGCTCCCGGCCACCGACCCGGACCGCCGCATCGGCTCGCTCCTGATCAACTTCGGCGGCCCCGGCGCCCCGGGCCTGGCCGGCCTCGCCGCCGATCCCAAGGCGTTCGCCGACCTCGGCGAACGCTACGACCTGATCGGCTTCGACCCCCGCGGCGTGGGCCACAGCGACCCCGTCTCCTGCGGCGGCGCCAGGGACACCGCGGGAGACCCGGGCGCGGACACCGCCACGGCGCTGGCCGCCCTGCGGGACGAGGTCAAGCGCTGCGAGCGCAACTCCGGCCCGGTCCTCGCGCACATGGGAACCGTGGACGTCGCCCGCGACATGGACGTGATGCGCCGCGTCCTCGGGGACGAGAAGCTCAACTTCCTCGGCTTCTCCTACGGGAGCCGGCTCGGCGCCGTGTACGCCGCCCTGTTCCCCCGGGACACCGGCCGCATGGTCCTGGACGGCGTCGACACCCTCACCGAACCGCTGATGGAGCAGGCGCTGGTATCGGCCCGCGGCCAGCAACGGGCCCTGGACAACTTCCTGACCTGGTGCGCCCACCAGAGCGGCTGCGTCTACGGGACGAACACCCGCACGGCCAGGGAGAAGGTGGCCGCCCTGGTGGAGCGGGCCGACACCGAGCCGCTGGTCGGCGACGACGGCACGGAGGTGGGCGGCCTGGTCATCGTCCTCGCGATAGGCCAGGCCCTGTACTCACCGAGCACGTGGCCCGCGCTCGCCAAGGCGCTGGCGCAGGCGGAGCGCGAGCACGATCCGGCCGGGATGCTGGCGCTGCTCGGCTTGTCGGCGGACCCGACGGACCCGACGGACCCCACGGACCCGCCGGAGCCGACCGAACCGGCCCAGGCCGGCGGATCCGATCCGGTGCCCGCCGACAACCTCGCTGCGGCCCTCGCCGCCGTGACCTGTGCCGACGACCCGGACCGGTCGATCGAAAAGTCCAGCCCGGCCGCGTTGGAGAAGGAGATCAACGACCGGGCGGAGGAGTTCCTCGAGGTCTCGAAGGTGTTCGGAGTGCCACAGCTGTTGTCCGTACTCACGTGCTACGGGCGGCCCGTCGGCACCGACTTCATCCGGAAGATCGACCACCCGGGAGCACCGCCGATGCTCCTGGTCGGCACCCGCGGCGACCCGGCGACGCCGTACGAGTGGACGGAGGAGACGGCCGAGCGGCTGGGCTCGGCGGTGATCGTGGACCACAAGGGCGAGGGCCACACCGGCTATTCCAGCTCGCGCTGCGTCCAGGAGTACGCAGACGACTTCCTCCTCTACGGCCGCCTCCCCTCCGGAACCCGCTCCTGCCCCGCCGAAGACTGAACCGCCGCGTGACACCGCTGCCACGACGGCTTTCAAGAGAGTGCTGCGGAAGGTGCGTTCGGCGCGCCTGACCTGCTCATTCCCCGCCCTCCGAGCCACTCATGGCCTCCGGCGGTCCACACCTGGTCCACTGGCCCCATATGGGCGCGATGCATGGGGGCGGGTACGTTGCCTGCATGGCTGATTTCTTGATCGTAATCACGACCGTGGACAATCAGGACGCTGCGCGGAAGCTGTCGCGCTCGGCGGTGGCGGCGAGCCTGGCCGCTTCCGGGCAGGTGACCGGGCCCATCGAGACGACGTACCGACACCTCGGCGAGGTCTCCGAGGGCACCGAGTATCAGGTGACGTTCCGTACGACCGGTGACCGGCGTGAGGCACTGGAGAAGCACCTAGTGGACAACCACCCCTATGACTCGCCGGAGGTCATCGCGTTCACGATCGACGCCGGCCGTGCCGATTACCTGGACTGGATCATCCGGGCCACCCGTTAGCCCTTCGCGCGCTCCAGTAGCGCGCCGACCTGGGCGAGGGACCGGTGGGGCTCCAACCGCTTGGCCATCAGACGGGCTCGCGCCATCGGTCTGATCGACGCGAGTCCCTCGGAGAGGTCGAACACCCGCGCCGTGATCGCGGTCGAGTGCTCGACCTCTCCCGCGTCCAGGTATGCCGCCGCCAGCCACGACAGGTACAGCGCCTTGTCACGGGCCCGGGTGTCGTCGTACCGGGCCAGGGCGTCTTCCAAGGCCGGGATGGCTCGTAGCGGTCGGTGCAGCTCCGCCCAGCAGCGTCCCGTCATGATCGCGATCTCGTCGCGGTCCACCCAGTACGCCCAGTCCGGGCCTGGCTCGTCGCTGTGTTCGTGGATGGCCTCTTCGGCGATGCCCAGGGCGTAGTCCGCTTCCCGGTCGTTCCCCGCGGTCGCGTGCTGCCACGCCAGCCGGTCCGCCAGCAGCGCCCGCACCACGGGCGCCGTCCTCGCGCCGAGTGCCTCGTATGCGGCGGTGGCGAACCTGATCCCGGAGCCACCACCCACCGTCCACTCCAGGTAGGCCAGGAACGCCAGCGAGTTGCCCTCCAGGGCGGTGTCCTCTGCGGCCCGCGACGCGGCCAAGGCCGTCATGTAGTGCCCTCGGGCGCCCTCGTAGTTTCCCGCGTCGTACGCCGCCCAGCCTGCAAGCTGGGCCTGTTCCGCGATGATTCCCCGCAATCCCCGACCTGTCGCCTCGCTGTAGACCCCTTCGTCCGCCAGCCGGGTCGTGTCCTCCAGCTCCCGGACGTACATCTGAAAGGTGTCTCCGCCACCCACGAAGTCGTCCAGGCGGCGCAGCCGGGCGGTGCGGTGGCTCAACTGCTTCGGGACGTCGGCCCCGATCCTCCTCCCCGACGAAAGCATCGAAGAGGGCTGTATGACGGCGATCCCGGCGCCGGCCGAAGCCGTTATGAATCCGCGGCGGTCGAACACATCGTTCTCCTGGTCGGTCTCGTCCTTCTTCTCCTGACGCCGCAGACGCCGAGCGAGAGTGACGGCCCGCCGCAATTCCGCCTCCGGCACGCCGAACTCCGCAGACAGCAGCGCCCTCGAAGCCGGGTCCGGGAGACGCTCGTGGGTCTCCCACCGCGACACCGCACCCTGCTCCAGCGGGTACCCCCGCCGCGCGGAGAGATCAGCCGCCACTTCCTCCTGTGTGCGCCCGCCGGCCATCCGCAGACGCCGCAACAGCGGCCCGATCGGTTCCACGCCGTCGTCCTCGTTCGTGGTCATCATCGCCATCCCTCGGATGTCCGCAGAGCCCGGATCCCAGCCTGGCCATAAAACCTGGCCATGTCCCCGGAACGGCCATGCCTTCTGGCCCATCCGTCCAAACGCTGACGGCAGTTGACTGGTCACAGCCGCCCGGAGAGGCCGTCTCCCCTTCGCAGCGGGCCGTAGGGCCGTCCGCAACGTCACCCCTGCGGCCCGCTGTGTCCCCGGAGTGCAGTGCCCGACCGAGACCGAGGAGAGGCGCAGTGTCCACCAAGAGCCGTATTCGTCAGCGTCAGACCGTGCCCGGCTGGGTCAGCGAGGGCACCCGCATCCATGACCCGCTGAGGGGCTGCACCGGCATCGTGCAGTTCATCGGAGAGTTCGAAGACCCGAAGACCCGCGTCGTCATGCAGAACGCCGTCTTCGCCCGGCCGGAGGGCGGTGGGGTGGAGTGGGTGGTCGAGGACCCCTCCAGCCTGGAACGCGGCTGACCGCACGCGCCCCATCGGGGCTGGGCCGGCACCCGTCGGCCCTGGACTTCCAGGAAATGGAGACACACATGGCAGCGCAGAAGGAAGACCTGCTGATCGGCGTCGAGAGCCTGATCAAGGTCCAGGACCGCTTCACCGCTGCGGCGGCAGAGTCCGACTCCACCGGCACGTCCGCGGGCGACGACGGCGAGAACCGCGACGGCCTGAACCTCCCGCAGGAGTAGCACTACCAGCACGCCACAGCACCAACCGGGGGCTCGTCGTCCACGGCGGCCCCCGGCCCTCACTCCCATGACGCAGACCGGAGGAACACGTGGACCACCACTTCGTCACCGCGATGGAGAAAGCCCTCGGCTGGGACGGACCCGGGGAACTCGGAGCCGCTTTCGCCCGGGGAACGATCGAGGATCTTGATCTGCTCGATCGCCTGCTCAACCCCAAGAAGCTGCTGGACCTGGTGATGCGGCGCAGCGTCACAACCCCCCAGTTCCGCATCTTCCAGGACGGCGCCGAACTGCACCCCGGCCGCTACGTCCACCCCTCCGTTACCCGGCGGGGACAAGCCATCCCCATGGCCGACATGAACCGTGTCGGCGCGCTGATGCGCGAGGGCTGCACCATGGTTTTGGACGAGGTCGACTTCTTCGACCCGGCCATGGAAGCCACCTGCCGCGCGCTCCAGTGGTGGGCCCATGAGCTGGTGCAGGTGAACGCCTACCTGACCACCCAGGACGCCAGCGGCTTCAAGCTCCACTGGGACGACCACGACGTCGTGATCGTCCAGCTCGCCGGCCGCAAGAGCTGGGAAGTCCGCGGTAGCTCGCGAAAGGCTCCGATGTACCGCGACTCCGCCCCCAACTCCGAGCCCAGCGACGAGATCGTGTGGCAGGGCGTCATGGAGCCCGGCGACGTGATGCACATCCCGCGCGGCTACTGGCACCAAGCCACCCGGGACGACCAGGGCGACGGCTACAGCCTTCACGCCACCTTCGGCATCGTGAAGCGCGTCGGCGTGAACTGGCTGGCCTGGCTCGCCGACCAGGCCCGCACGCAGGAGTTGTTCCGGTACGACCTGGACCGCTGGAACTCCCCTGGCCAGTGGGAGGGGCAGCAGCGGCTCCTGGCCGACGCCGTCGCCGAGATGGCTACGAAGCTGACCCCGCAGGACTTCTTCGATGCGCGGGAGCGGGAACGCTTGGCCGCCCGGCATGTCCCGGCCACCGGCCTGTTCGGCAAGCCTGCGGCCGTCGTGTGCGTCACCGACTTCGAGCCCGTGATCGAGCAGCACACCGACACCGTGGACGTCCTCGCGGCAGGCAAGAGGCTTTCCTTCTCAGGCAAGGCGTACCCCGCACTCGCCCTGCTGCTGAGCGGCCACCCCAGCGACATCGCCGACGCCGCCGAGAAGACCGGCCTGGACGTGGAACAGCTCGCCGAGATCCTGCTGAGGGAGGAACTGTGCACGGAGCTGACCCCCGCCTTGTCCTCGGCTTACACCGGTCTCGTCACCACCGCGACATCCTGACGGCCGCACTCGACCTCGGCGTCACGGACCTGGACACCGCGGCTCCTTACCTCGGCTTCCGCTCACACGAGGTACTGGCCGAGACGTCTGCCGATCTGCTGCCGAGGTTCACCCTCTCCACGAAGGTGGGCTTCTTCCTGCGTGCCGGAAGGGCTGAGCACTCCCTCGATCCGGTGCGGCTGCGCCTGGCCATCGAGAAGGCGGCCCGGGAACTCGGCAGGGAACCTGACACCGTGCTCCTCCACAACCCCGAACGGAGCCTCGCGGGCATGTCCCCGGCCGATGGCCATGCCCTCCTGGGCAGCGCTTGCACCGCCCTGGTCGACGCGGCCCGCCACGGCCTGTGCCGCACCTGGGGCTTGTCTTCCTGGGACACCCGGCCGCTCGGCACGGCCGGGGTGGAGGACCTGCCGTCTCCGGACGTCCTCATGGTCCGGGCTGGGTTCCTCGTAGGTATCGACCTCCTCGACACCACGGCCGTCCTGCGCAATGCCTGGCAGGCAGGCGAGACCTGGGGCATGAGCCCCTTCGGGGGCGGCAACGGGACGGTGTGGGAGGACTTCGACCCTCGCCCGTTCCTTCGACCGCCCCACGATGGCTTGTCCCGCGTGCAGGCAGCATTCCGTACGGCGTTCCACCTGCCGAGTGCTGCCGCGGTGGCGGTCGGCACCGACAACCCCGGTCACCTGGCTCAGCTGGTCCAAGCCCTGGGCGCGGATGTGGACACCACCGCCGTCAGTCAGTACCTGCGCGCCCTCCACGGGCATCGTCAGAGCTGAAGCTCGGCCACCAGGCGCTCGGCCTCCTTCCGGGCCGGCGCCAGCAGCGGATCCTCCTCGTACGCGTGGGGTCCGACGATCTTCGACAGGAAGAACAGCGACATCAGCTTGCCGTCCCGGCCCTCCAAGTCCGTACGTCGCTCCTGGCGGACGCGGTCCGCGAGCGCCCGGACGGCCAGCGCATTGCCCCACAGCGTTGCGGCGTCCAGGCCCCGGGGTGCCATGCCCCAGTCCTCCCAGTCGATGATGGAGAACTCCGGTCCCATCACATTGGCCCAGGTCAGATCCGCATGAGCCGGCGCCCACCGCTCGATTCGCGTATCGGCGATGCCGGGGAAGACCTCGCCGAGTGTCTGCGTCACCTGCTCCTGGGTGATCGTCACCGTGTCCGGCGTCGCGATCCGCGGCGTCTGCTGGTCCGCGAGGGCGTCCAGCGAGGTGTTCAGTGCTGCCCACCAGGCATCTGGTAGGCCGGGGTCTTCGAGCACCAGGGCGCCTTTGGCGACAGGAGCCGACGCAAGCAGCTCCAGTTCATCCGCGCGCCACATCACCGGTTCGCCCGGCTCGCGCCACGCCACGCCCTGGTACCACTCGGGCATCGCGACCCCTTGCAGCACGGCGGCGGCCTCGGTCCCGTTCCAGCCCTGCGGGCCGATCCGCTCGAATCCCCGCCGCTCGATACGCACCCACGTACCCCGCTCCGTTCGGCCACCCAAGGAACGGCGCTTACGTACCAGCGCCTCCCGGTCCAACCGCACCTGCAGAGCCCCCTCCACACGCTCCAGCACGTCTTCGACCGGCTGACGGCGCAGGTCCACTCGGGCAGCGACAGGCAGGGAAACAGCCATCATGACCTCCTCGGCGAACGGATGACCGTAGCAGCAGTGGGCCCGGCCGAACGCTTCGGCCAAGCACCGCGCGAGCATCGCGGACACGCTCGCCACGGTCACCCCGCGCCCGGCGTTCGGGTGTCTCTACTACGCGGGCTCCCGCCCCGGCGAAGCCGTGGGCTTTCGCGCCCGCCCGGACATCGCTGGGCATCTTTGACCGCTCCGCCCCCCCCACATGCGTCCCTGGTTCCGATCGGCTGGATGCTGCCCGGCGGAGCCCCCGCGTCGGGTGGCGGTCCCGTGGGTATTCGCCATCCGAGGGACCGAGGGGGCGGGCGTGGTGCGACGGGGTGTGCGGGTGGTGGGGCGGGGGGCCGCCGGGGTCGGGGTGGTGGTGACCCTTGCCTTCGCCGGGTGGTTGACGTGGCTGTTGCCCGGGCCGCAGATGGCCGCCGTGCTCGGGTTCGGGCCCGTCGACGGGGTCGTCTCCATCCAGGAGTGCTACGAGGCGAGCGACGCCGAGGGCTATGCGACGGGTACCGACTGCACCGGCCGGTACACCCCCCGGCGGTCGGACGGGCCGCCCCGCGACATCGTCCTGGACACCGCCGCCGACGACTACCGGCCCGGTACTCGGGTGGAGGTCAGGACGGCGCGGGGGCGGGCGTACGAACTGTCGGGCAGCGCCGTGTTCCGCTTCGGCACCGTTATCGGCCTGCTGCTCGTGCCGTTCCTGGTCCTGGCGGCCTGGCTGTTCGCCTGCGCGCGCCAGGGTCGGGTGGCGGACGGCGAGGGCTACGTCTTCGTGGCCCTCGCCGGCCTGGTCATCGCCATCGTGCCGGCCGCCGTCGCCGGAATCGTGGTCGAGATCGGCATGCTGATCTTCTGATCAGGCGGCCGGGCGGTAGGTGCACACGTGCACACCGGCCGGGCTGATCGCCGTGGAGACCAGTTCGAGCGTGCGTAGCCCGCCGTCGGCGGGGAAGATCGACTTGCCGCCGCCGAGCAGCACCGGCATGACCATCAGCCGGAGTTCGTCGACCAGGCCCTCGCTCAGCAGGGTGCGCACGAGGGTGGGGCTGCCCATGACCACCAGGTCGCCGCCTTCGGCCCCGCGCAGCTCCCGGATGTGGTCGACGGCCTTGTCGCCGGTGATGAGCGTGGTGTTGTTCCACGTCAGATCGGCCTCGCCCAGGGTCTGGGACACCACGTACTTCGGGACGGAGTTCATCCGGTCGGCGAAGGGGTCGCCCGCCCGCTCCGGCCAGGCCGCGGCCATCGTCTGCCACGTGCGGCGCCCGAACAGCAGGGCCTCGGCGTTCTCCATCGCCTCGGTGAAGGAGCCGCCGACCACCTCCGGGTCGAAGAACGGGTGCGACCAGCCGCCGTGGGCGAAGCCGCCGTCGTCGTCCTCGCCCTGACCGCCCGGGGCCTGGACGACGCCGTCCAGGCTGATGAACTCGGTGATGACGATGCGCATGGGTCTGTTCCTCTGCCTCGGTCCGGTGTGTACGCAAGGGAGACTGCGGCGCTCCCCACCATTCATCGCATCCGACCGAACCTCGTTGAGTGAGCTGGGTCACACCGTCAGCGGGAGGTGGTGGAAATGATCTGTCATCGGGGTGATTCGGGCGGGGGTTCGGGGCGCCTGTCCATTCGGTCATGAGACCCGGGTGAAGCCGAGACGAATGGTGCGTCACATCTCGTGGAGCGACGGCGAGTCGGGGGCGAATACCTGATAGACAGGGAATGTTCACGGCTCGACCAGCCATGTACGTTCGACGGCTCCTTGGGGGGATCGCCGCACTGTGAAGCCGCTTCACCGCCACCTCGTCAATACCTCGCGCAAGGTCCTGTGCACGGCCGCGCTCGCGGCCAGCCTGACCACTGCCGCGGTCGTGACCAGTCCGTCGACCGCCGATGCGGGAGAGTCCGAGCCCACTCCGGACAGTCCGCAGGCCGCCGACCGCGGTGACGCCCGGCTGGACCTGCCCGACATCATCGCCGACCCGCCGCCCACCGGGGTGGGTGCTCCGGAGGCGGCCAGCGGGATACCCGCGACCGCCCTCGACGCCTACAACCGTGCCCAGGTGTCGGTGGCCGCCGCGCTCCCCGGCTGCAAGCTGCCCTGGGAGCTGCTCGCGGGCATCGGCCGGGTGGAGTCCGTCCACGCCTCGGGCTACGGGCTGAAGGCGGACGGATACACCGAGAAGCCCATCCGCGGCCCCCGGCTCGACGGCAACGGCTTCGCCGAGATCCGGGACACGGACAAGGGCGAGTGGGACGCGGACGCGGTGTACGACCGGGCCGTCGGCCCGATGCAGTTCATCCCGTCCACCTGGCGCACCTGGGGCGCCGACGGCAACGGCGACTCCAAGCGCGACCCGAACAACATCTACGACGCGGCACTGGGCGCGGGCCTCTACCTGTGCGCGGGCGACCGCGACCTGTCGAACGCGGCCAAGCTCGACCAGGCGATCCTCAGCTACAACAACTCCCGCGAGTACGTGAACACCGTGCTCGGCTACATGCGCCAGTACCAGGCCGGTGGCGCCGGCGAGGTGCCGAACCCGCCCGTCGGGGACTACCCGACGCAGCCGCCGGGCACCCTGCCCACCCCGCGCGTGCCGGTCACGCCGTCGAATCCGGTGACGCCGACTCCCACACCGACGCCGACCCCCACCCCCAAGCCGACCCCGACTCCCACGCCGACCCCGACCCCGACCCCGACGCCGACCCCCACGCCGGAGCAGCCGAAGCCGGCCACCCCGCGCCTGGCGGAGCTGACGCTCCTCGGCGGCCCCGGGCTCACGGCCGAGGCCGGCGCGGCCTTCGCGGAAGTCCCGCGGGTCAAGGTGCTCCTCAGCGACGGCAAGCCCGCCGTCAACCAGGAGGTGGTCTTCGCGGTCGAGGGGGACACCACCGGCGGCACCCTGTTCGGGACGGCGGACTCCCTGGTGGTCAAGGCCGGCGCCGACGGCATCGCCGCCGCGCCCGGGCTCAAGGCGGGCCCCAAGGCCGGCACCTTCACGCTGCGGGCCTCGGCCTACGACCCGCAGGGCAGGATCACCGTGCAGTTCGAGGGCAAGGTCACGGTGACGGTCGCGGACAAGCTGGCCCTCGCGGGTGACGCGAAGCCGCTGGAGGCCGTCGCCGGCAAGAGCTTCACCGGCGTGGAGGTCTTCGCCACCGCCGGCGGGAAGGCCGTCGCGGGTACGGAGGCCGTCGTCGACTTGGTCGTGAAGGGCGCCGACGGCAAGTGGGTCCCGGTGGACCCGCAGACCGCGAAGGGCCCGTTCTTCAAGGACGAGGCCGGGAAGCCGGTCCTCGGCCGGCTGCTGCCCAAGGCGGGCGCCGACGGCAAGATCGTCCTGCCGGAGCTGTTCACCACGGACGTGGCCCCGGGCACCTACTTCGTGCGCCTGACCACCAAGGAGAAGGTGACCCTGGTCCTGGAGCTCAAGATCACCGCTCCGGCCACCACCCCGACTCCGACCCCGGACCCGGCCCCGGTTCCCGCGAAGGAGCCGGCCCGCCCCTGAGGCCGTACGCCAGTGGCCCCCGGCACCGTTCGCACGGTGCCGGGGGCCACTGCGTCGCCCCTCCTGGCCGGTGGACGGCCGGGGCACAAAGGCCGGGGCCAAAGGCAGGAGCCCTGCCGGATCTGCTCGCGCAGAGGGGACAGGGCTCCTTGGGTACTGCTTTTCCAACCCGCGAGAGTTGGCCCAGGCGACTAGGCCGGGGTGACGTTCTCCGCCTGCGGGCCCTTCGGACCCTGCGTGACGTCGAAGTTCACCGTCTGGTTCTCCTCGAGGGAGCGGAAGCCAGAGGCGTTGATCGCGGAGTAGTGGACGAAGACATCCGGGCCGCCGCCGTCCTGGGCGATGAAGCCGAAGCCCTTTTCAGCGTTGAACCACTTCACGGTTCCGGTAGCCATGAGCCCTCCTATGGGCCAAAGGGTCGCCCTGCTCCAGAACCTGCTAAGAAGTCTGAAAACTACAAAAGCCTGCGGGTCACATTCTCCGCAGGCCTCGTACTGCAAGGGAAACCAAACTGCAACTTGCGTCGAGCCTAGCACGCACCCTGCGGCCGAGACCAGAGGGAAAGATCACGTCACCCGGACGTTTGAGACCCGCCGCAAGGCTGACGCAGACCCGGCCGCTAGTCTCGCGATGTGGACGTCTATCGCAGCCGGCCCCGCGTCGGCCACATTCAGTTCCTGAACTGCCTGCCCCTCTACTGGGGGCTGGCCAGAACCGGCACTCTGCTGGACTTGGAGCTGACCAAGGACTCCCCCGAGAAGCTCAGTGAGCGCCTCGTCCAGGGGGACCTGGACATCGCCCCGATCACCCTCGTGGAGTTCCTCCGCAACGCCGACCAGCTCGTCGCCTTCCCCGACATCGCCGTCGGCTGCGACGGTCCGGTGATGTCCTGCGTGATCGTTTCGCAGGTCCCCCTGGAGCAGCTCGACGGAGCCCGCGTCGCACTCGGCTCCACCTCTCGTACGTCCGTACGCCTCGCTCAGCTGCTGCTTTCCGAGCAGTACGGGGTACGTCCCGACTACTACACCTGCCCGCCCGACCTGAGCGTGATGATGCAGGAAGCGGACGCGGCCGTACTGATCGGGGACGCCGCGCTCCGGGCCTCCCTGCACGACGCGCCCCGGCTCGGACTGACCGTGCACGACCTGGGGCACATGTGGAAGGAGTGGACCGGGCTGCCGTTCGTCTTCGCCGTCTGGGCCGCCCGGAAGGACTACCTCGCCCGCGAGCCCGCCGTCGTGCGGGAGGTCCACGAGGCCTTCCTCTCCTCCCGGGACGTCTCCCTGGAAGAGGTCACCAAGGTGGCCGAACAGGCGGCCCGCTGGGAGGCCTTCGACGCGGAGCTGCTGGAGCGGTACTTCACGACGCTCGACTTCCGCTTCGGTCCCGAGCAGTTGGCCGGCGTACGTGAATTCGCACGCCGTACGGGATCGACGACCGGGTATCCCGCGGATGTCGACGTGGAGCTGCTGAGCACGGTGGTCCAGGAGTGCTGACCGGGTTTACCCCGCGGTAGTCCAAAGGGTGGACGGGCGAATGTGAGGTTTACCGGGAATTCTCGCCCTTTTCGCATTCCTCGCCCTGGGGTGGAAATACAAATGGGTGACTGCGCCCCTTCCCCCGCCCCGACCCGGCACCGCCTAGGCTGCTGCTCGGCCGGGCGGCACAAGGCGCCCGGGATCACGGGGAATTGGGGGACGCGATGCAGCCGCTCGAAGCCGGTGAGCCGCGGACCATCGGCGCCTACCGGCTGCTCGGCCGGCTCGGTGCGGGTGGCATGGGCCGGGTCTACCTGGGGCGCAGCGCGGGCGGCCGGACCGTCGCCGTCAAGATCGTGCACCCGCATTTCGCCACCGACGAGGAGTTCCGGGCCCGGTTCCGCCGCGAGGTGGAGGCGGCCCGCCGGGTGGGCGGCGAGTGGACCGCGCCGGTGCTGGACGCGGACCCCGGGGCCCCGGTGCCGTGGGTGGCCACCGGATACGTGGCGGGGCCCTCCCTGGACCGTGCGCTGGCCGCGCACGGCCCGCTTCCCGAGGCCTCGGTCCGGGCCATCGGCGCGGGGCTGGCCCGCGCCCTGGTGGCCGTGCACGGCCTGGGCCTCGTACACCGGGACGTGAAGCCGTCGAACGTGATGCTCACCCTCGACGGGCCGCGGCTCATCGACTTCGGGATCGCGCGGGCCACGGACGGCACCGCCTCGCTGACCTCCACCGGGGTCTCCATCGGCTCGCCCGGCTACATGTCGCCCGAGCAGATCCTCGGCAAGGGGATCACCGGGGCGGCCGACGTGTTCTCGCTCGGCGCGGTGCTGGCCTTCGCGGCGACCGGGCGGCCGCCCTTCACCGGGGACAACTCGGCCACCCTCCTCTACAAGGTGGTCCACGAACCGCCGGAGCTGGGTGCGGTCCCGGCCGGGGAACTGCGCGGGCTGATCGAGGCCTGCCTGGCCAAGACGGCTGCGGAGCGCCCGGCTCCCGAGGCGGTCGCGGCGGCCCTCGACGAGGCGCTGGGCGCCCCCGGTTGGCTGCCCGGGCCGCTGGTCGAGGAGGCCAGCCGGGCCGCCGTGGCCCTGCTGGACCTGGACGCGGACACCCCCGAGGGCGGGTCCGACGCGTCGGCGGGCCGGGGCTTCGGGGCGCCGTACTCGCCGTACGCGGACGGCCCGTCGGGGCCGGTGCCGTTCACGGCCGCCTCGTACGGGGGCCCCGCCGGGGCGGGGAGCTTCGGGCCGCCCGGCCCCGCGTACGGGGGACCGGGCACCGGCTCGCCGTACGGGGCCGCCGACGGCGCGGTGGCCGGGGCGTCGACCGCGACCACGGACTCGCCCGGTGGATCCGGTCCGTACGCGCCCTCCGGCCCGGGAACCGGCGGCGGGGGGCTGCCCGGGCAGCGGACCGGCGCGCAGGATCCGGGGCGGCAGGTCACCGTCAGGGCGGCCGGGCGCCGGTTCAGCTGCACCGTCGTCCTGGCCGCGGCCGCCGCGCTGGCGGTGCTGTCCGGCGGGCTGTTCTGGATGGACCTGCTGCCCGGGCAGGGCGGCGAGCGGCGGGACACGGCCGGTGACACGCGGCCCTCCACCCCGGCTCCGGCCGCGTCCGGCATCGCCCCGGGCGCCACGCCCGACGGGACCGCGACGGGCGGAGCGAGCGCCACGCCGCCCAAGGGGACCCGTACCGACGTCCCGAAGGAGCTCATCGGCACGTGGAAGGGCACCGTCACCACCGCCCGCGCGCGTCTGACCACCGAGTTCGAGATCACCATCAAGGCCGGCAAGGTCGGTGACGTCGTCGCCCGCGACAAGTCGGTCATCCCCGTCCTCGGCACCGACTGCAGCGGTGACTGGAGGCTCGCCTCGGCGACCGACCGCTCCCTCGTCCTGGACACCTCCGCCGGACCCAACCCGGCGCCCGGCATGTGCTCCAACGGCTCCACCGACGAGCGCTTCACCCTCAACGAGAACGGGACGCTGCACTACAAGTCGGGCGACGTCCCGGCCGGGAACCCCGAAGGCGACCTCACGCGAAGCCCCTGAATCCCGTCGCCACACCCTGGCGTAGGCTGGATCGGTCCGGACCTTGACACAGACACACCGCCGAAAGGTGACTCACCGGTGACCGACCAGGCCGTTCTCCAGTCTGTCCTCGACCGCGCCGCCGCGGGGGGCCGGATCACCAAGGAAGAGGCGCTCGACCTCTACCGCCACGCGCCGCTGCACGCGCTGGGCCAGGCGGCCGACGCCGTGCGCCGCCGCCGCTACGCCGGTACCGAGCACATCGCGACGTACATCATCGAGCGGAACATCAACTACACCAACGTGTGCGTCACGGCGTGCAAGTTCTGTGCCTTCTACGCGGCCCCCAAGGACGCGAAGAAGGGTTGGTCCCGCGACCTCGACGACATCCTGCGCCGCTGCGCGGAGACCGTCGAGCTCGGCGGCACCCAGATCATGTTCCAGGGCGGGCACCACCCGGACTACGGCGTCGAGTACTACGAGCACCACTTCTCCGCCATCAAGCAGGCATTCCCGCAGCTGGTCATCCACTCCCTCGGCGCGTCCGAGGTCGAGCACATGGCCCGCATCTCGGGCGTCTCGGCGGAGGAGGCCATCCAGCGCATCCACGCGGCCGGCCTCGACTCGTTCGCGGGCGCCGGCGCCGAGCTGCTGCCGGAGCGGCCGCGCACGGCGATCGCGCCGCTCAAGGAGTCCGGCGAGCGCTGGCTGGAGATCATGGAGATCGCCCACAAGCTGGGCGTGGAGTCCACCTCCACCATGCTGATGGGCACCGGCGAGACCAACGCCGAGCGCATCGAGCACATCGCGATGATCCGCGACACGCAGGACCGTACGGGCGGCTTCCGCGCCTTCATCCCGTACACCTACCAGCCCGAGAACAACCGCCTCAAGGGCCGCACCCAGGCGACGATCTTCGAGTACCTGCGCATGATCGCGATCGCGCGCCTGTTCCTCGACAACATCGCCCACATCCAGGGCTCCTGGCTGACCGTCGGCAAGGAGGCGGGCCAGCTGTCGCTGCACTACGGCGCCGACGACCTCGGCTCGATCATGCTCGAGGAGAACGTCGTCTCCTCGGCCGGTGCCAAGCACCGCTCCAACCGTCAGGAGATCATCGACCTGATCCGCAAGGCGGGCCGCACCCCGGCGCAGCGCGCGACGACCTACGAGCACCTGCTCGTGCACGACGACCCGGCGAACGACCCGGTCGACGAGCGCGTGGTCTCGCACATCTCTTCCACCGCCATCGAGGGCGGAACGGCGCACCCCGAGCTGAAGCTCATCTCCACGAACTGACGACGCCCGCCGACCGATGCTGACGCTGCACACCGCCGAACTCCTGGTCACCGGGCCGGGATCCGCGCCGCTGCCGGGCGGTGCGGTCCTCGTCGACGGCGACCGGATCGCCCGCACGGGACCGTACGAGGAGGTCGCCGCGGCACACCCGCACGCCCGGACCCGCCGCTGGCCCGGGGTGATCACCCCGGGGCTGGTGGTGCGCGGGGCGGACGAGCTGCTGGAGCGCACGTACTACCCGGACGACCCGTACGAGGTCACCGAGCTCGGCGCCGACCCGATCCGGGGGGCGGCCGCACTGGAGGCGCTGACGATGACCGAGCCGCGGTGGGGCCACAGCGCCCGGCGCGGCACGCAGCGGCTGCTGGCCCGCGGGGTGGTGGCGGTCTGCGGCCGTTTCACGATCCCGGCGGTGCGTACGGCGGTGTCCCGGTCCGGGCTCACGATCCTGCCGCCCGCCGCCTACGAGGGGCTGCCCGCGCTGGATCCCTTCGCCGGCCGGGGCGCTGCGGCGGAGGCCTTCCACGGGATCCTGGAGGCGGGGGTTCCGGCGCGCTTCGCGGTCTTCGCGGTGGCGGACGAGGCCGAGTTGCTGGAGCAGGGTGCGACCACGTGCGTGGCCACGGTCATCGGGGGACGGCTGCTCCACCGTCGTCGCTGAGCCCGCCCGGTCTGCTGCCGGCGGTGTCCTCGGCGCGCCGGGTGTCCTCCCGGGCGAGGGCGGCCAGCAGGCAGGCTTGGAGGCGGCTGATCCCGCCCAGCTTGGCCCGTATGTTGACCACGTGGAACTTGACGGTGCTGACGGAGAGTTGGAGTTCGACGGCGAGTTCCCGGTTGGAGGCGCCGGTGGCCAGGCACAGGAACACGGCCGACTCCTGCTCGGTCAATTGGGCGTCGGCGGGCCGGTCCCCGTCCGGAACGGGGCCGCCCGGCACGGCGCAGCCCGGTGCCTCCTCGTGCGGCGCCCGTTCCTCCGCGCCCGGCTCCTCGTACGAGGGGAACCACGCCGGGACGCTGAAGCTGACGACGCGCACGTTTTCTCCTAGCCCCCGGGCGCCCGTCCTGTGGTCGCCCCCTCGTCCTATGAGACGGACGGACCGGACAGGTAGGTTCCCTTCGCGTCGTACGGCCAGGCGTTGGACTTGCAGCCGAGGAGCCCCTTGATCTGTTGCATCATCGCGGGGGCGGGCTTTCCGGGGCCCGGGCAGCTCTCGTGACCGCGGCCGAGGTCGTGTCCGACCTCGTGGTTGACGATCAGTGCCCGGTACTCCTCGGGCGTGCCGTCGAACTGCGGCGAACCCTCTTTCCAGCGCTTGAGGTTGACCACGACGGTGTGCCCCGTGCTGCAGTTGGTCTCGCCGATGAGCTCGGGCGTCTCCACCTGGCACAGGAGGTCCGTGGTCTTGGGCGTGGCGATCTTGATGGTGAAATCGACCGGCTGGCCCGCCGCGACGAGCTGGAAGCCGTACTTCGGGTCCTGGGTCCAGCCGCGCGGGTCCCCGAGGATCGCCTCGACCGAGCGGGCGGCCGACTCCGGGTCGACCCCGCTGCCGTCCTCGACCTCGACCCGCCAACGCCGCGCGGTCCCCTTGCCCTGGGCCTTGCCTGCGGTGGTGGAGGCCTTGAAGGTGCCCGGCTGGGTGGGTGTCGCGGTGCCGGTCGACGGGGTGGGCGAGGCCGGGGGAGACGCCGCGGGTGAGGTGGACGGTTCGGGGGCGGTGGACTTCTGGCCGCCCTGGGGGACCGCGTTCGCGGAACCGTCGTCGGATTCCCCGGCCGTCGGGTCCGGCTTGGCCGCGGCCCGGTCCGCGGCGGCCTTCGCGTCGTCGTCCTGGGGCAGCAACGTGTACGCGGTGGCCGAGGCCACGGCCAGTGCCGCCGAGCCGAGGACGATCGTGCGCCGCAGCCGCTTGCGCCGCTCGGCCCGGCGCTGGGCGCGCGGGCTGGTGCGGCTGGAGCGACCGGTGGAATGGCCTGGCGGCATCGTGAAGCTTCCTGTTCGCGGCGGCCACTACCGGATCGGCCACGATTCGGTCACCGATCCGGGGGGTGACCCTCACCGGGCCGCACCGTGTCAGTCAACGTGTCCGCCGGGGCGCGGCGTAACTGTCCTTCGGAACAGTTTCCGACACCCGTCCGGTGGGAAGGGGGGCCGGGGGTGGCGGAGCCCGCGCGGCCCGCGGGGGGCGGGGCCTGAGAGGATGGGGCGCGTACCCGCCGATCCGCATCGCACACCGAGGGGCGAACGCCAGTGACAAGGGCTTCCCTGGACAAGCAGCCGCACGAAGTCGCCTCCATGTTCGACGGCATCGCGGCGAAATACGACCTCACCAACGACGTCATCTCGCTGGGCCAGGCCCGGCTGTGGCGCAAGGAGGTCGCCAAGGCGGTCGGTGCGCGCCCCGGGCACCTGGTTCTCGACCTGGCCGCCGGAACGGCCACCTCCTCGCTGCCCTTCGCCGCCACCGGTGCGTACGTCGTCCCCTGCGACTTCTCCCTGGGCATGCTCATGGAGGGCAAGAAGAGGCACTCCTGGCTGCCGCTGACCGCCGGTGACGCGACGAAGCTGCCGTTCAAGGACGACGCCTTCGACACCGTCACGATCTCCTTCGGGCTGCGCAACGTCCAGGACACCGACGCCGCCCTGCGCGAGCTCTACCGGGTGACGAAGCCCGGTGGGCAGGTCGTCATCTGCGAGTTCTCGCAGCCCACCTGGGCGCCGTTCCGCACGGTCTACACGGAGTACCTGATGCGGGCGCTGCCGCCGGTGGCCCGCACGGTGGTGTCCGACCCCGACCCGTACGTGTACCTCGCCGAGTCCATCCGCGCATGGCCCGACCAGCCGGCGCTGGCCGCCCTGCTGCAGAAGGCCGGCTGGTCCAAGGTCGCCTGGCGCAACCTCAGCGGCGGCATCGTCGCGCTGCACCGGGGCATCAAGGACTGACCGCCGTGCCAGACGTCGCGCCCGTGGACTACGGGCCCCTGCTGGAGCGGATCGCCGCCGACATCGCCCCGCTGATCGGCAGCGGCACCCCGGCCGAGTACATCCCGGCGCTCGCCGCCGTGGACCGGCGGCAGTTCGGGATGGCCATCGCCGACCTCGACGGCAACGTCTTCGGGGTGGGCGACTGGCGGGTCCCCTTCTCCGCCCAGTCCATCACCAAGGTCTTCGCGCTCGCCCTGGCCCTGGCGGAGGGCGGCGACAGCCTGTGGGAGCGGGTCGGCCGGGAGCCCTCCGGCAACCCGTTCAACTCGCTCGTCCAGCTGGAGTACGAAAACGGCATTCCGCGCAATCCATTCATCAACGCGGGTGCCCTCGTGGTCACCGACCGGCTCCAGACCCTGACGGGCGACGCGAGCAGCGAGCTGCTGGAGTTCCTGCGGCAGGAGAGCCAGAACCCGGACATAGGGTTCGACGCCGACGTCGCGGCCTCCGAGCAGGAGCACGGCGACCGCAACGCGGCCGTCGCCCACTTCATGGCCTCGTACGGGAACATCGACAACCCGGTGCCCGCGCTGCTGGAGCACTACTTCTGGCAGTGCTCCATCGA
The DNA here is from genome assembly GCF_036178145.1 of Streptomyces sp. NBC_00273. Lineage (NCBI taxonomy): Bacteria > Bacillati > Actinomycetota > Actinomycetes > Kitasatosporales > Streptomycetaceae > Streptomyces > Streptomyces sp. NBC_00273. The sequence goes on along the minus strand of NZ_CP108067.1, from coordinate 4,591,054 downwards.
GATGAGCTGCGCCGACCTGGCCCGAGCCGGACGCTTCCTGGCCCGGCACGGGCTCCGCGCGGACGGCACACGGCTGCTGACGCGCAGCGAAGCCAAGCAGATCAACGCGGTGATGCTGACCTGCGGGACGTACGACGCGGCGGGCGAGTTCGCCTACCGCGTCGGGCTGCCCGGCAAGAGCGGGGTGGGCGGCGGCATCGTCGCCGTCGTCCCGGGCCAGTGCACCCTCGCGGTGTGGAGTCCGGGCCTGGACGCCCGGGGCAACTCGGTGGCGGGCGTGGCCGCCCTCGACCGGTTCACCACGCTGACCGGGCTCTCGGTCTTCTAGGAGCAGGAGCCGTCCCCCGGAGCGCATTCCATGGCGAACCGGAAGAAAAGGGCGACGAGGAGGCAGAAGCCCAGGGACAGGGCGCCCATGACCGCGAACCGCTTGCGCGCCCCGGCGTGCCCGGCGGCCCGCGCCACCACGAGGCCGAGGGCGGGTGCGAGCACGACCCCGCCGATGCACGTCCACAGCAGCACGCGGGCGACACCCTCCCCCAGCGGGCCGCGGACCCCCGCGGACCAGAGGTACGCCTGCGCCACGAACACCACCGGCACGGCCGTCCACCACAGCGAAAGGCCGGTGATCAACCGCTTGACGGCAGTGGAGGGCCCACCGGACGGTTCAGGCCCCGAAGGGCTGATGCCGACGGACACGGATCACTCCCCTCCGCCCCGCAGGTCCAGGACGTAGCGCCGGGCCGGATTCCCGGCCGGCGTGGCGAACTCCTCGGCCAGGGTCATGCCCAGACGCTCCGCCACCGCCACCGAACGTGCGTTCCGGGCGTCGATCATCGCCACCACGTGCGGGACACCGGCCGCGCGGACCCGCTCCAGCGTGGCGAGCGCGGCGGCGTACGCGTACCCCTGGCCCCACGCGGAGCGATCCAGCCGCCAGCCGATCTCGATCTCGCCGACCGGACCCCACGCCTTCTCCCGGGGCCACGGCTGGGCGCCGGTGAAGCCGATCACCGCGCCCTGCGCGTCCACCAGGGTCCACAGGCAGTAACCCAACTGGGCGTCGTGCATGCGCTGGCGCGCGGTGATCTCCTCGTACGCGGACAGCTCCGCGGGACCTCCCAGGAACTCCATCACGTCGGGGTCGGCGAAGGCCGCGTGCCAGGCGTGCGCGTCCTCGTCGGTGGGCACGCGGAGCTGCACGGCGGGAAGCGGCCGGGTCGGCGAGGTGGTCATCGGAGGCACCCTTCGGATCGCGATCTCTCTCGCTGCATAGACTGCACATGTCCGGTGCCGCCTGGCACCCTATATCGAGCCTTCGGGAGATCCCGCAGTGACCGAGCTCCTCTCCGAACACTCCGCGGACGTGATCGTCGTCGGGGCCGGGCCCGCCGGCTCGACCACCGCCTACTACCTCGCCAAGGCCGGATTGGACGTCCTGCTGCTGGAGAAGACGGCGTTCCCGCGCGAGAAGGTCTGCGGCGACGGCCTGACCCCGCGCGCCACCAAGCAGCTGGTGGCGATGGGCATCGACATCTCCGAAGAGGCCGGCTGGCTGCGGAACAAGGGCCTGCGGATCATCGGCGGCGGCCAGCGGCTCCAGCTGGATTGGCCGGAACTCGCCTCCTATCCGGACTACGGACTCGTCCGCAAGCGCGACGACTTCGACGAGACCCTGGCCCGCCAGGCGCAGAAGGCCGGTGCCCGGCTGTACGAGCGCTGCACCGTCGGCGAGCCGGTGCGCGACGCGCGCACCGGTCACATCACGGGCGTGCACGCGAAGCTCGGCGAGGAGAAGACCCCGGTCACCTTCCACGCCCCGCTGGTCGTCGCGGCCGACGGCAACTCCTCCCGGCTGTCCCTCGCGATGGGCCTGCACCGGCGCGAGGACCGCCCGATGGGCGTGGCCGTGCGGACGTACTTCACCTCGCCGCGGCACGACGACGACTACCTGGAGTCCTGGCTGGAGCTGTGGGACCGGCGCGGCGCGCAGGACCGGCTGCTGCCCGGCTACGGCTGGATCTTCGGCATGGGCGACGGCACCTCGAACGTCGGCCTCGGCATCCTCAACTCCTCCTCCGCCTTCAAGGAGCTGGACTGGCGCGAGGTCCTCAAGGCCTGGTGCGCCTCCATGCCGGAGGACTGGGGCTACACCCCCGAGAACATGACGCAGCCGATCCGCGGCGCGGCCCTGCCGATGGCCTTCAACCGGCAGCCGCACTACACCAAGGGCCTGCTGCTGGTCGGCGACGCGGGCGGGCTCGTCAACCCGTTCAACGGCGAGGGCATCGCGTACGCCATGGAGTCGGGCCAGATCGCGGCCGACGTCATCGTGCAGGCGCAGGCCCGGGCCACCCCGGCCCAGCGCGAACTGGCGCTGCACAGCTACCCGAAGGTGCTCAAGGAGACCTACGGCGGCTACTACACCCTGGGCCGCGCCTTCGTGAAGCTGATCGGCAACCCGAAGGTCATGCAGATCGCCGCCCAGCGCGGTCTGACCCACCCGGTCCTGATGCGGTTCACCCTGAAGATGCTCGCCAACCTGACCGACCCGACGGGCGGCGACGCGATGGACCGCATCATCAACGGCCTCTCGAAGGTGGCCCCGAAGGCCTGAGCCGACCGGTCAGCCGTCCGTGCCCGTGCCCGCTTCGGTGGGCGCGGGCACGTCCGCGTCCGCGTCCGGCTCCGGGCAGCCGTGGACGGTACGGACGCACCTGGCCAGCAGGACCAGCCCGCACACCAGCAGCGCCCCCGAGGCGGCCCAGCCGAGGCCCAGCGTGAGCGGGTGGCCGGGCTTGTACCAGGGGCGGGCGGTGGTCAGCAGCCAGCCGCCCACCGCGAGCAGGCCGAGCCCGAGCGCGGCCGGGACCGCGGTGGGGTCGCCGGGGCCGTGGGACGCGTACGGCTTCGGGTTCACGGGACCACCAGCTCCAGGGGCGGATCGGGGCGGCCCAGACGGTCAGGCGCGCTCTTCCCCTATCTTCGCAGGGCCTCGGCCGGTTCGACACGGGCCGCCCGCCAGGCGGGATAGAGCCCGGCCAGCAGCCCGGTGACCAGGCCGGCGAGCGGGGCCGCGGCGACGGTGGCCGGATGGATCACCGGGGTCCAGTCCCGGACGAGGGCGACGGCGACCACGGTCAGCGCGCCCAGCGAGGTCCCGACCAGCCCGCCGAGGGCCCCCAGGGCCGCCGACTCGGTGAGGAACTGGGCCGAGACGTGCCGCCCCCGGGCACCGAGCGCCCGGCGCAGCCCGATCTCGCCGGTCCGCTCCAGTACGGCGACCAGGGTGGTGTTGGCGATCCCGACCGCGCCGATGACCAGGCAGATCCCCGCGAGCAGCAGGAAGAGGGCGCTCAGGTCGGCGGTGACCCCGGAGCGCAGCATCCGCGGATCGGGCGGCGGGACGGCCTTGAGGTACTCGGGGTGGTCGGGGCGCAGCGCGAGCGGGGCGAGGCCGGCGACCTGGCGGGCGGCGCCGAGTTCGGTGGAGATCAGCATGGTCGCGCCGCCGGGCGCGGGCGGCCCCCAGAGCTGCTCGGCGGTGGTGCGCGGGACGAGGACCGACATCAGGTGTTCGGGCCGGCGCCGGAGGTCCGCGACGATGCCCGCCACGGTGAAGGGCTCCTGGCCGATGTAGAGGGCGGGCCGGGTGGCCAGGGTGGTGATGCCGAGGCGGGCGGCGAGTCCGCTGCCGATGACGACGACGCGCTCGTGGCCGCGCTCGGCGAAGTCGTCGTAGAGCCGGCCCTGCTGGAGGGTCGGCACGAGGGCGGCGACGGCGCCGGGGGAGGCCGCGACGACGGCCGCGCCGGTGGTCGGGTCGCCGGCGCCGGACGGCAGGGGGCCGACGGCGGTGTGCGCGTCGAGCCGCACCGTCCACAACACCCCGGCGTGCTCGATGCCGGCGACGGCGCGCAGCCGCTGCTCGGCGTCGGCGGGGAAGGCGGCCCCCGCGAACTCGTCCTGCTGGGCGGCGACGTCCTCGATGCTGACCTCGGTGGCGGTCAGGACGTTGAACCTGGCGTCGATCTGCGAGGAGATGGTGGCCGTGAGGCCGAGCACGGCCACGAAGCTGCCCACGCCCAGGACGGTGCCGAGGGCGGTGAGCACGGCCCGGCCGGGGCGGCGCAGCATCCCGGCGACGGCCTCGGCCAGGGCGTCGCGCACGGACAGCCGGGTGGGTGCGACGGCGCTCAAGGATCCAGCCGCCCGTCGCGGATGGTGACCGTCCGGGCGCCGCGCCGGGCCACCTCGGGGTCGTGGGTGATGACGAGGACGGTCATCCCGGCTCCGTGCAGTTCGTCCAGCAGCCCGAGGACGGACGCGGCGTTCACGGAGTCGAGATTGCCGGTCGGCTCGTCGCACAGCAGCAGCGAGGGACGCCCGACCAGGGCGCGGGCGATCGCCACCCGCTGGCGCTCGCCGCCCGACAGCCGGCCGGGCACGGCGCCGGCCCGGTGCCCGAGACCGACCTGGTCGAGGGCCTCGCGGGCCCGTACGAGGCGGTGGGCGCGCGGGATTCCGGTGTAGAGCATGGCGAGGGTGACGTTCTCCAGGGCGGACCGGTGGGGGAGGAGGTGGAAGGACTGGAAGACGAAGCCGATCCGGCGCCCGCGCAGGGCGGTGCGCTCCCGGCCGGGGAGCGCGGCGGTGTCGATCCCGTCGAGCAGGTACCGGCCGGTGGTGGGGGAGTCGAGCAGCCCGGCGACGTTGAGGAAGGTGGACTTCCCGGACCCGGAGGGGCCGACGACGGTGATGAACTCGCCGCGCCGGACGGTCAGGTCGCAGGGGTGCAGGGCCTCGACGGGCGGCGGCCCGGGGTAGGTGAGACCGACCCCGCGGAGTTCGATCACGGGGCTTTCGTCGTTGCCGCCCGGGCCGTCCGCGCCGCCGGAGGACGGCCGGGGCCGAAGGGACTGACGGGACAGGAGCCTCATTTGGTCTTCCCCCGGGTCTCGCGGGGTGCGACCCCGATCACCACTTTGGTCCCGGCGGCGAGGGCGCCCGCCCGGGCCGGGGCGACGGCCACGAAACCGTCGCCGCTGGTGCCGGTCCGCACCTCGATGCGCCGCTGGGTGCCGTCGGCGGACACGGCGGTGACGACCGTACGTCCGTCCGCGCCCGCCGAGACGGCGGTGACCGGGACGACGAGCGCCTCGCCGTCGGTGGCGGCGGACTCGATGGTCAGCCGGACGTCCTGCCCGGCGAAGCCGGCGGGCAGTGGCTGGTCGGCGCGGACCACCATCCGGTAGCCGAGGTCGGCGCCGCCGCCCGTGCCACCGCTCCCACCGCCCTTGGGGTTCTGTCCGGGGTCCTGCTGCGGCTGCGGTCCGGCGGGCTGCGCGGCGGACCGTTCGGAGGCGACGACCGCCACCGTGCCGCGGACGTCGGTGCCGGCGAGCTCGGAGGAGATGACCACGGTCATCCCGGCACGCAGCAGCTGCCGCTTGTCGTCCTTGAGGTAGGCCTCGACGACGAGCTCCCCGCCGGAGAGCGTGAGCACCGGCCCGGACACGGGGGAGCCCGCGCGGGCGCCGACGGCGCTGACGCGGGCCGGGAAGGAGCCCAGGAACACGGTCTCGGCGGCGGGGAGCATCGGCCCGTCGGCGGCCTCGGCGGCCACGAGTGCGGCCCGGGCCTCGCCGAGGGCCTGCCGGGCCCGCGCGAGCTCCCTGCCGGAGCCGGAGCCACCGGAGCCGGAGCCACCGGAGCCGGGGCTCGCTGTCGCGCCCGGGCCCGGCGTGGCCCCGCCCTTGCCCGATCCGCCCTCCGCGGGCGCGCCCACGGAACCGGTGGGGCTGCTCGCGTCCTCCACGGCCCACGTCGCCGACCGCACGGCCTCCCGCGCCGACTTGAGGGCCGCGCCCCCGTCGGCGACCGCGGGCAGCGGCTCGTACCCGATGGCCCGGTAGCGGGCGGCGAGCGCAGCCTTCGTACCGGCCCCGAAGACGCCCTTCGCGTCGCCGCCGGTGCCGTGCCCGAGCTCGCGCAGCGCCTGCTGCAGCTGTGCGACGTCGTCGCCGCTGGCCCCGGGCTTGAGGTCGCGGTACATCGGCTGCGCGCCGTGCAGGGCGAACACCGGCCGCCCGGACACCTCGGCGATCAGCTGCCCCGCCGTGACCGGGTCCCCGGCCTTCAGCGGCAGTTTGGTCACCAGGGCCGCGCCCGTCCCCTCGCCGGAGCGCACCCCCTGCGGGGACACGGCGACGCTCTGGTCGGCGACCACCGTTCCGCGCATGACCACGGTCTGCGCGAGCACCCGCCGCTCGACGTCCGCGGTCAGGGCCCCCTGTGCGGGCGGGCCGGTCTCCGCGGCCACCTGTGCGGGGGACTTCACCAGCGTGGTCGCCAGCAGTCCGCCGACCGCCATCAGTGCGGCCCCGCCGACGACCGCGAGCACCACGCGCCGCCCGCGCGCGAGTCCGCCGCGGCCGTCCTCCGGGGCCGCCGGGGCCTCGGCGTGCTCCACGACCTGCTCCGGTTCGCTCATCCGTCCGGCCGGCACTTCTTCAACGCGTCGAGGTGGTCGCGCTTGAGCGAGCTCCACTGTTCGGGAGTGCCCTTGCGGTCGTCGATCTGGGCGGTGACCGGGTCCGGGTCCGGGTACCAGGAGATGCCCTCGGCCCGCAGGCACGCGGACTCCTTCTGCGCGGCGGCGAGCTGGGCGGGCTCGGCCGGCTGGGGCTTCGGCGGGGGCGGCAACATCGGCGCGCAGGTCCTGTGCGCCTCCTCGTTCCAGGGCTTCGACTTGTCCTCGCGCGGAGCGCCATAGTCCGTATACACGATCGCGACGCCCTGCTTCTTCAGGCAGTCGTAGTACGCGATTTCCTCCGTGGTCGGGGGCGGACTGTCGCTTGCTACAGGCTTTTCGTCGCCGCCGCCGCATCCCGTCAGTGAAATGCACAGAAGAAGTAGAGGGGTCAAATATCTCGCGTGCACGACAGGCTTCCCTTACGGCGGTAGGAGTGGATTATGCGCATCCGTTTGACGGGTGGGGGAGTGCGCGCGCCAGATAGTAGGGACCCGTGGCCGCTTGCGACAAGTTACCTATCAGACAACAGAAATGACTGTCCATCAGCTGAGAAAGAGCTTGAACCGGCAGGGGGTTCGATGTTGAATCCCCGCCGGGCGGAAATGCGATACCCCGGTCCGCCCCGAACAGCCCGATTTTCACCCGAAGAGTGAGGTAAGCGTGATGGACAACGCAATGCGGAAGCTGACGGCCGGCTGTGTCGCCGCCGTTTCGGTCGGCGCCATTCTGCTGGGCACCGCGGGTCCGGCGGGTGCCTGGGGGCGCGACGGAAATCTGGAGAACCAGGAGTTCGGGCTTTTCTACTGGCAGAACCAGTCCGGCTGTGTCTTCGACCTGGTGACGAATGACCTGAACTTCAGCGACGACAAGTACCAGGGCTCCTGCTCGGCCAGCGGGAACTGGATCAACGACACCACCGAGTCCTACCGGAACCGGGACGTCTACGCCTGGAAGGTCGGCACCGACAAGGACCTGGGCGGCAACGTCGGAGAGATCCCGTCGAACTACGCGGGCAACGCCTCGGCCAACTTCAAGAACAAGATCAGCTCGGCCAAGTACACCCTCCACCCGTAATCCGTAATCCGCAATCCGGAATCCAGCAGAAGGAGTTCCACGCGATGAACACCTCCCGGCGCCGCCGGACCGCCGCCCCGGCCGCCGCGCCGGTCGCCGTCCTGCTGGCGGCCGCCCTCCTGGCCGGCTGCGCCGGGACCGGCGGCTCCGGGGGCGGTGAACCGGAACTCGGTCCCGTCGAGGTGAACCCGGCGACGTCCGCGCTGTCCCTCCCGATGGACGCGTACACGGACACCGAGGCCGAACGGATCCGGATGGGCCAGGTCCAGCAGGCCCTGGTCTCCCGGTGCATGGCCCGGTACGGGTTCGCCTACGAGGGCGTGCGATCGGCCGAGGCCCCCGGCGCCGGGCCCGAGGACCGGCACGCGTACCTCTTCGGCCTGGCCGATCCGGCGTACGCGGCGGCCCACGGGTACGACAAGTCCGCGGGGGAGGGGAGCCCGGCGAAGCCCGCTCCGCCGCAGTTGAGCGACAGCGCGTACGTCGTGATGAACGGCGAGCGGCCCGGGGCCCAGAGCGGCACGGCCCCCGACGCGAACACCGAGGAGGAGGCCGCGCTGGTGGACAGCGGCCTGACGGCGGCGGGGCAGAAGGTGCCGGCCGGCGGGTGCGGGCGCGAGGCGTTCCGCAAGCTCTACGCCCCGACCAAGAACAGCGTGGACCTGCTGTTCACGTTCGGGCTCGCCTCGGAGGCGCACGACCGCTCCCGGCAGGACTCCCGGGTCGTCGACGCCCTCAAGAAGTGGTCGTCATGCATGGACAAGTCGGGATACGCCGGGATCGAATCGCCGTACGACGTCGTGGAGAAGCTCGGCTTGCAGGACGACAAGGGCGGTCCGAAGGCCGTGACGGCGGCCGAGGCCGATGTCGCGTGCAAGCGCGAGGTGAACCTCGTCGGCATCTGGGGCGCGGTCGAGAAGGCGTACCAGGAGCGGCTCGTCGAGGAGCACGCCGAGACGCTCGCGCTCTACAAGGAGCAGCGGGAGGCCCGCTTCAAGCTGGCGGCCTCGCTGGCCTGAGGAGGCGCCCCAGGGGGCCGGGGCCCCTGGGGGCACGCCTGAGGGCCCGGGGGTACCCCTGGCTGCCCGGAGCGCCCCTGGCGCGCGGGAAGCACGAAGAACGGCCCCAGGGCCGGTACTCCACCCCCGAGCGGGGGAGTACCGGCCGTGGGGCGTGTCCCTCGGTCGTGTCTGGTGCCTCGGTCCGAGCGGTGCTCAGAGGACGCGGACGGCGCCCGTCGGCTTGTCGTAGCTGAGGTTGCGCTCGACGATGCCGGTGCTGGGGTTCTGCGCGCCGACGAACTTGCCGCCGCCGACGTAGATGGCGACGTGGTAAGCGCTGCCCTTGGAGCCCCAGTACAGGATGTCGCCCGGCTGCAGGGCGTTCAGCGACACCGAGGTGCCGGCCGAGGACTGCGCCTGGGACATGCGCGGCAGGCTGATGCCGGCCTGGCGGTAGGCGGCCTGGACGAGACCGGAGCAGTCGAACGAGGACGGGCCGGTGCCGCCCATCACGTACGCCTTGCCGACCTGCGCGCGGGCGAAGTTGACGATGGCCGCGGCGGAGCCGGTGGCCGGGGCGGACACGGTGCCCGTGCCCTGCGGGGCGGCGGTGCTCTTCAGCGTCGTGCGCTCGGAGGAGCTGCGGCTGGAGCGCTCGGCCTCGGCCTTGCGGACGGCCTCTTCCTTCGCCGTCTTCTCGGCCTTCTCGGCGTCGGCCTTCTTCTGGGCCTCTTCCTTGGCCTGCTTCGCCTCGGCGGCGGCGCCGGTACGGGCGCTCTCCTCCTGGGCAGTCAGTTCGCCCTCGACGGCCGCGAGACGGGTGTTCTCGGCGGCCACCGTGACGGCGGAGGAGACGTCGGCGCCCAGGTCCAGGTTGAGGACCGGCATTTCGAGCGTCGTCTCGGCCACGGGCTCGGCGGACGGGGACGCGCTCGCCGTGCCGGCCATGGCCAGGGTGCTGAGGACGCCACCGGCAACTCCGGCGCGGACCGCGAGCTTCGAGGCGCTACGGCGGGGCTTCCGGTGGCTGGGTATGTGAGCGGTGTGGGACATGAGGACAACCGCTATCAGGGTGCCCGGGTTCCCTTCAAGAAACGTGGGTTGCGCCACAGTTGCGCGAGAATGGCGCGAACCGGGCGCGTCCGACTCCTTATTGACGCCGTAACGGGCGAATCGGACAGGCCCTCACAGGGCTGTGATCATGGGGTTTCGGAATTAAGTCCTAATTGATCCTTGACCTACCATCACTCCGCACAGATGGCCAAGCCCTCTTTCGGAGGGCTCGATTCAGAGTGGCGCAGGTCACAGCAATGTCACGCCATGCGGACGCTGTGCCCCTCCCGTGACCTTCCTGTGAACGTGCCGAGAGGTTCGTGAACGGATGCACGTGCTCGCGCAGCCCCCCGCGGCGACGGGGGTGCGGGTATCGGAGCGCCCCTCGTGCGGTCTCCCACACCTCGCCGGCGCTCCCGTCCGCCCCACATCCACCCCCGCGCCTGCCCCGTGTCCACCTCCGTACACACGGGCTCCCTCGACCGGGGGACGCCGATCCCCTTATCAGCTCCGCACCCCTCTTGCCAATTTGCCTGCACTGCGAATCGTTTGATAGGGCGGGCCCCCTTCTACCTGCGGTAACAGGCTCAGATGTCACCTTTAGTGATCATGTGGATGCTTCGCGTATGAAGATCACCACTCATCGGGCTTCATGATCGTTCGTCAGGTGGTGGAGATCACAAACTCGGTATTGTTACCCGTGTCGCAGATCACAGACGAGCAGGCATAAGATGCGCACCAGTCCGGCTTGTGAACTGCCTCACATGCGAGTGCTCGATCGGAAGCGCGATCTTCGCGAGGCGGTGCACGCCTCCAGCTACCGCTGGGAGGTGCCCCCGGCCGGCAGCGGTCCAACGGTCAAGGACGACTGGAAGGAGCGAGGAGCGTGAATGCGTACGCGCCCATCCTCGTGCTCGGCGCCCTCGGCGCAGGGTTTGCGATCTTCTCCGTGGTCATGGCCACGCTGATCGGTCCAAAACGGTACAACCGGGCAAAGCTTGAAGCCTACGAGTGCGGCATCGAGCCGACGCCGATGCCGGCCGGCGGTGGCCGCTTCCCGATCAAGTACTACCTGACGGCGATGCTCTTCATCGTCTTCGACATCGAGGTTGTCTTCCTCTACCCCTGGGCCGTCACCTTCGACTCCCTGGGGATCTTCGGGCTCGTCGAGATGCTGCTCTTCGTGCTCACCGTCTTCGTCGCCTACGCCTACGTGTGGCGCCGCGGCGGCCTGGAATGGGACTGAGGGGCTGAATTTTCCATGGGACTGGAAGAGAAGCTGCCGAGCGGCTTCCTGCTGACCACCGTCGAACAGGCCGCGGGATGGGTGCGCAAGTCGTCCGTCTTCCCGGCGACCTTCGGCCTCGCCTGCTGCGCCATCGAGATGATGACCACCGGAGCCGGCCGGTACGACCTGGCCCGCTTCGGCATGGAGGTCTTCCGCGGCTCCCCGCGCCAGGCCGATCTGATGATCGTGGCCGGGCGGGTCAGTCAGAAGATGGCGCCGGTGCTGCGGCAGGTGTACGACCAGATGCCCGCTCCCAAATGGGTCATCTCCATGGGGGTTTGTGCATCCTCGGGCGGAATGTTCAACAACTACGCGATCGTCCAGGGCGTCGACCACATCGTCCCGGTGGACATCTACCTGCCCGGCTGCCCGCCGCGCCCCGAGATGCTGATGGACGCGATCCTCAAGCTCCACCAGAAGATCCAGGGCGGAAAGCTCGGCGTGAACCGGGAAGAAGCGGCCCGTGAGGCGGAGGAGGCGGCCCTCAAGGCCCTCCCCACCATCGAGATGAAGGGGCTGCTCCGGTGAGCGAGACGCAAGAGCCGGAGAACGGCAGCAACGTCCCTGCGCCGCGCGACCAGGGCCCCGAGGTCATCGGCGTCCGCAAGGGCATGTTCGGTGCCGCGGGCGGCGGGGACACCAGCGGCTACGGCGGCCTCGTGCGGACCGTGGCCCTGCCCGGCGCGACGAGCCGGCCGTACGGGTCCTACTTCGACGAGGTGGCCGACGAGCTCGAAGGCGCACTGGAGGAGCAGGACCTCGTCCCCGGGAACGCCATCGAGAAGACGGTGGTCGACCGGGGCGAGCTCACCTTCCACATCGCCCGCGAGCACCTCGTCCGGGTCGCGCGCACCCTGCGCGACGACCCGGCCCTGCGCTTCGAGCTCTGCACCGGCGTCTCCGGCGTGCACTTCCCCGGGGACAAGGGCCGTGAGCTGCACGCCGTCTACCACCTGCGCTCGCTCACGCACGGCCGGATCCTGCGGCTGGAGGTGTCCGTCCCGGACGGCGACCCGCACGTCCCCTCGCTCGTCGCCGTCTACCCGACCAACGACTGGCACGAGCGCGAGACGTACGACTTCTTCGGCCTGATCTTCGACGGGCACCCGGCCCTCACTCGGATCATGATGCCGGACGACTGGCAGGGCTTCCCGCAGCGCAAGGACTACCCGCTCGGCGGCATCCCCATCGAGTACAAGGGCGCCCAGATCCCGGCTCCCGACCAGCGGAGGTCGTACAGCTGATGTCCCCCATCTCGAATGACGCAGAAAACCACGCCTCCGCTCGCGAGACGACAGAGGGCACCGTCTACACCGTCACCGGCGGCGACTGGGACGAGATCGTCCGGTCCGCGGCCAAGGCCGACGACGAGCGGATCGTCGTCAACATGGGTCCGCAGCACCCCTCCACGCACGGAGTGCTGCGCCTGATCCTGGAGATCGACGGCGAGACGGTCACCGAGGCCCGCTGCGGCATCGGCTACCTGCACACCGGCATCGAGAAGAACCTCGAATTCCGGAACTGGACGCAGGGCACCACCTTCGTGACGCGCATGGACTACCTGACGCCGTTCTTCAACGAGACGGCGTACTGCCTCGGCGTCGAGAAGCTGCTCGGCATCACCGACCAGATCCCCGACCGCGCCACCGTCATCCGCGTCCTGCTGATGGAGCTCAACCGGCTCTCCTCCCACCTGGTGTGCATCGCCACCGGCGGCATGGAGCTGGGCGCGACCACGATCATGATCTACGGCTTCCGCGACCGCGAGCTGATCCTCGACATCTTCGAGCTGATCACCGGACTGCGCATGAACCACGCGTTCGTCCGCCCCGGCGGCCTCGCCCAGGACCTGCCCCCGGGCGCCGTCGACCAGCTGCGCGAGTTCCTCAAGACCATGAAGAAGAACCTGCCGGAGTACGACAAGCTCGCCACCGGCAACCCCATCTTCAAGGCCCGCATGCAGGACGTCGGCTACCTCGACCTCACCGGCTGCATGGCGCTCGGCGCCACCGGCCCGATCCTGCGTTCCGCCGGCCTGCCGCACGACCTGCGCAAGTCGGACCCGTACTGCGGCTACGAGAACTACGAGTTCGACGTGCCGACCACCGAGAGCTGCGACTCCTACGGGCGGTTCCTGATCCGCCTGGAGGAGATGCGCCAGTCGTTGCGGATCGTCGAGCAGTGCCTGGAGCGCCTGGAGCCGGGACCGGTGATGGTCGCCGACAAGAAGATCGCCTGGCCGGCGCAGCTCGCGATGGGCCCGGACGGCCTCGGCAACTCGCTCGACCACATCAGGAACATCATGGGCACCTCCATGGAGGCCCTCATCCACCACTTCAAGCTGGTGACCGAGGGCTTCCGGGTACCGGCCGGCCAGGCGTACGCGGCCGTCGAGTCGCCCAAGGGCGAGCTCGGCGTGCACGTCGTATCCGACGGCGGGACCCGCCCCTACCGGGTCCACTTCCGCGACCCGTCCTTCACCAACCTGCAGGCCATGGCCGCGATGTGCGAGGGCGGCCAGGTCGCCGACGTCATCGTCGCCGTCGCCTCCATCGACCCCGTGATGGGAGGCGTCGACCGATGACCGCCAGTCCTTCGAACCAAGGGGTCTCGCTGGGCATGCCCCAGCTGCCGGCCCCCGACTTTCCGGCGGAGGTACGCGAGCGCCTCGAAGCCGACGCCAGGGAAGTCATCGCCCGCTACCCCGACAGCCGCTCCGCGCTGCTGCCGCTGCTGCACCTGACGCAGTCCGAGGAGGGCTACGTCTCGCGCACCGGCATCCGCTTCTGCGCCGAGGTACTGGGCCTGACCACCGCCGAGGTCACGGCCGTGGCGACCTTCTACACGATGTACCGGCGCGGGCCCTCCGGCGACTACCAGGTCGGCGTCTGTACGAACACCCTGTGCGCGGTGATGGGCGGCGACGCCATCTTCGAGGAGCTCAAGGAGCACCTCGGGGTCGGCAACAACGGGACCACCCCCGACGGCAAGGTCACCCTCGAACACATCGAGTGCAACGCGGCCTGCGACTACGCCCCCGTGGTGATGGTCAACTGGGAGTTCTTCGACAACCAGACCCCCCAGTCCGCCAAGGCCATGGTCGACGACCTGCTGGCCGGCCGCGAGGTCTCCCCGACCCGGGGCGCGCCGCTGTGCACCTACAAGGAGACCGCCCGGATCCTGGCCGGCTTCCCGGACGAGCGCGAGGGCGCGGTCGAGGCGACCGGCGGTGCCGGCCCCGCTTCCCTGATCGGGCTGCGCATCGCCCGCGGCGAGTCCGCGCACACCCCGATCGTCCACCCGCGCGGCGAGGCCACCACTGAGGGAGGGGAGTGATGTCGGTGTCTTCCGAACTGAGCAACGGCGGCAATGGGGGAACCTCCCACCCGGAGACCGGCGGCGGGACCAGCCCGGAGAAGCTCCTCGCCCCCGTGCTGTCCGCCTTCTGGGACGAGCCACGGTCGTGGACGCTGGAGACCTACCGGCGCCACGAGGGGTACGAGGGCCTGCGCAAGGCGCTCGCGATGACCCCGGACGACCTCATCGCCTATGTGAAGGACTCGGGGCTGCGCGGACGCGGCGGCGCGGGCTTCCCCACCGGAATGAAGTGGCAGTTCATCCCGCAGGGCGACGGAAAGCCGCACTACCTCGTCGTGAACGCGGACGAGTCGGAGCCGGGAACCTGCAAGGACATCCCCCTCCTCTTCGCCAACCCGCACTCCCTCATCGAGGGAATGATCATCGCCTGCTACGCGATCCGCTCCGAGCACGCCTTCATCTACCTGCGCGGGGAGACGGTGCCCGTCCTGCGGCGCCTGCACGAGGCCGTGCGCGAGGCGTACGCGGCCGGATACCTCGGCAAGGACATCGACGGCACCGGGCGCAACCTCGACATCACGGTGCACGCGGGCGCGGGCGCGTACATCTGCGGCGAGGAGACGGCGCTGCTCGACTCCCTCGAAGGCCGGCGCGGCCAGCCCCGGCTGCGTCCCCCCTTCCCGGCGGTCGAGGGGCTCTACGCGTGCCCCACTGTCGTCAACAACGTGGAGTCGATCGCCTCGGTTCCCGCGATCCTGAACAAGGGCAAGGACTGGTTCAAGTCGATGGGGACCGAGAAGTCCCCCGGCTTCACGCTGTACTCGCTCTCCGGGCACGTCGCCGGCCCCGGCCAGTACGAGGCCCCGCTCGGCATCACCCTGCGCCAGCTCCTCGACATGAGCGGCGGCATGCGCCCCGGGCACCGGCTGAAGTTCTGGACCCCGGGCGGCTCCTCCACCCCGATGTTCACGGACGAGCACCTCGACGTCCCGCTCGACTACGAGGGCGTGGGCGCCGCCGGCTCGATGCTCGGCACCAAGGCCCTGCAGTGCTTCGACGAGACGACCTGCGTGGTGCGGGCCGTGACCCGGTGGACCGAGTTCTACGCCCACGAGTCCTGCGGCAAGTGCACCCCGTGCCGCGAGGGCACCTACTGGCTGGTCCAGCTGCTCCGCGACATCGAGGCCGGCCAGGGCGTCATGTCCGACCTCGACAAGCTGAACGACATCGCCGACAACATCAACGGCAAGTCCTTCTGCGCGCTCGGCGACGGCGCGGCCAGCCCGATCTTCTCCTCGCTCAAGTACTTCCGCGAGGAGTACGAGCAGCACATCACGGGCAAGGGCTGCCCCTTCGACCCCAGGAAGTCGACCCTCTGGGCCGACACGGAGGTGAACGCATGACCGTCACCACTCCAGCGGCCTCCGGGGGCGGAGCGGCGGTTCCACCGGAGAACACCGTCTCGCTGACCATCGACGGGATCGAACTGACCGTGCCCAAGGGCACCCTCGTCATCCGGGCCGCAGAGCAGCTCGGCATCGAGATCCCCCGGTTCTGCGACCACCCCCTCCTCTCCCCGGCCGGTGCCTGCCGCCAGTGCATCGTCGAGGTCGAGGGCCAGCGCAAGCCGATGGCCTCCTGCACCATCACCTGCACCGACGGCATGGTCGTCAAGACCCAGCTGACCTCCGAGGTCGCCGACAAGTCCCAGCGCGGCGTGATGGAGCTGCTGCTCATCAACCACCCGCTGGACTGCCCGGTCTGCGACAAGGGCGGCGAGTGCCCGCTGCAGAACCAGGCGATGTCGCACGGCAACGCCGAATCGCGGTTCGAGGGCAAGAAGCGCACCTACGAGAAGCCGGTCCCGATCTCCACCCAGGTGCTGCTGGACCGCGAGCGGTGCGTGCTGTGCGCGCGCTGCACCCGCTTCTCCAACGAGATCGCCGGCGACCCGATGATCGAGCTGCTGGAACGCGGCGCGCTCCAGCAGGTCGGCACCGGCGAGGGCGACCCCTTCGAGTCGTACTTCTCGGGCAACACGATCCAGATCTGCCCGGTCGGCGCCCTCACCTCGGCCGCCTACCGGTTCCGCTCCCGCCCCTTCGACCTCGTCTCCTCCCCGAGCGTGTGCGAGCACTGCGCGGGCGGCTGCGCGACCCGCACCGACCACCGGCGCGGCAAGGTGCTGCGCCGCCTCGCCGCCGAGGACCCCGAGGTCAACGAGGAGTGGATCTGCGACAAGGGCCGCTTCGGGTTCCGCTACGCCCAGCGCCCCGACCGGCTGACCACCCCGCTGGTGCGCAGCGCCGCCGGCGTCCTGGAGCCGGCGAGCTGGCCCGAGGCCCTGGAAGCCGCGGCGAACGGACTCGCCGCCGCGCGCGGCCGGGCCGGGGTGCTGACCGGCGGCCGGCTCACCGTCGAGGACGCCTACGCGTACGCCAAGTTCGCGCGGGTGGTGCTCGACACCAACGACATCGACTTCCGGGCCCGCGTGCACAGCGCGGAGGAGGCCGAGTTCCTGGCCTCGGAGGTCGCCGGGTACGGGGTCGACCTCGGCGGGCAGTGGCTCTCGTACACCGCCCTGGAGGCGGCCCCCGCGGTGCTGCTCGTCGGCATCGAGGCGGAGGAGGAGGCCCCCGGCGTCTTCCTGCGGCTGCGCAAGGCCCACCGCAAGCGGAAGCAGCGGACCTTCTCCGTCGCCCCCTTCGCCACCCGCGGCCTGGAGAAGGCCGGCGGCACCCTGCTGGCGGCCGCCCCCGGCACCGAGCCCGAGTGGCTCGACGCGCTGGCCTCCCGTACGGGCCTGGAGACCGGGGGCGCCGAAGCCGCCGAGGCGCTGCGGCTGCCCGGCGCGGTCATCCTCGTCGGGGAGCGCCTCGCCGGGGTGCCGGGCGCGCTGACCGCCGCCGTACGGGCCGCCGGGGTCACCGGGGCCACCCTGGTCTGGATCCCGCGCCGGGCCGGTGAGCGGGCCGCCATCGAGGCGGGCGCGCTGCCGTCCCTGCTGCCGGGCGGCCGCCCCGCCACCGACCCGCGGGCCCGCGACGAGGTCGCCACCGCCTGGGGCCTGGACGAACTCCCGCACCGCTACGGCCGCGACACCGGCCAGATCGTCGAGGCCGCGGCGACCCGGGAGCTCTCGGCCCTGCTGATCGCGGGCGTCGAGGTCGCCGACCTGCCGGACCCGGCCCGCGCGCGGACCGCCCTCCAGGAGGCCTTCGTGGTCTCCCTGGAACTGCGGCCCGGCGAGGTCACCGACCACGCGGACGTGGTCCTCCCGGTCGCCGCGGTCGCCGAGAAGGCGGGGGCGTTCATCAACTGGGAGGGCCGGGTCAGGCCGTTCGAGGCAGCGCTCAAGCCCGACCAGATGACCCGCCGGCTCGCCCCGGCCGACGCCCGCGTGCTGCACATGCTGGCCGACGCCGCCGACCGGCCGATCGCCCTGCCCGACGTGCACGCCGTACGCCGGGAGATCGACCGGCTCGGCCCGTGGGCCGGTGAGCGGGCCGCCGGGCAGAGCGCGGACACCGTGGCGCTGCCCCGCCCGGGCAGCGGCGAGGCGGTCCTCGCCGGCCACCGGCTCCTCCTGGACCTCGGCCGGCTGCAGGAGGGCGACGACGCCCTGGCCGGTACCCGGCACGAGGCCAGCGCCCGGCTGTCGGCCGCCACGGCCGCCGAGACCGGCGTCAAGGACGGCGACGTCCTCGCGGTCACCGGGCCGGCCGGCTCCGTGGCACTCCCGCTCCGGATCACCGAGATGCCCGACCGCGTGGTCTGGCTCCCGCTGAACTCCACCGGCTCCGGCGTCCTCGCCGACGCCGGCGCCCGCCCGGGCACCCTCGTACGCATCGGCCCGGCGACCCCGGCCGGGCAAGGCGACACCACTGCGGAGGTGGGCGCGTGAACACCGTTCAACTCGCTGCCGAGGACCTGTCCCTGTTCGGCCAGGACGTCTGGTGGCTCGTCCTGCTCAAGGCGGTCTTCTGCTTCGCCTTCCTGATGGTGACCGTGCTCTTCTCCATCGTGTGGGAGCGCAAGGTCGTCGCCTGGATGCAGCTGCGCATCGGCCCGAATCGGCACGGCCCCTGGGGCATGCTCCAGTCGCTCGCCGACGGCGTGAAGCTGATGCTCAAGGAAGACCTGATCGTCAAGCGGGCCGACAAGGTCATCTACGTCCTGGCCCCGATCATCGCGGCGATCCCGGCCTTCATGGCCATCGCGGTGATCCCCTTCGGGCCCGCGGACGACCAGATCTCCATCTTCGGCCAGCGCACCACGATGCAGCTGACCGACCTGCCCATCGCGATGCTCTACATCCTCGCGGTGGCCTCGGTCGGCATCTACGGCATCGTGCTGGCGGGCTGGTCCTCCGGCTCCACGTACCCGCTCCTCGGCGGCCTGCGCTCCTGCGCACAGATGATCTCCTACGAGATCGCGATGGGCGCGGCCTTCGCCTCGGTCTTCCTCTACTCCGGGTCCATGTCGACCTCGGCGATCGTCGAGGCCCAGGCGGACCGCTGGTTCATCGTCCTGCTGCCGGTGTCCTTCATCATCTACGTCGTCACGATGGTCGGCGAGACGAACCGCGCCCCCTTCGACATGCCGGAGTCCGAGGGCGACCTGGTCGGCGGCTTCAACACCGAGTACTCGTCCATCAAGTTCGCGCTGTTCATGCTGGCCGAGTACGTCAACATGGTCACCGTCTCCGCGGTCTCGGTCACCCTCTTCCTGGGCGGCTGGCGGGCCCCGTACCCGATCAGCTCCTTCTGGGAGGGCGCGAACCACGGCTGGTGGCCGATGCTCTGGTTCGTCCTCAAGGTGCAGCTGCTGCTGTTCTTCTTCATCTGGCTGCGCGGCACGCTGCCCCGCGTCCGCTACGACCAGCTGATGAAGCTCGGTTGGAAGGTCCTGATCCCGGTCTCGGTGGTCTGGCTGATGCTGGTGGCCACCGTCCGGGCCCTGCGCAACGAGGCCTACGACTTCAGCGAGATCGTCCTGTACGTCGGCGGCGCCGTCGTGGCGATCCTGCTCCTCTCCTTCGTCGCGGACGTCTTCCGCGACAAGCGCGAGAAGAAGACGGCGGCCGCCGGGGCGGTGCACGACGCCGAACCCTTCGACCCGCTGGCGGGCGGATTCCCCGTACCGCCCAAGCCCGGCCAGCACCTGGCACCCGTACCGCGCAGGCGGTCCCGCACCGAGCGGGAGCTGATTGTCAGTGGCGGGACGAATACTGAAAGTGACCGAGAGGAGGCTTGAGAGATGTCCGACGAGAAGTGGCAGAACCCGGTGGCGGGCTTCGGCGTGACCTTCAAGGCCATGTTCAAGAAGCGCCTCACCGAGCAGTACCCGGAGCAGGAGAAGACGACCGCACCGCGCTTCCACGGACGGCATCAGCTCAACCGGCACCCCGACGGTCTGGAGAAGTGCATCGGGTGCGAGCTGTGTGCCTGGGCCTGTCCCGCCGACGCGATCTACGTGGAGGGTGCGGACAACACCGAGGAGGAGCGCTACTCCCCGGGTGAGCGGTACGGCCGGGTCTACCAGATCAACTACGCCCGCTGCATCCTGTGCGGGCTGTGCGTGGAGGCGTGCCCGACGAGGGCGCTGACCATGACGAACGAGTTCGAACTGGCTGACTCCAGCCGCGAATCGCTCATCTACACCAAGGAGCAGCTGCTGGCCGGCCTGACCGAGGGCATGGTCGAGGCGCCGCACTCGATCTTCCCCGGCACGGACGACACGGACTACTACCGGGGGCTGGTGACCGGGGCCGCCCCGGGCACCGTCCGGCAGGTCGCGGTGTCCAAGGGCGAAGTCGCCGGCGAAGTCGCTCCGGAGAACGGTCAGTCCACGGAGGTGGACGCATGAGCGCCATCGCCGCCGCCACCTCCATGACCTCCACGGGCGAGGCGATCCAGTTCTGGATCCTCGGCACGGTCGCCGTCATCGGCGCACTGGCCACGATCCTGATGAAGAAGGCCGTGCACAGCGCCCTCAGCCTGGCCGGGACGATGATCATCCTGGCCGTCTTCTACCTCGCCAACGGGGCGTACTTCCTGGGCGTCGTCCAGGTCATCGTCTACACCGGCGCGATCATGATGCTCTTCCTCTTCGTGGTCATGCTCGTCGGCGTCACCGCCGCCGACTCCCTGAAGGAGACCATCAAGGGGCAGCGCTGGCTGGCAGCCCTGTGCGGAATCGGCTTCGGAATCCTGCTGATCGCCGGCATCGCCAACGCCGGGCTCACCCACTTCAACGGGCTCGGCCGGGTCAACTCGGGCGGGCACATCGAGGGCCTGGCACAGCTGATCTTCACCAAGTACGTCTTCGCCTTCGAGATCACCGGCGCGCTGCTGATCACCGCGGCCGTCGGCGCGATGGTGCTCACCCACCGCGAGCGCACCGAACGGGCCGCCACCCAGCGCGAACTCGCCGAGAAGCGGGTCCGCGAGGGCGTCCAGCTCCCGCCGCTGCCCGCGCCCGGCGTCTACGCCCGGCACAACGCGGTGGACGTCGCAGGTCTGCTGCCGGACGGCACCCCGTCCGAGCTGACCGTCAACCGGACGCTGCGCGCCCGCGGCCAGATCCGGGACGTCTCCAGCCAGGCCATCGACGACCTCAAGGCACTGGAGCAGGCCTCCTCGGAGCGCCTCGGCCGTGAGGAGGCCTCGAAGTGAATCCGGTCAACTACCTGTACCTGGCGGCCCTGCTGTTCACGATCGGTGCCGTCGGGGTCCTGATCCGCAAGAACGCGATCGTGCTGTTCATGTGCGTCGAGCTGATGCTCAACGCCTGCAACCTCGCCTTCGTCGCGTTCTCCCGGATGCACGGCAACCTCGACGGCCAGATCATCGCGTTCTTCACGATGGTCGTCGCCGCCGCGGAGGTCGTGGTCGGCCTGGCGATCATCGTGTCGCTGTTCCGTACCCGCCACTCGGCCTCGGTCGACGACGCCAGCCTGATGAAGCTGTAAGGGGTCGCTGTGGAGAACCTGATTGCGCTGCTGATCGCGGCGCCCCTGCTCGGAGCGGTGGTGCTGCTCTGCGGCGGCCGGCGCCTCGACAAGGTCGGTCACTGGATCGGCACCCTGCTCGCGGCCGTCTCCTTCGGGATCGGCGTCGCGCTGTTCGCCGACATGCTGGGGCGCTCGGCCGACGACCGGACCCTGACCCAGAACCTGTACACCTGGATCCCCGTCGAGGGCTTCCAGGCGGACATGGCCTTCCAGCTGGACCAGCTGTCGATGACCTTCGTCCTGCTGATCTCCGGGGTGGGCACGCTCATCCACGTGTACTCGATCGGGTACATGGAGCACGACGAGCGCCGCCGCCGCTTCTTCGGCTACCTCAACCTGTTCGTCGCGGCGATGCTGCTGCTGGTCCTCGCCGACAACTACCTGCTGCTGTACTTCGGCTGGGAGGGCGTGGGCCTCGCCTCGTACCTCCTGATCGGCTTCTGGCAGCACAAGCCCAGTGCGGCCACCGCCGCGAAGAAGGCCTTCCTGGTCAACCGCGTCGGTGACATCGGTCTGTCGATCGCGATCATGCTGATGTTCACCACCTTCGGGACCTTCGCCTTCACGCCCCTGTTCGGCGCGGTGGGCGAGACGTCCGAGGGCACGCTGACGGCGATCGGCCTGATGCTGCTGCTGGCCGCCTGCGGCAAGTCGGCGCAGGTCCCGCTGCAGTCCTGGCTCGGGGACGCGATGGAGGGCCCGACCCCGGTCTCGGCCCTGATCCACGCGGCCACCATGGTGACCGCGGGCGTGTACCTGATCGTCCGCTCGGCCGCGATCTTCAACGGGGCGCCGGACGCCCAGCTGGTGGTCACCGTCGTGGGCGCGGTCACGCTCCTCTTCGGTGCGATCGTCGGTTGCGCGAAGGACGACATCAAGAAGGCCCTGGCGGGCTCGACGATGTCGCAGATCGGCTACATGATCCTCGCCGCGGGCCTCGGCCCGATCGGCTACGTCTTCGCGATCATGCACCTGGTGACGCACGGCTTCTTCAAGGCGGGCCTCTTCCTCGGCGCGGGTTCCGTGATGCACGGGATGAACGACGAGGTCGACATGCGCAAGTACGGGGCCTTGAGGAAGTACATGCCGGTCACCTTCGTCACCTTCGGTCTCGGATACCTGGCGATCATCGGCTTCCCGGGCCTGTCCGGCTTCTTCTCCAAGGACATGATCATCGAGGCGGCCTTCGCGAAGGGCGGCACCGAGGGCTGGATCCTCGGCGGGGTCACCCTGCTGGGCGCCGGCATCACCGCCTTCTACATGACCCGCGTCATGCTCCTCACCTTCTTCGGAGAGAAGCGCTGGCAGCCGGACGACGCCGGCCACGAGCCGCACCCGCACGAGTCCCCGAAGTCCATGACCATCCCGATGGTCATCCTGGCCTTCGGTTCGGTCTTCGCCGGTGCCTTCTTCGAGATCGGCGAGCGCTTCCTGAAGTGGCTGGAGCCCGTCACGGGCTACTCGCACGGCAACCCGCCGGTCAGCGCCATGACGGTGACCGCGGCCACCATGGTGATGCTCCTCGTCGGCGTCGGCATCGCCTGGGCGATGTACGGCAAGCGGCCCGTCCCGGTCGTCGCCCCGCGCGGCTCGTTCCTCACCCGGGCGGCCCGCAAGGACCTCTACCAGGACGACTTCAACCACGTCGTGCTGGTGCGCGGCGGGGAGCACCTGACCCGCTCGCTCGTGTACCTCGACCACAGCGTGGTCGACGGGGTGGTCAACGGGACGGCCGCCTCGGTCGGCGGGCTCTCGGGCCGCCTGCGCAAGCTGCAGAACGGCTACGCCCGCAGCTACGCGGTCTCGATGTTCGGGGGCACGGTGGTCCTGATCGCCGCGACCCTGCTGATGAGGGCGGTGTGAAATGAGTTTCCCGCTTCTGACGGTGACGGCCGCGGTCCCCGCGGTCGGCGCGATCCTCACGGCGGCCGTACCGGCCGCCCGAAGGACCGCCGCCAAGTGGCTCGCGCTGCTCTTCTCGCTGGCGACACTGGCCCTGGCCGTGCTCGTCGCGGTCCGCTTCGATCCGAGCGGTGACCGCTACCAGCTCACCGAATCCCGGCCCTGGATCGCCGACTTCGGCGTCCGCTACGAGCTGGGCGTGGACGGGATCGGGGTGGTGCTCATCGGGCTCACCGCGCTCCTGATCCCCTTCGTGATCGCGGCCGGCTGGCACGACGCCGACCCCCTGGAGACCAAGAGCTCCCGGTGGCGGCCGACCCAGGGCTTCTTCGCCCTGATCCTGCTGGTCGAGGCGATGGTGATCATCTCCTTCGAGGCCACCGACGTCTTCCTCTTCTACATCTTCTTCGAAGCCATGCTCATCCCGATGTACTTCCTCATCGGCGGCTTCGGGGACCGGGCCCACTCGGGCAGCGACGAGAACGCGGCCGCGCAGCGCAGCTACGCGGCCGTCAAGTTCCTCCTCTACAACCTGGTCGGCGGCCTGATCATGCTGGCGGCCGTCATCGGTCTCTACGTGGTCGCCGGGAACTTCTCCCTCCAGGAGATCACCGCCGCCCGCGCCGCGGGCACTCTCGACATGTCGACCAACACCGAGCGGCTGCTGTTCCTCGGCTTCTTCTTCGC
Organism: Streptomyces sp. NBC_00273; assembly: GCF_036178145.1. NCBI lineage: Bacteria > Bacillati > Actinomycetota > Actinomycetes > Kitasatosporales > Streptomycetaceae > Streptomyces > Streptomyces sp. NBC_00273. The sequence goes on along the minus strand of NZ_CP108067.1, from coordinate 4,567,181 downwards.
CTTCGCGATCAAGGCCCCGCTGTGGCCTTTGCACACCTGGCTGCCGAACGCGATGGGCGAGTCCACCGCCCCGGTCGCCGTACTGATCACCGCGGTCGTCGACAAGGTCGGCACCTTCGCGATGCTCCGCTTCTGCCTCGGGCTCTTCCCCGACGCCAGCAAGTGGGCCACGCCGGTGATCCTCGTCCTGGCCCTGATCAGCATCGTCTACGGCGCGCTGGTCGCGGTCGGCCAGCGGGACATCAAGCGGCTGGTCGCCTACGCCTCGATCTCGCACTTCGGCTTCATCATCCTGGGCATCTTCGCGATGACCTCCCAGGGCCAGTCCGGCGCCACCCTCTACATGGTCAACCACGGCCTGTCGACGGCGGCGCTGATGCTGGTGGCCGGCTTCCTGATCTCGCGGCGCGGCTCGCGGCTCATCGCCGACTACGGCGGCGTCCAGAAGGTGGCGCCGGTCCTCGCCGGCACCTTCCTGATCGGCGGCCTCGCCACCCTCTCGCTGCCGGGCCTCGCGCCCTTCGTCAGCGAATTCCTGGTCCTGGTCGGCACGTTCGCCCGGTACCCGGTCGTCGGGATCATCGCCACCACCGGCATCGTGCTCGCCGCGCTCTACACCCTGGTGCTCTACCAGCGCACGATGACCGGCCCCGTGAAGGAGGAGGTCCGCGCCATGCCGGACCTGCGCCTGCGGGAGGTCCTGGTGGTCGCCCCGCTGATCGCCCTGCTGATCGGGCTGGGCGTCTACCCGAAGGTGCTCACCGACATCGTCAACCCGGCGGTGGAGCACACCATGTCGGACGTGAAGCAGACGGACCCGCAGCCCGAGGTCGACGTCGAAGCGAAGAACGGGGAGGTGGCGAAGTGAGCGCGCTGACTTCCGCCCACAGCCTGTGGACACTGGCGGCCGAGGCACCGGCCGACCGGATCCCGGCACCGACCATCGAGTACGCACAGCTCGCACCCACGCTGATCGTGGTGGGCGCGGCGGTGCTCGGGATCCTCGTCGAGGCCTTCGTGCCCCGCAAGTCTCGTTACTACGTGCAGGTGTTCCTCGCCGTCGCGGCGCTGGCCTCGGCCTTCGCCGCGGTCGTGGGCCTCGCGGCCGGCGGGTACGGGTCCGGCAAGGCCCACATCGCCGCGATGGGCGCCATCGCCGTGGACGGCCCGGCGCTCTTCCTGCAGGGCACCATCCTGCTGGCCTCGGTCGTGGCGGTCTTCACCTTCGCCGAGCGGCGCCTGGACCCCGCGGCGCACGGCAACCGGGTGGATTCCTTCGCCGCCCAGGCGGCGTCCGTACCGGGCAGCGACAGCGAGAAGGCCGCCGTCAAGGCGGGCTTCACCACCACCGAGGTCTTCCCGCTGGCCCTGTTCGCGATCGCCGGCATGCTGATCTTCCCGGCGGCCAACGACCTGCTGACGCTGTTCATCGCCCTCGAGGTGTTCTCCCTCCCGCTGTACCTGCTCTGCGCCGTCGCCCGCCGCCAGCGGCTGATGTCGCAGGAGGCCGCGGTGAAGTACTTCCTCCTGGGCGCCTTCTCCTCCGCCTTCCTCCTCTTCGGCATCGCGCTGCTCTACGGGTACGCGGGCTCGGTCTCGTACGCGGTGATCGCCGATGTGGTCGACGGCACGGTCGCGAAGATCGACCCGGCGCTGGCCTCCACCATGGGCAATGACGCACTGCTGCTGATCGGCGGCGCGCTGATCCTGATGGGCCTGCTCTTCAAGGTCGGCGCGGTCCCCTTCCACATGTGGACCCCGGACGTCTACCAGGGCGCCCCGACCCCGGTCACCGGTTTCATGGCGGCGGCCACCAAGGTGGCCGCCTTCGGCGCCCTCCTGCGCCTGCTCTACGTGGTCCTGCCGGGGCTGCGCTGGGACTGGCGTCCGGTGATGTGGGCGGTGGCCATCGTCACCATGCTCGCGGGCGCGGTGATCGCCGTGACCCAGACGGACGTCAAGCGGCTGCTCGCCTACTCCTCCATCGCGCACGCCGGCTTCATCCTGGCCGGTGTGATCGCGACCTCGGCGCGGGGCGTCCAGTCCGTCCTCTTCTACCTGGGTGCCTACTCCTTCGTGACGATCGGCGCCTTCGCGGTGGTCACGCTGGTGCGCGACGCGGGCGGCGAGGCCACGCACCTGTCCAAGTGGGCAGGGCTCGGCCGGCGTTCGCCGCTGACGGCGGCCGTCTTCGCGGTGTTCCTGCTCGCCTTCGCGGGCATCCCGCTGACCTCCGGCTTCACGGGCAAGTTCGCCGTGTTCAGTGCGGCGGCGGAGAGCGGCGCCGGGGTGCTGGTCGTGATCGGTGTGATCTCGTCCGCGATCGCCGCGTTCTTCTACATCCGGGTGATCGTCCTGATGTTCTTCAGCGAGCCGAAGGCCGACGGCCCGACGGTGGCGGTCCCCTCGCCGCTGACGATGACCACCATTGCGGTGGGCGTCGCGGTCACCCTGGTCCTGGGCCTCGCCCCGCAGTACTTCCTGGACCTGGCGGGGCAGGCGAGCACCTTCGTCCGCTGACTGGTTCGCGGCACGGGACAGGGCCCGGCCCCCCCTCGGGGGAAGCCGGGCCCTTCGCCGTTGGCGCGGGGACCACCGCTTCGTACGCGGCCGACTAGTGCCCGTGGGTGTGCCCGCCGCCCCCCGGGGCCGGGCTCTTCTTGGGGCAGGTCAGCGCCGGGTTCCAGTTGTGGAAGCGGCCCGCCGGGTTCTCCTTGTACGCCCACATGTGCAGGTCGTAGTGCTTGGGCATGCCCGCCCAGTGGCCGGGCATCGGCCCGTCGAAGGGCAGACCGAACATGCTCGGCCGGTCGTCGCTGGTCTTCAGGTCCTGGTCCCGGTCGGTCGCCATCCACTCCACCGTCTCGAGCTTGCGGAGGCCGTTGCGGCCTTTGTCCTTGCTGTAGAGGAGCGCGGTCGGCCTGGCGGGGTCCTTCGAACCCCAGTTGGCCTGCTTGACGTAGTGGTAGCCCATGGCACCCACCCCGAACGGGTTGGTCATGCATTCCGAGCCGTGCGGGACGTACCCGTCCCTGAGTGCCGCCCGCTCGTCCGCGTACTTGGCCGTCACCGCGATCGCCGTCGCCATGTCCCGCATGGCCTGCCCGTTCCGGGGATCGGGCGCGGGCCCCTCCACCCCGTGCGCCGGGACCACGGTGGCCAGGCCCAGCGACACGGCGGCGGTGATCACGAGAGCGGCCTTGCGGACATCGGGGGACATGGGGACTCCTGCCGTCGACGGGCTTTCGTCCACCATCCCGGCGCCCCGCGGTCCCTGCACGCCGCGGACCCCCGAACGGGGGGCCGACACCACCGCCTGACACTGCGTGAGGGTCAGGCCGCACGCCCCGCGTACGCGCGGACGTCCGCGTCCGGGTCCGAGACCGCCGTGGCGAGGGCCGCCCGGGCCTGCGGGGCGTCCCGGTGCGCCAGCAGAGCGAGGACCGCGGCCTTGCGGACATCCGCGTTGGCGTCGGCCAAGGCCTTCGCCAGAGCCGGTACCGCCGTCTCCGGGGCGGCCGCCGACAGCCCGGCCGCCGCCCCCGCCCGGACCTGCCAGGCCGCGTCGGCCAGGGCCGCCACCGCGGTACGGGCGTACCCGTCAGGGCAGCCGACCGAGGCCAGCGCGCCCAGCGCCGCACCCCGCACCAGCGGGTCGGCATCCACCAGCAGCGGGTCCAGCGGGCCCGGAGCCGGGGCGTGCACCGAGGCCAGGCCCTTGGCCACCGCCACGCGGACCTCGCGGGCCGGGTCCGCGGCGGCCGCGGCCAGCTCCGGGACGGCGTCCACCGAAACCAGCGCCCGGACCGCGTGGATGCGGACCTCCGGATCGGCGTCGGCCAGCGAGGCGGCGTACGCCTGCACGTCACCCAGCCGCAGCGCCCGCAGGGCTTCGAGCGCGGCGGAGCGCACCGCGGGATCGGGCACGGCGAGGGCGGCGCGCAGGCCCGCACCCAGCTCCGGCCCGCCCGGCAGGACCTCCACGAGCTCGCGCAGCGCGGCCGCGGCAGCCGCCCGTACGACGGGAGCGGCGTCGGCGAGGCGCGCGGCCAGCGCGGGCCCGGCGCCGGGCGGTACGGTCTCGCCGAGCGCGGCCACGGCCGCGGCCCGTACCGCCGGATCCGGGTCGGCCAGGTAGGGCGTGAGGGCGTCCAGGTCGGGTGACTCCTCGGCGAGGACGAGCAGTTCCAGGATCCGGGGCGAGGACGCGGAGCCGTGCGCGGGTACTGCGGCCGAGCCTTCCGGGCCTTCCGGGCCGCCCGTGGTCGGGGCGGTCTGCGCGCGGGCCGCCGGGGCCGCCTCGCGGGGGCCCGCCGTGGCCACCGGGACGAGGTCGACCTCGCCCAGGTGCCGTGCGGGGCCGCCGGCCGGGGCGAACCCGTCGACCGGCACCAGGTACGGCTCCACCGGCCGGGCGGTGAACTCCATCGCTCCCGAGGCCGATTTGCGCAGGTCCAGGTGGTACAGCCAGCCCGTGTCGTCGCGCTCGGGGTGGTCGAGGCGCTCGTGGTAGAGGCCCCAGCGGGACTCGGTACGGGCCAGCGAGGAACGGGCCGCCATCTCCGCGCAGTCCCGGATGAAGGACACCTCGGCGCACCGCATCAGCTCGTGCGCGGTCCTCGCGCCCATCTCCGCGATCTCACCGGTCATCCGGTCGAAGGCCGCCACGGCCAGCGAGAGCTTCGCACCCGTCTTCGGTGGGGCCACGTAGTCGTTGACGAACCGCCGCAGCTTGTACTCCACCTGCGGCTGCGGCGGTCCGTCCGGGTTGCGTAAAGGGCGGTAGATCAGCTCGTGGGCCGCCGCCAGCTGGTCGGCCGGCAGCGTGCCCTCGTACGCGGCGTACCGGGCCGCGTCCCCGCCCGCCAGATCACCGAAGACGAACGCCCCGATCATGTAGTTGTGCGGTACGGACGCCAGGTCCCCGGCCGCGTACAACCGCGGCACCGTGGTGCGCGCGCGGTCGTCGACGCGGACGCCGGACGCCGAGTGGCCGCCGCACAGCCCGATCTCCGAGATGTGCATCTCGATGTCGTGGGTGCGGTAGTCGTGGCCGCGGCCCGTGTGGAAGGTGCCGCGCGTCGGCCGTTCGGTGGTGTGCAGGATGGACTCCAGGGAGGCCACCGACTCCTCCGGGAGGTGGCTGAGCTTGAGGTACACCGGTCCCCGGTCCGAGGCGAGTTCGGCGGCGAACTCGGCCATCATCTGCCCCGACCAGTAGTCGGAGTCCACGAACCGCTCGCCGTGCCGGTTGACCTGGTAGCCGCCGAACGGGTTCGCCACGTAGGCGCACGCCGGCCCGTTGTAGTCCTTGATCAGCGGGTTGATCTGGAAGCACTCGATCCCGGTCAGCGCGGCGCCCGCGTGGTAGGCCATGGCGTAGCCGTCGCCCGCGTTGGTCGGGTTCTCGTACGTGCCGTACAGGTACCCGGAGGCGGGCAGTCCGAGCCGGCCGCACGGGCCGGTCGCCAGGACGACCGCTCCGGCGCGCACGGTCACGAAGGCGCCGGTGCGGGTGTTGAAGGCGGCCGCGCCGATCGCCCGGCCGTCCTCGGGCGAGGTCAGGACCCGTACCGGCATCACCCGGTTCTCGATCCGGATGCGCTCGCGCATCTCGCGGCGCCGCAGCTGCCGGTAGAGGACCTTCTTGACGTCCTTGCCCTCCGGCATGGGCAGCACGTACGAGCCCGAGCGGTGGACCTGGCGCACCGCGTACTCGCCGTGCTCGTCCTTCTCGAACTTCACGCCGTACGACTCCAGGCGCTGCACCATCGCGAACCCGCGGGTGGCGGTCTGGCGGACCGTGGACTGGTCGACGACGCCGTCGTTGGCCCGGGTGATCTCGGCGACGTAGTCGTCGGGCTCGGCGCGGCCGGGGACGACGGCGTTGTTGACCCCGTCCATGCCCATGGCGAGCGCCCCGGAGTGACGGACGTGCGCCTTCTCCAGGAGCAGGACCCGCGCGCCCCGCTCGGCGGCGGTCAGCGCCGCCATCGTTCCGGCGGTGCCGCCGCCGATGACGAGGACGTCGCAGGAGAGTTCCTCGGCGTCGCCGATCGCGGGGATGTCCATGGTGCGGCCCTTCAGAGTGAGTGGATGATCTGCTGCCGGAGCCCGGCGTTCGGGGCCCCGCGGTCGCGCGGCCGCGGTACGGGGACCACCTGCGCGGCGGCGAGCAGCGCGACGCGGTCGCCGAGGAACAGCGCCTCGTCCACGTCGTGGGTGACGAAGACGACGGTCGCGCCGGTGCCCGCGAGGACGTCCACGAGGAGGTCCTGCATCTCGGCGCGGGTCTGGGCGTCGAGCGCCCCGAAGGGTTCGTCCATCAGGACGGCGCGCGGGCGCGCGGCGAGGGCGCGGGCCAGCTGCACGCGCTGGCGCTGTCCGCCCGAGAGCTGGTGCGGGAACTTGTGTGCGTGCCCGTCCAAGCCGACCCGCTCCAACCACTCCCCGGCGGTCCGCCGCCGGGCCCGCCGGGCGGCACGGGACAGGTCGAAGGCGGGCGAGCGGCCGTGCCGGTCGGGCACCGCGCCCTTCTCCGCGCCCTGCTCCTCGGACGGGCCCCGCGAGCGCCCGATGGCGAGCGGGAGTTCGACGTTGGCCCGGACCGTGCGCCAGGGCAGCAGGGCGTCGTCCTGGAAGACCAGCGCACGGTCGGCGTCCGGGCCGCGGACCGGGGCGCCGTCCTGTTCCACCACGCCGTCGAGCGGCGGCAGCAGCCCCGCGAGGGTGCGCAGGAGCGTGGACTTGCCGCAGCCGGACGGGCCCACGACGGCGAGCACCTCCCCGGGCTCGACCGTCAGATCGACCCCGTCGAGCACCGCGTTCCCGCGGTGCCCGAGCCGGACGCCGCGCAGCGCGAGCCGCGCTCCGTGCGGCGCGGGGTGCGCCGCAGCGCCGGGACCGGTTCGGGCGTCTGCCTGGGTCAGGCTCATGGGGTCACCTCTCGGGTCTGCTCGGGGAAGGGCCCCGATTCCGAACGCGGGCCGGTCGCGCCGGCCCGGGCCGTGGCCGGGGCCGTGGCCGGGAGCGGGTCCCGGGGCGAGCGGCCGGGGCCCCGCTCCGTACGGGTGCGGGCGGCGGAGGCCGGCACGGGGCCGGAGGAGTCGCGCGCCGGCAGCCACCGCGTCAGACGGCGGCCCGCGCGCTCCACCGCCGTGGAGGTCAGCCAGCCCAGCGCGCCGATGGTGACCATGCCGACGAAGACGCCGGGGTAGTCGATCACCGTGTAGTCCTGCCAGGTCCGGTAGCCGACCCCGTACTCGCCGGAGATCATCTCGGCCGAGATCACACAGATCCAGGCCACCCCGATCCCGACCGACAGGCCCCCGAAGATGCCCGGCAGAGCGCCCGGGAGCACCACGGAGAAGAGGATCCGCGCCCGGCCGCCGCCCATGGTCAGGACCGCCTCCTCCCACACCGGGGTCAGCGCCCCCACCGCGTGCCGCGTGGAGACCAGCACCGGGAAGAAGGCGGCCGTGCAGGTGATGAACACGATCCCCTGCTCGTTGGAGGGGAACAGCAGGATCGCCACCGGTACCAGCGCGATCGCCGGTACCGGACGCAGCACCTCCAGCAGCGGGCCCAGCACGTCGGCCGCGATCCGCGACCGGGCGATCGCCGTGCCCACCGCCACGCCCGCGACCGCGGCGAGCAAGAAGCCCGTCACGATCCGGCGCAGGCTGGAGGCCAGGTCCTGCCAGAAGGGCCCGGTCCCGGCCCGCTCGGCGAACGCCCCGGCGACCTCGCCCACCGTCGGGAACTGCTCGAAGCGCAGCCACACGTTCACGTCCAGCGAGGTCAGCCCCTGCCACACGAGCAGGGCCGCGCCGAGCGAGGCCGCCCGCAGCAGCCAGCGGCCGCCCGTCATGACGCCAGGGTCCCGGCCTCGGCGAAGCTCACGATCCGCGCCCCGGTCCCCTGGTGCGCCGCCACGTAGGCCTTCGCGCCCGCTGGTGTGACGAAGGCGCGCAGCTCCGGCCCTTCGGCGACCCACACCGCCTTGTCCGCGAACCAGAGCGTGCCCGTCACCGCGTCCGGCACGTACGCCGCCCGGACGTCCGCGCCTCGTGCCGCCTTCAGCAGCTCGCGCGGGGAGTCGAAGGACCGGGTGCGGGCCTGGCCCTTCAGCCACAGCTCGGGCCGGGCGGCCACCGCCTCGGGGTACTCCGCGGTCCCGGCCGCCACCCGTGCCAGCGGCTCCGGATCCACGAAGGCGTCCACGTCCACGTCGCCGACCAGCTTGGCGTCCTTGAGCACCGGCACGTCCTGCTTCAGCGCGTCGATCAGCTCCGGGCGCAGGGCCGGGTCGAAGGTCGCGATGCCGTTCGCCCCGTTGTAGAGGTACACCACCTCCGCCGGCAGCCCGGTCTCCTTCGCCACCGACTCGGCGGCCGCCACCGGCTCCGTGCGCAGGTGGTCGGTGGCCCGGCGCTGCGCCCGCAGGAAGTCGTCGAGCACGCCGGCCCGCTCCTTCGCGAACTTCTCGCGCACGGTGACCCCGTGGAAGGTCGGCAGGTTCAACTCGGCGCCGTCGTACAGGGCCTTGGCCCGGCCCTCGTACGCCAGCTGGCCCGGCCACGCCACGAACTGCGAGAGCGCGTCGACACTGCCCGCCTGGAGTGCCGAAGCGCCCACGCTGGGCTGTTGGTTGAGCTTCTCGATGCCGCCCGACGGGTCGATCCCGGCGCGCTGCAGCGCCCGTACCAGCGTTCCGTCGGCCGCCGAGCCGACGCTCGTCGACACCTTCTTGCCGCGCAGGTCGGCCAGGGACTCCAGCTTCGAATCCGGTGCGGTGACCACGGTGTTGAGGCCGCCGCGCAGGTTGTAGCCGGTCACGGAGACGAGGTGGGTGGGCTGCTTCAGCTCCTTGCCGCGCACCGCGTTGATGAGGAGCGGGAAGTCGCCCATCGAGCCGATGTCGATCTTCCCGGCGGTCATCTGGGCGGTGATGGGGGCGCCGGTGGCGTAGTCCTGCCAGTCCACCTCGTAGGTGATGCCGTCCTTCTTGCCGCGCGCGGCGAGCTCTTCCTCGAAGTAGCCGAGGGAGCGCAGCAGGGTGCCGGCTGTGACGGTGTTGATGGTCTTGGACTGGTAGCCGACGGTCACGGTGACGGTCTTGGAGCCGGTCGCCCCGGCGGAGCCGGAGCAGGCCGTGGCCAGTGGGGCGAGGAGCAGGGCGAGCGCGGCGGGCGCGAGTGCCTTCGTACGCGTCGTACGCATGGTGAGGGGACCTTTCACCGGAGCAGGTAGGGCATGTTGACGGTGACCGCGCCGGTGGGACAGCGGGCGGCGCACGGGCCGCAGTACCAGCACTCGTCGACGTGCATGTAGGCCTTGCCGTTGTCCTCGCGGATCGCGAGCGAGTCGAGCGGACACATGTCGACGCAGAGCGTGCAGCCGTCGATGCACAGGGACTCGTCGATGGTCACGGGCACGTCGCCGCGCTGGGGCACCACGGGCATGGCTGTCTCCAGGAAGGTGGGTACGTTCGGTGTCGGAGGGGGTTCAGAGGGAGCGGCGCAGCAGGCCGCTCATGGTGATCCGGTCGCCGCGGAAGCGGATGAACTCCAGGTCCACGGGCCGGCCGTCGCCCAGGTGGGTGAGGCGCTCCAGCATCAGGACGGCGGCCCCGCGCGGGGCCTGGAGGACGGCGGCGGAGTGCGCGTCGGCGTTGACGGCCTCGAGGGTGATCTCGGCGTGCCCGAGCGGCTGCCCGGTCAGCTGCTCCAGGAGCCGGAAGACGTCGGTGTTCTCCAGGTCGCAGCCGAGCAGTCCGGCGCCGATGTCCATCGGGACGTAGGTGAGGTCGAGGGAGAGCGGCAGCCCGTTGAGGCGCCGCAGCCGTTCGATGTAGAGCACGTCGGCGTGCTCGGGCAGGCCGAGCCGCCCGGCGACCGGGGCGGGGGCGCGGACGGGGCCGACGGTGCGGACCTCGTTGGTCACCCGGCCGTGCTCGTTCAGGGTCTCGGCCAGGCCTTGCAGGCGGTCCAGGCCGTGCGGGTACTTCTCGCAGACCACGACGGTGCCCACGCCCGGGCGGCGCTCCACGAGCCGCTCGCCGCGCAGCAGGTCGAGGGCCTGGCGGACGGTGTTGCGGCCGGCGCCGTAGGAGTCGGCGAGCTCTCCCTCCAGGGGGAGGACCCCGTTGGGGTAGCCGCCCACCAGGATCTGGTGGCGCAGGAGGTCGGCGAGCTGCCGTGCCTGGTCCGCGCGCAGTCGCCGCCGGCGCGCGGCGGCGACCGGGACGGTGTGCGTGGCGGTTCGTTCGGCTGGCATGGCAGGGAACGTACCGGCGGCCCGGCGCCGGTGGTGTTGCCGCAGTGTTGCGCCACCTGACGGCGCTTCCGCAGGGCTCTGAGCTGCGGTTTCGTCGGGGTGGCGGAAAGATCCGCCACCCCGACGACCGAAGGGTGGACTAGCGGGCGCCCACGATGCGGCCGGTGACCTCGCCGAGGCCGACGCGCGTGCCGTCCGGGCCGGGGGCCCAGGCGGTGAGGGTGACGGTGTCCCCGTCCTCCAGGAAGGTGCGCTTGCCGTCGGTGAGCTCGATGGCGTCGCGGCCGTTCCAGGTGAGCTCCAGCAGCGAGCCGCGCTGGCCGACCTCGGGACCGCTGACGGTGCCGGAGCCGAAGACGTCGCCGGTGCGCAGGGAGGCGCCGTTGACGGTCATGTGGGCGAGCTGCTGGGCGGCCGTCCAGTACATGGTGGCGAAGGGCGGCTGCGCCACTTCCTGCCCGTTGATGGAGACGGTGATGCGCAGGTCGAAGCCGCCGGGGCGGTCGAAGTCGGCGTCGTCCAGGTAGGGCTGGAGCGGGAAGTCCCGGGCGGGCGGGGCGACGCGTGCCGCGTCGAGGGCCTCCAGCGGGGTGACCCAGGCGGAGACGGACGTGGCGAAGGACTTGCCGAGGAACGGGCCGAGCGGCACGTACTCCCAGGCCTGGATGTCGCGCGCCGACCAGTCGTTGAGCAGGAACAGCCCGAAGACGTGCTCCTCGAAGTCGCCCAGCGCCACCGGGCGGCCCAGCTCGGAGGGGGTGCCGACGACGAAGCCGACCTCGGCCTCGATGTCGAGCTTGACGGAGGGGCCGAAGACGGGCGCCGGGTCGGTGGGCGCCTTGCGCTGGCCGCTGGGGCGCACGACGTCGGTGCCGGAGACCACGATCGTGCCGGAGCGGCCGTGGTAGCCGATGGGCAGGTGCTTCCAGTTGGGCGTCAGGGCGTCGCCGTCCGGGCGGAACATCTTCCCGACGTTGGTGGCGTGGTGCTCGCTCGCGTAGAAGTCGACGTAGTCGGCGACCTCGTACGGGAGGTGCAGGGTGACCTCGTCGAGCGGTACCAGGTGCGGCTCGACGGTGGGGCGGTGGCCGGGGTCGGTCACCCAGGCGGTCAGCGCGCGGCGCACGTCGCGCCAGGCGGTGTGGCCGGCGCCCAGCAGCGGGTTGAGGGAGTCCCGTCCGAGCAGGCCCGCGAACGGGGAGCCGAGCGCGGCCGCGGCCGCCCCCGCGTCGAGGACGAATCCGCCGATGCGCACGCCGACCCGTCGCCGGTCGTCCGCGGCGGTCGAGAAGACGCCGTAGGGGAGGTTGTGCGGCCCGAACGGGTCGCCCTCGGGGACATCGAGGGGGCTCTGCTGGGGCATGGGGTACTGCCTCGCTTTCGACGCGGTCCGGGGGTGTCCCGGTAGACACGGTGCGGGACACGCTACTCAGGATCCCGCAGGAACGCGCGGGTACCCGGTCGGAGATGAAACACATCCCGGGACGACGCCTGTGGTCAGGTATCCACAGTTCCGGTCATATCTGATCTTTTGGTGCGTGCGGTCGATCGAGGGCTCTACGGTCGGGGTTGTGCACTTCCCTGCCCCGCCCCTGCCCCGCTCGACGCGGGAGCGCATCAAAGTGACGGATGGGACGTGGGGGAGGCCGGATTCCTGCTCTATTTGTAGGACTTGTCCAAAGGGGTCCGTATCCTAGGCGTCGTGACTTCCGCCCCACCTCCGGCCCTTCCCTACGCCTTGATCGCCACGGACCTGGACGGGACTCTGCTGCAAGCCGGGGACACCGTCTCCGCCCGTTCGTACGAGGCGCTCGCGACGGCGCGCACGGCCGGCGCCCAGCACATCATCGTCACCGGACGCCCCGTTCCCCAGGTACGACACGTCCTGGACCGGCTCGGCTACACGGGGCTCGCGGTGTGCGGGCAGGGCGCGCAGGTATACGACGCGGCGCGCGGGTGCCTGCTGCGCTCCGTGTCCATGGACCGGGAGCTGGCCGAGGTGGCCCTCGGCAAGATCGAGGCGGAGGTCGGCGAGGTCTACGCGGCGGTCAACCAGGAGGGCCTGGACGCGGAGATGCTGATAGGGCCGGGCTACCGGATGTGGCACCCCCACCTACCGACGGTCCGCGTCCCGCGGCGCTGCGACCTGTGGTCGGCGCCGATCAACAAGGTGCTGCTCCAGCACCCGGAGCTGGACGACGACGAGCTGACACGGGTGGCGCGGTCGGTGGTCGGCCACCTGGTGAACGTCACGATGGCGGGCGAGCACACCGTGGAACTCCAGCCGCCGGGCATCGACAAGGCCAGCGGACTCGCACGGGCTGCGGACGTCCTCGGCGTCTGCCCGTCCCGGACGATCGCCTTCGGGGACATGCCGAACGACATCCCCATGTTCGCGTGGGCGGCCCACGGGGTGGCGATGGCGAACGCGCACCGCGAGCTGGTGGCCGTCGCCGACGAGATCACCCTCTCGAACGACGACGACGGCATCGCGGTGGTCCTGGAACGGCTCTTCGGCTGACCGCCGCTTCCGGGGGCTCCACCCCCGTACCCCCGCGCCCGTTCCGGCCCCGCCGACGTTTGAGGCGCGGAGTCCGGGGCGGAGCCCCGGGACCGCCCGCAAGGGCGGTTCGACTGCTCAGCCCGCGACCCCGCTCAGCCCGCCGCGCGCGGCAGCCGGCGTTCCCACGTCCGGTGGAAGACCACCTCGTCCCCCTCCCGGCACACCACCTCGTTCGACGTCAGGAAACCGCCCTCGTCGCAGGAGATCTCCGACCGGGTCTCCACCCTCGCGTCCCAGCCCAGTTCCGGCCGGTGGAGCCGGATCCGCCACCGCGACCGCGCCCGCGCCGACAGCGCGTCCGCGTCCTGGATCTCGTACACCTCCTCCGCGTCCTCGCCGTACTCCAGGCCGTCCGGGTACACCCGGGTGCCCCCGTACCGCGGGTCCACCTCCAGCCGCCACGTCCCGCGCGCGACGTCCCGCACGACCAGCCGTTCCGGGCGCGGCTCGTCCAGCGTCGCGGGGAAGACCACACCCAGCGGCTCCGCCTGCTCCGGGGCCTCGAAGACGATCCCGCCGTCCGCCGCGGAGCCCGCCCGCACCGGCAGGGTCAGCGCGCTGCCCGCCGGGTCCAGGGTCCAGCCGGCCTCGGACCCGGCCCGCGGCCAGATCCACGGCCAGTACGCGGAGGACACGGCGAGCCGGATCCGGTGTCCCGGCGCGAAGGCGTGGCCGATGCCGTTCAGTTCGAAGGCGACGTCCTCGTACGCGCCCACCGGCCAGGGCAGCGCCCGGTCGCGGCCCCGGCGGGCCGAGAGGTTCAGCGCGCCCCGCGTGACCAGCGTCGAGGAGCCGTCCGGGGCCACGTCGCACAGCCGGGCGACCACCTGCCCGTACGGCACGTCGAGCCGCAGCCGCAGGGTGACCGACGGCCGTCCCAGGATCTCCACCGGCTCCTCGCGCCCCACCGGGAACTCGAAGCAGGCCGACTTCGCGTCCTCCTCCCGCTGGTCCGGTGGTAGGTCGGCGTCGTTGCCGAAGGGGAAGAACCGGCCCGCGTCCAGCCCGGTGTGCTGCGGGGAGGCCACCTCCACCGGCGCGCCCTGGAACACGTACGGGACGGGGATGACGGACGCCGACGGCCAGGACTTCTCGCCGACCCAGCGGCCCGGGAGCTCCTCGTACACCGTCGCAGGCGGGTGCGAGTCGCTGATCCAGCTGCGCAGCAGCGGCTCCTCCATCACCCCGTTGTCCGCGCCCTTCAGCCAGTGGTCCCACCAGCGCAGGGTCTCCTGCAGGAAGCCGATGGCCGGTCCCGGCGGCAGGCCGCGGTCCGGGTACTGGTGCGACCAGGGGCCGATCAGGCCCCGCACGCGGGCGGGCGGCAGGTGTTCGACCAGCCGCAGCACGGTGTCCCGGTACGGGTCGTGCCAGCCGCCGACCGCGAGCACGGCCGCGCGGACGGCAGGGTAGTCCTCGCAGACGCTGCCGTGGCGCCAGTAGGCGTCGCGCGTCTGGTGGGAGAGCCAGGTGTGGATCAGCGGCTCCACCGCCTCCAGCCGCTCCAGCCACTGCCGGCGCCAGTCGTCGCCGACGAACTGCGGGTCCGGCGGCCGGGAGGCGAAGGCCAGCATGGTCGCCGCCCACGCGTGCATGTCCACGGCGAGCACCGAGCCGCCCATGTAGTGCACGTCGTTGTCGTACCGGTCGTCCGTCGAGCAGACGGTGACGACCGCCTTCAGCGGCTCGGGGGCCAGTGCCGCGATCTGGAGGGAGTTGAACCCGCCCCACGAGATCCCGAACATCCCCACCGACCCCGTGCACCACGGCTGCGCCGCCAGCCACTCCACCACCGCCACGCCGTCGGCCAGCTCACGGGCGTCGTACTCGTCTCCCGGCAAGCCCCCGCTACAGCCGTGCCCGCGCACGTCCACCCGTACGGAGGCGTAGCCGTGCCCCGCGTACCAGGGGTGGCGCTGCCGGTCGCGCGGCGAGGTCCAGTCGGTGAGTCGGTACGGGAGGTACTCCAGCAGGGCCGGAACCGGCTCGTCCGTCACCGGGCGCCAGATCCGCGCGTACAGCTCGACACCGTCGGGCAGCGGGATCCGGACATCCTCGTGAGTGGTGCCGTACGGGAAGTCGGTACGGATGATCATCTGGTCTCAGCCGCCAATCGCCTCGGATCGTTCGCCTCGGATCGTTCGCCCCGACCCGGCCTCAGCGGACGGGGTGCATCGTGCGCCGCAGCCACGGCGCCGTCACGGCCGGGCCGCCCGTGGTCAACCGTCCGATGACGGCCAGAAGGGTGGCGGGTGCGGCGCACGCGAGACAGCCGCCGACGACCCGCCGTACGGTGCGGCGCATCGCGTCGGGGACGAGGTAGACCATGGTCCCGTAGGCCGCCGAGACGGAGGCCGCGGTGCCCGGATCCATCCCCAGGCCGCCGTTCGCCACGGTGTCCGCGACATAGAGGACGAGGACGGCCTGCATGCCCAGGAACGAGAAGCGCTCCCAGACTTCCAGCCCGGAGAGCGTGGCGAGGCCCCGGGGACGGCCGAGGAAGGCATGGTCGTCCCGAGGCGGCGGATGGTCGGCCTCCGGATCCGCGGCCTCGTCCCTATCGATAGCAGTTCTGGGCAAAACGCATTCTCCGGTTGTTTCGACTCCTTCCGAACATACCGGTGCTCATCGGACAGTGCGCGGGTGGTGGCCGGGGGGTGGCCGGGAAGGCGCTCTCGGTGATCGAAAACAGACCCGATACGCTGGCTTGAGTGATGGCAGCGACACATCGACAATCCATGTGATCGTCAGCGTGATCGTCAGCAGACAGGAGTACCCCTCGTGACCGTCGTCGGGCCGTTCGGACTGAGCGTGCGGGACCAGGCTCTTGAGACCGATGTCCAGGCCGGACTGGCCGCCGTCGAGGCGGGTCTGCTGGAAGCCACCAAGAGCGAAGTCCCCTTCATCACCGAGGCCGCACAGCACCTGGTCCGGGCCGGAGGCAAGCGGTTCCGGCCGCTGCTGGTGATGCTCGCGTCCCGGTTCGGTGACCCCTACGCGCCCGGCATCGTGCCGTCCGCCGTCGTCGTCGAGCTCACGCACCTCGCGACGCTCTACCACGACGACGTCATGGACGAGGCGGACGTCCGCCGCGGGGTGGAGAGCGCCAACGCCCGCTGGGGCAACTCGGTGGCGGTCCTCACGGGTGACTTCCTGTTCGCCCGCGCCTCGCACATCCTGGCCGACCTCGGGCCGGAAGCCGTACGCATCCAGGCCGAGGCCTTCGAGCGGCTGGTGACGGGTCAGATCCTGGAGACGGCCGGCCCGCGCGACGGCCGCGACCCCGTCGCCCACTACCTCGACGTCATCGCCGGCAAGACGGGCTCGCTGATCGCGGTCTCCGGCCGCTTCGGCGCGCTCATGTCCGGCGCCGACGAGTCGGTCGTCGACATCCTGACCCAGTACGGCGAGCGGCTCGGCACTGCCTTCCAGCTCGCCGACGACGTCCTCGACATCGCCTCCGACGCGCACGAGTCCGGCAAGACCCCGGGCACCGACCTGCGCGAGGGCATCCCGACGCTGCCCGTGCTGCGGCTGCGCGAGATGGCGGCCCAGGGCGGCGACCCGGCGGACCTGGAGCTCGTGAGCCTCCTGGACGGCGACCTGACGGACGACGCCCGCCACGCCGAGGTGCTCACCCGGCTGCGGGCGCACCCCGCCCTGGAGCGGGCCCGCCGCGACACCATCCAGTACGCGGAGGACGCGCGGGCCATGCTGGCCCCGCTGCCGGAGTGCTTCGCCAAGTCGGCGCTCGAAGAGCTCTGCGACGCGGTGGTGCACCGCGCCGGGTAACGGCCACGATTGCGGAACGGGCCCTTCCGCCCCGGCGACCCCTACGGGTCGGGGGAGGGGGGCCCTTTCCATGTCATCCCACGGGCGTACGTCGAGTTGCGTCCGGGGGCTGACGCCCCACGGCCGCCGATTTGGTCAGATGGAGTCATCAAACCCCACCAGATCGGGTGAGCGCGGCGACACGGTGGTCACCGCAGTCGACACAGAGGGCAGGGCACTGACATGGCACCGAACACCAAGACTTCCCGCAAGGCCGCCCGGTACGCCGTACCGGTAGCGGTGGCGGGCGTGGCCGCGGCGACCGTTGCGATGGTCCCGGCCTTCGCCAACGCCGGCGGGCCCGACCTGCCGAAGGTGACGGCGCAGCAGCTCATCGAGAAGGTCGCGGCCTCGGACGTGCAGCAGCTGTCCGGCACGGCCCGGATCACCACCGACCTGGGGCTGCCGAAGATCGCGAGCGGGCTGCTCGGCGGCGGCGGCGTCGCGGGCGGCTCCGCCAACCCGGAGGACAAGGTCGCCCAGCTGGCGAACGGCAGCCACACCCTGCGCGTCGCGGCCGACGGCCCGGACCGCCAGCGGCTGACCTTCCTCGACGGCAAGGACGAGTACAGCCTCATCCACAACGGCGACGACGTGTGGGGCTACGACTCCAAGTCGAACGAGGTCTTCCACGAGAAGAACGCCGAGGCCGGCCAGGGCAAGGGCAAGGACGGCGGCAAGGAGCACAAGACCGGCGACCGGCTGGCCGCCTCGCCGCAGAAGCTGGCCGAGGAGATCCTGAAGTCCGCCGGCCCCACCACGGACGTCAGCGTGGGTGACACGGCGCAGGTGGCCGGCCGGGACGCCTACCAGCTGGTGCTGAAGCCCAAGCAGAGCGGCTCCACGGTCGGCTCGGTCCAGATCGCGGTGGACGCCAAGAACGGCGTGCCGCTGCGCGTGCAGCTGCTGTCCGCCCAGGGCGGCAAGCCGATCGTGGACGCCGGCTTCACCAAGGTCGACTTCACCAAGCCGGCCGCGGACACCTTCTCCTTCACCGCCCCCAAGGACGCCAAGGTGACCGAGGGCGTGGACGGGGCGGGCAAGGGCAAGGGCGGCGCGGACGAGCACCGCAAGGCGCTGGAGTCCATCCCGGGCCTCGGCGATCTGGCCGGCGGCGCGGGCGGCAGGGGCGACGTGAAGGTGCTCGGCGAGGGCTGGTCGACCATCGCCCGGATCGACTCGGGCGTGAACCGGAGCCTGAAGGACCTGGAGAACGACAAGAACACCCCGAAGGAGGCCAAGCAGTTCCTCGACTCCCTCGGGGACAAGGTCACCGGGAAGTTCGGTGAGGGCCGTGTCCTGTCGACCCGCCTGGTCAACGCCCTGATCACGGACGACGGCAAGGTCTACGTCGGCGCGGTCACCAAGGACGCGCTGGTCAAGGCGGCCGACGCCAACAAGTAATCGCTAGCCGGACGGGCCGCCGCGGGGGTGGGTCGGGACTGTGTCCCTGCCCACCCTTGCGGCATTCCCGCTCCCCGTACAGCACACCCGCTGTACGGTGTTGGACATGTCGAGACACGTCACCATCCGCCTGGACGAAGAGTTCCACGAACGCCTGAAGGCGCGTGCGGCGGCGCTGGGGACGACGGTCACCGCGCTGATCACCGAAGTCACGGAGCGCGAACTCGACGAGGACCGGAAGAACTTCCTCTCCGGCATAGAGGAGTTCGCCGACCACTGGGGTTACTTCCAGCAGCGGTTCGGCAATTGAAGATCACCATGGAGTGGGCCTGGACGGCTCTGGCCCACCATCTCCCGTCCGATCCCGCCGTGTGGGATCCCTCCGGGGTGGCCGCCGCGGTCGCCCGGCACCAGAACGACCTCGTCCTGGTGCCCGAACAGCCCGCCCCGGACACCGCGTGGCGGGCCGCCGCGTTTTTGCACACCCTCGCGGTGTGCCCGGCGCTGGAGTCCCCGATGAACGAGTTCTACGCGGCCGCCGCGACCCGCTCGTACCTGCGGGTGGCCGGGGCGAAGCAGCTGCCCTCGCCGGAGGAGCTCGGCGACCTGGTGGAGGCGGCGAAGCTGGGCCGCGCGGACATCGCTGCCGTGGCCGAGGAGCTGCGCGCCCGCATCCAGGGGCCGCTCCAGGCGTCCTCGCAGTCTCGCGCCGAGGACGCCTGAGCAGGCGGAAGGCCTAGAAGGTGATCTTCCAGCTGTTGATGTAGCCGACGTCCTGCGCCGCCGTGTCCTTGACCCGGAGGTTCCAGACACCGTTGGCGACCTCGCTGGAGGCGTTGACGGTGTACGTCTGGACGAGGTTGTCGGCGCTGCCGCCCGTGCGGTTGTGCAGGTTGTAGACGGTGCCGTCGGGGGCGACCAGGTCGACCACCAGGTCACCGCGGTAGGTGTGGACGATGTTCACGTCGACCTTGGTGGTCGCGGGCGCGTTGCCCGTCACGCCGGAGACCGTGATCGGCGAGGACACCGCCGCCGCGGGGGAGTCCGGGACGTTCACGTCCGTCGTGTTCTCGAAGGACTGGCCCGGCGGGACCGGAGTGGCCGCCCCGAGCGTCCAGATCGCGTAGGCGACGGCGTCGGAGTTGCGGTCCAGGGCGGTGTCGTTGATGTTCGTCAGGCTGTCGCAGGAGGAGTGGTAGCAGCGGTCGAAGGCCTGACCGGAGGTGCCGCCCCACTTCTGCGCCTGAGCCGCCGTCTTGGTGTAGTCGGCGCCGGAGAACAGGCCGCCGACGGGGATGCCCGCGCTCTTGAAGGGGGCGTGGTCGGAGCGGCCGTCGCCCTCGGTCTCGATCTCGGTCGGGATGCCGAGGCCGGCGTAGTAGTTCTTGAAGGTCTGCTCGATCGTCGGGTCGTCGTCGTAGACGAAGTAGCCCGGGTTCGGCGAGCCGATCATGTCGAAGTTCAGGTAGCCCGAGACCTTCGCCTTCTCGGCCGCCGGCAGGTTGTTGACGTAGTACTTCGAGCCGATCAGGCCCAGCTCCTCCGCGCCCCACCAGCCGAACCGCAGGTGCTTGGTGGGCTGCAGACCGGCCCGGGAGACGGCGAGGGCGGTTTCCAGGACGGCCGCGCTGCCGGAGCCGTTGTCGTTGATGCCGGCGCCCGCGGTCACCGAGTCCAGGTGCGACCCGGCCATCAGGACCGAGTTCGGGTCGCCGCCCGGCCAGTCGGCGATCAGGTTGTAGCCGGTGGCGCCGCTGGAGGTGAAGGTCTGCAGGGTGGTCGTGAAGCCGGCCGCGTCGAGCTTGCCCTTCACGTAGTCGATGGAGGCCTTGTAGCCGGCCCTGCCGTGGGCGCGGTTGCCGCCGTTGTTGGCGGCGATGGTCGAGAGCTGTGACAGGTGGGCCTTGACGTTGGCCAGCGGTATGTCGGGCGGTGTCGGCGCCGCGGCGACCGCCGTGGGTGCGGCGAGTGCAGCGGGGACGGCGGAGGCGAACAGGCCGGCGACCGCGAACGCGGTCACGGCAGCAAGGCGCCGGGAGACGGACAGGCTCATGTGGGGGCTCCGAGATTCCGCGGGGATTTGACGGAACGAGTGGGGATAGAGCGGGTGAGCGTTAGTGCGTCAGTGCGAGCCTGATGTTCAGCGAGAGTATGACTGTCCGTCAAGACCACAATTCGGTCAGGGCAGTTCGGAAAACGGACGATCCCCGGTACGGGTGGTCCGTACCGGGGATCGAGGGTGTGGGGTTTGCCGGCGCGAGCCCCGCGGGCGGTGCTGGGCGGGCTCGCCGGCGGGTGCTGCGCGGGCGGGTGCTACGCGGGCTCGCGGGCCGGCGTGGCCAGGACGGCCGGCGCTGCTGCCGCCAGTCTGATCCGGGACCGCCGCGCCGTACGCAGCGCGTCCCAGGTGAGGATCACGAGCGCGGCCCACACCAGGGAGAAGCCCGCCCAGCGCTCGGGCGGCATGGCCTCGTGGAAGTACAGGACGCCGAGCCCGAACTGGAACAGCGGGGCCATGTACTGGAGCAGCCCGAGGGTGGACAGCGGGACTCGGACCGCTGCCATCCCGAAGAACACCAGCGGGACCGCCGTGACCAGCCCGGTCGAGGCCAGCAGGAGCGAGTGGCCGACACCGTGCGAGGCGAAGGTGGACTGGCCCTGCGCGCCGAGCCACAGGACGTATCCGAGCGCGGGCAGGAACAGTACGACCGTCTCGGCGGTCAGCGACTCCAGGCCGCCCATGTCGAGCTTCTTCTTGATCAGCCCGTACGTGGCGAAGGAGAAGGCGAGGATCAGCGAGATCCACGGCGGCCGTCCGTAGCCGATGGCGAGCACCAGCACGGCGACGAAACTCAGGCCGACCGCCACCCACTGCGCCCGGCGCAGCCGCTCACCGAGCACCAGCACGCCGATGGCGATGCTGACCAGGGGATTGATGAAGTAGCCGAGGCTGGCCTCGACGACGTTCTCGTTGTTGACGGCCCAGATGTAGAGGCCCCAGTTCACGCTGATCACCGCGGCGGCCAGCGCGGTCAGGCCGAGCTTGCGGGGCTGGTGGAGCAGCTCCCGTATCCAGCCCCAGCGGCGCAGCGCGAGCAGCGCCAGACCGACCGCGGCCAGGGACCACACCATGCGGTGGGCGAGGATCTCGATCGCCCCGGAGGGCTTGAGGAGCGGCCAGAAGAGGGGGACCAGCCCCCACATTCCGTATGCGCCGAATCCGTAGAGCAAACCCGTGCGCTGCTCGTTCTCCGCCTTCACGGGGCCTCCTGTATGACTTCCAGCCAACTTCACGACGGTATCGCCGTACGGCCCAGATGTCATGCCCGTAGCCAAGAGATACTCCTGACACCTTTCGGGGCCCGCGCGCCGAGCAGGGCCCCGGTGCGAGCGAGGCCCGGGAGGCCCCGCGAGGCCCGCGAGGCCCCGGGGCGTGCCGACACGCGACGGGGCCCGGATCCTGGCGCAGGATCCGGGCCCCGTCACGTGTCGGCGGTGCGCGCTAGCCGACGACCGTCCAGGTGTCGTTGCCGGCCAGCAGCGCCCCGAGGTCGCCCTTGCCGCTGCGGTCGATGGCAGCGTCGAGCTGGTCGGCCATGAGGGTGTCGTAGACGGGCCGCTCCACGCTGCGGAACACCCCGATCGGGGTGTGGTGCAGCGTGTCGGGGTCGGCGAGGCGGGAGAGCGCGAAAGCGGTGGTGGCGCTGGCGTTCTTCGCGTCGTGCACCAGGATCCGCGCCTCGTTGGCCGCGGTGACGTCCACGACCTCGAGGTCTCCGGTGGCCGGATTGCGGACGACACCCTTCGCGTCGTCCGCGCCGAAGCGGATCGGCTGCCCGTCCTGCAGCCGGATCACGGCTTCCAGCGCCTGGTCCTTGTCCTTGAGCACCTCGAAGGCGCCGTCGTTGAAGATGTTGCAGTTCTGGTAGATCTCCACGAGCGCCGTGCCCTGGTGGTCGGCCGCCTGGCGCAGCACCTCGGTGAGGTGCTTGCGGTCGGAGTCGACGGTCCGGGCGACGAAGGAGGCCTCGGCCCCGATCGCCAGCGACACCGGGTTGAAGGGCGCGTCCAGCGAGCCCATCGGCGTCGACTTGGTGATCTTGCCGACCTCGGAGGTGGGGGAGTACTGGCCCTTGGTCAGCCCGTAGATCCGGTTGTTGAAGAGCAGGATCTTCAGGTTGACGTTGCGGCGCAGCGCATGGATGAGGTGGTTGCCGCCGATGGACAGCGCGTCGCCGTCGCCCGTGACCACCCAGACGGACAGGTCGCGGCGGGAGGTGGCGAGGCCGGTGGCGATGGCCGGGGCGCGGCCGTGGATGGAGTGCATCCCGTACGTGTTCATGTAGTACGGGAAGCGGGAGGAGCAGCCGATGCCCGAGACGAAGACGATGTTCTCCTTCGCGAGGCCCAGTTCGGGCATGAAGCCCTGAACTGCGGCCAGCACGGCGTAGTCACCGCAACCGGGGCACCAGCGGACCTCCTGGTCCGACTTGAAGTCCTTCATCGACTGCTTGCTCTCGGCCTTGGGTACCAGCGAGAGCAGGGTCCGCGCCCCGTCGGTCGCCTCCGTCACCTCAGTCATCGATGGCCTCCTTGAGAACCGTGGCGAGCTGCTCCGCCTTGAACGGCATTCCGTTGACCTGGTTGTACGACTGGGCGTCGACCAGGTATTTCGCCCGGATCAGGGTGGCGAGCTGCCCGAGGTTCATCTCCGGCACCACTACCTTCTCGTAACGCTCCAGGACCCCGCCGAGATTCCTGGGGAAGGGGTTGAGGTGGCGCAGGTGGGCCTGGGCGATGGGGAGTCCGGCGTTCCGCAGCCGGCGGACGGCCGCGGTGATGGGGCCGTAGGTGGAACCCCAGCCCAGGACCAGGGTGGTGGCGCCGTCCGGGTCGTCGACGTCGAGGTCGGGCACCCGGATGCCGTCGACCTTGGCCTGGCGGGTGCGGACCATGAGGTCGTGGTTGGCCGGGTCGTAGGAGATGTTGCCGGTGCCGTCCTGCTTCTCGATGCCGCCGATGCGGTGTTCGAGGCCGGGGGTGCCGGGGATGGCCCAGGGCCGGGCGAGGGTCTCCGGGTCCCGCTTGTACGGCCAGAACACCTCGGTGCCGTCGGACAGGGTGTGGTTCGCACCGGTGGCGAACTTGACCTTCAGGTCGGGCAGGTCGGCGACCTCCGGGATCCGCCAGGGCTCGGACCCGTTGGCGAGGTAGCCGTCGGAGAGCAGGAAGACCGGGGTCCGGTAGGTGAGCGCGATCCGGGCCGCCTCGAGGGCGGCGTCGAAGCAGTCCGCGGGCGTCCGCGGAGCCACGATCGGGACGGGGGCCTCGCCGTTGCGGCCGAACATGGCCTGGAGGAGGTCCGCCTGCTCCGTCTTGGTCGGCAGCCCGGTGGACGGGCCGCCGCGCTGGATGTCCACGACCAGCAGCGGAAGCTCCAGCGACACCGCGAGGCCGATCGCCTCCGACTTGAGCGCCACACCGGGGCCGGACGTGGTGGTCACCCCGAGCGCGCCGCCGAAGGCCGCTCCGAGCGCCGCGCCGATGCCGGCGATCTCGTCCTCGGCCTGGAAGGTCCGCACGCCGAAGTTCTTGTGCTTCGACAGCTCGTGCAGGATGTCCGAGGCCGGGGTGATCGGGTAGGAGCCCAGGTAGAGGGGCAGGTCGGCCTGCTCGCTCGCGGCGACGAGACCGTAGGAGAGGGCCAGGTTCCCGGAGATGTTGCGGTAGGTGCCGGTGGGGAAGGCGCGGGTGGCGGGGGCGACCTCGTAGGAGACCGCGAAGTCCTCGGTCGTCTCCCCGAAGTTCCAGCCGGCCCGGAAGGCGACGACGTTCGCCTCGGCGATCTCGGGCTTCTTCGCGAACTTCTGTCGCAGGAAGTTCTCGGTGCCCTCGGTGGGCCGGTGGTACATCCACGACAGCAGGCCCAGCGCGAACATGTTCTTGCTGCGCTCGGCCTCCTTGCGGGAGAGACCGAACTCCTTCAGTGCCTCGACCGTCAGGGTGGTCAGCGGTACCGGGTGCAGGCTGTAGGCGTCGAGGGAGCCGTCCTCCAGCGGCGAGGTGGCGTAGCCGACCTTGGCCATGGGGCGCTTGGTGAACTCATCCGTGTTGATGATGATCTCCGCGCCGCGCGGCAGGTCCGCGATGTTCGCCTTCAGGGCCGCCGGGTTCATCGCCACCAGCACGTTCGGGGCATCGCCCGGGGTGAGGATGTCGTGGTCGGCGAAGTGGAGCTGGAAGGAGGAGACGCCCGGGAGGGTTCCGGCGGGGGCGCGGATCTCGGCGGGGAAGTTCGGCAGCGTCGACAGGTCGTTCCCGAAGGACGCCGTTTCCGAGGTGAAGCGGTCACCGGTGAGCTGCATACCGTCACCGGAGTCACCCGCGAATCGGATGATCACACGATCGAGGCGGCGCACTTCCTTGCCGCCCGGACTCTCCGGGGTGCGCTGTCCACCGACAACCGCACCCCCGGCCCCGTCGGCCTGCTCGGCTGGGCTGCTGACCTGGCTGGTCACTGAACTGGACCTCCTTCGAGGCGTGAGCACCCCCGGAACCAACCCTACGTCCGTAGGGATCAGGGCCCCAGGAGCGGCCACATTCTGGACCGTAGGACCGCCCCTTGAGACGGCCCTGCCGGTATGCCATATCTGACAGAGTGTCAGTCGATCAAGATTTCAGATAGGTGAGAACGGCCAGTACTCGCCGGTGATCCCCGTCACTCGGCGAAAGGCCCAATTTCATGAAGATGTTGCTGACGTGCTTCTCCACCGCTCCGTCGCTCACGACCAGCTGCTTCGCCACGGCGGAATTCGTCCGGCCCTCGGCCATCAGCCCGAGCACTTCGCGCTCGCGCGGGGTCAGGCCCGCCAGCACGTCCTGCTTCCGGCTGCGACCCAGCAGCTGGGCGACGACCTCGGGGTCCAGGGCCGTACCGCCCCGGGCCACCCGCACCACCGCGTCCAGGAACTCCCGCACGTCGGCCACCCGGTCCTTGAGCAGATACCCCACCCCGGTGCTGGAACCGGCCAGCAGCTCGGTGGCGTACTGCTCCTCCACGTACTGGGACAGTACGAGCACACCTATCCCGGGGTGGTCGCGGCGCAGCCGCACGGCCGCCCGCACACCCTCGTCGGTGTGGGTCGGCGGCATCCGCACGTCCGCCACCACCACATCCGGCAGCGCACCCTCGGCAGCCAGGTCCGCCACCGTCTTGATCAGGGCCTCTGCGTCCCCGACGCCCGCCACGACGTCATGCCCCCGGTCGGTCAGCAACCGGGTCAGGCCCTCACGCAGCAGCACTGAATCCTCGGCGATGACCACCCGCACCCTGTCTTCCACGACTCAGCAGCTCCCGCGTCCACTCGTTCCCGTACTGCCCGACTCAGCCAAGCATCCCAGCCTTGAGTCCCGCTGAAGGCAGAGCCGGGACAACACGTCGCCGTACGGGGGGAGTTTTCGCCTACTGGAAGGTCGCATACCGCAAACGGGCGCTGCGCGCGCCGGGAGTTGCGCGAGGGCCGGGCCACCAGGCCCGGCCCTCGCGTCGGTGGGGGAGCGTCTCTCGGTCCGGTCCGGTCCGGGTTGGGCCGGGCAGGGGCCGGTCCGGTCCGGGTTGGACCCGCGGGGTCCGGCCCGAACCTCCGCCGAGCCCTACGGGCGCCAGGGCAGCTCGGCCGTGACCGTCGTCCCGCCCGCGGCGGGGGAGTCGACGACCAGCACCCCGTCCACGGCGTCCAGCCGCTCGGTCAGCCCCGCCAGCCCCGTCCCCTCCCGCGGTCCGGCCCCGCCCCGGCCGTCGTCGGCGACCTGGATCAGCAGCCGGTCCCCGGACTTCCACACGTCCACCGACGCCGACCGGGCCAGCGCGTGCTTGCTGACGTTCTGCAGCAGCTCCGAGACCGTGAAGTACGCGATCCCCTCGATCGCCGCCGCGGGCCGGGCCGGCAGGTCCACGGCCACGCGTACCGGCACCGCACACCGCGAGGCCACCGAGGACAGCGCCGCGTCCAGTCCACGGTCGGTCAGCACGGCCGGGTGGATCCCGCGGGCCAGGTCGCGCAGCTCCTGGAGGGCGATCTTCACCTCGCCGTGCGCCTCGTCCACCATCCGGGCGGCGGCCTTCGGATCCTCGGTCAGCTTCTCCTTCGCCAGCCCCAGATCCATCGCCAGCGCCACCAGCCGGGCCTGCGCCCCGTCGTGCAGGTCCCGCTCGATGCGCCGCAGGTCGGCGGCCGCCGTGTCCACGACCACCCCGCGGTCGGATTCCAGCTCGCTGACGCGGGTGGCCAGGCTGGACGCCCCGAGCAGCCCGCCGACCATGACCCGGTCGACGGTGGTCAGGGCGCGGATCACCCACGGGGTGGCGAGGGTGATCGCCAGCCCGACGAGGCTGGCGAGGGCGATCCTGACGGGCGAGTCGAGGTAGAAGGCGTAGTCGTCGTTCTGGAAGAGCTGCAGACCGGGCTGGTCGGTGAAGGCCGGGAAGACCCAGAACCAGAGCGGGTACAGCAGGTACGCCCACCCGCACGCCCAGAGCACCAGGGACAGGCAGAAGGAGAACACCGCCCACGGGAAGTGGATGACCGAGTACAGCGCGTGGCGCCAGGCGCTCCCGCTCTTGAGCAGTGCACCCATGGCGGCCAGCGGCCCGGGCTTCTTCGCCCGGATCGGCGCGGGGGCGGCGATGTCCGCCCCGAGCAGCGCGCGCACCCGGGCCCGCTCCACGTGCCCGAAGCCGCGGCACATGGCGAGCATGCCGGCGAGGACCGGAACGCCGAGGAAGGTGACGAGCAGTCCGGCGCCGAGGCTCACGCCGGTGATGACGAGCGAGAAGTACAGCGTGCTCAGCGGCAGCCCGATCAGCAGGTACCCGAACTCCCGCCAGGTCCGCCCCTCGACCGGCGCCCGCAGCACCGCGCCGATCCCGCCGCCCGTTCCCGTGCCGTTGTCCATGATCCCGACCCGCCCTTCCGGTCCTCCGTTACACCCCCACCCTGCCGGCCCCCGCCCCCCACAACCATGCGGCGGGTAGGCATCTCCACCGGGGGGTTAACCCCACCCCCTCACCCCCGCCCGCATCCGAGGCACCGCCCAATCCAGCCCCGCCGGCGTTTGAGGCGCGGGGGTCCGGGGCGGAGCCCTGGGAAGCGGCGCGGCACCAGACGCGCGAAACAGGACCCGGTCCACCCCTGCGGCCCCGCCGGCGAGGCGCACGGCACCGCACACGCGAGCGGGACCCCCACCCACCCCGGACGGGAGTCCCGCGCACCTACGAAACAACGGGGCCCGGGGCCTGGCCTACCCCCGGTCCCGCCACGGCAGCTCGGCCGTGACCACGGTCCCCGCCCCCGCGGGCGAGTCCACCACCAGCACCCCGTCCACCGCGCCCAACCGTTCCGCGAGCCCCGCCAGCCCACTCCCCCCGGAGGGACTCGCCCCGCCCCGACCGTCGTCCGACACCCGGATCATCAGCCGCGCCCCCGCCCGCCACACCTCCACCGTCGCGCCCCGCGCCCCCGGCCCCGCGTGCTTGCTCACGTTCTGCAGCAGCTCGGACACCACGAAGTACGCGATCCCCTCGATCGCCTCCGCCGGCCGCGCCCCCGGCGGATCCGCCGGCAGATCCACCGCCACCTTCACCGGCACCACGCACCGCGCCGCCACCGACGAAAGCGCCGCGTCCAGCCCCCGGTCCGTCAGCACCGCCGGGTGGATCCCCCGCGCGAGGTCCCGCAGCTCCTGCAGGGCCAGCTTGACCTCCCCGTGCGCCTCGTCGACCATCGCCGCCGCGCCCTCCGGGTCCTCCAGCAGCTTCTCCTTCGCCAGGCCCAGCCCCATCGCCAGCGCGACCAGCCGGGCCTGCGCCCCGTCGTGCAGATCCCGCTCGATGCGCCGCAGGTCGGCCGCCGCCGTGTCGACCACGACTCCCCGGTCGGATTCCAGCTCCGCGATCCGCCGCTCCAGGTCCTCGGAGGGCGACAGCAGCCCCCGTACCATCGCCCGGTCCACGTTCGCCATCAGCCGCACCAGGTACGGCAGCACCGGCCACAGCACGAACAGGCCGGTCAGCGCTACCGTGAAGGTGAGTACTCCCCACGGCAACCGGATCAGCTGGTACAGCACCGTCCGCCAGCCCACCGGGTCCTTGATGCTCGTCCACAGCCAGGGGAAGAATCCACCGGACCGCTTCGGACCGGGGATCGGGGTCGGCTCGTCCACCCGTACGCCCAGCAGCCCACGGGCGCGCGCCCGGTCCAGCCGTCCCAATTGCCGAGACAGATACAGACCGCACGCGAGCAGGGGAATTCCGACCGCGGTCACGGAAAGACCGCCGGCCGTGGAAACCATGACAACCGCGTAAACAAAACCGACGATCGCCAACGGCAGGTTGCTCACCAGATGGGCGATCTCCTTCCACGTCACGACGCTGAAGACGGCGCGTACGGGGGGAGGTCGATCGTTGTCGGGTACGGCATGGCTCATGGTCATGCGCCACACCCTGTCAAGTACGACCCGCTCATGCCATGGGGTGGCCGGGGTGCTGTGAACGGGGGATAACCCCACCCCGTGTGAGGCAGGCCCTAGACTCCCGTCCGTACCAGATCGTCGACAGTGACCGAGGAGCGAGGAACGGACGTGCCTGAACCGACGGTATCGACCGTAACCGTGCTCGCGGCGGACTACTTCCGGAGTTATTCGGTCGTCGGTCTACTGGCCGTCCTCGGTGTGCTCTTCGTGGCCGTCGCCTTCGGCGCGGGTCGCCTGCTGCGACCCGTCGTCCCGACCCCCGAGAAGCTGCTGACCTACGAATGCGGTGTGGACCCGGTCGGCGAGGGCTGGGCGCACACCCAGGTCCGCTACTACGTCTACGCGTTCCTCTACGTCATCTTCGCCGTCGACTCGATCTTCCTGTTCCCGTGGGCGACGGTGTTCGCCGCCGCCGGTTACGGCGCCACGACGCTGGTGGAGATGTTCATCTTCCTGGGCTTCCTGGCCGTCGGCCTGCTCTATGCGTACAAGAAGGGCGTCCTCGAATGGACGTGACACCGGCTGTGACGCCGACCGAGGGCGTGCTGCTCCCGGAGCCCAAGCGCCTCGGAGTCCTCTCCCGCCTGGCCCCGGAACCGATGAAGGTGGTCCTGAACTGGGGCCGCCGGTACAGCCTGTGGGTGTTCAACTTCGGCCTGGCCTGCTGCGCGATCGAGTTCATCGCCGCGTCCATGGCCCGGCACGACTTCATCCGGCTCGGTGTGATCCCCTTCGCGCCGGGACCCCGCCAGGCAGACCTCATGATCGTCTCGGGCACCGTCACGGACAAGATGGCCCCGGCGGTGAAGCGGCTCTACGAGCAGATGCCGGAGCCGAAGTACGTCATCTCCTTCGGTGCCTGCTCCAACTGCGGCGGCCCCTACTGGGACTCGTACTCGGTGACGAAGGGCGTCGACCAGATCATCCCGGTCGACGTCTACGTGCCGGGCTGCCCGCCGCGCCCCGAAGCCCTCCTCCAGGGCATCCTCAAGCTCCAGGAGAAGATCGCCCGCGAGTCGCTGGCCGAGCGCTACGCGACCGGGCCGTCCGTGTCCCAGCTGACGAGCGGCTTGGTCACGCCCCCGCCGGCACCCGCACAGGGGGCCGGCGCGTGAACCTCTACGACTCCCTTCCCGACGCGGCGGCAACGGTCTTCGGCGCCGAGGCCGTCGCCGAGTTCTCGTACGACGTCCTCACGGTGGACGTGCCCGTCGGTAGCTGGATCCCCGCCCTGGAAATCGCCCGGGACAAGCTGGGCTGCACGTACTTCGACTGGCTGAGTGCGGTGGACGAGCCCGGCACCGGCTTCCGGATCTGCGCGCACGTCGTGTCGCTGGAGAACCACCGGGTGCGCCGGCTGCTGCTGCGCACGACCGTCCCGCACAGCGCCGCCTCCCTGCCTTCCGCGGTCGCGGTCTACGCGGGGGCGGAATGGCACGAGCGCGAGACGTTCGAGATGTTCGGGGTGACCTTCACCGACCACCCGCACCTGGTTCCCCTCCTCCTCCCGGAGAACTTCGAGGGCCACCCGCTGCGCAAGGACTTCGTCCTGGCCGCGCGCGTCGCCAAGGCCTGGCCCGGCGCCAAGGAGCCCGGCGAGGCGCACGACCCGGACGCGCCCAAGCGCCGCCAGATGCTCCCGCCGGGCGTGCCGGACCCCAACGACTGGGGCCCGATGAAGGGCCAGCTCCCGCCGGCCCCGTCCCGGCCGGCCCGCACCCCGCGTGCGGCCGGTGCGGCGGGCGCAGCGGCGCGCACCCCGCGCGAGGGCGCACCGGTCCGGCGTACCCGCTCGGTCACCGAGGGCTCGGCCACCCAGCCCCCGGCGGGCGCGGCCACCGAGGCGGGCGTGGAGTCCGCCCCCCGCCCGCCGCGCCGCACCCGCTCGGTGTCGGAAGGCTCGGCGAGCCAGGCATCCGAGACGTCCGCGCCGGACGCGTCCGCTCCGGGCGCGGAGGCTCCCGAAGCCCCGGCCCGCCCGGCCCGTCGCACCCGCTCGGCGGCCGACGGCTCGGCGAGCCAGGCCGCAGAGGCTGCCCCGGCTCCGGAGGCCCCGGGTACGGACGCGTCCGCTCCGGGCGCGGAGGCTCCCGAAGCCCCGGCCCGCCCGGCCCGTCGCACCCGCTCGGCAGCGGACGGCTCCGCGAGCCAGGATCCGGGCACGGAGCCGGCCGCCCCGGACGCCGGCGCTCCGGCAACGGAGCCCGCGCCCCGCGCCCCGCGCCGACCCGCCCCCCGCAGCTCCGACGCCCCCTGGCACGACCCGAAGCCCGCCTTCGACGAGCCGGCCCCCGAGCCCGCTCCTAAGACCGAGCCCGCTCGTAAGACCGAGCCCGGACCCACCCCGAAGGCCGGACCCGCCCCCGAGCGGCGCCCGGCCGAGCCCGAGACCGACCCCACCACCGACAACGGAGGCGACGCGTGAACGACGTCCTCGACGTCGCCCTGCGGCTGATCGTCGTCTTCGCCGTCTTCCTCGTGCTCCCGCTCGTCGTCGGGCAGACCGAGCACAAGGTGATGGCCCACATGCAGGGCCGCCTCGGTCCCATGTACGCCGGCGGCTTCCACGGCTGGGCCCAGCTCGTCGCCGACGGCGTGAAGTTCGCGCAGAAGGAAGACATCGTCCCGGCGGGCGCCGACCGCCGGATCTTCCAGCTCGCCCCCGCCGTCGCCCTGCTGCCCTACCTCCTCGTCCTCCTGGCCATCCCCATCGGCCCGGGTGAGGGCGCCGTCGGCCAGGTCATCGACGCGGGCCTGTTCTTCGCGCTCGCCGTCATGGGCGTCGGAGTCCTCGGCTCCCTGATGGCCGGCTGGGCCTCCGCGAACAAGTTCTCCCTGCTCGGCGGCCTGCGCACCGCAGCCCAGCTGCTCGCCTACGAGCTCCCGATGCTGCTCGCCGCCGCCTCCGTCGCCATGGCGGCCGGTACGGTCTCCCTCCCCGGGATCGTCGAGGCCTTCGAGTGGTGGTGGCTGCCCTGGCAGATCGTCGGCGCGCTCGTCTTCTTCACCGCCGGCCTCGCCGAACTGCAGCGGCCCCCCTTCGACATGCCCGTCGCCGACTCCGAGATCATCTTCGGCGCGTACACCGAGTACACCGGCCTGCGCTTCGCACTGTTCCTCCTCGCCGAGTACGCCGGCATCGTCGTCCTCTGCGCCCTGACCACCGTCCTCTTCCTCGGCGGCTGGCACGGCCCCTTCGGCGACGACCTCGGCTGGGTCTGGACCCTGCTCAAGATCGCGATCCTCGCCTTCGTCGTGATCTGGCTCCGCGTGAGCTACCCGCGCCTGCGCGAGGACCAGCTCCAGAAGCTCGCCTGGACCACGCTCATCCCGCTCGCGCTCGCCCAGATCGCGCTCACCGGCATCGTGAAGGTGGCGATCCAGTAATGCCCATCCCCGGATCCGGCCTGGCCAAGGGCCTGGCCGTCACGCTGCGCACCATGACGAAGCGCTCGCACACCGCCCAGTACCCCGAGGTCCAGCCCGAACTGCCGCCCCGCTCCCGCGGGGTCATCGGTCTGTTCGAGGAGAACTGCACCGTCTGCATGCTCTGCGCCCGTGAGTGCCCCGACTGGTGCATCTACATCGACTCCCACAAGGAGACGGTCCCGGCCTCCACCCCCGGTGGCCGCGAGCGCAGCCGCAACGTCCTCGACCGCTTCGCCATCGACTTCTCCCTCTGCATGTACTGCGGGATCTGCATCGAGGTGTGCCCCTTCGACGCCCTCTTCTGGTCGCCGGAGTTCGAGTACGCGGAGACCGACATCCACGAACTGACCCACGAGCGCGACAAGCTCCGCGAATGGATGTGGACCGTCCCGGCGCCGCCCGCGCTGGACCCGGCGGCCGAGGAGCCCAAGGAGATCGCCGCCGCCCGCAAGGCGGTGGAGAAGGCCGAAGCCGCAGCCGCGGCGGCAGCGGCCGCCGCCGAAGCCGCCGCCCAGGCGGCCGAGACCGAACCGCCGACCAACCCGACCCCGGAGGGAGACGCGTGAGCCCCGCCGCCACCCTGGCCGCAGCCGCCACCACCACCGGGCCCGGGTTCCTCTCCCCGACCGGCGTCGAGATCGCCTTCGTCCTCGTCGGACTCGCCACCCTCGGCGCGGCCCTCGTCACGGTCACCACCAAGCAGCTGGTGCACGCCGCCCTGTGGCTGGTCGTCGCGCTCGGCGGCATCGCCGTCGAGTACCTGCTGCTGACCGCAGAGTTCATCGCCTGGGTCCAGGTCCTCATCTACCTCGGTTCCGTGGTCGTCCTCCTCCTCTTCGGGCTGATGCTCACCAAGGCCCCCATCGGCCGCTCCCCGGACGCGGACTCCGGCAACCGCTGGATCGCGCTCGGCGTCGCCGTCGTCGCGGCCGTGTCCCTGGTCTGGGTGGTCGTCGACGCCTTCCGCACCACCTGGATCGACCTCGACGGACCGGCCCAGGGCTCCACCAAGGTCTCCGGCGAGATCCTCTTCCAACACTGGGTGCTGCCGTTCGAGGCGCTCTCCGTCCTCCTCCTCGCAGCCCTGATCGGCGCCATCGTGCTGTCCCGCAGGAACGAATCCACCGACGCCAGCGACACCAGCGACAAGGGGCAGCGCTGATGCACCTCGCCTACCCCGCCGTACTCGCGGCGCTCCTCTTCTGCACGGGCCTGTACGGCGTACTCGCCCGCCGCAACGCCATCCTGGTCCTGATGTCCGTCGAGCTGATGCTCAACGCCGTCAACCTCAACCTGGTGGCCTTCGACGTCTGGCTGCGCGACGCCCTGCACGCCGGCCAGGCCCTCACCCTCTTCACCATCGCCATCGCCGCCGCCGAGATCGGCATCGGCCTCGCGATCGTGCTGATGGTGTACCGCAACCGGGGCAGCTCCGACGTCGACCGGCTGCGCGACACCGCCGAGGGCCACGAGCCCGCCGCGAACAACCCGAGCGAGGTCACCGCGTGAGCACCACGACCCTCGCCGTCCTCGTCCCGCTGCTCCCCTTCCTGGGCGCGGTGGCGGGACTGCTGCTCGGCCGCAGCGCCCCCGGGTTCGTCCGGCCGCTCGCCATCCTGCCGACGCTCGGCGCCGCCGTACTGGCCGTACTCGTCGCCGTCCGCCAGGGCGGCGGCGAGACGATCAGCGCCGCGACCGAGCTGACCCCGACCGGCTCGGTGCCGATCGACCTCTCGCTCTACATCGACGGCTTCGCCGCACTGGTCGCCGTCCTGGTCGGGGTCGTCGCCACCTGCGTACAGCTGTACTCGACGGCGTACCTGCGTGAGGACCCGCGCTACCCGTCGTATGCCGCTCTCGTCTCACTGTTCACCTCCGCCATGCTGCTCGTCGTCTACTCCGGCGACCTGATGGTGCTGTTGGTCGGCTGGGAGGTCATGGGCATCTGCTCGTACTTCCTGGTCGGCCACTACTGGGAGACCGAAGCGGCCCGCTCCGCTTCCCTGAAGGCCTTCCTCGTCACCAAGCTCGGCGACGTCCCCTTCCTGATCGGTCTGTTCGCGCTCGCCGCCGATGCCGGTTCCTTCGAGATCCCGAAGATCCTCGGCACCGTCGCCGCGGGCGGACTCGACCACCCGACCCTGATCGGGCTGCTCCTGCTCGCCGGTGTCGCGGGCAAGTCCGCGCAGTTCCCCCTGCACACCTGGCTCCCCGACGCCATGGCGGGCCCCACCCCGGTCTCGGCGCTGATCCACGCCGCGACGATGGTCGCCGCCGGCGTCTACTTCATCGCCCGCCTCCTGCCCGTCTTCGCAGCCTCCGGGGCCACGCTGGTGGTCATGGCCGTGATGGCGGCGGTCACGATGGTCGGCTCCGGCCTGGCCGCCATCGCCCAGGACGACATCAAGCGGGTGCTCGCCTACTCCACGATCGGCCAGCTCGGCTACATGATCGGCGCCCTGGCTGTCGGTGACCGCGGCGCCGCCGTGTTCCACCTCCTGTCCCACGGCGCCTTCAAGGCGCTCCTCTTCCTCGGCGCCGGCGTGATCATCCACGCCGCCGGTACGAACTCCCTGGGCGTCATGTCCCGGATGGACGGCCTGGCCAAGCGCATCCCCGACGCCTTCTGGACGATGACGATCGCGCTGCTCGCGCTCGCCGCGGTCCCGCCCTTCGCCGGCTTCTTCTCCAAGGAAGCCGTCCTCGTCGCCGCCGAGCACACCGCGACCGGCCACTCGGAGTTCGTGCCCAGCGCCGCCGGCTGGCTGGTGCTCGTCGCCGGTCTGCTGACCGCCCTGCTCACCGCCGCCTACGCCACCCGGCTGTGGCTGATGGCCTTCCGGGGCCGGGGCGTCGCCGCCCCCGACCACGGCAAGGAGCCCCTCGCCATGACCGGCGTGCTGTGGCTGCTGGCGATCCCGTCGATCGGCTTCGGCCTCGCGGCCGGCCCCATCTCCGACTGGTTCGACGGCGGGGAACTCACCCCGACCCTGGTCACCTCGGTGCTCGGCACGGGCGCCGCGGCCATCGGCGCGATGCTCACCTACGCCCTCTGGCAGCGCGCCTCGGCGAAGGCCGTCCTCGCGACCGCCGCCGGCACGGGAGCCGGCGCCGCAGCCGGTACCGAAACCGCAGTGCCCGCCGCCGCCGTCGCTGTCGCCGCCGCCGAATCCGCCGCGGAAGCCCCCGAGGTGGCCGAGGTGACCCACGATCACCCCGCCGTCCCGACCGGCCCCGCCGCCGACCCCGGCAAGGCGTTCCTCGGCCCGCTACACCGCCACGCGGCCGTCGGCTTCCACCTCGACGCCGTCTACGACCGACTGTTCGTCCGGCCCGTCCGGGCCGCCGCGAGCCTCGTCCGCTTCCTCGACCGCGAGGTCGTGGACACGTACGTCCGCGGCGCGGGCACCGGCACCCAGCTGCTCGGCAGCCTCGTACGCCGTGCCCAGACCGGCAACGTGCAGAGCTACCTGAGCGCCCTGCTCGCCGGCGCCGTGGTCCTGGCGATCGCCACCGCCGTCCTCGCCAACGTCAACGTCGGATCGTGAGCCGTGAGTCAGCCGTGATTGATATCAGCCCGTCCGTGATGCAGTTCCTTCTGGCGTTCATCGTGGCCGCACCGCTCCTCGGCTCCGCCGCGGCGCTCCTGCCGGCCCCGCCCGGTCTCAAGGGCAAGAGCCCCGAACACGCCGTGCTCCGCCACGGCGTGACCGTGACCGGCGTGATCCTCGCCGCGGCCATCGCCCTCACCCTGGGCTTCGACCACGACGCCCCGTCCCGCATCCAGGCGACGACGGACATCAGCTGGATCCAGGCGCTGAACGTCCGGATCCACCTCGGCGTCGACGGCATTTCGCTCCCCCTCCTCCTGATGACCGCGCTGCTGTTCTTCCTCTGCGCGCTCTACAGCTACTTCAAGCTCCCCGCAGGCCCCTCCCCGAAGGCCTTCGTCGCACTGCTCCTGGTCCTGGAGTCCGGCACCCTCGCTACCTTCGCCGTCCTCGACCTGCTGCTCTTCTTCCTCGCCTTCGAGATGGTCCTCATCCCGATGTACTTCCTCATCGCCCGCTGGGGCGGTGCTCAGCGGCAGGCCGCCGCCTGGAAGTTCATCCTCTACACCCTCCTCGGCTCCGTCGTCATGCTGCTCGGTCTGCTCCTGATCGGACTGAACAGCGGCACTTTCGACATGGTGACACTGGCCTCTGACAACGGCCGCGAACTGTCCCACACCACCCAGCTCCTGGCCGTTCTCGCCATCGGCATCGGCCTCGCCGTGAAGACCCCGATGTGGCCCCTGCACAGCTGGCTGCCGGACGCCCACACCGCCGCGCCCACCGTCGGATCCGTCCTGCTGGCCGGCGTCCTGCTCAAGATGGGCACGTACGGGTTCGTCCGCATCCTGCTCCCCATCACCCCCGACGGCATGGCCACCTTCGCCCCCTACCTGGGCGCCTTCGCCGCCGTCGGCATCGTCTACGGATCGCTCGCCTGCCTCGCGCTGGCCCGCAAGGGGAACAAGGGCGACCTCAAGCGCCTCATCGCCTACTCCTCCGTCGGCCACATGGGCTTCGTCCTCCTCGGCATCGCGAGCATGACCCCCACCGGCGTCAACGGCGCGCTCTTCGCCAACATCGCCCACGGCCTGATCACCGGCCTCCTCTTCTTCCTGGTCGGCGCCCTCAAGGACCGCTACGGCACCGCCGACCTCGACACCCTCGCCGGAGCCACCGGCGCAGCCCTCTACGGCCGCGCCCCCCGCTTCGGCGCACTCCTCGCCTTCGCCGCCGTCGCCTCCCTCGGCCTGCCCGGCCTGGCCGGATTCTGGGGCGAGATGCTGGCCCTCTTCGGCGCCTTCGACCCCGCCGAGGGCCTCTCCCGCCCCGCGTTCCTCACCTACGTGGCCGTCGGCGCGTTCGGCACCCTGCTCACCGCCGCCTACCTCCTGATCGTCGTACGGCGCGTCTGCATGGGAGACCCGAAAGCCGGTCCCGAGCTCGCCGTCGCGGACGTCCAGCGCTACGAGTTCGCCGCCTGGACCCCGCTCGTCGCCCTCACCGTCCTCGCCGGCCTGTGGCCCGCGGTCCTCCTCGGCCTCACCGATCCGGCCGTCCAGAAGCTCCTCGCAGGAGGCAATTCATGACGGCCATGACGGCCCTGACGGTCCTCTCCGCCGAGGCCCCGAGCCTGGTCCAGTCCGTCGACTGGCTCGCCATCGCACCCGTGGTGATCACCGCCGCCGTCGGCCTGGTCGTCCTCGTCGCCGACCTCTTCCTGGCCGAACGCCACAAGCCGGTCCTCGGCTGGATCTCGGTCGCCGGCCTCGCCGCCGCGACGGCCACCCTGCTGCCCCTGCGCGCCGGTGACCGCGCCACCTTCTGCCTCACCGGCGACCCGGCGGCCTGCAGCTACGTCGCCGACCGCTTCACGCTCGTCATCCAGTTCCTGGTGCTGGCAGGCGCCCTGGTCACCGCCCTGGTCTCGGTCACCGCCGTCCACGACAGCCGCATGCCGGCCGGCGAGTACTGGTTCCTGCTGCTCTCCTCCGCCGCCGGCGCGGCCCTGCTGCCCGCCTCCCGCGACCTCGCCACCCTGATCGTCGCCCTCGAAGTCGCCTCGCTGCCCGCCTTCGCCCTCGTCGGCATGCGCCGCGGCGACCGGCTCTCCTCCGAGGCCGCCCTGAAGTTCTTCCTGTCCTCCGTCACCGCCACCGCCGTGTCGCTGATGGGCGTCAGCTTCGTCTACGCCGCCACCGGCTCCCTACACCTCACCCAGGTCGCCGGCCGCCTCGAAGACGTCCCCGGGCAGCTCGACACGCTCGCCATGGCCGGTGTCGCGCTCACCCTCGTCGGCTTCGCCTTCAAGACCGCGGCCGTCCCCTTCCACTTCTGGGTCCCCGACACCTACGTCGGCGCCCCCCTGCCCATCGCCGGCTACCTCTCGGTCATCGGCAAGGCCGTCGGCTTCACGGGCCTCATCCTCGTCACGGTGATCGCCTTCCCGGCGTACTCCGACATCTGGGGCCCGGCCCTGGCCGTCCTCGCCGCACTCACCATGACCCTGGGCAACACCGCCGCCCTGCGGCAGTCCCCGGACCGCCCGAACAGCGCCGTACGGCTGCTCGCCTGGTCCTCGGTCGGCCAGGCCGGATACCTGCTGGTCCCGATCGCCGCCGCCGCGTACTCCGGGCGCGACCAGATCGGCTCCACCGTCGCCTACGCCCTCATGTACGCCGCCGTGAACCTCGGCGCCTTCGCCGTGGCCGCCCTGGTCGCCCGTACCAAGCCGCTCCACCGGATCAGCGACTACCGGGGGCTCTACGCAGAGCGCCCGCTGGCCGCCCTCTGCCTGGGCTTCTTCCTGCTCTGCCTGGCGGGCCTGCCGCCGGGCATCATCGGGCTCTTCGCCAAGGTCACCGTCTTCCGGTCCGCGGTCGACGCGGGCCTGGGCTGGCTGGCCGTGGTCATGGCGATCAACGTCGTCATCGCCCTGTACTACTACCTGCGCTGGACGGCTCTCCTCTTCCGCACCCCCGAGGGCGCGCAGACCCGTACGCGCGCCCCCTGGCCGGTGGCTGCGGCCGTCGTCGTCACCGCGATCACGGCGGTCGTCGTCTCGGGCGCCCCGGAACTCATCCTGCGCGTCACCTCGGGCAGCCTCTTCGCGCAGTAACCGGCGCGCGCAACCCGTACGGAGTAACGCCCGCCCCGGCCCCGCCGCCCCCCGGAAAGGGGCGGCGGAGGGCGGCCGCCCCGCCACGCCCTGGGAACCTGACGCCCTCACCTCGCGTTGACCAGGAAGGGAGGGTCCACTGGACCGTAGACCCTCAAATCCATGACGGGCTCCCCTGCCGCACCACCTGGAGGGCGTACCGTGCACCGCCGGCACAACGGGCTCAAGACCGCCGTACTCCTCGGCGGGCTGTCCGCACTCATCATCCTCATCGGAAGCTTCTTCGGACGGGGCGGCCTGATCATCGCCGTCCTCGTCGCCCTCGGGACGAACGCCTACGCGTACTGGAACAGCGACAAACTGGCTCTACGCGCGATGCGCGCCCGCCCCGTGAGCGAGTTCGAGGCTCCCCAGCTCTACCGCATGGTGCGCGAGCTCTCCACGTCCGCGCGCCAGCCCATGCCACGCCTGTACATCTCACCCACCGAGGCCCCCAACGCCTTCGCCACCGGCCGCAACCCGCGCAACGCCGCGGTCTGCTGCACCGAGGGCATCCTGCACATCCTCGACGAACGCGAGCTGCGCGGGGTCATCGGCCACGAGCTCAGCCACGTCTACAACCGCGACATCCTGATCTCCTCGGTCGCCGGCGCCCTCGCCTCGGTGATCATGTTCCTGGTCAACTTCGCCTGGCTGATCCCGATCGGTCGGTCGAACGACGACGAGGGCCCCGGTCTCCTCGGCATGCTGCTGATCATGATCCTGGGCCCGCTGGCCGCCTCCGTGATCCAGCTGGCCATCAGCCGCTCGCGCGAGTACGAGGCCGACGCCTCCAGCGCCCAGCTCACAGGCGACCCGCTCGCCCTGGCCAGCGCCCTGCGCAAGCTCGACGCGGGCACCAAACAGCTCCCGCTGCCCCCGGAGCCCCGGCTGGAGGCGGCGAGCCACATGATGATCGCCAACCCGTTCCGTCCGGGTGCGGGCCTTTCTAAGATGTTCTCCACACACCCTCCGATGGCCGAGCGCATCGCCCGGCTCGAACAGATGGCAGGCCGCCGCCAATGAAGACAATCCTCAACATCATTTGGCTCATCCTCAGCGGCATCTGGCTGTTCCTGGGATACCTCCTCGCAGGCGTGCTGCTGTGCATCACCATCATCGGCATCCCGTTCGGCATCGCCGCCTTCCGCATTGCGGTCTACGCCCTCTGGCCCTTCGGCTACACCACGGTCGAGCGCCACGACGCGGGCGCCCCGTCCTGCATCGGCAACGTCCTGTGGCTGGTGCTGGCGGGCTGGTGGTTGGCCCTCGGCCACATCGTCACCGGCATCGCCCTCTGCATCACGATCATCGGCATCCCGTTCGGCATCGCCAACTTCAAGATGGTCCCGCTCTCCCTGCTGCCGCTGGGCCGCGAGATCGTTCCGACGGACGCGCCGTTCGCCTCCCGCTGACGCAGCGACCGGCGTCCCGGACGCCAGTACACACCCCGCCCGCAGGCCGACGAAACGGCCTGCGGGCGGAGTTATCCACAGGCCCGGGCGGATGTCGGTGGGGTGCGTCACCATGAACGCATGAACGAGACCGAGCAGTTGCTGGAGCAAGTCGCGGACCGCGTGCGCAACTCCGCACGCAGGTACGAGCGGAGTGGAGAGATCCTGCCGGTGCCGCTGGACACCGGGGAGATCACCCGCGCCGAAGCCATACTCGGCTTCGCCCTGCCGCCCCTGCTCGCCTCGCTCTACGCACGCGTCGGCGACGGCGGATTCGGCCCCGGCCAGGGGCTGCTGCCGCTGCGTCAGGCAGTGCTCGCGTACGGGGAACGGCGCTCCTGCGGATGGCGCTGGCCCGAAGGCGTACTGCCCGTGGCCGACTTCGGCTGCGGAATGGACGCCTGCGTGGACTGCCGGTCCGAGACCGCCGAGGTCCTCCTGTTCGACCCGAATCCGGGGGAGCCGGAGCTCGCCTGGTCCATCGACGCTCCGAGCCTGGCCGGCTGGCTGCACGGCTGGCTCGACGGCACCGCCTGGTTCTGCGAGGAGTCCGGCCTGGGAGAGGAGCACGACCTGGAGCTGGCGCCCTGGGACGCGTTCAGATCCCGGATCTGAGCCGCCACCGAACCACGTAGACCAGTACGCCCACCGCCAGCACCGCCGCCCCCCACAGCGCCGACGCGAGGGGCAGCGCACACGCCAACACCACACAGCCGGACAGCCCGACCACTGCCACGGCCCGACCCTTGACAGCTGAATCGAGAGTCCACGCGGAGACGTTCGCGATCGCGTAGTAGGCGAGCACTCCGAAGGAGGAGAAACCGATCGCGCCCCGCAGATCGGCGGTGGCCGCCAACACCGCCACGACCGCACCCACGGCCAGCTCCGCATGGTGCGGCACCTGGTGCCGAGGATGTACGGCCGCCAGCGCGCGCGGCAGATGGCCGTCCCGGGCCATTGCCAGAACGGTCCGCGAAACCCCGAGCACGAGCGCCAGCAACGAGCCCAGCGCGGCCAGGGCCGCACCCACCCGGACCACCGGGGCCAGTCCGGGCCGCCCGGCCGCCCGCACCGCGTCGGCGAGCGGGGCCGACGACTGCGCCAGCCCCTCCGCGCCGAGCACCGACAACGCCGCCACCGCCACCGCGGCGTACACCAGCAGCGCGATCCCCAGTGCGATCGGCACCGCCCGCGGGATCGTCCGTCCCGGATCCCGCACCTCCTCGCCCAGGGTGGTGATCCGGGCGTAGCCCGCGAAGGCGAAGAAGAGCAGACCCGCACCCTGCAACACCCCGAAGACGCCCCCGCCGGGTCCGCCCGGCCGCCCCGGGTCGGCCGCCCCGGAGGACAGGCACACCACGACCACCCCGGCCAGCACCGCCAGCACCACCGCCACGATCAGCCGGGCGATACGGGCCGACTTCTGCACTCCGCCGTAGCTCGCGGCGGTCAGCGCCACCACCGCCGCGACGGCCACGGCGTGCTGCCGCCCAGGCCACAGGTACGCCCCCACCGTGAGGGCCATCGCCGCGCAGGACGCGGTCTTGCCGATCACGAACCCCCAGCCCGCCAGATACCCCCAGAAGGGCCCGAGCCGCTCGCGCCCGTAGACGTACGTGCCGCCGGAGGCCGGGTACCGGGCGGCCAGCCGCGCCGAGGAGTGCGCGTTGCAGTAGGCCACGAGACCCGCCACGCCCAGTGCGGCGAGCAGGGCGCCCCCCGCCGCCCGCGCCGCGGGAGCCAGGGCGGCGAAGA
Source organism: Streptomyces sp. NBC_00273 (assembly GCF_036178145.1). Taxonomy (NCBI): domain Bacteria; kingdom Bacillati; phylum Actinomycetota; class Actinomycetes; order Kitasatosporales; family Streptomycetaceae; genus Streptomyces; species Streptomyces sp. NBC_00273. Next base: position 4,525,229 of record NZ_CP108067.1, on the reverse strand, counting down.
TACCGGCGCCCACCATCGCGCCGAGTCCGACGACGACGGCATCGGACACTCCCAGGGTGCGCTTCAACTCGTTCTGCACGGGCGGAGAGTAACCCCGCTAGATGACGCCCTCCCGGCCGGGCAGTGGCGTCCGTGCGCGCTCCCAGCCCTCCAGGGCGGTCAGACAGGCGTGGTCCAAGTGGCGCAGCCCGCTCAGATCCAGCCGCACCGGCTGCCCGTGCGGCAACGCGTCCAGGGCGTCGAGCAGCTTGGGAAGCCGCAAGAAGCTGGCGTTCCCCAGGACCTGCACGCACAGCTCCTCGTCCTCCCACACCTCCTCGATGTGCACGTGGGAGGTCTCCCAGGCCGCCTTGGCGACGGCGAGCCCCAGCCCGATCAGCACGCCTTCGAAGAGATTGGTGACCACGATCGCCGAGGCCGTGACCACCAGCACCACCGCCTCGCCCCGGTGCGTCCGCCACAAGGCGGCCACCGCCCTGGCCGGCAGCAGCTTCCAGCCCGCGTGCAGCAGCACCCCGGCCAGTGCGGCCAGCGGCACGATCTCCAGGAGCTGGGGAAAGGCCACGGCGAAGAGCAGCAGCCAGCCACCGTGCAGCACCCTGGCCGCACGGGTCCGCGCCCCGGCCTCCACGTTGGCGGCGCTGCGCACGATGACCGCCGTCATCGGCAGCGCGCCGAGCAGCCCGCACACGCTGTTGCCCACGCCCTGGGCGATGAGTTCCTTGTCGTACTCCGTCCTCGGCCCGTCGTGCATACGGTCCACGGCCGCGGCGCTGAACAGCGTTTCGGCGGAGGCGATCAGCGCCAGCGCGACCACGGTCCCGACCGCGCCGACCGAAGCGAGGACCTCGAAGTCACCCCAGCCGGGCGGGGACACGGCCGCCAGCACGCCCGTCACCCGCACCTTCTCGACGGGCAGCCGCAACAGGACGGCCGCGGCGGTCGCGGCAGCCACGCCGACGAGCGCCCCCGGCACGATCCGCAGCCGGGCGGGCACCCGGCGCCAGGCGACCATGGCGGCGATCGTCCCGACCCCGAGCAGTACGGCGGCCACGTCGGCCTGCGCCCCGAGCTCGTGCACCCCACGCAGCTTCGCCAGGGTCTGCCCCGGAGCCTCCACACCGCCCAGGGCGTACAACTGCCCGCAGATCAGTACCAGCCCGATCCCGGCCAGCATCCCGTGCACGACGGCCACGGAGATCGCCCGGAACCACCGCCCGAGCCGCAGCATCCCCATGCCCAGCTGCGCCACCCCGGCGGCCAGCACCAGCACCCCGAGCGCGGGAAGACCGTAGGCCTGCACCGCCTCGTAGACGAGGACGGTCAGACCGGCCGCGGGCCCGCTCACCTGGAGGGAGCTCCCGCGGAACCATCCGGTGACCAGCCCGCCGACCACCCCGGTGACGATCCCCAGCTCGGCCGGTACTCCAGAGGCGACCGCCACCCCGACGCACAGGGGTAGAGCGACCAGCGCGACGACCACGGACGCCCCGAAGTCATCACGAAACGTGCCGGCCCCAGGCATGCGAGAACCCCCTGCCACGCGGTGGTGTGATGCCATCCAGCGTGGCGGGCGCACTCATCGTGCCCCAAGTGCCCACAGGAGTCCTGGGTGGCGCGTGCGCCGCACACGCCCCGCACACACCCCCTTCGCAACCGCCGCGGCCCGGCGGTCGGTGAAGACCGCCGGGCCGGCGTGGGGCAGGTCGCGGAACAGGGTCAGCGGTAGTTCACGAACTGGATCGCGAAGTCCAGGTCCTTGCCCTTGAGCAGCGCCTGGACCTCCTGGAGGTCGTCACGGCTCTTGGAGCTGACGCGCAGCTCCTCGCCCTGGACCTGGGCCTTGACGCCCTTGGGACCCTCGTCCCGGATGATCTTCGCGACCTTCTTGGCGTTCTCCTGGGAGATGCCCTCCTCGATCGTGGCGAAGATCTTGTACTCCTTGCCGGACAGCTGCGGCTCCCCGGCGTCCAGCGCCTTCAGCGAGATGCCGCGCTTGACCAGCTTGGTCTCGAAGACGTCGAGGACGGCCTTCACGCGCTCCTCGGAGTTCGCCTCCATCAGGATCTTCTCGCCGGACCAGGCGATGGTGGCGCCGGTGCCCTTGAAGTCGTAGCGCTGCGAGAGCTCCTTGGCGGCCTGGTTGAGGGCGTTGTCGACCTCCTGCCGCTCGACCTTCGAGACGATGTCGAAACTGGAGTCGGCCATGTGCTGTGGCTCCTTGAAGTCGATTGTGATCACCCCGGAGGGCGCGGCCGGACATGCCCGGCCCGCTCGGCAAAGCCTAGCCACCGCACCCACCCCCGGCGCTGATCAATCCGGTGGTGAAGCACCCCCGGTCATCAGGTATCGTTTACGTCGTTGCCAGGGAGCGCCGCCGCGAGGCGGAGAAAATGGCAGCAAATCTTGGCGGTGTGCCCGAGTGGCCAAAGGGAGCAGACTGTAAATCTGCCGGCTCAGCCTACCCAGGTTCGAACCCTGGCGCCGCCACGCGAGTGGAACCCCCGTTCATCTGTGGAATCACAGTGAGCGGGGGTTCTTTCGTACCCGGCCGACCGCGGCACGGCTGCGGAGCGACCGAGGGTGGGGCCCCTCACGAATTGCTCCGGTCAGATGAACTTCTCACCTGACTGGGCCACAGCCCCGGCCCTGCCAGCGCCACGGCGAGGCCGCGGCCAGATCGGATGGGCGGCGCGTGACGCACGCACCCCTCCCATCGCATCCCGCGGCAGCCCTCGGCGCCGGCGGGTAAGGAAGCCATGAACCTGAACCATCAGTCGGCGACGATTCAACGGCCCCGGGGGCGCTCCCGGGTCCTGCTCGCCTCCATCGCCGCCGCTGCGGCCCTCACCGGCCAGTTGATCGCGCTGGCTCCGGCCGCATCCGCGGACGGGCCCAAGCCGACGGGCCACCAGAACGAGAAGTCCGTCGAGGGCAAGAAGCACGGGCTCTCGGAGCACGACAAGCACAAGAAGCACGGGCCCCAGGTCATTCACGGCCTGCGGCAGTTCACCTCGGACAACACCTTCACCCCGCCGCCGGGCGTCACCTCGGTGTTCGTCCAGGCATGGGGCGCCGGCGGTGGTGGCGGCGGTGGCGGCGGGTCCGCGCGCAGCAACGGTGGCGGTGGCAACCCCAACAACCCCAACAACACGAACAACCCGACCGGCGGAGTCGACGCAGCCGCAGACACGGACGCCGCCGCAGCCGCGCGGAACACCGGTGGCCACGGTGGTGGCGGCGGTGGTGGCGGCTTCACCTGGTGCGTCATCCCGGTCACCCCCCTGGCGGACTACGGCGTGGACGTCGGCACCGGAGGCGCCAACGGCCTCGGCGGAGCCCCGGGTGCCAACGGCACCGCCGGCACCGCGGGCACCACCACGTCGCTGACCGTGGCGTCGAGCAACACCGTGCTCCTCACCGCCACCGGCGGCGGGGGCGGCGGGGGCGGCGGCGCCGCGGACCGCGGTCCCGGCGAGCCCGGCACGCCCGGCCTGGGCGGCACCGGAACGTGCTCCTCGGGCGGCGTCAACCACAACGGTGACCCGGGCAACGCCGACGGCACCGGCGGCGGCACCGCGGACGGCATCGTCCAGCTCCCGGACGGCACGGCCGTGGGCGGCGACGGCGGCCGCGGCGGCGGCACCAACCGGGCCATCGGCAACTCCGGCTCCCGCGGCAAGGACGGCGGCGACGGCTACGTAGTCATCTACTGGTAGTCGCCCCTCCGCACGGCCGCACCACGCACCGACCGGAAGCCCGTCCCGCCCGCCACCACGGACGGGCGGGCTTCCCGCCGTCACCCGACGACGCACCGACCACGGCCGCAACGTCGGCGGCTCCTGTTCGTTCACCGGGGGTGAAATGGACATCTGACACGCGCGGGAAGGTCGGCGGCGGGGTGCTCATGGCCCTGCTCGGCGCAGGGATTCCGGCTCTGGTGGGAGCGGCCCTCCACACGGACGTGGGGGAGCCCTACCAGGAGACCCGGCTGTACTTCGGCACCCAACGGACCGACGGCCGCGACCCCGTCGAGGAACGCGAGTTCATGCGGTTCCTGGACCTGGAGATCACCCCCGCCTTCCCCGAGGGACTGACCCTCCACGACGGGTACGGCCAGTGGCGCGGTCAGGACGGCAAGACCGTCCGCGAGACCTCGTACGAGGTGGTCCTGCTCTACCCGGAGAAGGAAGCCGACGAGCGCAGCACGCGCATCGAGCGGATCCGGCAGGCGTACGAGGACCGGTACCAGCAGGACTCCGTCGGCCGGTCCGACGACAAGGTCAGCGCCGGGTTCTGAACCACCGGACCGCCGGGGCGGCGGACTGCCGGGGCGGCGGCCTCAGTTGCCCGCCACGTCCTTCACGGCCACCTCGACCGGCGTCGAACCGGAGACCAACTCCAGGGTCAGGCCCGCAGTCGCCGGGGTCTCGATCAGCTCGGCCAGCACCGCCGCCACGTCGTCGCGCGGGACGGCCCCGCGACCCGTCCGAGCCTCCAGACGGACCAGGCCCGTCCCGGCGTCGTCGATCAGCGAACCAGGGCGCAGGACGGTCCACTCCAGGCCCAGCCGGGTCCGTACGTGGTCATCGGCCTCGCCCTTGGCCCGCAGGTACGCGTCGAAGACCTCGTCGCCGCCGTGGTGCGCGTCCGCACCCATCGAAGAGACCATCAGGAAGCGCCGCACGCGAGCCCGTTCGGCGGCGTCGGCGAACAGCACCGCCGCGCCCCGGTCCACGGTGTCCTTCCGCTCGATTCCGCTGCCGGGGCCCGCACCGGCCGCGAACACCGCGACGTCCGCGCCCTGCAGAATCCCCGCCACGTGCTCCACCGAGGCCGATTCCAGATCGCAGAGCACCGGCTCGGCGCCCGCCTGCCTCAGGTCGTCGCCCTGTGCCGGATCGCGGACGATGCCCGCGACCTCGTACCCGCGCGCGGCGAGCAGGCGCTCCAGCCGCAGCGCGATCTGACCGTGTCCACCCGCGATGACGATGCGCATGACCCGACCGTACGACGAGCCGGGCGCCGACGCCCGCGAGCGGACGGCGAACCTCAGGGCCCCGCCTCCGTACGGCCCTGCCGGGGCAGGTCCAACGCCACCGCGACGGCGGAGTCGCAGTACTCCCGTACGGCACTCGTACGGGCTACGACCCGCCCGCGGTGGATCACGATCCGGCTGTAGGCGAGGGACAGCACGCCCGCGATCCGGTCCCCGCGCACGGCGAGCAGCTCCGCCGGGAAACCCGCCTCCACCCGGACCTCCGGCAGCCCCATGGCCTCGCGGGCGCAGCTGCTGACGGACTCGTAGGCCTCGCCCGCCCGGAGCCCTCCCTGGGAGGCCAGTAGGTACGCGGCCTCCAGCGGATCCCCGCGCCCGACGGGGTTCCCGGCGTCCCGCAGCGCCCCGCTGCCGGCCGCGACGCGCACACCGGCGGCCCGCAGCAGCCGGACGGGGGCGGTGCGCAGGCCGCGCCGTTCCAGGGCCGCACAGTCGCCCTGGGGCAGGCAGGTGACCCGTACGCCGGCCGCGGCCAGCTGGTCGGCGGCGCGGGCGGCCGCGTCCAGCGGGAGCCGGGACAGGCCGCCGCAAGGGCCGATGGTCACTCCGGGGCGCAGCCCGCCGGCCATCGCCGCGAGCCGGGCGAGGCGGCCCGGGTCGTCACCGTCGGTGTGCAGATCCACGGGGCAGCCGTGCTCGGCGGCGAGTTCCAGGACGGCTTCGAGGAAGCCCGTCGGGTCCGGGTCCAGGTCCGGGCAGCCGCCGATCACGGAGGCGCCCATCTTGACCGCGTCCCGCAGCATGGCCAGCCCGTCCGCGCCGGCCACCCCGGTCAGCAGTCGGGGGACGGCCACGGCGGTGAGGTCGGCGAGCCCGCGCAGGGAGCGGCGGGCCTGGAGCACGGCCTCCATGGGGCCGAGGCCGTGCACGTCGCCGATGCGGACGTGGGAGCGGACCGCGGTGGCGCCGTGGCCGAGCTGGAGCAGGGCGGATTCGGTGGCCCGGCGCTGGACCTCGTCGGGGGCGTAGGAGACGGGCCCCTCGGTGTCGGCGGTCAGCGCGGTGTCCCCGTGGGCGTGCGGCTCGGCGGGGGCGGGGAGCAGCAGGTAGCCGGTCAGGTCCACCCGAGCCGGCGTGGGGGAGGGGAGGCTGCCCGTGGTGCCGACGGCCTGGATCCGGCCGCCCCCGAGGCGGACGTCGACGGTGCGGCCGTCGGTGAGGCGAGCCCCCGTGAGCAGCAGGGTGGTGGCCTCGGCTGCGGCCGCGTTGCCGTTTCCGCCGCGGGGCGATTGGAACGGCTGCGGCGGCTGGCTGTCAGACATCGCGCTCCTGCGGTGGCTCGGGCGGTTCCTGGAGCCGTGGCCCGCGGCCCAAGATCACGCAGCGTGCTCAGAGCCTAGGGTGCGGCGCACCCCGCTTCGCGGAAGAGCGCAATAGTCGTACCGGTGTGGTGCCACGCGCCGGGGAGCCCGCGCGTGCGCCCCGACGGGCTCCGGGGCTCCGATCGGCGGGCGCCGGAGTGTGAGCCCGCCCACAATCCGCCTGAGATGTGGGGCGGAAGTGGTCGGTGGGTTGATCGAGAGCGGCTCGTGAACCCCCTCGGAGCCCTGTCCCCGCAAAGGATTTGGGCGATCGGCGGGCAACCGTGTAATGTCTTCATCGCTCGCCCCAATAGCTCAGTCGGTAGAGCGTCTCCATGGTAAGGAGAAGGTCTGCGGTTCGATTCCGCATTGGGGCTCTGGTGAGAGAGGTTCCCCACCCTCGGGTGGGGAGCTGATCACATCAAAGCGGCGTAGCTCAGTCGGTAGAGCAAGCGGCTCATAATCGCTGTGTCACCGGTTCAAGTCCGGTCGCCGCTACACACAGTAGCCGATTGCGGGGTCGGTCTCCCGATCGGCTACTCTTTTATGCGTTCATCCGTCCCATAGTCCGTCAAGGAGCACTCACGTGGCTGCCACCGACGTCCGCCCGAAGATCACGCTGGCCTGCGTGGAGTGCAAGGAGCGGAACTACATCACCAAGAAGAACCGGCGTAACAACCCGGACCGTCTTGAGATGAAGAAGCACTGCCCGCGCTGCAACTCGCACACCGCGCACCGCGAGACCCGCTGACCCTAGCGAAGTCTCGAATAACAGGCACCGTCATGAGGTCGTCCCCTTCATTGGGGGCGGCCTTGTGTCGTTTCCGTGCCCGTTCCTGTCTTTCTCTTGCGTCATTCGTGTCCCTTCAACAGGAGGTAGTGAGTCATGGCTCTCGACCAGTCCTTCGTGGGGCGGAGCTACCCGCCCACCGATCCGTACGAGGTCGGCCGGGAGAAGATCCGCGAATTCGCGGCTGCGGTGGGTGACACCAATCCCGTCTACAACGATCCCGAAGCCGCGAAGTCGTACGGCTACCCCGATGTGATCGCTCCGCCGACTTTTGTGTTTGCGATCACTTTCAAGGCCGCCGGCCAGGTCGTCGAGGACCCGCAGCTGGGACTGGACTACAGCCGCGTCGTGCACGGTGACCAGAAGTTCGCGTACTCCCGCCCGGTGCGAGCCGGCGACCGACTCTCGGTGACGTCCACGATCGAGGCCGTGAAGTCGATGGCGGGCAACGACATCATCGACATCCGCGGCGAGGTCTACGACGAGACCGGCGAGCACGTGGTGACGGCGTGGACGAAGCTCGTCTCCCGCGCCCCCGAGGAGGCCTGACATGGCAGCGCAGATCCAGTACGCCGACGTCGAGGTCGGCACCGAGCTGCCGGCGGCGTCCTTCCCCGTGACGCGCGCCACGCTGGTCCAGTACGCGGGCGCCTCGGGTGACTTCAACCCGATCCACTGGAACGAGAAGTTCGCCAAGGAGGTCGGACTGCCGGACGTGATCGCGCACGGCATGTTCACCATGGCCGAGGCGGTCCGCGTGGTCACCGACTGGGTCGGCGACCCGGGCGCGGTGGTCGAGTACGGCGTGCGCTTCACCCGGCCGGTCGTGGTCCCCAACGACGACCGGGGCGGGCTGATCGAGGTCACCGCCAAGGTCGCCGCGAAGCTGGACGACAACCGGGTCCGGGTCGACCTGACGGCGATGAGCGAGGGCCAGAAGGTCCTGGGCATGTCCCGCGCGGTGGTCGAACTGGCCTGAGCCGACGGCGCGGAGCGAGCGGGGCGGGGGCACCAGAACGGCGCCTCCGCCCTTTTCGCGGGGCGGTGGCCCGCTCGCCCGGGGCCGGCCCGACACGGAGACGATCGGACTGACGGGAAACCCCACACCCATCCCTGATGCCGGCCGCCGGGCTCCCGCCCCCCGAAGCCCCCGCCGCATCTCACCGCCCCCGCCCGGCCGGCTCCCGCCGCCCCCGAAGCCCCCGCCGCGCCGCGCCGCCCCCGCCGCGCCCCCCGCCCCCGCCCCCGCCCCCGACCGCCCCGACTCTTGACTTAGTTAGTGATTGAGTACTAACTTTGCCTCATGGTCAGGATGAGCGCAGATGAGCGGCGGGAGAGCATCATTCGTGCTGCGGTGCACGAGTTCGCTCGCGGGGGTTACTACGGGACCTCCACCGAGGCGATCGCCAAGCGGGTGGGCGTCTCGCAGCCGTACCTCTTCCGGCTCTTCCCCGGCAAGCAGGCGATCTTCCTGGCGGCTGCCGAGCGCTGCCTGATGGAGACGCGCGACCTCTTCGCCGCCGCCGCCGAAGGGCTGCAGGGGGAGGAGGCCACGCAAGCGATGGCGAACGCCTACACCCGGCTGATCGCCGAGGATCCCGACAAGCTCCAGATGCAGCTCCAGATGTACGTCAGCGTCGCCGCCGCCGAGGCGGCCGGGGACCATGAGCTCGGCGAGCTCGTGCGCAAGGGTTGGATGGAGCTCTGGGACACGGCCCTCGTGCCCTTCGGTGGGGACGTCGGTGAGGCCACGACCTTCATGGCGTACGGAATGCTGATCAACACCCTCGCCGCCATGGGCTTCCCGCCCGGGCACCGGGTCTGGGAGGGGCTCTACCCCTCGGCGGGTGCCGAGGGTCGTCTGGAGAAGTGACGGCGCGCGAGATCGGCTCGCGCGCATTTTCATGGTCGTCAAAGTTAGTCAGCAATAACTAACAAAAGTAGGGGGAAATCGTGCCCACGCAAGACACCAAGCTCCGCGCGCCCGCCATCTGGGCGCTCGTCCTCACCGGCGTGGCCAGCTTCATGGCCGCACTCGACAACCTGGTCGTCACCACCGCCCTCCCCGCCATCCGCGAAGACCTCGGCGGCAAGCTGGAGGACCTGGAGTGGACGGTGAACGCGTACACGCTCACCTTCGCCGTCCTCCTGTTGTTCGGTGCCGCCCTCGGCGACCGTTTCGGCCGCCGCCGGCTGTTCATCGTCGGCCTCACGGTCTTCACCGGCGCCTCCGCCGCAGCCGCTCTCTCGACCGGCATCGACGCGCTCATCGCCGCCCGCGCCGTGCAGGGCGTCGGCGCGGCGATCATGATGCCGCTCACTCTCACCCTGCTCACCGCCGCCGTTCCCGCCGCCCGCCGCGGCATGGCCCTCGGGATCTACGGCGCCGTCACCGGCCTCGCCGTCGCCAGTGGCCCCCTCATCGGCGGCAGCCTCACCGAGCACATCTCCTGGCAGTGGATCTTCTGGCTCAACGTGCCGATAGGCCTGGCCCTGATCCCGCTCGCCCGCCTGCGCCTCGCCGAGTCCACCGCCCCCGGCGCGCGCCTCGACATCCCGGGCACCCTGCTCATCAGCGGCGGCCTCTTCGGCATCGTCTACGCCCTGGTCAACGCCAACTCCGAGGGTTGGACCAGCGCCCCCGTCCTGACCGGCCTGATCGTCGGCTCCGCGCTCGTCGGCGGCTTCATCCACCACGGCTTCAACAACGCCAACCCCATGCTTCCCATGCGGCTCTTCCGTGACCGCGGCTTCCTCGGGATCAACCTGGCCAGCCTGCTCATGTTCCTCGGCATGTTCGGCTCGATCTTCCTGCTCAGCCAGTTCCTCCAGGGCGTCGCCGGCTACTCGCCCACCGAGGCCGGCCTGCGCATGCTCCCCTGGACCGGAATGCCGATGATCATCGCTCCGCTGGCCGGGATCCTCTCCGACCGCATCGGCGGCCGCCCCGTGGTCGCCGCCGGGCTCGCCTTCCAGGCCCTCGGTCTGGGCTGGTTCGCGGCCATCCTGAGCGCGGACGTCTCGTACGCGGCCCAGCTCCCGCCGCTGATCCTCAGCGGGATCGGCATGGCCCTCTACTTCGCCCCCGCGGCCAACGTCCTGATGTCCACCGTCGCCCCGGCCGACCAGGGCAAGGCTTCCGGCACCAACAACGCGCTGCGCGAGGTCGGCGGAGCCCTCGGCGTCGCGATCCTGGCCTCGGTCTTCTCCGCCCAGGGCGGCTACGAGTCCCCGCAGGCCTTCACCGACGGAACCGTCCCCGCCCTGTGGATCGGCGCCGGCGCGGTCGCCCTCGCCGCCGCCCTGGCCCTGCTGGTGCCCCGTAAGGCCACGGCCGCCCAGGCTCCCGCGGGCCGGACCACCACCGTCCCGGACAAGGTCCCGGCCGCCGGCTGACCCCACCCGCACACGACCCTGACCACACACGACCCCGACCGTTCCGACGGACAAGGAGCGCCGCCCGCCATGCCCGACATCCCCTGGTCCACGCCCACCCAGGCCGCCCCCGGCGCCGAGGTCTACGTCATGGCCTCCCGCTTCGAGACCGCCACGCTCGCCGGCGCCGTCAAGTTCTTCCTCAAGGCGCCCGGCATCATCCTCCAGATCCGCAAGGCCCCCGGTGCCCACGGCGTCGCCCTGCGCGCCCGCGTCTTCAGCCGTACCTTCCTGACCCTCTCCGCATGGGAGGACCGGGACGCGCTCTACCGCTTCGCCCGCAGCGAGCCCCACCGCTCCAGCTCCCGCGCCGCCAGCGCGTACATGAAGGGATCGGCCTTCACCTACTGGACCGTGCGGGCCGACGAGCTCCCCCTGACTTGGGCCGAGGCCGAACGCCGCCTCGCCGAGCAGAAGACGGACTACTGACGCCGCCGGCAGGGGGGACGAACGAGTACGGTCCGTGGCCCCGCAGGGATGCGAGGGGCACGGACCGTACTCTTGTCCACGTGCAGGAACTCCACGATGCCCCCCTCGCCCCGCTGACCACCTTCCGTCTCGGTGGTCCCGCCGCCCGCCTGGTCACCGCGACCACCGACGCCGAGGTCGTCGCCACCGTGCGCGCCGCGGACGAGAGCGGAACCCCGCTCCTGGTCATCGGTGGCGGTAGCAACCTGGTCATCGGTGACCGGGGCTTCGACGGCACCGCCCTGCGCATCGCGACCACCGGCTTCCACCTGGACGGGACGCGGCTGGAGCTCGCCGCCGGCGAGAACTGGAGCGACGCCGTCGCCCGCACCGTCGACGCCGGCCTCGCCGGCATCGAGTGCCTCGCGGGAGTCCCCGGCTCGGCCGGTGCCACCCCGATCCAGAACGTCGGTGCGTACGGCCAGGAAGTCTGCGACACCATCACCGAGGTCGTCGCCTACGACCGCGCCACCGGAGAAACGGTCACCCTGAGCGCCACCGAGTGCGCCTTCCGGTACCGCAACAGCACCTTCAAGGACCAGCCCGACCGCTACGTCGTCCTGCGCGTGCGCTTCGCCCTGGAGGACGCCGGCGGCCTGTCCGCGCCGATCAAGTACCCCGAGACCGCCCGCGCCCTCGGCGTCGAGGCCGGCGACCGGGTCCCCGCCGCCACCGCCCGCGAGACGGTGCTGCGGCTGCGCGCCGGCAAGGGCATGGTCCTCGACCCCGCCGACCACGACACCTGGTCGGCCGGGTCCTTCTTCCACAACCCGATCCTGACCGACGAGGCCTACGCCACCTTCCTCGCCCGCGCCCAGGACCGCCTCGGCCCCGACACCGCCCCGCCCGCGTACCCCGCCGGCGACGGCCGTACGAAGACCAGCGCGGCCTGGCTGATCGACAAGGCCGGTTTCACCAAGGGCTACGGCACCGGCCCGGCGCGCATCTCCACCAAGCACACCCTCGCCCTCACCAACCGCGGCGAGGCCACCACCGAGGACCTCCTCACCCTGGCCCGCGAGGTCGTCGCGGGCGTCCACGCGGCCTTCGGCGTCACCCTGGTCAACGAGCCGGTGACGGTCGGCGTCAGCATCTGAGGAGCCCCGGCCGCCCATGCTCTGTCCCCTGCACGGGGCCGGTACGGACCCCACCCGTCTCGTGGGGCGCACGCTCAGCCGAGTCGTCGCGTCCTGGCACATCAGTGACGGCGAACGTTCCGAGGCGCCCCTCGACGTCTGGCTGATCGACAGCATCGGCGACACCATCCGGATCACCACCGGATCCGACCAGTGCCTCATCGTCGAGTCCGCCACCCCGCACGCGGCGTACGACATGGGGGAGTGGGGTCGCATCGAGGTCGGTGAGGACCTCGGCGACCACCCCTTCCTGCGGCACCTCGGCGAGACCGTCGCCTCGGTCGCCGAGTTCGCCCTGCCCGAGCAGGGCCGCACCCACCTGGAGATCGGCTTCCTGGACGGCGGGCGGGTACGCGCCGACTGCTACGAAGGGGACCTGCGGCTCACCCGGTGAGCCAGTGGTCGATCCCCGCCAGCAGCTTGGCCTGCACGTCGTCGGGCGCCGCGCTGCCGCGCACCGACTGGCGGGCCAGCTCGGCGAGCTCCGCGTCCGTGAAGGCGTGGTGGCGGCGGGCGATCTCGTACTGGGCCGCGAGGCGGGACCCGAAGAGCAGCGGGTCGTCGGCGCCCAGCGCCATGGGGACCCCGGCCTCGAAGAGGGTGCGCAGCGGGACGTCCTCGGGCCGCTCGTAGACCCCGAGGGCGACGTTGGAGGCCGGGCAGACCTCGCAGGTGATCTGCCGGTCGGCGAGCCGCTTGAGCAGCCGGGGATCCTCGGCGGCCCGCACCCCGTGCCCGATGCGGGAGGCGTGCAGATCGTCGAGGCAGTCGCGGACGGAGGACGGGCCGGTGAGCTCGCCGCCGTGCGGTGCGGCGAGGAGGCCGCCCTCGCGGGCGATGGCGAAGGCCCGGTCGAAGTCGCGGGCCATGCCGCGGCGCTCGTCGTTGGAGAGACCGAAGCCGACGATGCCGCGGTCGGCGTAGCGGACGGCGAGCCGGGCGAGGGTGCGGGCGTCGAGGGGGTGCTTCATGCGGTTGGCGGCGATGAGGACCCGCATGCCGAGGCCGGTCTCGCGGGAGGCCGCGTCGACGGCGTCGAGGATGATCTCGACGGCGGGGATCATCCCGCCGAGCAGGGGGGCGTAGGAGGTGGGATCCACCTGGATCTCCAGCCAGCCGCTGCCGTCCCGTACGTCTTCCTCCGCGGCCTCGCGGACCAGGCGCCGGATGTCGTCGGGCTCGCGCAGGCAGGAGCGGGCGGCGTCGTAGAGCCGCTGGAAGCGGAACCAGCCGCGCTCGTCGGTGGCACGGAGCTTGGGCGGCTCCCCGGCCGTGAGGGCGTCGGGGAGGCGCACGCCGTACTTGTCGGCGAGCTCCAGAAGGGTCGATGGCCGCATCGACCCGGTGAAGTGCAGGTGGAGGTGGGCCTTGGGCAGAAGCGTGAGATCGCGTGCGTGCTCCATCTGGTGATCCTGCCGTACTGCTGCGCTCGGCGGGAGGGGGTTTTACCGATCGGGGGCTTGCGCGAACGCGTGAGCGGGGGCCGGGCCGCTGCGCGGGAGCCTTCCGGGCGCTGCCCGGACCCCGCGCCTCAATCGCCGGCGGGGCTGAAGGAGCGGGGCTCCGCCCCGGGCCCCGCGCCTCAAACGCCGGCGGGGCTGGGTTGTGCAGGCGGGGCTGAAAGAGCGGGGCTCCCGGGCCCGCGCCTCAAACGCCGGCGGGGCTGGGTTGTGCAGGCGGGGCTGAAGGTGACGGCGGGGCGGGAATGGCTGGGCGGCGGCACCCTCAGGGGTGCCGCCGCCCAGGTCGTGCTGCGGGGTGCGTCAGGCCTTGGCCTCCGCCAGGAGCTTCTGGATGCGGGACACGCCCTCCACCAGGTCCTCGTCGCCCAGGGCGTAGGACAGGCGCAGGTAGCCGGGGGTGCCGAAGGCCTCGCCCGGGACGACCGCGACCTCGACCTCGTCCAGGATCAGGGCGGCGAGCTCGACGGAGCTCTGCGGGCGCTTGCCGCGGATCTCCTTGCCGATGAGCTCCTTGACCGACGGGTACGCGTAGAACGCGCCCTCGGGGGTCGGGCAGAAGACGCCGTCGATCTCGTTGAGCATCTTCACCATCGTCTGGCGGCGACGGTCGAAGGCCTTGCGCATCTCCGCGACCGCGTCGAGGTTGCCCGAGACGGCGGCCAGCGCGGCGACCTGGGCCACGTTGGAGACGTTGGAGGTGGCGTGCGACTGCAGGTTGGTCGCCGCCTTGATGACGTCCTGCGGGGCGATGACCCAGCCCACGCGCCAGCCGGTCATCGCGTACGTCTTGGCGACGCCGTTGACGATGATGCACTTGTCGCGCAGGGCCGGGACCAGGACCGGCAGCGAGGTGAACTTCGCCTCGCCGTAGACGAGGTGCTCGTAGATCTCGTCCGTGAGCACCCACAGGCCGTGCTCGGCGGCCCACTCGCCGATCGCGCGGGCGTCGGCCTCGCTGTAGACCGAGCCGGTCGGGTTGGACGGGGAGACGAAGAGGACGACCTTCGTGCGCTCGGTGCGCGCGGCCTCCAGCTGCTCGACGGAGACGCGGTAGCCGGTGGTCTCGTCGGCGACGACCTCGACCGGGACACCGCCGGCGAGACGGATCGACTCCGGGTAGGTGGTCCAGTACGGAGCCGGGACGATGACCTCGTCACCCGGGTCCAGGACGGCCGCGAAGGCCTCGTAGATCGCCTGCTTGCCGCCGTTGGTCACCAGGACCTGCGAGGCCTCGACCTCGTAGCCGGAGTCGCGCAGCGTCTTGGCGGCGATCGCGGCCTTCAGCTCGGGCAGGCCGCCGGCCGGCGTGTAGCGGTGGTACTTGGGGTTGCGGCAGGCCTCGACCGCAGCCTCGACGATGTAGTCCGGGGTCGGGAAGTCGGGCTCGCCGGCACCGAAGCCGATCACCGGGCGCCCGGCGGCCTTGAGGGCCTTGGCCTTGGCGTCCACGGCGAGGGTGGCGGACTCGGAAATGGCGCCGATACGGGCGGACACCCGGCGCTCGGAGGAAGGCGTTGCAGAGGTCATACGAGCAATCGTCCCAGACGGCAAAGAAGCGCCGCACACCGTTTCAGTCAACGGACCGGCGCATGTCAGGTCGGGCGCTGTTCGACGTCAGGGCGCGGTTCACGTACACTCCACTGTCGTTGGACCTCACCAGCCGCTGCGAAGCGCGAGCACTCCGTGCACTCGCTCGGATGCGGTAGGTTGGGGGACGCAAAGGGTCGTAGCTCAATTGGTAGAGCACTGGTCTCCAAAACCAGCGGTTGGGGGTTCGAGTCCCTCCGGCCCTGCTCCACACTCCATCTCGGACGTGTGTGCGCAGGTACGTACTTAGATGCAACGCCGTACGGCGCAACCGGGCGCGGTACGGCCACGACCCGGATTCAGGTGAGAGACGTGACGGACGCCCTGGGCTCCATCGACATGCCTGACGCCGAGGACGAGACGCGCGAGAAGAAGGCCCGCAAGGGCGGCAAGCGCGGCAAGAAGGGTCCTCTGGGCCGCCTCGCGCTTTTCTACCGCCAGATCATCGCGGAACTCCGCAAGGTCGTCTGGCCCACTCGCAACCAGCTCACGACGTACACCACCGTGGTGATTGTCTTCGTGGTCATCATGATCGGTCTGGTGACCGTGATTGACTTTGGGTTCGAAAAAGCCATCAAGTTCGTCTTCGGCTGATCCCCGCGGAGGGCGGCGCCTTGATGGGTGTCGCCCGTTTTCGCATGTTCCACCACCTTTTGTATCCAGGAAGAAGCAGCCACCGTGTCTGACCCGAACCTGAACGCGAGCCACGACTCCGTCGAGTCCGTCGAGGACGAGCTCGACATCGTCGAGGCGGCAGACGCTGTGGAGCCCGACGAGGCCGAGCTCGCCGACGTCGAGGCGGGTGTCGCCGCCGAAGAGGCCGCGATGCACGTCGAGTCCGACGAGGACGAGGACGAGGACGACGCCGAGGTTGACGCCGACGTCGAGGTCGACGCCGAGGCCGAAGAGGCTGCTGACGACGTCGAGGCCGACGAGGAAGAGGCCGAAGAGGCCGCTCCGGTCGAGCCCGCCGAGCCCGTCGACCCCATCCAGGCCCTGCGCGAGGAGCTGCGCCTGCTCCCCGGCGAGTGGTACGTGATCCACACCTACGCCGGCTACGAGAAGCGCGTGAAGGCCAACCTGGAGCAGCGCGCCGTCTCGCTGAACGTCGAGGAGTTCATCTACCAGGCCGAGGTGCCCGAGGAAGAGATCGTCCAGATCAAGAACGGCGAGCGCAAGAACGTCCGGCAGAACAAGCTGCCCGGTTACGTTCTCGTCCGCATGGATCTGACGAACGAGTCCTGGGGCGTCGTCCGCAACACGCCCGGCGTCACCGGCTTCGTCGGCAACGCGTACGACCCGTACCCGCTGACCCTGGACGAGATCGTCAAGATGCTCGCCCCGGAGGCGCAGGAGAAGGCCGCCAAGGCCGCCGCGGAAGAGGCCGGTCTGCCCGCGCCCGCCGTCAAGCGCACCATCGAGGTCCTGGACTTCGAGGTCGGCGACTCGGTCACCGTCACCGACGGCCCGTTCGCGACGCTGCAGGCGACCATCAACGAGATCAACCCCGACTCGAAGAAGGTCAAGGGCCTCGTCGAGATCTTCGGCCGCGAGACCCCGGTCGAGCTCAGCTTCGACCAGATCCAGAAGAACTGATCTTCTGAGCGACAGCTTCCGGACAGGTCAGATCGCCCCGTGAAGGGCGGTCTGACCTGCTCGGTTTTTAGCCCCGCACCGATACCCGTTATCGTGGTGCGGTATGCCTCCATCCGGATGACCGGATGGGCGGCTGAAAACTCTCACTAGGACCCGGAGAGAGCAATGCCTCCCAAGAAGAAGAAGGTCACGGGGCTTATCAAGCTCCAGATCAAGGCCGGTGCGGCCAACCCGGCTCCGCCGGTCGGCCCCGCGCTCGGTCAGCACGGCGTCAACATCATGGAGTTCTGCAAGGCCTACAACGCCGCGACCGAGTCGCAGCGTGGCATGGTCGTGCCGGTGGAGATCACGGTCTACGACGACCGTTCCTTCACCTTCATCACCAAGACTCCGCCGGCCGCGCGCCTCATCCTGAAGCACGCGGGCATCGAGAAGGGCTCCGGCGAGCCCCACAAGACCAAGGTCGCCAAGCTCACGGCTGCCCAGGTCAAGGAGATCGCCGAGCTGAAGATGCCCGACCTGAACGCCAACGACATCGACGCCGCCGTCAAGATCATTGCCGGCACCGCGCGTTCGATGGGCGTCACCGTCGAAGGCTGATCCAGCCACCCCCAGCACCATCAGTGGTAGGACCAAGCGCTGGTCCGCACCACGACTCCATGCCTGAAGCCAAAAAACAGGAGCAGAAGTGAAGCGCAGCAAGACTCTCCGCGCTGCGGACGCCAAGGTCGACCGGGAGAAGCTGTACGCCCCGCTCGAGGCCGTCCGTCTCGCCAAGGAGACCTCCACGACCAAGTTCGACGGCACCGTCGAGGTCGCCTTCCGCCTGGGTGTCGACCCGCGCAAGGCCGACCAGATGGTCCGCGGCACCGTGAACCTCCCGCACGGCACCGGCAAGACCGCCCGGGTCCTGGTCTTCGCGACCGGTGACCGTGCTGCGGCCGCGGAAGCCGCTGGCGCCGACATCGTCGGCGACGACGAGCTGATCAACGAGATCGCCAAGGGCAACCGCCTGAACGAGTTCGACGCCGTTGTGGCCACGCCGGACCTCATGGGCAAGGTCGGCCGCCTCGGCCGCGTGCTCGGTCCCCGTGGCCTGATGCCGAACCCGAAGACCGGCACCGTCACGATGGACGTCGCGAAGGCTGTCACCGAGATCAAGGGTGGCAAGATCGAGTTCCGCGTCGACAAGCACTCGAACCTGCACTTCATCATCGGCAAGGTCTCCTTCTCCGATGACAAGCTGGTCGAGAACTACGGCGCGGCCCTGGACGAGATCCTTCGTCTGAAGCCGTCCGCCGCGAAGGGCCGCTACATCAAGAAGGCCGCCCTCAGCACCACCATGGGCCCCGGCATCCAGCTGGACCCGAACCGCACCCGGAACCTCCTCGTCGAGGAAGACCCGGCTGCCGTTTGATCGAGCTGAGCCTGACGGCTCACTGATCTGCCGAACGGGCCCGTCGCCCCCTTCCCGGGGGCGGCGGGCCCGTTTTTCGTTTCCTGTGCGAACCCTGTGCGATTACTGTCAGCGGCGAGACGTACAGTCAGTGCTGGCAGCGCCGCAGGAAAGACCGCCTGAGGCGTACCGCTGCCTTGCGTACCCGGGGTGGGGAACACATGAACGCATACCGCAAGAAGACCGTCGGCGCCGTCATGGCCGCCCTCCTGCTCGCAGGAGGCGCCACCGCGTGCGGGGGCGGGAAGGACACGAAGCAGAAGGACAACGGGGCGTCCGCTGCCCCGTCCCAGGCCGCGAAGAAGCCGGCGGAGGTCGCCCCGGCGGCGTACCTGGAGAAGACGAAGAAGAAGTCCGAGGAGATCACCTCCCTCAGCTTCACCATGTCAGGCAAGGTCGCGGGGCAGAACATCGCGGCCGAGGCCGCCATGCGGATCAAGCCCGCGACGGCCATGTCGATGAAGATGGACTCGCCCGAGAAGCCGGGCCAGAAGGTGGAGATCCGCCTGATCGACGGCGCCATGTACATGGGCAGCGACGGCAAGTGGCTGAAGTTCGACCTCAAGGCCCTGGCCCCGGAGCAGGCCAAGCAGCTGGACTCCCTCGGTTCCTCCCAGCAGGGCCAGAACCCTGCCGACACGGCCGACAGCATGAGCGCCGCCAAGGACCTCAAGAAGGTCGGCGAGGAGACCATCGACGGGCAGAAGACGACGCACCTCGCCGGCACCGTCACGCTCGACGAGCTGAAGGCCCGCAGTGCCTCCTCGACTCCCGAGGCCAAGGAGCGCCAGGAGAAGAACGTCAAGACGCTTGAGGAGCAGGGCATCAAGAGCCTGACCATGGACATCTGGATCGACGAGGCCGACCAGGCCAAGCAGGTCCGCACCCAGGGTCAGGGCACCTCGGGCTCGATGGACATCACCATCAAGTTCAAGGACATCAACAAGCCGGTCGAGATTGCCGCACCGCCGGCCGACCAGGTCATGGACATGGCCGAGATGATGAAGGACTCGGGCGGAGCGGGCGGCGCCTGACCACGCCCCGCGCACGCCTGAGACCGGGCCCTCCGTCTCCCCTGCCGGGAGCCGGGAGGCCCGGTTTCGTCATGGATGTAGGGATTTGAGATCTTCGCGTAGGGCCATGGGGATGGGGTCGTACGGAGATCCACACATGGGGGAGAGCAGATGAACAAGGCTGCCCGGATTCGGGCCGGTATCGCAGTGGCGGGCACCGCACTGCTCGTGGGCGGCCTCGCGGCCTGCGGTGGCGAGAAGGCCGACGGGGGCACCGGCAAGGCCGACGGGGGCACCGGAAAGGCCGACGGGGGCAAGGGCGCCGAGGTGAAGGCGCACTCCTCCGTGGAGGCGGTGAAGGCGTCCTACCTGAAGACGGCGGCCGCCAAGTTCGCCAAGGCGGAGCTGTCCATCGTCGGGGCCGACGGCAAGACCCACGGTCAGTCCGGGACCAAGGGCTGGTACCCGTCCAGCCACGACGTGATCCTGAGGAGCGAGAAGCCCGACACGCGCTCGATCATGATCGGCGACATGACCTACACCCGCCTGGCGCAGCCCCTGGCGGGCAAGGCCTGGATGAGCATGAACCTGGCCAAGGGCGGCAAGCCCGGGGTCCGGCTCAACGACGACCCGGCCGAGTACCTCGCCATGCTGCTGGGCCAGGAGAAGCTCGCGCACGTCGGCGCCGAGAAGACGGCCGACGGCATCGACGCCGAGCACTACAAGGGCAGCTTCACCACCGCGGACCTGCTCGAGGCGGACGAGTCCACCAAGGTCATGGAGGAGGCGAACCGCCAGTACCTCCACGAGGCGGTGAAGCACATCACCGCCTTCGAGGTGGACCTGTGGATCGGCAAGGACGGCTACCCGGTCCGCGCGGAAACCGTGAGCACGGACGGCGAGGGCACGACGAAGACCACGGCGAAGTTCTCCGACTTCGCCGCGGCCACCCCGGTCCAGGCCCCGCCGGCCGACCAGGTCGTCTCCTTCGACGACCTGAACTAGGGGACCGACCGCAAGCCGGACGAGGCGGACCAGAAGCTCGAAGAGGCCGACCAGAAGCTCCGGGACGCCGGACTGGGCGGCCTCGGCGCCGGCTCCTGAGGCGATTTGCCTCGGCTGCACCCCTTCACGTAGTCTTCCCCAGAAGCCAAAGACCGCTGGTCGTTGCCGTGCCCGCAAGGGTTCGGTGGCCGAAGGATCCGCTGAATGCGGACGACCCGCGTAGGTGACTGTGGAAGGTTCCCGGAACTCGTTCCGGTTGAGCCACGCCCTGGCGCCTGCGCCGGGGCGTTTCTTATTTAGCCCCTTCTGAGCGGTCCTCATCACCCGGAAGGAGGCGAACGCACCATGCCGACGCCCAACAAGGCTGCATCGGTAGCCGAGCTCAAGGACGCGTTCCAGAGCTCGAACGCCGCCGTGCTGACCGAGTACCGGGGTCTCACCGTCGCGCAGCTCAAGACGCTGCGTCGCTCCCTTGGTGAGAACGCCCAGTACGCCGTGGTGAAGAACACGCTGACCAAGATTGCGGCCAACCAGGCCGGGATCACCGCGCTGGACGAGCACTTCGCTGGTCCGACCGCGGTCGCCTTCATCACCGGTGACCCGGTGGAGTCGGCGAAGAGCCTGCGTGACTTCGCCAAGGACAACCCGAACCTCATCATCAAGGCGGGTGTCCTTGATGGTAAGGCGCTCACCGCCGATGAGATCAAGAAGCTTGCGGACCTCGAGTCCCGCGAGGTTCTGCTCAGCAAGCTGGCCGGCGCGTTCAAGGGCAAGCAGTCTCAGGCTGCCTCGCTCTTCCAGGCGCTGCCGTCGAAGTTCGTCCGCACCGCGGAAGCGCTTCGCGTCAAGCTCGCCGAGCAGGGCGGTGCCGAGTAATTCGGCTCGCGCACTGATCCACGCCGCCTAGTGCGTGGGTCGTAGCGGGCCGTTACGCCCGCCTCTATATACATCCGGCACCTGCCGAATTAGTGGAAGGATCGCCCATCATGGCGAAGCTCTCTCAGGACGACCTCCTCGCCCAGTTCGAGGAGATGACCCTCATCGAGCTCTCCGAGTTCGTGAAGGCCTTCGAGGAGAAGTTCGACGTCACCGCCGCCGCGGCCGTCGCCGTTGCCGGCCCCGCCCAGGGTGGCCCGGTTGCCGACGCCGCCGAGGAGCAGGACGAGTTCGACGTCATCCTCACCGGTGCCGGCGACAAGAAGATCCAGGTCATCAAGGTCGTGCGTGAGCTGACCTCCCTGGGTCTGAAGGAGGCCAAGGACCTCGTGGACGGCGCCCCGAAGCCGGTCCTCGAGAAGGTCGCCAAGGAGGCCGCTGACAAGGCCGCCGAGGCCCTCAAGGCTGCCGGCGCGGCTGTCGAGGTCAAGTAACACCTCTGAGGCCCTCCAGGGCCTCAACCAAGGGCGATCACCCGTAAGGGTGGTCGCCCTTTGGCGTACCCGTAGTGCCTGACTTGCCCTGGTCTCGTTGGGGAGTAGGGTGATCATCGTTGCTCCGATGCAGGGTCCGAAGATGATCCGCTCGGAGCAGGGGGCCTTGACGAACGGGACGCGGCGCGCAATTCTCAGTCCCGTCGAGAGGTCGACCACCTGGATCCGAGATCCAGGCATGGATCGACTACGAAGAGGGCAGTACTGATACGCGCTCTGTGCACGTGTACGGGGCGCCGCAGCGTTGGACACAGTGTTGGTTGAACGACATGGGGAAGGCCTGTTGCCGGTTTCCGGAAACCTGGTCTGGACATCAGTGAGCCGAGTGGCTACACTGACCCTTTGCGCTGCCTGTTAGCTGTCCCCTGCCCGTCGCCAGGGACATGCCCACGCTTGAGCACACTTGATTGATCCACCCTGACCTGGCCTTTTCGGTTGGTTTTGGGGGGCTTGTCTTCTGTGTCTGCTGGGACCGGTACGCGCGTAGTGAGTCCGAGCCCTCGGAAGGACCCCCTCTTGGCCGCCTCGCGCAACGCCTCGACCAATACGAACAACGGTGCCAGCACCGCCCCGCTGCGCATCTCCTTTGCAAAGATCAAGGAGCCCCTCGAGGTTCCGAACCTCCTGGCGCTGCAGACCGAGAGCTTTGACTGGCTTCTCGGCAATGCCGCCTGGAAGTCTCGCGTCGAGTCGGCGCTTGAGAGTGGACAGGACGTCCCCACCAAGTCCGGTCTGGAAGAGATCTTCGAGGAGATCTCGCCGATCGAGGACTTCTCCGGGTCGATGTCGCTGACCTTCCGCGACCACCGTTTCGAGCCGGCGAAGAACTCTGTCGACGAGTGCAAGGAGCGCGACTTCACGTACGCGGCTCCGCTGTTCGTCACCGCCGAGTTCACGAACAACGAGACCGGAGAGATCAAGTCTCAGACGGTCTTCATGGGCGACTTCCCGCTCATGACCAACAAGGGCACCTTCGTCATCAACGGCACCGAGCGTGTCGTCGTGTCGCAGCTTGTCCGCTCCCCTGGTGTCTACTTCGACTCCTCCATCGACAAGACGTCCGACAAGGACATCTTCTCCGCCAAGATCATCCCGTCCCGGGGTGCCTGGCTGGAGATGGAGATCGACAAGCGCGACATGGTCGGTGTTCGCATCGACCGCAAGCGCAAGCAGTCCGTCACCGTCCTCCTGAAGGCTCTCGGCTGGACCACCGAGCAGATCCTCGAGGAGTTCGGCGAGTACGAGTCCATGCGCGCCACCCTGGAGAAGGACCACACCCAGGGTCAGGACGACGCGCTGCTCGACATCTACCGCAAGCTGCGTCCGGGCGAACCGCCGACCCGTGAGGCCGCTCAGACGCTGCTCGAGAACCTCTACTTCAACCCGAAGCGCTACGACCTCGCCAAGGTCGGCCGCTACAAGGTGAACAAGAAGCTCGGCGCCGACGAGCCGCTCGACGCCGGTGTGCTCACCACCGACGACGTCATCGCGACGATCAAGTACCTGGTCAAGCTGCACGCCGGCGAGACCGAGACGACCGGCGAGTCCGGCCGTTCGATCGTGGTCGAGACCGATGACATCGACCACTTCGGCAACCGTCGTCTGCGCAACGTCGGCGAGCTCATCCAGAACCAGGTCCGCACGGGTCTGGCTCGTATGGAGCGCGTCGTCCGCGAGCGCATGACGACCCAGGACGTCGAGGCCATCACGCCGCAGACCCTGATCAACATCCGGCCGGTCGTCGCCTCCATCAAGGAGTTCTTCGGCACCAGCCAGCTGTCGCAGTTCATGGACCAGAACAACCCGCTCTCGGGCCTGACCCACAAGCGCCGCCTGTCGGCGCTGGGCCCCGGCGGTCTGTCCCGTGAGCGGGCCGGCTTCGAGGTCCGTGACGTTCACCCGTCGCACTACGGCCGCATGTGCCCGATCGAGACCCCTGAAGGCCCGAACATCGGTCTGATCGGCTCGCTCGCCTCCTACGGTCGCGTCAACGCGTTCGGTTTCGTCGAGACCCCGTACCGCAAGGTCATCGACGGTGTCGTCACCGACGAGGTCGACTACCTGACGGCCGACGAGGAAGACCGCTTCGTCATCGCCCAGGCCAACGCCGGCCTGTCCGAGGACATGCGCTTCACCGAGAACCGCGTGCTGGTGCGCCGTCGTGGCGGCGAGATCGACTACATCGCCGGCGACGACGTCGACTACATGGACGTCTCCCCGCGCCAGATGGTGTCCGTCGCGACCGCGATGATCCCCTTCCTGGAGCACGACGACGCCAACCGTGCCCTCATGGGCGCGAACATGATGCGCCAGGCCGTTCCGCTCATCAAGGCGGAGGCCCCGCTCGTCGGCACCGGCATGGAGTACCGCTGTGCGGTCGACGCCGGTGACTCGATCCGTGCGGAGAAGGACGGTGTCGTCCAGGAGGTCTCGGCCGACTACATCACCGTCGCCAACGACGACGGCACGTACACCACGTACCGCGTCGCCAAGTTCTCCCGCTCGAACCAGGGCACCTCGGTCAACCAGAAGGTCATCGTCAACGAGGGTGACCGGATCATCGAGTCCCAGGTCCTCGCCGACGGTCCCGCGACCGAAGAGGGCGAAATGGCCCTCGGCAAGAACCTGCTCGTCGCGTTCATGCCGTGGGAAGGTCACAACTACGAGGACGCGATCATCCTGTCGCAGCGCCTCGTGCAGGACGACGTCCTCTCCTCGATCCACATCGAGGAGCACGAGGTCGACGCCCGTGACACCAAGCTGGGCCCCGAGGAGATCACCCGGGACATCCCGAACGTCTCCGAAGAGGTCCTCGCCGACCTCGACGAGCGCGGCATCATCCGCATCGGTGCGGACGTCGTCGCCGGCGACATCCTGGTCGGCAAGGTCACGCCCAAGGGCGAGACCGAGCTGACCCCGGAGGAGCGCCTGCTCCGCGCGATCTTCGGTGAGAAGGCCCGCGAGGTGCGCGACACCTCGCTCAAGGTTCCTCACGGTGAGATCGGCAAGGTCATCGGTGTCCGCGTCTTCGACCGCGAGGAGGGCGACGAGCTTCCTCCGGGCGTGAACCAGCTGGTCCGCGTCTACGTCGCCCAGAAGCGCAAGATCACCGACGGTGACAAGCTCGCCGGCCGTCACGGCAACAAGGGTGTCATCTCCAAGATCCTTCCGATCGAGGACATGCCCTTCCTTGAGGACGGCACGCCGGTCGACATCATCCTGAACCCGCTGGGTGTCCCGTCCCGAATGAACCCGGGACAGGTCCTGGAGATCCACCTCGGCTGGCTCGCCAGCCGCGGCTGGGACGTCTCCGGGCTCGGCGAGGAGTGGGCCGAGCGTCTGAAGGTCATCGGGGCCGACCGCGTCGAGCCCGGTACCAACGTCGCCACCCCCGTGTTCGACGGTGCCCGCGAGGATGAGCTCGCAGGCCTCTTCGAGCACACCATCCCGAACCGCGACGGTGACCGCCTGGTCCTCCCGTCCGGTAAGGCGCGCCTGTTCGACGGCCGCTCCGGCGAGCCGTTCCCGGACCCGATCTCCATCGGGTACATGTACATCCTCAAGCTCCACCACCTGGTCGACGACAAGCTCCACGCTCGGTCGACCGGTCCGTACTCGATGATCACGCAGCAGCCGCTGGGTGGTAAGGCACAGTTCGGTGGCCAGCGCTTCGGTGAGATGGAGGTGTGGGCGCTCGAGGCTTATGGCGCCGCTTACGCCCTCCAGGAGCTGCTGACCATCAAGTCCGACGACGTCACCGGCCGCGTGAAGGTCTACGAGGCCATCGTCAAGGGCGAGAACATCCCCGAGCCGGGCATTCCCGAGTCCTTCAAGGTGCTCATCAAGGAAATGCAGTCGCTCTGCCTCAACGTGGAGGTGCTGTCCTCGGACGGCATGTCCATCGAGATGCGCGACACCGACGAGGACGTCTTCCGCGCGGCGGAGGAGCTCGGTATCGACCTGTCCCGGCGCGAGCCGAGCAGCGTCGAAGAGGTCTGACGGGCCTGACGGGGGGCTCGCTCAAGAGCCCCCCGTCATCCCCGGGACCGTTCAGACCATGATTGAGACTCGACCCCGAAAGAGGGATTGACGCACAGTGCTCGACGTCAACTTCTTCGACGAGCTGCGGATCGGCCTTGCCACCGCGGACGACATCCGAACCTGGTCGCACGGCGAGGTCAAGAAGCCGGAGACCATCAACTACCGCACCCTCAAGCCCGAGAAGGACGGACTCTTCTGCGAGAAGATCTTCGGTCCTACCCGGGACTGGGAGTGCTACTGCGGCAAGTACAAGCGTGTCCGCTTCAAGGGCATCATCTGTGAGCGTTGTGGCGTCGAGGTCACGCGCGCCAAGGTGCGCCGTGAGCGGATGGGCCACATCGAGCTTGCCGCTCCCGTCACCCACATCTGGTACTTCAAGGGCGTCCCGTCGCGCCTCGGATACCTGCTGGACCTCGCGCCGAAGGACCTCGAGAAGGTCATCTACTTCGCCGCGTACATGATCACGTTCGTCGACGACGAGCGTCGCACCCGCGACCTCCCGTCGCTGGAGGCGCACGTCTCCGTCGAGCGCCAGCAGATCGAGAACCGCCGTGACGCGGACCTCGAAGGCCGGGCCAAGAAGCTCGAGACCGACCTGGCCGAGCTCGAGGCCGAGGGCGCGAAGGCCGACGTACGCCGCAAGGTGCGCGAAGGTGCCGAGCGCGAGATGAAGCAGCTCCGTGACCGCGCCCAGCGCGAGATCGACCGCCTCGACGAGGTGTGGGCCCGCTTCAAGAACCTCAAGGTCCAGGACCTGGAGGGCGACGAGCTCCTCTACCGCGAGCTGCGTGACCGCTTCGGCACGTACTTCGACGGTTGCATGGGCGCCGCCGCGCTGCAGAAGCGCCTGGAGTCCTTCGACCTCGAGGAGGAGGCCGAGCGCCTCCGCGAGATCATCCGTACCGGCAAGGGCCAGAAGAAGACCCGTGCGCTCAAGCGCCTCAAGGTCGTCTCCGCCTTCCTGCAGACCAGCAACAAGCCCAAGGGCATGGTTCTGGACTGCGTGCCGGTGATCCCGCCGGACCTGCGTCCGATGGTGCAGCTGGACGGTGGCCGCTTCGCGACCTCCGACCTGAACGACCTGTACCGCCGCGTGATCAACCGCAACAACCGTCTGAAGCGTCTCCTCGACCTCGGTGCCCCCGAGATCATCGTGAACAACGAGAAGCGCATGCTTCAGGAGGCCGTGGACGCCCTCTTCGACAACGGTCGTCGTGGTCGTCCGGTGACCGGTCCCGGTAACCGTCCGCTGAAGTCCCTGAGCGACATGCTCAAGGGCAAGCAGGGTCGATTCCGTCAGAACCTTCTCGGCAAGCGCGTGGACTACTCCGCGCGTTCCGTGATCGTCGTCGGTCCGCAGCTGAAGCTGCACCAGTGCGGTCTGCCCAAGGCCATGGCGCTGGAGCTCTTCAAGCCGTTCGTGATGAAGCGCCTGGTCGACCTGAACCACGCGCAGAACATCAAGTCGGCCAAGCGGATGGTCGAGCGCGGCCGCACGGTCGTCTACGACGTCCTCGAAGAGGTCATCGCCGAGCACCCGGTCCTGCTGAACCGTGCGCCCACGCTGCACCGCCTCGGCATCCAGGCCTTCGAGCCCCAGCTGGTCGAAGGCAAGGCCATCCAGATCCACCCGCTCGTCTGCACCGCGTTCAACGCGGACTTCGACGGTGACCAGATGGCCGTGCACCTGCCGCTCTCCGCGGAGGCGCAGGCCGAGGCCCGCATCCTGATGCTGTCCTCGAACAACATCCTCAAGCCGGCCGACGGCCGTCCGGTCACGATGCCGACCCAGGACATGGTCCTCGGTCTGTTCTTCCTGACCACCGACGGTGAGCTCCGCGACACCAAGGGCGAGGGCCGCGCGTTCGGCTCCACGGCCGAGGCGACGATGGCGTTCGACAACGGCGAGCTCGCGCTGCAGTCGTCCGTCGACATCCGCTTCCCGGTGGGCACCATCCCGCCGCGCGGCTGGGTGGCGCCGGTCGCCGAGGAGGGCGAGCAGGAGTTCCAGCCGGGCGACAGCTTCCGTCTGAAGACCACCCTGGGTCGCGCGCTCTTCAACGAGCTGCTGCCCGAGGACTACCCGTTCGTCGACTACTCGGTGGGCAAGAAGCAGCTCTCCGAGATCGTCAACGACCTGGCGGAGCGCTACCCCAAGGTCATCGTGGCGGCGACGCTCGACAACCTGAAGGCGGCCGGCTTCCACTGGGCGACCCGTTCGGGCGTCACCGTGGCCATCTCCGACGTCGTCGTGCCCGAGGCCAAGAAGGCCATCGTCGCGGGCTACGAGGCGCAGGACGAGAAGGTCCAGAAGCAGTACGAGCGCGGTCTGATCACCAAGGACGAGCGCACGCAGGAGCTCATCGCGATCTGGACCAAGGCGACCAACGAGGTTGCCGAGGCGATGAACGCGAACTTCCCCAAGACGAACCCCATCTTCATGATGGTTGACTCGGGTGCCCGAGGAAACATGATGCAGATGCGACAGATCGCCGGTATGCGTGGTCTGGTGTCGAACGCGAAGAACGAGACCATCCCGCGTCCGATCAAGGCGTCCTTCCGTGAGGGCCTCACCGTTCTGGAGTACTTCATCTCCACGCACGGTGCCCGTAAGGGTCTGGCGGACACCGCCCTGCGTACCGCCGACTCGGGTTACCTGACCCGTCGTCTGGTGGACGTCTCGCAGGACGTGATCATCCGCGAGGAGGACTGTGGCACCGAGCGCGGTCTGAAGCTGAAGATCGCCGTTCGCGGCGAGGACGGCGTGCTGCGCAAGGCCGACGACGTCGAGACCTCGATCTACGCCCGCATGCTGGCCGAGGACGTCGTCATCGACGGCAAGGTCATCGCGCCGGCCAACGTCGACCTCGGTGACGTGCTCATCGACGCCCTGGTCGCCAACGGCGTCGAGGAGGTCAAGACCCGCTCGGTCCTGACCTGTGAGTCCGCGGTCGGCACCTGTGCCTTCTGCTACGGACGCTCGCTCGCCACCGGCAAGCTGGTCGACATCGGTGAGGCGGTCGGCATCATCGCCGCCCAGTCCATCGGTGAGCCCGGTACCCAGCTGACGATGCGTACCTTCCACACCGGTGGTGTGGCCGGTGACGACATCACGCAGGGTCTGCCGCGTGTCGTCGAGCTCTTCGAGGCCCGTACCCCGAAGGGTGTCGCCCCGATCTCCGAGGCCGCCGGCCGCGTGCGGATCGAGGAGACCGAGAAGACGAAGAAGATCGTCATCACGCCCGACGACGGCAGCGACGAGACGGCGTTCCCGATCTCGAAGCGCGCCAAGGTCATCGTGCACGAGGGCGACCACGTCGAGGTGGGCCAGAAGCTCACCATGGGTGCCACCAACCCGCACGACGTGCTGCGCATCCTCGGTCAGCGTGCCGTCCAGGTCCACCTGGTCGGCGAAGTCCAGAAGGTCTACAACTCGCAGGGCGTGTCGATCCACGACAAGCACATCGAGATCATCATCCGGCAGATGCTGCGCCGAGTGACGATCATCGAGTCCGGCGACGCGGAGCTCCTGCCGGGCGAGCTGGTCGAGCGGTCGAAGTTCGAGACCGAGAACCGTCGTGTGGTCACCGAGGGCGGTCACCCCGCCTCCGGCCGTCCGCAGCTGATGGGTATCACCAAGGCCTCGCTCGCGACCGAGTCGTGGCTGTCGGCGGCGTCCTTCCAGGAGACGACCAGGGTTCTGACGGACGCGGCGATCAACGCCAAGTCCGACTCCCTGATCGGCCTCAAGGAGAACGTCATCATCGGTAAGCTCATCCCGGCCGGTACGGGCCTCGCCCGCTACCGCAACATCCGGGTGGAGCCCACCGAAGAGGCCAAGGCCGCGATGTACTCGGCCGTCGGTTACGACGACATCGACTACTCGCCCTTCGGCTCCGGCTCCGGCCAGGCCGTCCCGCTGGAGGACTACGACTACGGCCCGTACAACGGCTGAGTCGCAGCAGAGCAGTAACCGCAGGGCGGTCACCCGTGAGGGTGGCCGCCCTGCGGCGTTTCCGCCGGGCGCGCGTCACAGGTAGCGCTGGAGGTGGTGGAGCCGGGTGCGGTGGTCGGGGTGGTGGGAGAGCAGCCGTGCTGCGAGCCCGGTCCGCCGTGTCGATGCGGACGTGTCGGACTCCTCGGCGAGCAGCTCGTGCAGTGTCAGTGACAGGGGCTGCGCGAAGCCAAGTCGGGCGGCGTGTGCGTCTGCCCGCAGTTCGGCCCGCCTGCCGACCGCTGCCGTCAGGTAGGGCAGTGCCAGCAACAACACCGGAAGGCCGTAGGTCGCCTTCACCGTGGCGAGCGCCAGATAGCCCACCAGGACCACGAACACCCCCCAGGCCGTCACCGACGCCCCGCGCGCCATCCGGACCAGCTTGGGCTTCACCTGGGCCAGCGCCCGCCAGACGAGGCGCCCGGGGACCGTGTACCACCACCCGAGCAGCCCTGACCAGGAGTGACCGCTCGTGTGGTGTCCCAGTTCGTGGGCGAGTACGGCGGCCAGCTGGGAGGTGGGCAGGCTCTGCAGTGCCCGCCTGGTCACGGCGACGATGTGTCCGGCGGCGGCGAGGGCGTTCAGCTCGTCGCTGTCCTCGATCCACAGTTCGTACCGGCTGTCGTCCACCCCGGCCCGGCCCGTGACCTCGCGCCACACGGGCGCCAGCACGCTGAGCTCGGAGGGGAGCGGGCGGTGCAGGTGCAGTACGTGGCGGGCCAGCAGCCCTTCGGCCGGCCGGTGGAAGGCGAGGCTCCCGGAAGCCGCCCACAGCAGGGTGGGGACCCAGACCGGGACGGCCATCCACGCGTCGAGCGCCAAGGCCACCGCCAGTACCAGCGAGAGGCTGAGCAGGAACGCGGGCACGTGCAGGGATAGCCCGAGCCACACGGTGTGGTCGGTCCGGCGCTGCCGGGCCCGGTACGTGACCCGGGTACCGGGGGCGTTCCGGTATTCGAGGTCGTCCGGCGGAGTGGGAGTGTCGGGCATGCGGGTCCTCCACGGGCAGGATGTGGGTCAGCCGAGTACCAGGGCGGCGGGCAGCAGCAGGGCTCCGGAGCCGTAGGCCAGCAGGCCGATCCGGATCCACTGGTGCTTGCGGACCGCGATCCGGCTGTTCGCTGCCAGCGCCGCACGCACGGCGCCGGCCGGGTCGTGACCGGTGTCGGCGAGGGCTTCGACGAGTCGGCCCTGCCGGTCGGCGGAACGGATGTCACCGAAGTAGGCGAGCGGACTGCCCGCACTCCAGTCCGAACGCAGGGACCGGGGCAGTACCGCGAGCAGCAGGGCCAGTAGGGCCAGCGCGAGGGCCGCCGCTCCAGCCCACCAGAGCGCGGTACCGGAGCCCGATAGGGAACCGGGGGACCGGTGCGGCCCGGACAACTGCGCACTGATCACCCCCACGGTCATCCCGAGGGCTCCGACGAGGAGGGCCGCCTTGCTGTCGGCACGGGCGACCTCGATGCGCAGGTCGGCGAGGAGCCTGTCCGCTGCCTCGTCCGCGGGGTTCACCGGGGCTCTTCCGGAGCGGCGTGCGGGTCCGGGGGAACGACCGGCTGCCAGGCCGGCGCGTCGACAGACGCCGACTGCGGGGGCAGAAACGGAGGGTCAGGTTCCGTTGGGGATTCGGAGGCCTTCTCGGCCACCGACTTCCCGGGGCCCCGTTCGAGGGGCACGTGCTGGCCGAAGACGGCACTGAAGGCCTCGATCGCGAGCCTCCGGGGTCCTTCCAGTTCGAAGGGTTCGGTGCCCGCCTTGGTCAGCATTTCCTTGATGAGGACCATCTGAGCCTGCAGGCGCTCGTGCTGCTCCTCGTGGAGGCTGGTCATGGCCTTCGCGGAGTCCTGCGGATGTTGGGTCAGGTGCATGGCCCAGGCGTCGATCCCGCCGCGTGTCAGGTACTCGCGGTAGAAGTCGATCCGCTGGGCTTCGTATCCCTGCAGCTCCAGCCGGTGCTGGTGCTGTGCCTGGGCACGGGCGGCCTTCTCCAGGTCGGCCCGGGCGCCACCCTGCTGGGTCAGGACCTCCTCGGTGGTCGCGTGCGCGATGGCCCGCAGGCGCTGGGCGTGGGCGATCCCTTCCTCGTCACGGCGCAGCCGTACGGTCCACAGGGCTCGCAGGCCGGCTTCCTCGCCCAACGGTTTGCCTTCGCCGACCGCGGCCAGTACTTCTGCTTCGGCGTTCGCACTGTCGGATATCGGGAAGCGGCGGGTGACCGGGCGGGCGGCCTGTTCGAGCCGGCCCAGCAGGAGTCGCGGCACGTCGCGGTGCCCGCTGCGTACGTAACGGGCCGGGTCGGTGACCTGCCAGTCGAGTTCGACACTCGCCTCGAACTCGTGGGCGTCGTCGATGCTGGGCAGCTGGACCCGGGCCCGTATGGCGTGGACCCCCATGTCCACCTCGTAGACCGCGGTGTAGCGCCGCGGGATGCGGCGGGGTCGGTGCGGCGGGAGGAAGACCTCGAAGGAGCCCTGCCTGGTCGTGTAGACGAGCGTGTGGTCGATACGGGTCGGCGGGTTGCCGGGCAGGCCGAGACGGCCCAGCTGGCGAACGGTGACGACCGGATCCTTCAGCTGGGTGTGCCGGTCGGCTCCTTGGTCCCAGTCGGTGGAGCGGTGCAGCGGGCTGCTCATGTCGGACCTCCTCAGGCGGGTGCGTGAGCGTGGGGGTGGGTGAGCGCGGTACGCATCCGGTCCGCCACCGCAGGCCGGGGCCGGCCGTCCAGTCCTTGCACGGTGTCGAGCAGGTGGCTGAGGCGGGCCGCGTCGCGGGGGTCGGCGATGGCTGCGGGGAGCACGGCCGAGAGCGCCCGTTCGGTTCCGGGGTCGGTGTCGGCGGCCCGGACCCAGCTCCTGAGCGCGTTCTCGGCGCGCTCGTTGGCCGTGCGGTCGTTGAGCGCCACCCCGAGCAGCCGAGCGATCGAGCGTGCGGCGAAGGGGGAGCGGGCTGCCTGATCGAGCAAGGGCGGGCACGCTGCCGTGTCGGTCCGTTCGCAGGCGGTGAGGAACCCGTCCAGGGCGAGCGCTCGGGAGGAGGGGTGGCCGTCGAGGGTCGGCAGCAGGGCGCTCAGGGCCGTATCGGCTGCCGGGGAGAGCAGCAGCAGGGCCACGGACTGAGGGAGTTCCGCGGCGACCTGTTGGTCGCCGACCCCCATGCGGGACTGTTTGAGCTGCTTGTCGTGCTGGTGCCTGGCCTGGGCCCGCAGGGCGGCGAGGGTCTCCACCGGCCGCTCGGGCCCGATCAGTCCCAAGGCACGGACCCCTACCCAGCACCGCTTCGGATCCTGTGTGGCGGTGCTCCACGTATCGACGATCCGCGGGATGTTCGGGGCCCCGATCCGGTGGGCCAGGGTGAGGGCACTGACTGCCGTCAGTTGGCGCCGGGATTCCTTCGCGCCCGCCCAGCGTTCGACGATGAGCGCCATGGTGGAGGGCAGATCGGTGAAGGCGAGGACCGCGACGGTGGCCGCCGCCCGGGTGCGTACGAAAGGGCGCCCGTCGACGGAGAGGGCGGCGAGCCATTTGATCAGCGCGGGGCGGGCTGCAGGGTGGCCCGTCCAGACCTCGCGCAGCACGACCGGTGCGACGCGTTCGTCATGGAAGGCAGCTTTGACCTGGGTGACCGGCCCCCACTCGGTCATCTCCCGGTCGGGATAACGCTTTGCCCGGGCCTTCTGGAGCCGTTTGCCGATGTGGGTGCCGAAGACCGGTATCGGCTCCTGGTACTTCTCGTCTCCTGTGCTGCGCAGGGCGGCGTACAGGACATCGCTCAGTTCCGCGGTCAGGGCGTACGGGCCCTTGTCGAACGCGGCAAGGGCGATCAGGAAGGCCTTCTCCCGCAACTGCACCGGAGTCTCGGCTTCCTCGAACCACTCCTGTACCTGCTGTTCCAGAGCGATCAGCGAGTACTGCTCGATCCGGTTCTCGTCGGCCTGCGCCAGGACAGCGACGTACTGCACGACTTCGCGGATCTGCCGGTCGTGCGAGAGGAACTCGGCGACGGCCGGCAGGGCGAGCAGCTCCTGCGCCTTTGCCTCGTCCGTCCTCTTGGGCAGCAGGGACGCGAGGACGGTCGCCGGTGCGGGCGGGTGCCAGGCGGCGAGCTCCACGGTGTCCTCGACGTAAGGGCTGTGCCCGGCCGTGATCACGAGGTACCCCTGTAGTTCCCGCATCCGGCTGCGCAGCGCCAACAGGTGGGCCTCTCGTAGCGGCTGCTCGCGTGAGATGTCCAGATCGCACAGCACGTGACCCACGACTCCGTCACCCGAGGTCAGCCGCTGGCTCAGCTCGCCCGGGGGCACGGCACGGTCGAGGGCGCGGACCGGTGTGGCGCCGAGGCGGTGCAGCAGCATGAGCGCGGCGGTGCGGCGGCCGGTGAACGGATCGCCCGTCAGGACGATCACGCGTTCCTCGCGCAGCCTCCCCAGTAACGCGGCGAACGGGGTGCCTTCCGAGATGAAGTCGTCGGCGAGCCGTTCCAGGGACCGTGTCGGGATCTCACCGGAGACCTGTCCGCCGCCGAAGCCTCCTAGGCCGCCGAAGTTGTAGTGGTGCTCGGTCTTGCCGCCGGTGATGATGTCGCCGATGACCTGTTGGGCCGTGACGCCGTGATTGGTCCCGTGGAAGCGCAGGGCCATCGAGCTCGGGGTGTGGGCGTCCAGGTCCCGACGGGCGGCCCAGGGCTCCTGGGCGGGTTGGTCGGCCTCGGTGGCGGCCTCGTCCTCGGCCGGTGCGACGGCGTCCGGCTCCGGATCGCTCTGCGGTGCCTGCGCGTTCACGGGCGCCCGCCCCGGTCCCCGAAGGTGATGGCGCCCTCGATGCGGTTCGCGACGACACCGTTGTTGGTGCCCCGGAAATCGAGGCCGGTGGGGGACGGGGGCTGAGGGGTGGCGGGCCGGGGTGCCGGCGGCGGTACGGGCTCGGGCGGGGCGGACGCGGCTTCGGCTGTCGGGAGGGGGCCGTGGAGCCAGGCGGGCAGCGGGCCGTTCTTGCTGGGGACGGTGATCGGGTGGAACTCGTCCTTCGGGATGCCGAGGTGGTCGTGGGCGACGATGCCGGCGTGCACGGACTCCGAGACGCAGAGGGCGTAGTCGTCCGGGCGTTCGCGCAGAGCAGCGCGCAGCGGGTCGCCGTCCAGGAGCCGGCAGGCGTTGTTCAGGTCCGTCCCCACCCAGCCGTCGAACTCGTCGATGTGGACGTAGCCGGTGGCCAGGACGGCGCGAAGGCGGATCTGCGCGGAGCCGGCGGCGAGCCGGTTCACCGCACGCAGTTCTGCCGGGGCATCCCGCAGCAGGGTGCGTAGCAGGTCGGTCAGTGGGACTGCGGGGTCGATGAGTTCCATGACCGCATCGCCGCGGTCGGCCCGCCGACGCAGGCTCTGGTCGACACCGGCCGAAAGCAGGACGCGGTCGACGATCCCGAAGAGCATGCGGCGGAGGTAGGCCTGCTGCACGTCGTCGCGGTCGCTGTAGCGCTCGGTGTCGATCAGGAGCAGGTGGCGGAAGAGGGGTTGCGGCTGTGTCATGCGAGCAGCGTCGGGCAGCCGGCCCCGGTGCCGTGAGGGAGGATGACGCACCCCAGTGTGACCGTGTGCACTGAACCATGGGCACTGACGGATCGGTGCCCTGTCTCAGGACGGTTGGGGCCGACCCCGCGCAATGCGGTGCAGCACGTCCGGCCGCACGATCACCAGCGTGCGCCGGCCCGTATTGATGACGCCCCGGTCCCGCAGGGCCTTCAGCTCGCGCTGGACCATCTCGCGGGAGGCGCTCACGGCGCCCGCCAGTTCCTGCTTCGTGAGCGGGACTGCGACCTCCACCCCTTCCTCCGTGCGCCGGCCGTGGATGTGTGCCAGGTCCAGCAGGAGCACTGCGAGTCGCTCGCGGACCGGAACCGAGGCGAACTGGAGGTTGCGTCGGTCGGCGGCACGTGTGCGGTCGGAGACGAGGGCCAACAGTTGGAGGGAGACCTCGGGGGAGCTACCGAGGAAGACGCGGAAGCGCTCCTGCTCGATGACGACGGCGCGGACGTGTTCGAGGGCGGTCACGGTCGCGGAGCGCGGGCGGCGGGTCAGGGCCGCGGACTCGCCGATGATGTCGCCCGGCCCGCGCAGCGCGAGCAGGGCCTGGTAGCCGTTGGGATGGGCCACGGTGACCTTGGTCCAGCCCCGGAGCACCAACAGGACGTGGGCAGTGGGCTCGTCCTGGTGGAGCAGGGTGCCGCGGGGTGGGTAGAGCACCTCACGGCCGAGCGCCCGTAACGCCGCACCGTCCGCCTGTTCCAGCCGGGCCAGGAACGGGACCCGGTCGTCGAGTCCGCCCCCACCCGTCGGGTCCGCGTCCCTGGTCATCTGCCGTCGCCCCCGCCCCGGTGATCAAGGCGGTCAATGTACTGAACAACGGCTTACGAGCGCTCTCGAACCAGGGGATTACCCCCGTACAGACGCTGGCGCCGGCGGCGCAGCGTTGTGAGGTGGACGGCGGCGAGGGTCAGGAGGGACAGCGCGGCGCCCGCGAGGCCCGGGGCTAGGCCCTTCGGGGTGAAGGTGCAGGAGACCTCGGTCGTGCCCGGCGGGAGGTCCACGGCCAGCAGGCCGTGGAAGGGCTTCAGCGGGGCCGAACACTGCCAGCCCGGGACGGCGGTCGTGGCGATGACGGCCGTGCCCCCGGTGGGCGCGGGGAGGGTGGCCCCGATGGTGTGGCCGCCCGGGCGGACCGCGGTGGCGCCGGTGGCGGTGAGGTGGCGGACGGCCGCGTCGAGGGCGGTGCGGTCCAGGCAGCCGAGCGGGTACGCGCCCGCGTCCGCGCCCTTCGTGCGCGTCTGCACGGTGACGTCGACCTGGCCCGAGGCGGGGACGGTGCCCAGCGGGGTCACGCCGGTCCTCCGGTCCTCCAGGAGCTGCTGCGGGCCGCCGCCGGTGCGGACCGTGCCGTAGACGGCGGGGGAGTACCAGTAGGCCTCGGAACCGGGGGTGCACCGGGCCGTGTACGTCTGCTCGATGTCGGTCCCGCCGCGGGTGACCGGCGGGACCTGGTAGACGGTGGCGCCCAGGACGGCCTCCTGGTGGGCGTACACGCTGTCCGCCGGGTGGGGGGAGGAGTACGGCGCGGTGCGGACGGTGACCAGCGGGGGCGCGGGGAACTTCGAGGCCGTCCAGGTGTCGGGGGCGGTCCCCGGGCGGACCCGCGCGCCGATCGAGAAGATCGCGTCGAGCACCGGGTTGTCGGCGCCGAAGAAGGTCCGGCCGTCGTTCTTGAAGCCGTATCCCAGGGGCTCCAGGGCCTTGTACGTGGCCTCGGGGAGGTAGCTGCTGTAGTACTGCGGGCCTTCCGCGCGCAGCGCCAGGGCGTCGTTGTACGCGCTCTGGGGCGCGCCCGAGTCGGTCCGGTAGGCGGGCCAGTCCGCCACACCGCGGACGGCCTCGAAGTGGTTGCCGATCGATCGGTTCGAGGTGGTGACGGGCTTGGCCCAGCGCTCGCGGGACCGGCGGGCGTCCGCGTTCGCGGCGGCGACCGTGGACTCGGCGAACACGACGCCGATCATCAGGGCGGCGGCCACCGGGATCAGGTACCGGCGCTTCTCGCCGAGCCGCAGCAGGACCAGGGCCAGCAGGGAGACCGCGCCACCGCCGAGCACGGCCGGCCAGGTCCAGCCGCCGAAGTCGTCGGTGCGCCGCAGCACGTAGGTGGCCGCCACCAGGAGGGCCGCCACCAGGGCCAGGTGCAGCGGGCGCGGCCGGTTGGCCAGCGCCAGCCAGGCCACGATCACGACCATCCCGCTGAAGACGAAGGCCTCGCGGTACGGGTTGCCGTTCGGCACCGCCAGGCCGTGCCACAGGTACTGCGTGGGCGGGAACTGGAAGGAGGCGACCACGAGCAGCGCCGCCGCCGCCCACACCAGGCGGGTCCGCCGGGCGACGGCGGTGTTGAGGACGAACGCGCCGGCCAGGATCAGCCCGAGCGAGGCGACGTAGAGCCGCGGGCGGCCGCCCCACAGGTGCGTGGCCGGGAGCATGCCCGCGAGGAACACCTCGATCCGTACGGGGTCGAAGGCGGCGGCCTTGGTCGGCTGCGCGGCCCCGCTGGACAGGAACGACGGCAGGAGCAGCGGCAGCGTCAGCAGGATCCCGGTCCCGGTGGCCGTCGCGGCCCGCCACAGTGCGCGCAGCCGCTCCCGGCCCGACATGTCGCGGGTGATCATGCGGATGGCGAGCAGGACGCAGGCGGCCATCGTGGCCATCATCGCGGTGTAGAAGTTCCCGAACCAGGCGAGCGCGACGAGCAGGGCCACGCCCGGCCAGCGGCGCTCCTCCAGGCACCACTCGACGGCGATGCCGAGCACGGGGAGCGCGACCAGGCCCCAGAGCCACATGGGGATGTACGAGGCGTCGCTCAGCGCCCAGCCGCACAGGCCGTACGTCGCTCCGAGCACGCCCCGCTGCCACCAGGGGCCGGGGTGCAGCTTGCCGAGGTACACCGTCATCACGGCGGCGGCGGTGCCCATGGTGATCGGGGTGATCGCGAAGACGGCGAGGTCGACGTGGGCGCGGGGGACGACGACGGCCAGCCACGAGAAGGGGTTGCCGAGGTAGGTGTGGTAGCCGGCGAGGAACTGTTGTCCGAAGCCGCCGCGCCAGGTGAAGAGGACGTCCCCGGCGGCCTGCCCGTGGACCAGGTCCCACAGCGCCCGGTGGAAGGGCACGTACTGGTTGGCCTGGTCGTTCAGGGCCCGCCCGGTGTGGCCGAAGGGGAAGGTGCCGCGCGCCACCCAGGCGGCGCAGAAGGCGCCCGAGGTGATCAGGAAGGCCAGCAGGGGACCGCGGGAACGGGTGATCAGGCGGATGGCCGGTCTGCGCGGGGCGGGTCTGCGCGGGGCCTGGGGACGGGCGTCGACTGTGGTCGGTTCGGGTGCCACGGTCCCCAATGTCCTGCTCCCTGCTGATCGACTCGCGGGCGTCCCGCGCCGGTCAAGCCGCCAGTTTAGGGCGCGGGGACAGGGCACAGGGCCGATCGGGCCGCTCCCCGCTTGCGCGCGGCGGGATTTCGTGCTGGGCATTTGTTTTGACCTACCTCTGTGAGGTAGGTACGCTCTGACCTTGTGCCTGGGGTGTGCCCTGGGCTCCCGCGCGTGCTCAAGACCCCGCGGAGAGCCGAGAAGACCACACCGCAATCTGCGCCCGACTCACTTCGGTGAAAGCGTGCAGTGTTCGACACACCCGACCGCGTGGGTCGGGGAAGTTCCAGGTTAGTTTCACTACACGGCACACAGAAACCGGAGAAGTAGTGCCTACGATCCAGCAGCTGGTCCGTAAGGGCCGGCAGGACAAGGTCGAGAAGACAAAGACCCCCGCGCTTGAGGCTTCGCCCCAGCGTCGCGGCGTCTGCACGCGTGTGTTCACGACCACCCCGAAGAAGCCGAACTCGGCGCTCCGTAAGGTCGCGCGTGTGCGTCTGACCTCCGGCATCGAGGTCACCGCTTACATTCCGGGTGAGGGACACAACCTGCAGGAGCACTCGATCGTGCTCGTGCGTGGTGGCCGTGTGAAGGACCTGCCGGGTGTTCGTTACAAGATCATCCGCGGTGCGCTTGACACCCAGGCTGTCAAGAACCGCAAGCAGGCCCGCAGCCGCTACGGCGCCAAGAAGGAGAAGTAAGAATGCCTCGTAAGGGCCCCGCCCCGAAGCGCCCGGTCATCATCGACCCGGTCTACGCATCTCCTCTGGTGACGTCGCTCATCAACAAGATCCTCCTGAACGGCAAGCGCTCCACCGCCGAGCGCATCGTTTACGGCGCCATGGAAGGCCTCCGCGAGAAGACCGGCAACGACCCGGTCATCACGCTGAAGCGCGCGCTGGAGAACGTCAAGCCGTCCCTCGAGGTCAAGTCCCGCCGTGTCGGTGGCGCGACCTACCAGGTCCCCGTCGAGGTCAAGCCGGGTCGCCAGTCGACCCTGGCCCTCCGCTGGCTCGTGGGTTACTCCCGCGCCCGCCGTGAGAAGACCATGACCGAGCGCCTCATGAACGAGCTGCTCGACGCCTCCAACGGTCTTGGCGCTGCCGTCAAGAAGCGCGAGGACACGCACAAGATGGCCGAGTCCAACAAGGCCTTCGCGCACTACCGCTGGTAGTCCCACCCCACATCGAGACCGAGAGAAGACCGAAGCCTTATGGCTACCACTTCGCTTGACCTGGCCAAGGTCCGCAACATCGGGATCATGGCCCACATCGACGCGGGCAAGACGACCACCACCGAGCGCATCCTGTTCTACACCGGTGTGTCGTACAAGATCGGTGAGGTCCACGACGGCGCTGCCACGATGGACTGGATGGAGCAGGAGCAGGAGCGTGGTATCACCATCACGTCTGCCGCGACGACCTGCCACTGGCCCCTCGAAGACGTTGACCACACGATCAACATCATCGACACCCCGGGTCACGTCGACTTCACCGTCGAGGTGGAGCGTTCGCTCCGCGTCCTCGACGGCGCCGTCACCGTCTTCGACGGTGTGGCCGGCGTCGAGCCGCAGTCCGAGACCGTTTGGCGTCAGGCGGACCGCTACGGCGTGCCGCGCATCTGCTTCGTCAACAAGCTCGACCGCACCGGCGCCGAGTTCCACCGCTGCGTCGACATGATCAAGGACCGCCTCGGTGCGGTTCCGATCGTCATGCAGCTCCCCATCGGTGCCGAGGCCGACTTCCAGGGTGTCGTCGACCTCGTCACGATGAAGGCGTTCGTCTGGTCCGCCGAGGCGACCAAGGGCGAGATGTACGACATCGTCGACATCCCGGCCACGCACACCGAGGCTGCTGAAGAGTGGCGCGGCAAGCTGGTCGAGACCGTCGCCGAGAACGACGACGAGATCATGGAGCTGTTCCTGGAGGGCAACGAGCCCACCGTCGAGCAGCTGCACGCCGCCGTCCGTCGGATCATCCTGAACTCCGGCAAGGGCAAGGGCGAGCCCACGATCACCGCGGTGTTCTGTGGCACGGCGTTCAAGAACAAGGGCGTTCAGCCCCTGCTCGACGCCGTCGTCCGCTACCTGCCGTCGCCGCTGGACATCGAGGCCATCGAGGGCCACGACGTCCGCGACGCCGAGGTCGTCGTGAAGCGCAAGCCGTCCGACGAGGAGCCCCTCGCCGCGCTCGCGTTCAAGATCATGAGCGACCCGCACCTCGGCAAGCTCACCTTCGTCCGGGTTTACTCGGGCCGCCTGGAGGCCGGCACTGCGGTGCTGAACTCCGTCAAGGGCAAGAAGGAGCGCATCGGCAAGATCTACCGCATGCACGCCAACAAGCGTGAAGAGATCGACGCGGTGGGCGCCGGCGACATCGTCGCCGTCATGGGCCTGAAGCAGACCACCACCGGTGAGACGCTGTGTGACGACAAGCAGCCCGTGATCCTGGAGTCCATGGACTTCCCGGCTCCGGTCATCCAGGTCGCCATCGAGCCCAAGTCCAAGGGTGACCAGGAGAAGCTGGGTGTTGCCATCCAGCGTCTCGCGGAGGAGGACCCCTCCTTCCACGTTCACTCGGACGAGGAGACGGGCCAGACCATCCTCGGCGGTATGGGCGAGCTGCACCTCGAGGTGCTGGTCGACCGTATGAAGCGCGAGTTCAAGGTCGAGGCCAACGTCGGCAAGCCGCAGGTCGCGTACCGCGAGACGATCCGCAAGGCCGTCGAGCGTCACGACTACACGCACAAGAAGCAGACCGGTGGTACCGGTCAGTTCGCCAAGGTGCAGATCGCGATCGAGCCCATCACCGAGACCGACGGTCCGGCGTACGAGTTCGTGAACAAGGTCACCGGTGGACGCGTCCCGAAGGAGTACATCCCTTCGGTCGACGCCGGTGCGCAGGAAGCCATGCAGTTCGGCATCCTGGCCGGCTACGAGATGACGGGCGTTCGCGTCACGCTTCTCGACGGTGGCTACCACGAGGTCGACTCCTCGGAGCTCGCCTTCAAGATCGCCGGTTCGCAGGCCTTCAAGGAGGCCGCGCGCAAGGCTTCTCCCGTGCTCCTCGAGCCGATGATGGCCGTAGAGGTCACCACGCCCGAGGACTACATGGGTGACGTCATCGGTGACATCAACTCCCGTCGTGGCCAGATCCAGGCCATGGAGGAGCGTCACGGTGCTCGCGTCGTGAAGGGCCTCGTGCCCCTTTCGGAGATGTTCGGCTACGTCGGAGACCTCCGCAGCAAGACCTCGGGTCGCGCCAGCTACTCGATGCAGTTCGACTCCTACGCCGAGGTTCCCCGGAACGTCGCCGAGGAGATCATCGCGAAGGCCAAGGGCGAGTAACTCTTCCGAGTACACGCTTTAGGCTTGTCACCGGAGCCTCTGGGGCAACAGGAGTCACAATCCGTTGCCCCGGGGGGCCGGCTTTCCAGCAAAGATCACCTGGCGCCGATCTGTAAGGCGTACAGAACCACTCTCCAGGAGGACCCCGTGGCGAAGGCGAAGTTCGAGCGGACTAAGCCGCACGTCAACATCGGCACCATCGGTCACATTGACCACGGTAAGACGACCCTCACGGCCGCCATTACCAAGGTGCTGCACGACGCGTACCCGGACCTGAACGAGGCCTCGGCCTTCGACCAGATCGACAAGGCTCCTGAGGAGCGCCAGCGCGGTATCACCATCTCGATCGCGCACGTCGAGTACCAGACCGAGGCGCGTCACTACGCCCACGTCGACTGCCCGGGTCACGCTGACTACATCAAGAACATGATCACCGGTGCCGCGCAGATGGACGGCGCGATCCTCGTGGTCGCCGCCACCGACGGCCCGATGCCGCAGACCAAGGAGCACGTGCTCCTGGCCCGCCAGGTCGGCGTCCCCTACATCGTCGTCGCCCTGAACAAGGCCGACATGGTGGACGACGAGGAGATCCTGGAGCTCGTCGAGCTCGAGGTCCGTGAGCTCCTCTCCGAGTACGAGTTCCCGGGCGACGACCTGCCGGTCGTCCGCGTCTCCGCGCTGAAGGCGCTCGAGGGCGACAAGGAGTGGGGCGAGAAGCTCCTCGGCCTCATGTCCGCCGTCGACGAGGCCATCCCGACCCCGCCGCGTGACACCGAGAAGCCGTTCCTCATGCCCGTCGAGGACGTCTTCACGATCACCGGTCGCGGTACCGTCGTCACCGGCCGTATCGAGCGTGGTGTCCTGAAGGTCAACGAGACCGTCGACATCATCGGTATCAAGGAGACCAAGACCACCACCACGGTCACCGGTATCGAGATGTTCCGCAAGCTCCTCGACGAGGGCCAGGCCGGTGAGAACGTCGGTCTGCTCCTCCGTGGCATCAAGCGCGAGGACGTCGAGCGCGGCCAGGTCATCATCAAGCCCGGTTCGGTCACCCCGCACACCGAGTTCGAGGCCCAGGCCTACATCCTGTCGAAGGACGAGGGTGGCCGTCACACCCCGTTCTTCAACAACTACCGTCCGCAGTTCTACTTCCGTACCACGGACGTCACGGGTGTCGTCACCCTGCCGGCCGGCACGGAGATGGTCATGCCGGGCGACAACACCGAGATGACGGTCGCGCTGATCCAGCCGGTCGCCATGGAGGAGGGCCTGAAGTTCGCCATCCGTGAGGGTGGTCGTACCGTGGGCGCCGGCCAGGTCACCAAGATCACGAAGTAATTTCGTGCTCTGACCTGGTAGCCCGTTCACCGGGCACCAAGTTGCACTGAAGGGCCCCGGCCCATCGCCTCGGCGGTGGGACGGGGCCCTTCGGCATGTCTGCCCGTGTCCGCCTGTCCGTCCTGTCCTCCCTGTCCTCCCTGTCCGTCCGAGTCCGGGCGGACAGGGCGGCCGGTACGACTGAGGGCCGCACCCCGGACGGGGTGCGGCCCTCAGTCGCGTTGCGGCGGCGGGTCAGTTCACGCGCAGGGACTCGGTGAACTCGATGCACGCGGCGTGGTCGGGCAGCAGACCGGTCGCGAGGGCGTCGGCCAGCGAGGGAGCGGCCTCGTCGCGGGCGGACAGCAGCGGGACGTCGGCCGGCCACTCGATGCCCAGGTCGGGGTCGAGCGGGTGCACCGAGTGCTCGCCGGTCGGGTTGTACGTCTCCGAGCAGAGGTACGACAGCGTCGCGTCGTCGCTCAGCGCGCAGAAGCCGTGGCCGAGGCCCTCGGGGATGTAGACCGCGCGGCGGTCCACGTCGTCGAGGCGGACGCCCTCCCACTGGCCGAAGGTGGGGGAGCCGACCCGCAGGTCGACGATGACGTCGAGCACGGCGCCGCGTACGCAGGTCACGTACTTGGCCTGGCCGCGCGGTACGTCGGCGAAGTGGATGCCGCGGACCACGCCCGCGGAAGAGACCGAGAGGTTCGCCTGCGCCAGGTTCAGCGGGTGACCGACGACCTCGGCGAGGCGGTCGAAGCGGTACCACTCGGTGAACAGGCCGCGCGGGTCGCCGTGCAGCTGCGGGGTGACCTCGAAGGCGCCGGCTATGGAGAGTTCGCGGAACTTCATCGGGCGTCCTCCTCGGCGAGCAGCATCAGCAGGTAGTCGCCGTAGCCGCTCTTGGTCAGCGGCTCGGCGAGCGCGCGCAGCTGCGCGGAGTCGATCAGGCCGGCCCGCCAGGCCGCCTCCTCGATGCAGCCTATTTTGAAGCCCTGGCGCTCCTCGATCACGCGGACGAACTCGGAGGCCTGCACCATCGAGACGAAGGTGCCGGTGTCCAGCCACGCGGTACCGCGGTCGAGGATGGTCACGTTGAGCTCGCCGGCCTGGAGGTACGCGTCGTTGACGGCGGTGATCTCCAGCTCGCCGCGGGCGCTGGGCTTGAGGCCGCGGGCCATCTCGACGACCCGGTTGTCGTAGAAGTACAGACCCGGCACCGCGTAGCGGGACTTGGGCTTCTCCGGCTTCTCCTCGATGGAGATGGCCTGGCCG
Source organism: Streptomyces sp. NBC_00273 (assembly GCF_036178145.1). Classification (NCBI taxonomy): domain Bacteria; kingdom Bacillati; phylum Actinomycetota; class Actinomycetes; order Kitasatosporales; family Streptomycetaceae; genus Streptomyces; species Streptomyces sp. NBC_00273. Next base: position 4,480,560 of record NZ_CP108067.1, on the reverse strand, counting down.
TTCTCGTCGAACTCGACCACGCCGTAGGCGGTGGGGTCCGCGACCGGGTACGCGAACACGCGGCCGCCCTTGGCGTCCGTGTGCTGGGCGAGACGGGTGCCGAGGCCGCTGCCGTGGAAGATGTTGTCGCCGAGGATCAGGGCGACGGACTCGTCGCCGATGAAGTCGGCACCGAGGACGAAGGCCTGGGCGATGCCCTCCGGGCGCTCCTGGACGGCGTACTCCAGCCGCAGGCCGAACTGCGAGCCGTCGCCGAGCAGCCGCTCGAACTGGTCGCGGTCGTCCGGGGTGGTGATGATCAGGATCTCGCTGATACCCGCCATCACGAGGGTGGAGAGGGGGTAATAGATCATCGGCTTGTCGAAGACGGGCAGCAGCTGCTTCGAGACGGCCCGGGTCAGCGGCCAGAGTCGAGATCCGGTGCCACCGGCCAAGAGGATTCCACGCATGGGGAGAACCCTATGCGAGAGGGCGTGGGGGAGCAGAGTCCAGCACATGTGACGTTGGGCGGCCGCTAGACTCTTCGTATTATGCGCATCCTCGTGACCGGCGGCGCCGGCTTCATCGGTTCAGAATTCGTCCGCCAGCAGCTCGCTGCAGATGCCACGGCGCAGATCACTGTCTTCGACAAGCTGACGTACTCGGGCGTCGAGGCCAACCTCGCCCCGGTCGCCGACCACTCCGGATACGCCTTCGTCAAGGGCGACATCTGCGACGCGGACGCCGTCGACCAGGTCATGCCCGGTCACGATGTCGTCGTGCACTTCGCGGCCGAGTCCCACGTGGACCGCTCGATCGCCGGCGCGGGCCCGTTCGTGATGACCAACGTCGTGGGCACCCAGGTGCTGCTCGACTCCGCCCGCAAGCACGGCGTCGGCCGCTTCGTCCACATCTCCACCGACGAGGTCTACGGCTCGATCAGCGAGGGCTCCTGGACGGAGGAGTGGCCGCTGGTGCCCAACTCCCCGTACTCCGCCTCGAAGGCGTCGTCCGACCTGCTGGCGCTGGCCTACCACCGCACCCACGGCATGGACGTGGTGGTCACCCGCTGCTCCAACAACTACGGGCACTACCAGTTCCCGGAGAAGGTCATCCCGCTGTTCGTCTCGAACCTGATGGACGGCAAGAAGGTCCCGCTGTACGGCAACGGCGGCAACGTCCGCGACTGGCTGCACGTCTCCGACCACTGCCGCGGCATCGACCTGGCCATGCGCAAGGGGCGGGCCGGCGAGGTCTACAACATCGGCGGCGGCACCGAGCTCACCAACAAGGAGCTGACCGGTGTCCTGCTGGAGGCCGCCGGCCTCGGCTGGGACATGGTCGAGCAGGTCGAGGACCGCAAGGGCCACGACCTCCGCTACTCCATCGACATCAGCAAGATCGGCGCCGAGCTGGGTTACGCCCCGCAGATCACCTTCGAGGACGGCATCAAGGCCACCATCGACTGGTACCGCGAGAACCGCGCCTGGTGGGAGCCGCTGAAGGCGAAGGCGGCCCTGCAGAAGTGACCGCCAACCCGGGAGCCGGCCGCTGGCTCGTCACCGGCGCCGCCGGCATGCTCGGCCAGGACGTCCTGGCCGCCCTGCGGGACGCCGGCATCGAAGCCGCGGGCCTGCGCCGCGCCGACCTCGACATCACCGACCCGGCAGCCGTCCGGGCCGCCGTCGAGGGTGCCGCCGTCGTGGTCAACTGCGCGGCCTGGACCGACGTGGACGGTGCCGAGACCGCCGAGGAAGCCGCCACCGCCGTCAACGGCACCGGTGTACGCGTCCTCGCCGCGGCCTGCGCCGACGCCGGTGCGCGCCTGCTGCACGTCTCCACCGACTACGTGCTGCCCGGCAATGCCGCGCAGCCGTACCCCGAGGACGCCGAGACCGGTCCGGTCAACGCCTACGGGCGCTCCAAGCTGGTCGGCGAACGAGCCGTCGCCGAGCTGCTCCCGCAGGACGGCTACATCGTGCGGACCGCGTGGCTGTACGGCGAGCACGGGGCGAACTTCGTCGCCACCATGCTGAAGCTGGCGGCCCAGCGGGACACCCTCGACGTGGTCGACGACCAGCACGGCCAGCCCACTTGGTCCTACGCGCTGGCCCGTCACCTGGTCGACCTCGGCCTCGCCGCGCTGGCGGGCAAGGCCCCGGGCGGGGTCTACCACGGCACCGCGAGCGGCCGCACCACCTGGATGGGGCTGGCGCGCGAGGCGTACCGACTGAGCGGGCTCGACCCCGAACGGATCCGGCCGACGACCTCCGAGGCGTTCGTCCGCCCCGCCGTGCGACCGGCCTTCAGTGTCCTTGCTCACGACGGCTGGTCGGCCGCCGGGCTGGAACCGCTGGCCGATTGGCGGGCGCAGCTCGCCGAGGCGATCACCCGCCCGGCCTTCGCTGATCTGCTGGGACTCCCCTCCACGAGGTGAGTCGGCGGGGCTGATCGCTCACACGCGCACGTCGTCGACGGGGCCCGGGGTGCAACCTTTCGGGCCCCGTTGGCGTCATGTGCCGTGCCATATGCTTCTCCTACAAAGATGTTGGCCCCTTCGCGCGAAAGGCGCCGTCCGCTGTGCGACTCTCCGTTCTGACCTCCATCACCGGTCTTCTGGTGCTGGGGTACATCCTCGAGCTGCTGCGCCGCCAGCAACTGCGGGAGAAGTACGCGGCGATATGGCTCGCCATCGGATTGCTGGCCGCCCCGCTCGGGTTCGTCCCCGACCTGCTGGACCCGGTGGCCAGGAGCCTCGGCGTGGCGTCCGGCGTGAGCCTGGTGTTCTTCATCGGGTTCGTCCTGGTCCTGCTGGTGAGCCTGCACCTCAGCTGGGAGACCAGTCGGCTGGAGGCGGAGACGCGCACCCTGGCGGAGGACGTCGCGCTGATCCGCGCGCACCTCGTCCAGCAGGGCGGTTACCCCAGTACGTCGCCGCGCGCGGAGGAATCCGGCGCCATCGAGGCACAGGTGAGCTCGTGAACGACGGTCGTCGCGTTCTGATCATTCTTCCCGCCTGGAACGAGCAGGACGGACTGCCCTCCGTCCTGCGGGAGATCCAGCAGCAACTGCCGTACGTGGACACCCTGGTGGTCGACGACGGCTCGGCCGACAACACCGCCGAGGTGGCCCGGGCGGCCGGCTCGGCCGTCGCCCAGCTGCCCTTCAACCTCGGTGTCGGCGGCGCGATGCGGCTCGGCTACCGCTACGCGCAGCAGCACGGCTACGACGTGGCGATCCAGGTGGACGCCGACGGCCAGCACGACCCGGCGTACGTGCCGGCGCTGCTGGAGCGCCTCGCCGTCGGCGACGCCGACCTCGTCATAGGCGCCCGGTTCGCCGGCGACGGCGACTACACGGTGCGCGGCCCGCGCAAGTGGGCGATGTCGCTGCTGTCCGTGGTGCTGTCGCGCATCACCCGGACCAAGCTCACCGACACCACCTCGGGCTTCCGTGCCTGCAACCGGCCGCTCATAGAGTTCTTCGCCCGCTGGTACCCCGTGGAGTACCTCGGGGACACCATCGAGTCCATGGTGGGCGCCGCCCGCTCCGGCTTCACCGTGCGCCAGATCCCGGTGGCGATGCGGGAGCGGACCACCGGCCGGCCGAGCGCCTCGCCGTTCAGGGCCATGGTCTACCTCACCCGGGCCGGCCTCGTGCTGCTGCTCGCGATGATCCGCCGGATGCCCGGCGAGCTCAAGGCGTTCACGCCCGGCACCCCGGCGTACACCGCCTTCCAGCAGCGCACCGCCGAGCTGGTCGCGCGCGAGCTGACCAAGGCCTAGGCGGAGATCATGTCGCGTTTCGAAATCCTCCTGCCGTACTACGGCGACGTCGCGCTGATGCAGGACGCCGTCCGCAGCGTCCTGGTCCAGGACGGCGACGACTGGCGCCTCACCGTCGTCGACGACGGCCGCGAGCCGGGCGTCCCCGAGTGGTTCGAGCAGCTCGCCGACCCCCGGGTCCGCTACCTGCGCAACGAACGCAACCTCGGTGTGACCGGCAACTTCAACCGCTGCGTCGAGCTCGCCGAGTACGAGTACCTGGTGCTCATGGGCTGCGACGACCTCATGCACCCGAACTACCTGCAGGTGGTGCGGGCGGCCGCCGACCGGGAGCCGGCCGCGGCCATGATCCAGCCCGGCGTCCAGGTGATCGGCACCGACGGCCTGCCCTTCGACACCCTGGGCGACCGGACCAAGCGCAAGCTGTACGCGCCCAAGGGCCCGGGCCGTGCCCTGCTGGGCGGCGAGGAGCTGGCCACCAGCCTGCTGCGCGGGAACTGGCTGTACTTCCCGTCGATCTGCTGGCGCACCGAGGCGGTCAAGCGCTTCGGCTTCCGCACCGACCTCGGTGTGATCCAGGACCTCGCCCTGGTCGTGGACCTGCTAGTGGCGGGGGAGTCCCTGGCCACCACGCCGGAGGTCTGCTTCAGCTACCGCCGGCACGCCGAGAGCGAGTCCTCGGCCAAGGCCTACACCGGCCACCGCTTCGAGGAGGCCAAGCGCTTCTTCGTGGAGACCGCCGACCGCCTCGACCGGCACGGCTGGCCGCGCGCCGCCAAGGTCTCCCGGCTGCACCTCTCCTCCCGGCTGCACGCGCTGACCCTGCTGCCCGGCGCCGCCATGAAGGCCGGCCGACCCGGTGTCAGCGCCATGCTCCGCCACGCCACGCGCTGAGCGTGCGGCCGATGAAAGCCACGGGATGAACCCGATAGCGAAACTGCTCAAAGCCCTGCCCCCCGGGACCGCCATGGTCGCGGGGGGCACCGCCGTACTCGGCGCCGCCTCCTACATCCACCTCGCGGTGGCCGGACACAGCCTCTCCGAAGCCGACAAGGCCGGGGTGTCGGTGCTGTGGACCCTGGTGATGTCCGTCGGGATCGGCCTGTTCTTCCCGATCGAGCAGGAGCTCACCCGGATCGTCGCCGCCCGCGTGGTGCGCGGTGAGGGTTCCGCGCCGGTGCTCCGGAAGGCGGGACTGCTGACCGGGGGCGTCCTCGGCGCGGTCCTGGTGGCGCTCGCCGTCTTCGCCCGGCCCATCGCCGACCGACTGTTCCACGGTGACCTCCAGATGGTCGCCGTGCTCGGCGGCGCCTTCGCCGGTATGGCCCTGTGCTACCTCACCCGGGGCATCCTGGCCGGCGTCGGCCGCTTCACCGCGTACGGCTCCCAGCTCGCGGTCGACGGCGGCCTGCGGATCGTGCTGGCCTTCGCCTGCGCCGTCGCCGGGCTGCACTCGGCGCTCGCCTTCAGCCTGATCCTCGTCGTGGCGCCGTTCGTCGCCCTGCTGGTCACGCTGGCCCCGACGCTGCGCGCGGCGCGGCCCGGCGCAGTGTTCCCCACCCGGGAGCTGGCCCGCGGCCTCGGGCCGCTGACCGCCTCCACCCTGCTGGCGCAGGTGGTGGTCAACGCGGCGGTGATGAGCACCCAGCTGCTGGAGCCGACCCGCATCGCCTTGATCTCGGCCCTGCTCAGCGCTCTGGTACTGGCTCGCGTGCCGCTGTTCGTCTTCGGCTCGCTGCAGGCCTCGCTGCTCTCCGGCCTGTCCACCGTGGTGGCCGCCGGAGACCACCAGGGCTTCGCCCGGATGCTCCGCAAGGCCTGCACGGTGGTGCTCGGCCTCGGCGCCGTCGGCGGCGTGCCCGCCGTACTGCTCGGGCCCTGGCTGATCGAGGTCCTCTTCCGTGCCAAGCCCGGCCAGCTCGGCCACGTCGACTTCCTCTGGTTCGCCATCGGGACGACCTGCTACATGCTGGCGATGGTGCTCGGCCAGGCCCAGATGGTGCTGCACAAGCACCGCGCGCAGCTGGCCTGCTGGGCGTTCGGCACCGCGGTGCTGCTCGGCATCACGCTGGTACCCGGGGACATCGCGCTGCGCGTGGGCCTCGCCTACGCGGTCGGTTCGCTGGCCACGGCCGCCGCGATGCTGCTGACCCTGCGCGGTGCCGTTCCGCGCCGTACCGCCGTACCGGCGCCCGACGGACAGCTCGCCGAGGTCTGATCCCGTGGCGTGACGGCCACTTCCGTGCCGCGCGTGCCTTGGTCGTCCAGGAGTACGATTCCATGATCTGGCGACGGACCAGTCGCCCGATCGGTGGCCGAGGGGCCCCGCACCGCACGGTGCGGGGCCCCTCGGTCGTATCGCACGCATACGGATGCACACGGGGTGGGACATGGGCGGGAAAGACGGGGACGGGCGGAGCTCGGGGATATCCGACGAGGAGCTGGCGGCGTTCCTGGAGCGGGCCGCCGCGGGCACCGGAGAGGCGCCGCGGGAGCCGTCGGCGCGGGCCCGGATGGTGACCGAGCGACTGCGCGACCAGCAGGATCCGCCGGGCTGGCGCACCGGCCCGACCGGGCAGGGGAGGCGGGGCGGGCGGGACCGGGCCAAGCGGGGGATCAAGGTCACCCTGGCCGTCGTCTTCATCGCCGGGCTCGCGCTGGTCGCCGTACGGCCCGAGCTGGTGATCGACCGGGTCACGGGCAAGACGGACGCCCGGGAGAACGCGAAGGCCCCGCTGCCCGCGGAGACGGCCCGGCCGACCGCGGCCCCGGACGCCGTGCCCCCGGACCGGCCCACCCTGGCCGAGCCCTTCCGGGGCTCCCCGGCCCTGCAGTGGGCCGACGGTGCCGCCGGGATCGAGGTTCCCGAGGCCACCGCCGTCGGCTGGCTGACCAAGGAGCAGGTCGCGGACGGGCTGGCCAAGGCGAAGCAGTTCCTGGTCGCCGCCAACCTGGAGCCCGCCACCCTGCGCGGCGAACGGCCCGCTGCGGCGCTGGCGGTCTTGGACCCGCAGCAGCCGGAGGTCTACCAGCGGCTGGAGCGCTCGCTGACGCATCCGAACGCCGAGGACAAGCCGACCCATCTCTTCACCCGCTTCGATCCGGCCGAGGTCAAGCCGGTCGGCGGCGTCGTCAAGGTGCGCGGCAGCATGCGCGTGGAGCAGGGGGAGCCCGGGGAGGTGCGCGTGGTGACGGACTACACCTTCGTCCACCCGATGACGAAGGGGGGCACGAGCGTGCAGCGCACGATCGTGCGCCGGCAGATCACCCTGTCCCTGCTCGACCCGGCGCGCTGGAAGGCGACCGGGGACCGGCTCCAGCTGAGCGAGTACCACGTGGAGTCGTCGAACGTGGAGTGCGAGGTCGCCGACGGCTACCTGCACCCGCAGTTCCCGCAGGACGCGCCGACCGGTCAGGCGCCCACCGGTCCGGCCACGGACCCGTACGACCGCAGCAAGGACATCAGGCGCGGCGGGTGCGGGACCTCCACCCGCTCCTGACCGGGGGAGTAGCCCTGCCGCGCCCTGCGCGTGGTGCGGTTTGACCACTCAGCGTGGCGGGGTATTCTCTTCGGCCCGATTAGCCAGGTACGTGCCTCGTATGGCAGACTACTCAAGTTGCTCGGCTGAGTGCCGATGCTGCGCGCCTCCCGCCGGGAGGACCGGAAGCGAGTCCCACAGTACTCGTCGTCCTTAATCTGCCTCTCGGGGCAGCAATGGGGGCGGACGTACGGGAATCTTCTGGGAAGTGTCAGCACGGTGCCCACCAGGCACTCGGTGGGTGTTTCTCCCCCGAATCGCGGTCATCGGGACCGTACCCCCTTGGACGAGGGAATTTCCGTATGGGAATTTTCTGTAGAGGGAGTGCGACACGCCCGACCGCGTGGGTCGGAGGAGAGGCCGCGGGATCCGTCCCGCAGCCGACCGGGAGCCAGAGCGTTTCCACATACAGACAGGACTACGGAGTAGCCATGGCGGGACAGAAGATCCGCATCCGGCTCAAGGCCTACGACCACGAGGTCATCGATTCCTCGGCGAAGAAGATCGTCGAGACGGTGACGCGCACTGGTGCGTCGGTCGCGGGCCCGGTGCCGCTGCCCACTGAGAAGAACGTGTACTGCGTCATCAAGTCGCCGCACAAGTACAAGGACTCGCGCGAGCACTTCGAGATGCGCACGCACAAGCGCCTGATCGACATCCTCGACCCGACTCCCAAGACCGTTGACTCGCTGATGCGCCTGGACCTTCCGGCCGGCGTTGACATCGAGATCAAGCTCTGAGAGGCGTCGAGAAGATGGCAAAGCAGATCAAGGGCGTCCTGGGCGAGAAGCTCGGCATGACCCAGGTCTGGGACGAGAACAACCGTGTCGTCCCGGTGACCGTGGTCAAGGCCGGACCCTGCGTCGTTACCCAGGTCCGTACGAACGACATCGACGGCTACGAGTCGGTCCAGATCGCCTTCGGCGAGATCGACCCGCGCAAGGTGAACAAGCCCCTCAAGGGCCACTTCGCCAAGGCCGACGTGACCCCCCGCCGCCACCTGGTGGAGCTCCGCACCTCCGACGCCAGCGAGTACACGCTCGGCCAGGAGATCACTGCTGAGGTGTTCGAGTCCGGCGTCAAGGTTGACGTCACGGGCAACAGCAAGGGCAAGGGCTTCGCCGGTGTCATGAAGCGGCACAACTTCCGGGGCCTCGGCGCCGGTCACGGTGTGCAGCGCAAGCACCGCTCCCCCGGTTCGATCGGTGGCTGCGCCACCCCTGGGCGTGTCTTCAAGGGCATGCGCATGGCCGGTCGCATGGGTAACGAGCGTGTCACCACCCAGAACCTGACCATCCACGCGGTTGACGCGGAGAAGGGTCTGCTGCTCATCAAGGGCGCGGTCCCCGGTCCGAACGGCGGCCTCGTCCTGGTCCGTACCGCGGCCAAGGGGGCTTGAGGTAATGAGCACCATTGACATCCTTTCGCCGGCAGGCGACAAGGCCGGTACCGTCGAGCTCCCCTCGGAGATCTTCGACGCGAAGACCAGCGTTCCGCTGATCCACCAGGTCGTTGTCGCTCAGCTGGCTGCTGCCCGTCAGGGCACGCACAAGACCAAGCGTCGCGGCGAAGTCCGTGGTGGTGGCCGCAAGCCGTACCGCCAGAAGGGCACCGGCCGTGCGCGCCAGGGTTCGACCCGCGCGCCGCAGTTCGTCGGCGGTGGCGTTGTCCACGGCCCGCAGCCGCGTGACTACTCCCAGCGGACCCCGAAGAAGATGAAGGCCGCCGCCCTCCGCGGTGCCCTCTCGGACCGTGCGCGTCACTCCCGCATCCACGTCGTCACCGGCGTGGTCGAGGGTGCCGCCTCCACGAAGGCCGCCAAGACGCTGTTCGGCAAGATCTCGGAGCGCAAGAACCTGCTCCTGGTCGTCGAGCGCGCCGACGAGGCCGCGTGGCTGTCCGCCCGCAACCTGCCCCAGGTTCACATCCTGGAGCCGGGCCAGCTGAACACGTACGACGTGATCGTCTCTGACGACGTGGTCTTCACTCAGGCCGCTTTCGAGTCCTTCGTGTCTGGCCCCAAGGCCGATGAGACCGAAGGGAGCGACGCCTGATGTCTGAGGCGACCGTTACCAGCAAGACCTTCACTGACCCGCGCGACCTGCTGATCAAGCCGGTTGTCTCGGAGAAGAGCTACGCGCTGCTGGACGAGAACAAGTACACGTTCATCGTCGCGCCCGGCGCCAACAAGACCCAGATCAAGCAGGCCGTGGAAGCGGTCTTCTCGGTCAAGGTCACCGGGGTCAACACGATCAACCGTCAGGGTAAGCGCAAGCGCACCAAGACCGGTTTCGGCAAGCGTGCGAACACCAAGCGCGCCATCGTGACCCTTGCCGAGGGCAACCGTATCGACATCTTCGGCGGCCAGGCCTCCTAACGGAGGTCTAGTCGTCCGGAATCGGACGAGGACTGAGAAATGGGTATCCGCAAGTACAAGCCGACGACCCCGGGCCGTCGTGGCTCCAGCGTCGCCGACTTTGTCGAGATCACGCGGTCCACGCCGGAGAAGTCGCTGGTTCGCCCCCTGCACAGCAAGGGCGGCCGTAACAACACCGGTCGGATCACCGTTCGCCACCAGGGTGGTGGACACAAGCGCGCCTACCGCGTGATCGACTTCCGTCGTCACGACAAGGACGGCGTGCCGGCCAAGGTCGCGCACATCGAGTACGACCCCAACCGCACCGCGCGCATCGCGCTCCTGCACTACGCGGACGGCGAGAAGCGCTACATCATCGCGCCGAAGGCTCTGAAGCAGGGCGACCGGATTGAGAACGGCCCCACGGCCGACATCAAGCCCGGTAACAACCTGGCCCTCCGCAACATCCCGGTCGGTACCACGATCCACGCGATCGAGCTCCGTCCCGGTGGTGGCGCCAAGTTCGCCCGTTCCGCGGGTGCCTCCGTGCAGCTGCTGGCGAAGGAGGGCACGATGGCCCACCTTCGTATGCCGTCCGGTGAGATCCGTCTCGTCGACGCGCGCTGCCGCGCCACGGTCGGCGAGGTCGGCAACGCCGAGCAGTCGAACATCAACTGGGGCAAGGCCGGCCGCATGCGCTGGAAGGGCGTTCGCCCGTCCGTCCGCGGTGTCGCGATGAACCCGGTTGACCACCCGCACGGTGGTGGTGAGGGCAAGACCAGTGGTGGTCGCCACCCGGTCTCCCCGTGGGGTCAGAAGGAGGGTCGTACTCGCTCGCCGAAGAAGGCTTCGAGCAAGTACATCGTCCGCCGCCGCAAGACGAACAAGAAGCGCTAGGAGCGGGTTTAGATGCCGCGCAGTCTCAAGAAGGGGCCCTTCGTCGACGACCACCTCGTAAAGAAGGTGGACGTCCAGAACGAAGCCGGCACCAAGAACGTCATCAAGACCTGGTCCCGTCGCTCGATGATCATCCCCAGCATGCTGGGTCACACCATCGCGGTGCACAACGGCAAGACCCACGTCCCGGTGTTCGTCACCGAGTCGATGGTCGGCCACAAGCTCGGCGAGTTCTCGCCGACTCGCACCTTCCGCGGCCACGTCAAGGACGACCGGAAGTCGAAGCGCCGCTAAAGGCGGGGTGGTTATGACTATGACTTACACCGAAGGGACAACCATGGAAGCCAGGGCCCAGGCGCGGTACATCCGCGTCACGCCCATGAAGGCCCGCCGAGTGGTGGACCTTATCCGTGGCATGGATGCCACGGAGGCTCAGGCGGTCCTGCGTTTCGCCCCGCAGGCCGCGAGCGTGCCGGTTGGCAAGGTGCTTGACAGCGCCATCGCCAACGCCGCACACAACTACAACCACCCGGACGCCTCCACGCTGGTCATCAGCGAGGCGTACGTGGACGAGGGCCCGACCCTGAAGCGGTTCCGTCCGCGTGCGCAGGGCCGTGCCTACCGGATCCGCAAGCGGACCAGCCACATCACCGTGGTCGTCAGCAGCAAGGAAGGTTCCCGGTAATGGGCCAGAAGGTAAACCCGCACGGGTTCCGGCTCGGCATCACCACCGACTTCAAGTCGCGTTGGTACGCCGACAAGCTGTACAAGGACTACGTCAAGGAAGACGTCGCCATCCGTCGGATGATGACGTCCGGCATGGAGCGCGCCGGCATCTCGAAGGTTGAGATCGAGCGCACCCGTGACCGCGTGCGTGTGGACATCCACACCGCTCGTCCGGGCATCGTCATCGGCCGCCGTGGCGCCGAGGCCGACCGCATCCGCGGTGACCTCGAGAAGCTCACGGGCAAGCAGGTCCAGCTGAACATCCTCGAGGTCAAGAACCCCGAGCTTGACGCTCAGCTGGTTGCCCAGGCCGTGGCCGAGCAGCTCTCCTCCCGCGTCTCCTTCCGTCGCGCCATGCGTAAGAGCATGCAGGGCACGATGAAGGCCGGCGCCAAGGGCATCAAGATCCAGTGTGGCGGTCGTCTCGGCGGCGCCGAGATGTCCCGCTCCGAGTTCTACCGCGAAGGCCGTGTGCCGCTGCACACCCTCCGCGCGAACGTGGACTACGGCTTCTTCGAGGCCAAGACCACCTTCGGCCGCATCGGTGTGAAGGTCTGGATCTACAAGGGCGACGTCAAGAACATCGCCGAGGTTCGCGCCGAGAACGCTGCGGCCCGTGCGGGTAACCGCCCGGCCCGTGGCGCGCAGGGCGCTGGCGACCGTCCCGCCGGCCGTGGTGGCCGTGGTGGCGAGCGCGGCGGCCGTGGTGGCCGCAAGCCGCAGCAGGCTGCTGGTGTCGAGGCCCCCAAGGCCGACGCTCCCGCCGCCGCTCCGGCCGAGAGCACCGGAACGGAGGCCTGACCGACATGCTGATCCCTCGTAGGGTCAAGCACCGCAAGCAGCACCACCCGAAGCGCAGCGGTATGGCCAAGGGCGGTACTGAGGTCACGTTCGGCGAGTACGGCATCCAGGCGCTGACCCCGGCTTACGTGACGAACCGCCAGATCGAGGCGGCTCGTATTGCGATGACCCGCCACATCAAGCGTGGCGGCAAGGTCTGGATCAACATCTACCCGGACCGCCCGCTGACGAAGAAGCCGGCCGAAACCCGCATGGGTTCCGGTAAGGGTTCTCCCGAGTGGTGGATCGCCAACGTGCACCCGGGTCGGGTCATGTTCGAGCTGTCCTACCCGAACGAGAAGATTGCTCGTGAGGCGCTCACCCGCGCTGCTCACAAGCTTCCGATGAAGTGCCGGATTGTTCGGCGCGAGGCAGGTGAGTCGTGATGGCGACGGGAACCAAGGCGTCCGAGCTGCGTGAGCTCGGCAACGAGGAGCTCGTTGGCAAGCTGCGCGAGGCCAAGGAGGAGCTGTTCAAGCTCCGCTTCCAGGCGGCCACGGGTCAGCTGGAGAACAACGGCCGGCTCAAGTCCGTCCGTAAGGACATCGCTCGCATCTACACCCTGATGCACGAGCGTGAGCTCGGTATCGAGACGGTGGAGAGCGCCTGATGAGCGAGAACAACGTGACTGAGAAGACCGAGCGCGGCTTCCGCAAGACCCGTGAGGGTCTGGTCGTCAGCGACAAGATGGACAAGACCGTCGTCGTCGCCGTCGAGGACCGCGTGAAGCACGCCCTGTACGGCAAGGTCATCCGCCGTACGAACAAGCTCAAGGCGCACGACGAGCAGAACGCTGCTGGCGTCGGCGACCGCGTCCTCATCATGGAGACGCGTCCGCTGTCGGCGAGCAAGCGCTGGCGCATCGTCGAGATCCTCGAGAAGGCCAAGTAAGCACCTGAGGGGTTTCCCTTAGGTTCGTTCCGCCAGGCTCGGTGGGGGCGACGCTCTCCGGAGTGAAGCCCCCGCCGGGAACCGGCAGACAAACAGGAGATACACGTGATCCAGCAGGAGTCGCGACTGCGTATCGCCGACAACACTGGTGCCAAGGAAATCCTTTGCATCCGTGTTCTCGGTGGTTCCGGTCGCCGCTACGCGGGCATCGGTGACGTCATCGTCGCCACCGTCAAGGACGCGATCCCCGGTGGCAACGTGAAGAAGGGTGACGTCGTCAAGGCGGTCATCGTTCGCACCGTCAAGGAGCGTCGCCGCCAGGACGGCTCGTACATCCGCTTTGACGAGAACGCCGCCGTCATTCTGAAGAACGACGGCGACCCTCGCGGCACCCGTATCTTCGGCCCGGTGGGCCGTGAGCTGCGCGAGAAGAAGTTCATGAAGATCATCTCGCTCGCGCCGGAGGTGCTGTAAGCATGAAGATCAAGAAGGGCGACCTGGTTCAGGTCATCACCGGTAAGGACAAGGGCAAGCAGGGCAAGGTCATCGTTGCCTTCCCCGCCGACAACCGTGTCCTCGTCGAGGGTGTCAACCGGGTCAAGAAGCACACCAAGGCTGCGCAGAACCAGGCCGGTGGCATTGTGATCACCGAGGCCCCGGTCCACGTCAGCAACGTTCAGCTGGTTGTGGAGAAGGACGGCAAGAAGGTCGTCACCCGCGTCGGCTACCGCTTCGACGACGAGGGCAACAAGATCCGCGTTGCCAAGCGGACGGGTGAGGACATCTGATGGCTACCACTCCGCGTCTCAAGACGAAGTACCGCGAGGACATCGCGGGCAAGCTGCGTGAGGAGTTCTCCTACGAGAACGTCATGCAGATCCCCGGCCTCGTGAAGATCGTGGTCAACATGGGTGTGGGCGACGCCGCCCGCGACTCCAAGCTGATCGACGGCGCCATCAAGGACCTGACGACGATCACCGGTCAGAAGCCGGCCGTCACGAAGGCCCGCAAGTCCATCGCGCAGTTCAAGCTGCGCGAGGGTCAGCCGATCGGCTGCCACGTCACCCTCCGTGGTGACCGCATGTGGGAGTTCCTGGACCGTACGCTGTCGCTCGCGCTGCCGCGTATCCGTGACTTCCGTGGTCTGTCGCCGAAGCAGTTCGACGGCCGTGGTAACTACACCTTCGGTCTCACGGAGCAGGTCATGTTCCACGAGATCGACCAGGACAAGATCGACCGTACCCGGGGTATGGACATCACCGTGGTCACCACGGCGACCAACGACGACGAGGGCCGTGCCCTCCTTCGTCACCTCGGCTTCCCCTTCAAGGAGGCGTAAGCGAGATGGCGAAGAAGGCTCTCATCGCGAAGGCTGCCCGTAAGCCCAAGTTCGGTGTGCGTGCGTACACCCGCTGCCAGCGCTGCGGTCGCCCCCACTCCGTGTACCGCAAGTTCGGCCTGTGCCGCGTCTGCCTTCGTGAGATGGCTCACCGTGGCGAGCTGCCGGGCGTGACCAAGAGCTCCTGGTAATTCCCTTCCGTCCGTAAGGACTTGGGAAGTTCCAGAGACTCTCGGTAAGCATCTGGTCGGTGGGTGCCCAGCCCCGCATGCCGTAGGCTTGTGGGGTTGGGCGTCCGCCGCCCTATCGACTTACTACGCCGTAGGTCCCCGCACCGCACCCGTCCCGCCACTGAGTGGGGAGAGGGATGGCGCATACAGGAAACCCCGGCGAGAGAGGCCGAAGGCCACTTCATGACCATGACTGACCCGATCGCAGACATGCTGACCCGTCTGCGTAACGCTAACTCGGCGTACCACGACACCGTCGTGATGCCGCACAGCAAGATCAAGTCGCACATCGCAGAGATCCTCAAGCAGGAGGGTTTCATCACCGGCTGGAAGGTCGAGGACGCCGAGGTCGGCAAGAACCTCGTCCTCGAGCTGAAGTTCGGGCCGAACCGTGAGCGCTCCATCGCGGGCATCAAGCGGATCTCGAAGCCCGGTCTGCGCGTGTACGCGAAGTCCACCAACCTGCCGAAGGTGCTCGGCGGCCTGGGCGTGGCGATCATCTCCACGTCGCACGGTCTGCTCACCGGCCAGCAGGCAGGCAAGAAGGGCGTAGGTGGGGAAGTCCTCGCCTACGTCTGGTAGTCGGGAACGGAGGAAAAGCAATGTCGCGAATCGGCAAGCTCCCCATCCAGGTTCCCGCCGGTGTGGACGTCACCATCGATGGCAGCACGGTTGCGGTGAAGGGCCCCAAGGGTTCCCTCTCCCACACCGTTAAGGCTCCCATCGCCGTCGTGAAGGGCGAGGACGGCGTTCTGAACGTCACCCGTCCGAACGACGAGCGTCAGAACAAGGCCCTGCACGGCCTGTCCCGCACGCTGGTGGCGAACATGATCACCGGTGTGACCACGGGATACGTCAAGGCTCTCGAGATCAGCGGTGTCGGTTACCGTGTCCTGGCGAAGGGCTCCAACCTGGAGTTCCAGCTGGGTTACAGCCACCCGATCCTGGTGGAGGCGCCCGAGGGCATCTCCTTCAAGGTCGAGTCGCCGACCAAGTTCACGGTCGAGGGCATCGACAAGCAGAAGGTCGGCGAGGTCGCCGCCAACATCCGCAAGCTGCGGAAGCCCGACCCGTACAAGGCCAAGGGTGTCAAGTACGCCGGCGAGGTCATCCGCCGCAAGGTCGGAAAGGCTGGTAAGTAGCCATGGCATACGGTGTGAAGATCGCCAAGGGCGACGCGTACAAGCGCGCTGCCAAGGCTCGCCGCCACATCCGCATCCGCAAGAACGTCTCGGGTACGGCGGAGCGTCCGCGCCTCGTCGTGACGCGTTCCAACCGCAACATCGTTGCTCAGGTCATCGACGACCTCCAGGGTCACACCCTGGCGTCGGCGTCGACCCTGGACGCTTCGATCCGTGGTGGCGAAGGCGACAAGAGCTCGCAGGCCCAGGCTGTCGGCGCGCTCGTCGCCGAGCGTGCCAAGGCTGCGGGTGTCGAGACCGTCGTGTTCGACCGCGGTGGCAACCGATACGCCGGGCGCATTGCCGCTCTGGCTGACGCCGCCCGCGAAGCCGGGCTGAAGTTCTAAGCCCCGGTTCCGGGACTCACGGACGTAACAGAGAGAGGTAATCCAATGGCTGGACCCCAGCGCCGCGGAAGCGGTGCCGGTGGCGGCGAGCGGCGGGACCGGAAGGGTCGCGACGGTGGCCCTGCCGCCGAGAAGACCGCTTACGTTGAGCGCGTTGTCGCGATCAACCGCGTCGCCAAGGTTGTCAAGGGTGGTCGCCGCTTCAGCTTCACCGCGCTGGTCGTGGTGGGCGACGGTGACGGCACTGTAGGTGTCGGTTACGGCAAGGCCAAGGAAGTTCCCGCGGCCATCGCCAAGGGTGTCGAGGAAGCGAAGAAGAACTTCTTCAAGGTTCCGCGCATCCAGGGCACCATCCCTCACCCGATCCAGGGCGAGAAGGCTGCGGGCGTCGTCCTGCTGAAGCCTGCTTCCCCCGGTACCGGTGTTATCGCCGGTGGCCCGGTGCGCGCCGTTCTGGAGTGCGCCGGCGTTCACGACATCCTGTCGAAGTCCCTGGGCTCCGACAACGCGATCAACATCGTGCACGCGACCGTGGAGGCCCTCAAGGGCCTGCAGCGTCCCGAGGAGATCGCGGCTCGCCGTGGTCTGCCCCTCGAGGACGTCGCCCCCGCGGCTCTGCTTCGTGCACGTGCTGGGGCGGGTGCGTAATGGCTCGCCTCAAGATCACGCAGACGAAGTCGTACATCGGCAGCAAGCAGAACCACCGCGACACGCTGCGTTCGCTCGGGCTCAAGCGCCTGAACGACGTCGTCGTCAAGGAGGACCGCCCCGAGTTCCGCGGAATGGTGCACACCGTCCGCCACCTCGTGACGGTTGAGGAGGTTGACTAATCATGGCTGAGAACAGCCCGCTGAAGGCCCACAACCTCCGTCCCGCCCCCGGCGCCAAGACCGCGAAGACCCGTGTCGGTCGTGGTGAGGCGTCGAAGGGTAAGACGGCCGGTCGTGGTACGAAGGGCCAGAAGGCCCGTTACCAGATCCCGCAGCGCTTCGAGGGTGGGCAGATGCCCCTCCACATGCGCCTGCCGAAGCTCAAGGGCTTCAAGAACCCGTTCCGCACCGAGTTCCAGGTCGTGAACCTGGACAAGCTCGGCGCTCTCTACCCCGAGGGTGGAGAAGTCACGGTGGCCGACCTGGTCGCCAAGGGCGCGGTTCGCAAGAACAGCCTCGTCAAGGTCCTGGGCCAGGGCGAGATCTCCGTGGCGCTGCAGGTTTCGGTTGACGCCGTCTCCGCCTCCGCCAAGGAGAAGATTGCCGCTGCCGGCGGCACCGTCACCGAGCTCGTCTAAGACGATTTCAGTGGCTGAATAGCTCGAAACCCGACCGGGGATGCCTCACATATGGGGCATCCCCGGTCGGTCGTTCCACGGAAGGCACACTCGCCGGTAAGGTGGCGTGCACCTTTGCTTTGTCGTATTCGTCGATCCCTCAGACCGTCACCTCTGACGCAGTAGCGCGGGGGTCGCAGGAGGCACCGTGCTCACCGCGTTCGCCCGGGCGTTCAAGACGCCCGACCTGCGCAAGAAGCTGCTCTTCACGCTCGGCATCATCGTGCTGTTCCGGCTCGGGTCCCACGTACCGGTCCCCGGGGTGAGCTACAAGAACGTTCAGATCTGTGTGGAGCAGGCAGGCAGCAGCAATGGGCTGTTCGGCCTGGTCAACATGTTCAGCGGCGGTGCGCTGCTGCAGATCACGATCTTCGCGCTCGGCATCATGCCCTACATCACGGCGAGCATCATTCTGCAGCTGCTGACCGTGGTCATCCCGAAGCTGGAGGCCCTCAAGAAAGAGGGACAGTCCGGCACGGCGAAGATCACTCAGTACACGCGCTATTTGACGGTCGCCCTCGCGATCCTGCAGGGCACCGGCCTCGTCGCCACCGCTCGCACCGGTGCCCTCTTCGGCACCTGCCAGGTCGGCCGCGAGATCGTCCCGGACCGGTCGATCTTCACCACGGTCGTCATGGTGGTCACCATGACCGCCGGCACCTGCGTCGTCATGTGGCTCGGTGAGCTCATCACCGACCGCGGCATCGGCAACGGCATGTCGATCCTCATGTTCATCTCGATCGCCGCCGGCTTCATCGGCGCCCTCTGGCAGATCAAGCTCCAGGGCAAGATCGCTGACGGTTGGGTCGAGTTCGGTGTGGTCATGCTCGTCGGCCTCGCGATGGTCGGCCTGGTGGTCTTCGTCGAGCAGGCGCAGCGCCGGATCCCGGTCCAGTACGCGAAGCGCATGATCGGCCGCCGTGCGTACGGCGGTACCTCGACCTACATCCCGCTCAAGGTGAACCAGGCGGGCATCATCCCCGTCATCTTCGCCTCGTCGCTGCTCTACATCCCGGCGCTGGTCGTGCAGTTCAGCGGATCCCAGGCCGGCTGGGCCATCTGGATCCAGAAGCACTTCGTCAAGGGCGACCACCCGTACTACATCGCGGCCTACTTCCTCCTGATCGTGTTCTTCGCGTTCTTCTACGTGGCGATCTCGTTCAACCCCGAGGAAGTTGCAGACAACATGAAGAAGTATGGTGGGTTCATCCCGGGCATCCGCGCCGGTCGGCCCACCGCCGAGTACCTCAGCTACGTACTCAACCGGATCACCTGGCCGGGGTCGCTGTACCTGGGTCTCATCGCTCTTGTGCCGACGATGGCGTTGGCCGGCTTCGGAGCGAACCAGAACTTCCCGTTCGGCGGGACGAGCATCCTCATCATCGTGGGTGTGGGTCTGGAAACCGTGAAGCAGATCGAGAGCCAGCTCCAGCAGCGTAATTACGAAGGGTTCCTCCGCTGATGCGAATCGTCCTCGTTGGACCGCCCGGTGCGGGCAAGGGAACGCAGGCCGCGTTCCTCGCCAAGAACCTGTCGATTCCGCACATCTCCACGGGTGACCTGTTCCGGGCCAACATCAGCCAGGGCACCGAGCTGGGCAAGCAGGCGAAGGCGTACATGGACGCCGGCGACCTGGTGCCCGACGAAGTGACCATCGGCATGGCGAAGGACCGTATGGAGCAGTCGGACGCCGTGAACGGCTTCCTGCTCGACGGGTTCCCGCGCAACGTCTCGCAGGCCGAGGCGCTCGACGTGATGCTCCAGGCGGCGGGCATGAAGCTCGACGCCGTCCTCGACCTGGAGGTCGAGGAGGACGAGGTCGTCAAGCGGATCGCCGGTCGGCGGATCTGCCGCAACGAGTCCGCGCACGTCTTCCACGTGACGTACGCCCCGCCGAAGGCCGAGGGCGTCTGCGACACCTGCGGCGGCGAGCTGTACCAGCGCGGCGACGACTCCGAGGCCACGGTCCGCAACCGGCTGGAGGTCTACCACACGCAGACCGAGCCGATCATCGACTACTACAAGGCCCAGGGCCTGCTGGTGACCATCCCGGCCCTCGGTGAGGTCGCGGACGTCACGAAGCGCGCGATGGACGCCCTCAAGAAGTAGTAACCCTTTGTGCGCAGGTACGGCCGCGGTGTCCCCAGGACATCGCGGCCGTACTGTTGAGAAGACCTGAACAACGCAGATCCGAAGGTGGAAGGCATTTCCCATGGTCCAGATCAAGACCCCCGAGCAGATCGCGAAGATGCGCGAGGCAGGGCTGGTCGTCGCGGCGATCCACGCTGCGACCCGTGAGGCGGCCGTGCCGGGTGCCACGACGCGGGATCTGGACATGGTGGCCCGCAAGGTCATCGCGGACGCCGGGGCCAAGTCGAACTTCCTCGGCTACGGCGGCTTCCCCGCGACCATCTGCACCTCGGTGAACGAGGTCGTCGTCCACGGCATCCCCGACGACAAGACCGTCCTCAAGGACGGCGACATCATCTCGATCGACGCGGGCGCGATCGTGGACGGCTGGCACGGCGACGCCGCGTACACGGCCTTCGTGGGCACCGGGCACGCCCCTGAGCTCGTGGAGCTGTCCCGGGTGACCGAGGAGTCCATGTGGGCCGGGATCGCCGCCATGAAGCTCGGCAACCGTCTCGTGGACATCTCCAAGGCGATCGAGACGTACATCAAGCGCCAGCCCCGTCCCTCCACCGGTGAGCACAGCCTCGGCAAGTTCGGGATCATCGAGGACTACGGCGGCCACGGCATCGGGTCCGAGATGCACATGGACCCCCACCTGCTGAACTACGTCTCGCGCAAGCGGGGCAAGGGGATCAAGCTGGTTCCGGGCCTCTGCCTGGCGATCGAGCCCATGGTCTCCCTGGGAACCGCCCAGACGGAGGTCCTTTCGGACGACTGGACGGTCATCACGACGGACGGCACCTGGTCCTCGCACTGGGAGCACTCCATCGCGCTGACGGAGGCCGGTCCCATCGTCCTGACCAGCCCGGACTGTGGAAAGGCGAAGCTGGCGGAGTACGGAGTCACCACGGCTCCGGACCCCCTCGGTTAATGATCTAGACTCTGGGGCAAACTTTCCGGATTCGTCTTTCTGGGTGCCCTGACGTAGACTGACTCGTCGGCTCTCGTGCACTTCCATGCCTGCATGGCGCACGGAGCTGATCAAGGTAGCCGATTCGAAAGGCGAAGCGTGGCCAAGAAGCAAGGTGCCATCGAAATCGAGGGCACCGTGATCGAGTCCCTCCCGAACGCGATGTTCAAGGTGGAACTCCAGAACGGTCACAAGGTCCTCGCGCACATCAGCGGCAAGATGCGCATGCACTACATCCGCATCCTCCCCGATGACCGGGTCGTTGTGGAGCTGTCTCCGTACGACCTGACGCGTGGCCGGATCGTCTACCGATACAAGTAGATCTTGCTCTCACTCCTGCCTGGGCATCCGTCCCGGTGCGGGTGGTGGCACTGACCCGGAGAACCTCACCAACATGAAGGTCAAGCCGAGCGTCAAGAAGATCTGCGACAAGTGCAAGGTGATCCGCCGTCACGGCCGGGTCATGGTCATCTGCGACAACCTGCGCCACAAGCAGCGCCAGGGCTGACGCACGCCGACCGACCTGCCTTCCGCAGTTCTTCGCGCGACGTAAGAAAACGTACATACGCAGAACCCGCCCAGCCCTTCACGGGGCCGGCGGCACCTCCGGCGGGGGCCGGGGACCCGGGCGTACCATCACCCACTTCGGGGTGGTCGGCGGTCGGGGTCGGTTCTGCTGAAGACCCCCGAACACACAGGAGCCATTGAATGGCACGCGTTTCCGGTGTTGACATCCCGCGCGAAAAGCGCGTGGAGATCGCACTCACCTACGTCTTCGGTATCGGGCGCACCCGGTCCAAGGAGATCCTCGCCTCCACCGGCGTGAACCCGAACACCCGCGTTCGTGACCTGGCCGAAGAGGACCTCGTCAAGATCCGCGAGTACGTGGACGCCAACCTCCGTACCGAGGGTGACCTCCGCCGCGAGATCCAGGGCGACATCCGCCGCAAGATCGAGATCCAGTGCTACCAGGGTATCCGCCACCGTCGCGGCCTCCCGGTGCACGGTCAGCGCACCAGCACCAACGCGCGTACCCGCAAGGGCCCGCGTCGCGCGATCGCCGGTAAGAAGAAGCCGGGCAAGAAGTAGTCCTGTTCAGCGGTCTTGCGCTGTAGGACCGACCACCTCCCGTAGGAGATTTAGATGCCCCCCAAGGGTCGTCAGGGCGCTGCCAAGAAGGTGCGCCGCAAGGAAAAGAAGAACGTCGCTCACGGGCACGCCCACATCAAGAGCACGTTCAACAACACCATCGTTTCGATCACGGACCCGTCCGGCAACGTGATCTCCTGGGCCTCCGCCGGCCACGTCGGCTTCAAGGGCTCGCGCAAGTCCACCCCCTTCGCCGCGCAGATGGCCGCCGAGTCGGCCGCCCGTCGCGCGCAGGAGCACGGCATGCGCAAGGTTGACGTCTTCGTGAAGGGTCCGGGCTCCGGCCGCGAGACCGCGATCCGCTCCCTCCAGGCCACCGGCCTCGAGGTCGGCTCGATCCAGGACGTCACCCCCACCCCGCACAACGGCTGCCGCCCGCCGAAGCGCCGCCGCGTCTGACGCAGCGGACGCACCTGTGCGTTCTTGAGTGTCCGGGCGGTACGACCCCTTCGGGGGACGTGCCGCCCGTACCCTTGCAGTAGCCGTACCCCTGGTACGGCATCCCGTCGGGCGTCAAATAGTGGGCGTCCACGAATGAAGGAACACAGACATGCTTATCGCTCAGCGTCCTTCGCTGACCGAAGAGGTCGTCGACGAGTACCGCTCGCGGTTCGTGATCGAGCCGCTCGAGCCGGGCTTCGGTTACACCCTCGGCAACTCCCTGCGCCGTACCCTCCTGTCCTCCATCCCGGGTGCCGCTGTCACCAGCATCCGCGTGGACGGCGTCCTGCACGAGTTCACCACCGTGCCGGGCGTCAAGGAAGACGTCACCGACATCATCCTCAACATCAAGCAGCTGGTCGTCTCCTCGGAGCACGACGAGCCGGTCGTGATGTACCTGCGCAAGCAGGGTCCCGGCCTGGTCACCGCTGCTGACATCGCGCCCCCGGCCGGTGTCGAGGTGCACAACCCGGACCTGGTCCTCGCCACGCTCAACGGCAAGGGCAAGCTGGAGATGGAGCTGACCGTCGAGCGCGGTCGCGGCTACGTCTCCGCCGTCCAGAACAAGCAGCTGGGCCAGGAGATCGGCCGCATCCCGGTCGACTCCATCTACAGCCCGGTCCTCAAGGTCACCTACAAGGTCGAGGCGACCCGAGTCGAGCAGCGCACCGACTTCGACAAGCTGATCGTCGACGTCGAGACCAAGCAGGCCATGCGCCCGCGCGACGCCATGGCGTCCGCCGGTAAGACCCTGGTCGAGCTGTTCGGTCTGGCGCGCGAGCTCAACATCGACGCCGAGGGCATCGACATGGGCCCGTCCCCCACGGACGCCGCCCTGGCCGCCGACCTGGCGCTGCCGATCGAGGAGCTCGAGCTCACGGTCCGCTCGTACAACTGCCTCAAGCGCGAGGGCATCCACTCCGTGGGTGAGCTCGTCGCCCGCTCCGAGGCCGACCTGCTCGACATCCGCAACTTCGGTGCGAAGTCGATCGACGAGGTCAAGGCGAAGCTGGCCGGCATGGGCCTGGCCCTCAAGGACAGCCCGCCCGGATTCGACCCGACCGCCGCCGCCGACGCCTTCGGCGCCGACGACGACGCGGACGCCGGTTTCGTCGAGACCGAGCAGTACTGATCCATCCCGCCGCCGGCGGCCGGGGCCTTCGGCCCGGGTCGCCGGCCGGGCTTGGACCCAAAACACTTTCCCGCGGCATCCGCCTCGGGGGAACTGACACCGGTACCTGACACGGCCGGTGCAGATATGAAGGAGTAACACCATGCCGCGTCCCGCAAAGGGTGCCCGCCTGGGCGGTTCCGCCGCGCACGAGAAGCACCTCCTCGCGAACCTCGCGAAGTCGCTCTTCGAGCACGGCCGCATCACCACCACCGAGGCCAAGGCCCGCCGCCTGCGTCCCTACGCCGAGCGTCTGGTCACCAAGGCCAAGAAGGGCGACATCCACAACCGTCGCCTGGTGCTGCAGACGATCACGGACAAGAGCATCGTGCACACGCTGTTCACCGAGATCGCCCCGCGCTACGAGAACCGCCCCGGTGGTTACACGCGCATCACCAAGATCGGCAACCGTCGTGGCGACAACGCCCCGATGGCCGTGATCGAGCTGGTCGAGGCCCTCACGGTCGCCCAGCAGGCCACCGGTGAGGCCGAGGCCGCCACCAAGCGCGCGGTCAAGGAGGCGGAGGCCGTCGAGACCCCCGCCGAGGAGACCAAGGAGGCCTGATCCCCCGGGATCACGCTTGCTTGAACGGCTCTGAACGGGCCCGCCCCCTTCCGGGGCGGGCCCGTTCTGCTTTTGCCCGGCGGTATCGGCATTCTGAGAGGATCGGTCACGTGAGTGACGAGGTGGAGCCCGGGCACGTCCGGGTGCGGTTGGACCTGAGCTACGACGGCAAGGACTTCTCCGGCTGGGCGAAGCAGCGCGTGCTGCGGACCGTCCAGGGCGAGCTGGAGTCGGCCCTGCAGACCGTGATGCGGCTGTCCGAGCCGGTCGAGCTGACCGTGGCCGGGCGGACCGACGCCGGCGTGCACGCCCGCGGGCAGGTCGCCCAGTTCGACCTCGCCGAGGAGGTGTGGGCCGAGCACCACGACAAGCTGCTGCGCCGCCTCGCGGGCCGGCTGCCGCACGACGTACGGGTGTGGAAGGTCGCCGAGGCCCCCGAAGGCTTCAATGCGCGCTTCTCGGCCATCTGGCGCCGCTACGCCTACCGCGTCGGCGACCACCAGGGCGGCGTCGACCCGCTGCGCCGCGGGCACGTGCTCTGGCACCAGTGGCCGCTCGACGTGGACGCCATGAACGAGGCCGCCGCACCGCTGCTCGGTGAGCACGACTTCGCCGCGTACTGCAAGAAGCGCGAGGGCGCCACGACCATCCGTACCCTCCAGCAGCTCAGCTGGGAGCGCGCCGAGGACGGGATCATCACCGCGACCGTCCGCGCCGACGCCTTCTGCCACAACATGGTCCGTTCGCTGGTGGGCGCCCTGCTGCACGTCGGCGACGGGCACCGGCCCACCGACTGGCCCGGCAAGGTGCTGGCGGCCGCCGTACGGGACTCCTCGGTGCACGTGGTCAAGCCGCACGGCCTGACCTTGGAGGAGGTCGGCTACCCGGCGGACGAACTGTTGGCCGCCCGCAGCAAGGAAGCGCGCAACCTGCGGACGCTGCCGGGCGCCGGCTGCTGCTGACCGCCCCGCGGGCGTCCGGCTAATCCGTTTGGGCGGATCGGCGCCGGACCTGGACAATGCCCGGCATGGGACATCTCGAAGCCAGCCACCTGGAGTACTACCTTCCCGACGGGCGGGTACTGCTCCCTGACGTCTCCTTCCGCGTGGGGGAGGGGTCGGTCGTCGCGCTCGTCGGGGCGAACGGGGCCGGCAAGACCACCCTGCTGAAGATGATCTCCGGCGAGCTCCAGCCGCACGGCGGCGGCATCACCGTCTCCGGCGGCCTCGGCGTGATGTCGCAGTTCGTGGGTTCGGTGCGGGACGAGACGACCGTACGGGACCTGCTGGTCTCGGTGGCCCAGCCGCGCATCCGGGAGGCTGCCAAGGCGGTGGACCGCGCCGAGCAGCTGATCCTGACGGTGGACGACGAGGCCGCACAGATGGCCTACGCCCAGGCGCTGAGCGACTGGGCGGACGTCCAGGGGTACGAGGCGGAGACGCTGTGGGACGTCTGCACCATGGCCGCGCTGGCGATCCCGTACGACTCGGCGCAGTTCCGCGAGGTGCGCACGCTCTCGGGCGGTGAGCAGAAGCGCCTCGTGCTGGAGGCGCTGCTGCGCGGGCCCGACGAGGTGCTGCTGCTCGACGAACCGGACAACTATCTGGACGTTCCCGGCAAGCGCTGGCTGGAGGAGCAGCTGAAGGCCACCCGCAAGACGGTGCTCTTCGTCTCCCACGACCGGGAGCTGCTGACCCAGGCCGCCGAGAAGATCATCAGCCTGGAGGCGAGCCCGACGGGCTCCGACGTCTGGGTGCACGGCGCCGGCTTCGCCACGTACCACGACGCCCGCAAGGAGCGCTTCGCGCGCTTCGAGGAGCTCAAGCGGCGCTGGGACGAGGAGCACGCGCGGCTGAGGGCGCTGGTGCTGCGGCTGCGCAACCAGGCCGCGAGCAGCCCCGACATGGCCTCGCGGTACCACGCGATGCAGACCCGCTTCAAGAAGTTCGAGGACGCCGGCCCGCCGCCGGAGCCGCCGCGGGAGCAGGACATCAAGATGCGGCTCAAGGGCGGCCGCACGGGCGTGCGCGCCCTGACCGTGGAGAACCTGGAGCTGACCGGCCTGATGAAGCCCTTCTCCTTGGAGGTCTTCTACGGGGAGCGGGTCGCGGTCCTCGGTTCGAACGGCTCGGGCAAGTCGCACTTCCTGCGTCTGCTGGCCGGTGAGGACGTCAAGCACACCGGTGACTGGAAGCTGGGCGCGCGGGTGGTTCCCGGCCATTTCGCGCAGACCCACGCCCACCCGGAGCTCTTCGGGCGGACCCTCGTCGACATCCTGTGGACCGAAGCGGCGAAGCCCCTGGGGCAGGCGATGGGGGCCCTGCGCCGGTACGAGCTGGAGCGCCAGGGCGACCAGCCGTTCGAGAAGCTCTCGGGCGGACAGCAGGCGCGCTTCCAGATCCTGCTGCTGGAGCTGGCGGGCACCACGGCGCTGCTGCTGGACGAGCCGACGGACAACCTGGACCTGGAGTCGGCGGAGGCGCTGCAGGACGGACTGGAGGCGTACGACGGCACTGTGCTGTGCGTCACGCACGACCGCTGGTTCGCGCGCACATTTGACCGTTACCTGGTCTTCGGTTCGGACGGTGTTGTGCGGGAGACTCAGGAACCCGTCTGGGACGAACGTAGAGTCGAACGCAAGCGCTAGGGGGGCGGCTGACCGTTGCCCCCTCGGTCGAGTGAGGGGCAGGCGTCGTGGGGCTGCGGCCGAGCATCTGGCTGATGAAGTGGGAGAACCAGGGCCTGGGGGACCGGGGTGCCGGGGACGGGGGTCCGGGGGACGGGGGAGCCGGGAGCAGGCTGATCGGCTGGCTGCTCCAGCCGGCCGCCCGGTCCTGGCAGGTGGTCTCCCTCGCGGTGCTGCTCGGGATCGCCGTCTCCACGAGCCTGCGGGCGAACTGGGGCTCCGACAACGCGTTCGTGGTCAAGGCCGCGCAGACGCTGCTGGAGGGCGGGTCCCCCTACGAGGACAAGCGCTTCCTCTACCTGCCCAGTGCCGTGCTCATGGCTGTTCCCGAGGCGCTGCTGCCGCGCGAGGTGCTGCGGTGGTTGCTGCCGCTCGGGATGTCGGGGCTGCTGGGCGTCGGCTGGCTCGCCGCGCTGCGGATATTCGCGGTGCCGCTGCGCTCGCGCTTCGCGGTCGGCGGCCTCGCGCTGTTCGCCCTCGCGTACAAGCCGTACGTCAACCTCGTGCTGATCGGCAACTGGACCGCCATCTCGGCGGCCGCCCTGCCGGTGGCGCTGCTGCTCGCGCAGCGGCGCTCGTGGGGGTCGGCCGGGCTGGTGGTGGGGCTCGCGATCGCGTGCAAGCCGATGCTCGTGCCCCTCGGACTGCTCTTCCTGGTCGCCCGCCGGTGGCGGGCGCTGGCCGCGGCCGTGCTGGTGCCGCTGGGGTTCTCGCTGGCCGGCGCGCTGGTGATGCCGAGCCCGTCGCTGTTCTTCACCAAGACCCTGCCCTTCCTGCTCCATGGGCAGGACTCGTACGCGCTGCCGTGGGACGCCTCGCCGATCGCCGTGCTGCCGCGGCTGGGCGTGCCGGCGCCGCTGGCGGTGCTGGTGGCCTTCGCGGGAGCCGGGGCGGGCCTGTGGGCGGCCTGGGTGCGGTGGCGGCGGGAGGACGCCGACGGGGGCGAGCTGCGCCTGGTGGAGACGGCCTGCATGGTGATGCTCGCCGCATTCCTGGTGTCGCGGCCGTCCTTCGACCACTACCTGCTGGTGGTCCTGCCGCTGCTGATGGCCTCGGTGGTGCGGCCGGACGCGGCGGCGCGTTCGCCCTGGTTCTGGGCGGTGCTGGGGCCCCAGGTGGCGGGCATTCCGTGGCCGTCCGAGCTGGAGGCCAAGCGGCGCGCGTTCAAGGACTGCGCCACCCTGTGCGGGCTCGCGTTCGTGTTGGCGCGTCGTGCACTGCGCTCGGGACGGGTTACTCTGGAGCTCGTAACAACTGCGGGGTCCCCACCCAGGACCGAACCGGAGTGCGCCGCGACGCCAGCAGAATCGGCATCGCGGACCGCGTTTTGACCCGTACGGGTCTGCTTGGGTACCCTGCTGGTTTGTTATGCGTATTGGCTTTCTCATTCTCACGTGAAAGGGCCTTGCGCCGGTCCACCGGACCGATGACCAGCAGCTTCACGCGGGTGCGTCCCCGCTGTGAACGAGGGCTGTCGTGATCGTCCGTGGTGACCCTGTCAGGACCTTCCCGTGGGGCTTGTGCCCTTGGGATACCACCACTGAAGAAGCGAAGGCATACGCGTGCGTACGTTCAGCCCCAAGCCCGGCGACATCTCGCGCCAGTGGCTCGTCATCGACGCCCAGGACGTTGTCCTCGGCCGTCTGGCGACCCAGGCCGCTGCCCTCCTGAAGGGCAAGCACAAGCCGACCTACGCCCCCCACATGGACATGGGTGACTTCGTCGTCATCATCAACGCCGACAAGGTGCACCTGTCCGGTAACAAGGCGTCGCAGAAGATGGCGTACCGCCACTCCGGCTACCCGGGCGGTCTCCGCTCGGTGCGCTACGACGACCTCCTGGCGAACAACCCGGAGAAGGCCGTCGAGAAGGCCATCAAGGGCATGCTCCCCAAGAACACCCTGGGCCGTCAGATGCTCTCGAAGCTGAAGGTCTACTCGGGCGACCAGCACCCCCACGCTGCCCAGCAGCCGGTGCCGTTCGAGATCACCCAGGTCGCGCAGTAGTTCCGGCCACCCCCTAAGACGTAGAAAATTCTGAGGAGCATCGTGGCCGAGACCACCGCCGAGACGACCGTCGAAGAGTTCGAGGGCAACGTCGAGGAGTACACCAGCGAGTCTGAGGTCGTCGTCGAGGGCGACTACACCTCCGAGTCCCTTGCCGGTCGCTTCGGCGACCCCCAGCCGGCCGCCGGCCTGGGCCGTCGCAAGAACGCCATCGCCCGCGTCCGGATCGTTCCGGGCACCGGCAAGTGGAAGATCAACGGCCGCACCCTTGAGGACTACTTCCCCAACAAGGTGCACCAGCAGGAAGTCAACGAGCCCTTCAAGCTCCTCGAGCTTGACGGTCGCTACGACGTCATCGCCCGCATCTCGGGTGGCGGCGTGTCCGGCCAGGCCGGCGCCCTGCGCCTCGGTGTGGCCCGTGCGCTGAACGAGGCGGACGTGGACAACAACCGTCCGGCGCTGAAGAAGGCCGGCTTCCTCTCCCGCGACGACCGTGCGGTCGAGCGCAAGAAGGCCGGTCTCAAGAAGGCCCGTAAGGCTCCGCAGTACAGCAAGCGTTAATCTGCGCCTGCTGTTCTGCAACGAAACCGCCCCGGCAGCACTCTCTGTGCTGCCGGGGCGGTTCGTTTACCGCCACAAGCGGCAAATATCTGTCACAAGCGGTCATAACGCGAAGCGGAAACTCGGGAGGACAACAGTGGGACGACTCTTCGGGACGGACGGTGTACGCGGCGTCGCCAACGCGGATCTGACGGCGGAGCTCGCGCTCGGCCTCTCCGTGGCGGCTGCCCACGTACTGGCCGAAGCGGGCACCTTCGAGGGCCATCGGGCGACCGCGGTGGTCGGCCGGGACCCCCGTGCCTCCGGCGAATTCCTGGAGGCCGCGGTCGTGGCCGGCCTCGCGAGCGCGGGCGTGGACGTCCTGCGCGTCGGTGTGCTGCCCACCCCGGCGGTGGCGTATCTCACCGGTGCGCTGGGCGCCGACCTCGGCGTGATGCTCTCCGCCAGCCACAACGCCATGCCCGACAACGGCATCAAGTTCTTCGCGCGCGGCGGCCACAAGCTCGCCGACGAGCTGGAGGACCGCATCGAGTCGACCTACGAGCAGCACCGCACCGGAGCCCCCTGGGACCGGCCCACCGGCTCCGGCGTCGGCCGCGTCTCGGACTACACCGAAGGCTTCGACCGGTACGTCGCCCACCTCATCGGTGTCCTCCCGAACCGCCTCGAAGGCCTGAAGGTCGTCCTCGACGAGGCCCACGGCGCGGCCGCGTACGTCTCGCCCGAGGCCTTCACCCGGGCCGGCGCGGAGATCGTCACGATCGGCGCCGAGCCCAACGGCCTCAACATCAACGACGGCTGCGGCTCCACCCACCTCGGCCTGCTCAAGGCGGCCGTGGTCGAGCACGGTGCCGACTTCGGCATCGCGCACGACGGCGACGCCGACCGGTGCCTGGCCGTGGACGGCTCCGGCGAGGAGATCGACGGCGACCAGATCCTCGCCGTGCTGGCCCTGGCCATGCGCGAGGCCGGCCAGCTCCGCGAGAACACCGTGGTCGGCACCGTGATGTCCAACCTGGGCTTCAAGCTGGCCATGGAGGCCGAGGGCATCCAGGTCGTGCAGACCGGGGTCGGCGACCGCTACGTGCTGGAGTCGATGAAGGAGCACGGCTACGCGCTCGGCGGCGAGCAGTCCGGCCACGTGATCATCCTCGACCACGCGACGACCGGCGACGGCACGCTGACCGGCCTGCTGCTGGCGGCGCGCGTCGCCGCCACCGGCAAGTCCCTCGCCGAACTGGCGGGCGTCATGCAGCGGCTGCCGCAGGTGCTCATCAACGTTCCCGACGTGGACAAGTCCCGCGTCACCACCTCCGCCGAGCTGGCCGCGGCCGTCGCCGACGCGGAGCGCGAGCTGGGCACCACCGGGCGGGTGCTGCTGCGCTCCTCCGGTACGGAGCCGCTCGTACGCGTGATGGTCGAGGCCGCCGACATCGAGCAGGCCCGGTCGGTCGCCGGCCGCCTCGCGGACGTCGTGAAGTCCGCACTGGGCTAGAAGCGGTCTAACGGGCTCCGCCCGGCCTGCGTGGCGCACCCGGCTTCCGGACCATCCGGCCCTGCTGGGTGCGCCACAGCAGTTTCCAGCAGATGAGGGTGGCCGTTCCGGCGAGGATGATGCCGCCCAGGTTCAGCGCCAGCTGCACGGCCGATCCCCACATCTGGGAGAAGTCGCCGTAGCTGAGGGCCACCGCCGCGTTCGCGCCCGCCGGGACGGTGGTGACGGAGATCGCCACGCCCACCAGCGCACCGGCCTTCGCCGAGGTCAGCGACAGCATGCCGGCGACACCGGCGAGCAGCGCCACGACGAAGGAGAACGGGTCGGGCTGCCAGATGAAGCTGGTGTTCGGCCGGGGGTTCTCCAGCATGGCCTCGTCGAACAGACCGAGGGCGGTCATCGCCAGACTGAAGACCGTCGTCGCCACGATCGCCGCCGTGAACCCGACGAACAGCGCGAAGAGCGAGCGCCCGGCGAGCCGGGGCTCGCGCTGGACCAGACCCGTGCAGATGCCGGCGAGCGGTCCGAACTCCGGGCCGACCGCCATGGCGCCCACGATCAGGATCGCGTTGTCCAGGACCACACCGCAGGCCGCGATCATCGTCGCCACGATCATGAAGGCGCCGTAGGTGATGGTGAGGGTGGACTCCTCGTGCGTCGACTCGGCGAGCTGCTCCCAGATCACCGCGTCGGCCGCCTCGCCCGGCGCCTCCTCCTCGGCGTCGTCGGCGCGTTTGGAGATCGACAGGTCGATGTGCTGGACGGCGATCGAACCGGCCTCGTCGATGCCGAGCGAGCGCATCTCCTGGAGCAGTTCGTCGGCCGACTCGCGGGCGACGTCGCACAGGACGAGATCGCCCTCGGGGTCGCGGGCGGCGCCGGTCAGCACGACCAGATGGGCGGTCCCGACCGTCCGGTCGATCAGCGCCACCACCCGCTCGGTGAGGTGACGCGGGGTGATCATCCGCAGATGCAGCATTTGCGCACCCTAGCGACTGCGGGCTAGAGCTTGCGGAGGCTCAGCTTCTGCACCTTGTGGTCCGGTCCCTTGCGGACGACGAGGGTGGCCCGGCCGCGGGTGGGCGCCACGTTCTCCAGCAGGTTGGGCCGGTTGATCGTGCGCCACATCGTCTGCGCGTACTCCAGGGCCTCCTCCTCGGAGACCTGGGTGTACTTGCGGAAGTAGGAGAAGGGGTTCTGGAACGCGGTCGCGCGCAGCTTCCGGAAGCGGTTCAGGTACCAGCGCTCGATGTCCTCGGGGCGCGCGTCCACGTACACGCTGAAGTCGAAGTAGTCGGCGAGGGCGACGCGGGTGCGGCCGTCCGTGCCGGGGAGGGCCGGCTGGAGCACGTTGAGGCCCTCGACGATGAGGATGTCCGGGCGGCGGACGACGAGTTCCTCGCCGGGGACGATGTCGTAGATCAGGTGCGAGTAGACCGGGGCCCGCACCTCGTCCTTGCCGGCCTTGATGTCGGCGACGAAGCGGGTGAGCGCGCGGCGGTCGTAGGACTCCGGGAACCCCTTGCGGGAGGTCAGCCCACGCCGCTGGAGCTCCTTCATCGGGTAGAGGAAGCCGTCGGTGGTGACCAGCTCCACGCGCGGGTGCTCGGGCCAGCGGGCCAGCAGGGCCTGCAGCAGGCGCGCCACCGTGGACTTGCCGACGGCGACCGAACCGGCGACCCCTATGACGAAGGGGGTGCCCTGCTGGGCGCCGTGCCCGTTGCCCGCGTCACCGAGGAAGGTGTTGAGGGTGCCGCGCAGGTTGCTGGTGGCGCCGACGTAGAGGTTCAGGAGCCGGGACAGCGGGAGGTAGACGTCGCGGACTTCGTCGAGGTCGATGACGTCACCGAGGCCGCGCAGCCGCTCCACCTCGTCGGCGGTCAGCGGTAGCGGGGTCCGCTCGCGCAGGGCGCTCCACTCGGCGCGGGTGAGGTCGACGTAGGGCGAGGCCTCGTGGCCCCGGCGGTGTGCGGGGCGCGTGGGGTGCCCGTCCCGGCCGGTGCGCTCCGTTGCGTTGTCCGGCGTGTTGCTTCGTGGCGGCGAAGTGATCACACCGCCATTGTCGGGGCTCCGGGGCGGTTGTGGGTGGTGTGGTCGGTCACGTGTGCAGCAGCAGCCGCCGTTGCCGGACGGGCCCCGGCCGGTCCGGCAACGGTTGTACGCCGGGTGGTTTCGATTGGAAATTCCTGGGGTCTCGTCCGGGTCACGATCGACCGTGATCACCGCCCGCGGCAACGCAGTGATCCACGGCCCCGTACATTGTTGATCACCGCAGTCACGTCCACGCCCCGCTTCCGGGGCGCGTTTCGCGCTGCGCTGTCGTAGTCGTAGTCGTATCCATGGGGGAGTCTTCTCGTGCGCAACGCTCTTGTCCGTCGTACCGTCCTGACCGCGTCCGCGGTGTCCCTGACCCTGCTGGCCACCGCCTGCGGCTCGGACAAGGCCGACACCAAGGCGGACACCAAGCCGTCCGGGGCCGCATCGTCCGCTCCCGCCGCCGCGGCGGCCAAGGGCAAGACCGACGCCGAGCTGGCGCCGCTCCTGCTGACCCAGGCCGACGCCCCGAAGGACAGCCTCGTCAAGGCGCCGACCGCGAAGCAGGTCGCTGACCTCGCGGCCACCACCGACAAGGCCGAGTGCAAGCCGCTCGTCCAGGCCTCGTCGATGGCGCCCCAGGGCACCTCCACCGGCGTCGCCCGCACCCAGGTCGGCGGCACCTCCGGCAAGGCCGCCGACCCCAACGCGTCCGAGGCGGACAAGCTGAAGGCCGGCATGGAGATGCTCCTCGGCGCCACCGGCACCTCCGTGACCCTCACCTCCTACGACGCCAAGGGCGCTGAGGAGGCGTTCACCGCCTTCAAGGCGGCGGGCACCGCCTGCGCCGGCGGGTACACGATGAAGCAGGACGGCGAGGACCTGAAGATCAACAAGGTGGTGGCGGGCGACGCCGTCACGGCCGGCGACGAGGCGGTGTCCTTCCTGGCGGACTTCGGCGACGCCGAGACCCCGGTGGCGGGCCAGGTGGTCGTGGTGCGCAAGGGCAACACCCTCGCCACCTTCTCGGTGCAGAACGCCGCCGGCAAGCCGGTGCTCTCGAAGGACATCGTCGACGCCCAGGTCAAGAAGCTCGGCTGATCCCTGTCCGACCAGACGTCGACCCCGCCCCGGCGCGTTCGCCGGGGCGGGGTTTTCGTCTTGTTCCGCTACGGGGCAGACGGCCAACTACGGCGTACGCTGCGGCCTATGTGCGGAATTGTGGGTTACGTGGGAGCGCAGTCGGCGCTCGATGTGGTCATCGCCGGACTCAAGCGGCTGGAATACCGCGGCTACGACTCGGCCGGGGTCGCCGTACTCGCGGACGGCAGCCTGGCGGCCGTCAAGAAGGCGGGGAAACTCGTCAATCTGGAGAAGGAGCTGGTCGGGCACCCGCTGCCGACCGGTTCCACGGGGCTCGGGCACACCCGGTGGGCGACCCACGGCGGGCCCACCGACGCCAACGCCCACCCGCACCTCGACAACTCGGGGCGCGTGGCCGTCGTGCACAACGGCATCATCGAGAACTTCGCCGCGCTCCGGGCCGAGCTGGCCGAGCGCGGACACCGGCTGGAGTCCGAGACGGACACCGAGGTCGTGGCGCACCTGCTGGCGGAGCAGTTCTCGGCCACCGGCGATCTCGCGGAGGCCATGCGGCAGGTGTGCCGGCGCCTGGAGGGCGCCTTCACCCTGGTCGCCGTGCACGCCGACGAGCCGGACGTGGTGGTCGGCGCGCGCCGGAACTCGCCCCTGGTGGTGGGCGTTGGAGAAGGCGAGAACTTCCTCGCCTCGGACGTGGCCGCGTTCATCGCCCACACGCGGTCCGCGATCGAGCTGGGGCAGGACCAGGTCGTCGAGCTCCGCCGCGAGGGCGTCTCGGTGACCAACTTCGACGGTTCGGTCGCTACCGTGCGGGCGTACCACGTGGACTGGGACGCCTCGGCGGCCGAGAAGGGGGGTTATGACTACTTCATGCTCAAGGAGATCGCCGAGCAGCCGAAGGCCGTCGCCGACACCCTCCTGGGCAGGATCGACGCGAGCGGCTCGCTGACCCTGGACGAGGTGCGCATCCCCGTCTCGGTGCTCAGGGAGGTCGACAAGGTCGTGATCGTGGCGTGCGGTACGGCGTACCACGCGGGCATGATCGCGAAGCTGGCCATCGAGCACTGGACCCGCATCCCGTGCGAGACGGAGCTGGCGAGCGAGTTCCGCTACCGCGACCCGATCCTGGACCAGCGGACGCTGGTGGTCGCGATCTCGCAGTCCGGCGAGACCATGGACACCCTGATGGCGCTGCGGCACGCGCGCGAGCAGGGGGCCAAGGTGCTGGCCATCTGCAATACGAACGGGTCGACGATCCCGCGCGAATCGGATGCGGTCCTCTACACGCACGCCGGTCCCGAGGTGGCCGTCGCCTCGACCAAGGCCTTCCTGACGCAGCTGGTGGCCTGCTACCTGGTCGCGCTCTACCTCGGACAGGTCCGGGGCACGAAGTGGGGCGACGAGATCGAGGCCGTGATCCGGGAGCTGTCGGACATTGCCGCGGCGGTGGACACCGTCCTGGAGACCATGGAGCCGGTACGGGAGCTCGCGCGCTCCCTGGCCGACAAGAACACCGTGCTCTTCCTGGGACGGCACGTCGGGTACCCGGTGGCGCTGGAGGGCGCGCTCAAGCTCAAGGAGCTGGCGTACATGCACGCCGAGGGCTTCGCGGCGGGCGAGCTCAAGCACGGGCCGATCGCGCTGATCGAGAAGGACCTGCCGGTGGTGGTGGTCGTCCCGTCGCCGCGCGGCCGTTCCGTGCTCCACGACAAGATCGTGTCGAACATCCAGGAGATCCGGGCGCGCGGGGCGCGGACCATCGTCATCGCCGAGGAGGGCGACGAGGCGGTCGTCCCCTACGCCGACCACCTGATCCGGATCCCCGCGACGCCGACGCTGCTCCAGCCGCTGGTGGCGACGGTGCCGTTGCAGGTGTTCGCGTGCGAACTGGCGACGGCGCGCGGCAACGAGGTGGACCAGCCGCGTAACCTCGCCAAGTCGGTGACCGTGGAGTAGCAGTCGGCCAGTGGAGTTGTCGTTGTGATTATCGGCGTCGGGATCGACGTAGCGGAGATCGAGCGGTTCGGCGCGGCGCTGGAGCGCACGCCGAACCTGGCCGGACGGCTGTTCGTCGACGCCGAGTTGACGCTGCCGAGCGGCGAGCGGCGCGGGATCGCCTCGCTCGCCGCGCGGTTCGCCGCCAAGGAGGCCCTCGCCAAGGCGCTCGGCGCGCCCGCCGGCATGCTGTGGACCGACGCCGAGGTGTACGTCGAGGACAGCGGGCAGCCGCGGCTGCGGGTGTCCGGAACGGTCGAGGCGCGGGCGCTGGCGCTGGGCGTGAAGTCCTGGCACATCTCGCTCAGCCACGACGCCGGTGTCGCCTCCGCCGTGGTGATCGCAGAGGGTTAGTCCATGCGTACTGCTTACAGCGTGGAGACCGTACGGGCCGCCGAGCGGGAGCTGATGGCCCGGCTCCCCGAGGGCGCCCTGATGCAGCGGGCGGCCGCCGGGCTGGCCGCCGCGTGCGCCGGACTGCTGCGGCGGACCCGCGGCGGGGTGTACGGGGCCCGGGTCGTCCTGCTCGTCGGCCCCGGGGACAACGGCGGCGACGCGCTGTACGCGGGCGCCCGGCTGGCCCGCCGCGGAGCCGCCGTGACGGCCGTGCCGATGGACCCCGAGCGGATGCACCCGGGCGGGCTGGCCGCGCTGCGGGCCGCCGGGGGACACCTCGCACGAGCCGTCCCGCAGCGGGCGGACCTCGTACTGGACGGGCTGCTCGGGATCGGCGGGCGGGGCGGGCTGCGCCCGACGGCCGCGGCGCTGGTGGAGCGGATCCCGCCGGGGGTCCCCGTGGTCGCGGTGGACCTGCCGAGCGGGGCGGACGCGGACACCGGAGAGGTGGCGGGTCCGGCGGTGAGCGCCGACGTGACGGTGACCTTCGGGGCGTACAAGCCCGGCCTGCTGATCGACCCCGGGGCCTCGCGGGCGGGCGCGGTGCACCTCGTCGACATCGGGCTGGAACTGCCGTCGCCGGAGGTGGAGGCCCTCCAGCACGCGGACGTGGCGGGGCTGCTGCCGGAGCCGACGGCGACGAGCGACAAGTACCGGCGGGGCGTGGTCGGGATCGTCGCCGGGTCCGTGCAGTACCCGGGCGCGGCGGTGCTGGCCGTGGCGGGAGCGCTGCGGGGCGGGGCGGGCGCGGTGCGGTACGTCGGGCCGGCGGCGGAGGCGGTGCTCGCCCGCTACCCCGAGACGCTGATCGGGCCCGGCCGGGTACAGGCCTGGGTGGTCGGCCCGGGGCTGGGCGAGGGCCGCGCCGGGGAGGTCGCGCAACTGCTGGCGGGGGACGCGGCGGTGCTCGTCGACGCGGACGGGCTGCGCGGCCTGGACGCGGCGGTCCTGCGGGCCCGGAGCGCCCCCACCCTGCTGACCCCGCACGCGGGGGAGGCGGCGGCGCTGCTGGGGGTGGAGCGGCAGGCGGTGGAGGCGGGCCGGCTGGACGCGGTACGGGCGTTGGCGCAGCGGTACGGAGCGGCGGTGCTGCTGAAGGGTTCGACGACGCTGGTCGCCTCGGGCGGCGGAGCCGTTCGGGTGAATCCGACCGGCACCCCGTGGCTGGCCACCGCCGGCAGCGGGGACGTGCTGTCCGGGCTGGCGGGCTCCCTGCTGGCGGGCGGACTGTCCGGGGCGGACGCGGGGGCGGTGGGCGCGTACCTGCACGGCCTGGCGGCCCGCCGCGTCGGGGGCCCGCTCCTGGCCCACCAGGTGGCCGAGGCCCTCCCGGACGCCTGGCGGGACACCCGCCACCCCTGACGCGACCGTGCGCCGCCGTCGCGGGGGCTCCGCCCCGAACTCCCGCGCCTCCATCGCCGGCCGGGGCCGAAATGCCCAGCCCCCGCAAGGCCGGGTGGGGATTCTGAGAGACTGGGGGCGATGAACGAGACAGCGACGCGCGTGTACGCCGAGATCGATCTTGACGCCGTACGGGAGAACGTGCGCGCACTGCGCGGGCGGGCGCCCCGGGCAGAGTTGATGGCCGTGGTCAAGGCGAACGCCTACGGGCACGGGGCCCTGGAGTGTGCCAGGGCCGCCCAGGAGGCCGGTGCCACCTGGCTCGGGGCCGCCACGCCCGACGAGGCCCTCGCGCTCCGCGCCGCCGGGATCCAGGGGCGCCTCATGTGCTGGCTCTGGACGCCGGGCGGGCCCTGGCGGGAGGCCGTCGAGGCCGATATCGACGTCTCCGTCAGCGGCATGTGGGCCCTCGACGAGGTGCGCGAGGCCGCCCGCGCGGCGGGCCGCACCGCACGCATCCAGCTCAA
The DNA here is from genome assembly GCF_036178145.1 of Streptomyces sp. NBC_00273. Taxonomy (NCBI): domain Bacteria; kingdom Bacillati; phylum Actinomycetota; class Actinomycetes; order Kitasatosporales; family Streptomycetaceae; genus Streptomyces; species Streptomyces sp. NBC_00273. Next base: position 4,442,552 of record NZ_CP108067.1, on the reverse strand, counting down.
GGCCGACACCGGCCTCGGCCGCAACGGCTGCCAGCCCGCCGACTGGGAGGCACTGGTCGCAGCGGCCGTCGCCGCCCAGGCCGAGGGAACCGTCAAGGTCACCGGCGTCTGGTCCCACTTCGCCTGCGCCGACGAGCCCGGGCACCCCTCGATCCAGCTCCAGCTGGCCGCCTTCCGCGACATGCTCGCGTACGCCGAGAAGGCGGGCGTCGAGCCCGAGGTCCGGCACATCGCGAACTCGCCGGCCACCTTGACCCTGCCCGAGTCCCACTTCGACCTGGTGCGCTGCGGGCTGGCCGTCTACGGGGTCTCGCCCGCCCCCGAGCTCGGCACCCCGGCCCAGCTGGGCCTGCGGCCCGCGATGACCCTCAAGGCCTCCCTGGCGCTGGTCAAGACGGTCCCCGCCGGGCACGGGGTGAGCTACGGCCACCACTACGTCACCGACGCCGAGACGACCCTCGCGCTGGTCCCCGCCGGCTACGCCGACGGCCTGCCGCGGCAGGCCTCGGGCCTCGGCCCGGTGCTCATCGGCGGCAAGATCCGCCACGTCGCCGGGCGCGTCGCGATGGACCAGTTCGTGGTCGACTTGGAAGGAGACCACGCCCGCGCCGGTGACGAGGCCGTCATCTTCGGGGACGCGGAACGCGGTGAACCGACCGCCGAGGACTGGGCACGGGCAGCGCACACGATCGCGTATGAGATCGTCACCCGTATCGGTGCACGTGTGCCCCGGGTGTACCTGGGCGGCTGAGCGGAGTGAGGGCGGCGGCGTGAGCGAGAACTGGCGCAAGGCCGGCTGGGCCGGCGCCGCCATCGGCGTGATAGCCGCGGGCGCGGCGGCCGGTGTCGCGGTAGAACGGATCACCGTGGGGCGCGGCATGCGGATGAAGGCACGCCTGGCACTCGACGCGGCCGGGGACTACGGGTCCCTGCGCGGCGCCGAGGGGATCTGCCGGGCCGAGGACGCCACCGAGCTCTACTACGAGGTCGACGAGCTCCCCGAAGACGGCAAGCGGCGCCGGCTGCGGCGCAAGGCCGAGCCCCAGGCCACCGTCGTCTTCTGTCACGGCTACTGCCTCGGCCAGGACTCCTGGCACTTCCAGCGCGCCGCCCTGCGCGGCGTGGTCCGGGCGGTCTACTGGGACCAGCGCAGCCACGGCCGCAGCGCCCGCGGCCTCGCCCAGGCGGACGGCGAGGCGGTGAGCATCGACCAGCTCGGCCGGGACCTGAAGGCCGTCATCGACGCGACCGCCCCCGAGGGGCCGCTGATCCTGGTGGGTCACTCGATGGGCGGAATGACCATCATGGGATTCGCCGAGCAGTACCCCGAGATCGTCCGCGACCGCGTCGTCGGCGTGGCCCTGGTCGGCACTTCCAGCGGTCGCCTCGACGAGGTGACGTACGGGCTTCCGGCCGCCGGCATGGGGGCCGTGCGCCGGCTCCTGCCGGGCGTGCTCAAGGCGCTCGGCTCGCAGGTGGAGCTGGTGGAGAAGGGCCGGCGGGCCACCGCGGACCTCTTCGCCGGAATGATCAAGATGTACTCGTTCGGATCCCGGGACGTGGATCCGGGCGTCGCGCGCTTCGCGGAGCGGCTGATCGAGGCCACGCCCATCGACGTGGTCGCCGAGTTCTACCCGGCCTTCCAGACCCACGACAAGACCTCCGCGCTCCAGCTGTTCGCGGACCTGCCGGTCACGGTCATAGCCGGGGACAAGGACATGATCACCCCGCCCGCCCACAGCGTCGCCATCAAGGAGGCGCTGCCCGGCGCCGACCTCGTGGTCCTGGAGTCCACCGGGCACCTGATGATGCTGGAACGCCCGGAGACCGTGACGCGGCTGCTCACCGAGCTCCTGGCGCGCACCGGGGCGGCCACCCTCCCCGCAGCGACTAACGTTGGCGGGCATGGAAGAAGTACCGCTGGAAGCACAGCGCAGCCAGGCGCCGGCACCTGAGGCCGCGGCCGGCGCGGAGACCCGGATCACCATCGACTCCCCGGACGCGATGCAGGAATTGGGCCGCAGGATCGCCGCCCTGCTGCGCCCCGGCGACCTCGTCCTGCTGACCGGCGAGCTGGGCGCGGGCAAGACCACGCTCACCCGGGGCCTCGGCGAGGGCCTGGGCGTGCGCGGGGCCGTGACCTCGCCGACCTTCGTGATCGCCCGGGTGCACCCCTCACTGACCGGCGGACCGGCGCTGGTGCACGTGGACGCGTACCGCCTGGGCGGCGGGCTGGACGAGATGGAGGACCTGGACCTCGACGTCTCGCTGCCCGAGTCCGTCGTCGTCGTGGAGTGGGGCGACGGCAAGGTGGAGGAGCTCTCCGACGACCGGCTGCACGTGGTGATCGCGCGGGCGGTCGGCCACGAGGAGGTCCTGGACGACGTGCGGGAGGTCCAGGTGCGCGGGGTCGGGTCGCGCTGGAGCGCAGGGGCCGGGCTGGACGCCCTCGCCGGCGCCCTCTCGGAGTAAACGTACCGACAACTCGTCGGCAAGATATTGCGCTGTCGGCGGCCCTCGTGGTGACATGGTACCGAGAGTTTCTTAGGCATGCCTAAGTACGGTGTCCCGGGTCCAGGAGGCAGCCATGTCGGCACCAGCAGGAGCACATCGCGAACCCCGCCCGTCCACCGTCTCCATGTGGACGCTCCTCGCCGCCGGCGTGGCCGCCACCGCCGTCTCCACACCGCCCGCGCGGGAGCACGCCACGGCCCCGGCCGGGCCCGCCGGCACCGCACGCGAAGAGGCCGCTCCGGAGTCCGAAGCGGCCTAGGCGTGCTGCGCCGTCACCCGGTCGGGTGAAGCGCGGGGGATCCGTCGGATCCGTCGGATCCGTCAGGGAACGACGACGACCTTCGACGCGATCGTCGCGAAGGCCCACATCGCGTCGCCGTCGGCACGGCTCATCCGGATGCCGCCGGTCTTCTTGTTCGGATCGGGCTCCGGCAGCGCGCCGTCCGTACGGGCGCTGAAACCGAGCGCCACGCCCTCCTCGGTGGCGAACCGCACGACGTGCTCGATCGGCACGCCGTCCGAGCCGGTGACCGAACCCGAGCGCGACCCGACCGTGTAGGTGCCCGGCTTCGGGTGCACCGTGCTCGGCATCACCGTGAACGACTTCGGCGGCTGCGCGGGGTCGCCGACCAGCCACACCCGCTTCTGGCCCACCGAGTACACGACGCGCACCCCGGTACCGGAACCCTCGGGCACGGCCGCCGGCTTCGCGGGGTCCTGCTTGGCGGCCGGGCTCGCGGCGGGGGCCGGTTCCTGCACGGCGGCCTTCGGGGGATGCGCGGGCGCCGTGGCGGAAGCCTGGTAGCCGAGGAAGCCGACGACGGCCACTGCCGCGGCGGTGAGCCCGGCCACGATTCCCGAGCTGCTGCGTGCCACCTTGCTCCACCTCTCCGCGCCGACTGATACCACGTCCGGTACCCCGTCGAAAGGTAGCAGCCGCCCTGCTCCGAGACCGGCCGCGAGGGGTGCGGCCGCCGGAGTCGTAGGCTGTTCGCGTGCTCTTGCTCGCCGTAGATACCGCCACGCCCGCCGTCACCGTCGCCCTCCACGACGGTGAGTCCGTCGTCGCCGAGTCGAACCAGGTCGACGCCCGCCGCCACGGGGAGCTCCTGCTGCCCTCCGTGGACAAGGTCCTCGCCGAGGCCGGGGTCACGCTCGAAGCCGTCACCGGCGTCGTCGTCGGTGTCGGCCCCGGCCCCTACACCGGACTGCGCGTCGGCCTCGTCACCGCCTCCACCTTCGCCGCCGTGCTGGGCGTGCCCGTGCACGGCCTGTGCACGCTCGACGGCCTCGCCTACGCCGCCGGGGCCGCAGGCATCGAGGGCCCCTTCACCGTCGCCACCGACGCGCGGCGCAAGGAGGTCTACTGGGCCCGGTACGAGGACCCGCGCACGCGCGTCGGCGAGCCCGCCGTGGACCGCCCGGCCGACATCGCCGAGCAGGTCGCGGGCCTGCCCTCGGTCGGCCAGGGCGCGCTCCTGTACCCCGAGGTCTTCCAGGACGCCCGGGGCCCCGAGCACCAGTCGGCCGCGGCGCTGGCCTCGCTGGCCGCGGAACGACTGGCGGCGGGCCTGGAGTTCCTGCCTCCGACCCCCCTCTACCTGCGCCGGCCCGACGCCCAGGTGCCCAAGAACTACAAGGTGGTCACCCCGCAGTGACCCCGGCGACCCCCCACACGCTGCGCGAGATGCGCTGGTGGGACATCGGGCCCGTGCTGGAACTGGAGCACGAGCTGTTCCCCGAGGACGCCTGGTCCGCCGGGATGTTCTGGTCCGAACTCGCCCACGCCCGCGGCCCGCAGGCCACGCGCCGCTACGTCGTCGCCGAGGACGCGGCCGGCCGGCTGGTGGGCTACGCCGGACTGGCCGCCGCCGGCGACCTGGCCGACGTACAGACCATCGCGGCCGCGCGCGACCAGTGGGGGACCGGGCTCGGCGCCCGGCTCCTGACCGACCTGCTGCGCGCCGCTACCGCGTTCGAATGCGCCGAGGTGCTGCTGGAGGTACGGGTGGACAACACCCGTGCCCAGAAGCTCTACGAGCGCTTCGGCTTCGAGCCCATCGGCTTCCGGCGCGGCTACTACCAGCCCGGCAACGTCGACGCGCTCGTCATGCGACTGACCGACCCCGCACAAGCACGAACTGAGAGCAGTGAGAGCAATGGCTGACGAACCGCTCGTCCTCGGCATCGAGACCTCCTGCGACGAGACCGGCGTCGGCGTCGTCCGCGGCACCACCCTGCTCGCGGACGCGATCGCGTCGAGCGTCGACGAGCACGCCCGCTTCGGCGGCGTCGTGCCCGAGGTGGCCTCGCGGGCCCATCTGGAGGCGATGGTCCCCACCATCGAACGCGCCCTGAAGGAGGCCGGGGTCAGCGCCCGCGACCTCGACGGCATCGCCGTCACCGCGGGTCCCGGCCTCGCCGGTGCGCTGCTCGTGGGCGTCTCGGCGGCCAAGGCCTACGCGTACGCGCTCGGCAAGCCGCTGTACGGGGTCAACCACCTCGCCTCCCACATCTGCGTGGACCAGTTGGAGCACGGGCCGCTGCCGGAGCCGACGATGGCGCTGCTGGTGTCCGGCGGGCACTCCTCGCTGCTGCTGGCCCCGGACATCACCTCCGACGTACGGCCGCTCGGCGCGACCATCGACGACGCGGCGGGCGAGGCCTTCGACAAGATCGCGCGCGTGCTCCAGCTGGGCTTCCCCGGCGGTCCGGTCATCGACCGGCTCGCACGCGAGGGCGACCCGAAGGCGATCAACTTCCCGCGCGGGCTGACCGGGCCGCGCGACGCCGCGTACGACTTCTCCTTCTCCGGGCTCAAGACGGCCGTCGCCCGTTGGATCGAGGCGAAGCGGAACGCGGGCGAGGACGTCCCGGTGCGCGATGTGGCGGCGTCCTTCCAGGAGGCCGTGGTGGACGTGCTGACGCGCAAGGCGATCCGGGCGTGCAAGGACGAGGGCGTCGACCACCTGATGATCGGCGGCGGTGTCGCGGCCAACTCCCGACTGCGCTCGCTGGCACAGGAGCGGTGCGACGCCGCGGGGATCGTGCTGCGCGTGCCGCGGCCGAAGCTGTGCACGGACAACGGCGCGATGGTCGCGGCGCTGGGCGCGGAGATGGTCAAGCGGAACCGGCCCGCATCGGACTGGGACCTGTCGGCGGACTCCTCGCTGCCGGTGACGGACCCGCACGTGCCGGGTACCGCGCACACGCACGGGCACGGGCACGGCCACTCGCACTCTCACCCGCACGATCACGACCACGTGCACGAACTGAGCAAGGACAACCTGTACTCGTGAGCACCGTCGCACTGATGTGGGAGGCCCGGGCCGCCGACGGCCGGGGCAACGAGCTGCTGGAGTGGGCCCGCGCCCAGGTCCTCGCCCGGGAGCCGGTGCGCCGCGAGGTGTTCCGGGCCCCGCAGGACCGGGTCCTCGTGATCACCTGGTGGGAGGCCGCCGAGGGCGTGGCGGCCGACCTCCCCGAGCTGCCCGAACCCGCGGCCGACCTGATCACGCGGGCGGTGCACCGCTGGCGGTTCGAGTCGGTGGAGGTCGACGGAGCCTGACCGCCTCGGGCCCGGGCCCGGCCCGGACCGGACCGCTGGGCCGGACCCGTACGGCCGCCCGACCCCGCTCGGCGGGTCGCTGCCGACCCCGTACGCCCCGCCCGGCGGTGGCCGCAGGCGCACTGCCGGGCCGGTGACCGTCCGATCAGCACCAGACCCGTACGGTCGGCCCCGACCGCCGGGCCGGGTCCGGCGGCCAAGGCTGCGCCGGGGTCCGTACGACTCCGCTCGGCCGCGGCCACAGGCGCAGTGCGGACCCGCATCTCACCGGCCGGGCGTCGCCGCAGGCGGTACGGCAGGCGGTGCGGCCGGGGCGCCGATGAGCATCGAGGGAGCACCCGCCACCCGGGTCAGGAAGACGGTCGCGGAGTTCGGCCCCTGCGGCTTGACCTTCTTGCGCAGCTCCTCGGGCTCGATCGCCGAGCCGCGCTTCTTCACGGTCAGGATCCCGACCCCGCGCTCGCGCAGCAGCGCCTTCAGCTTCTTCAGGCCGAAGGGCAAAACGTCGGTGATCTCGTACGCCGTCGCGTACGGCGTCGCGCGCAGCTCGTCGGCGGTGATGTAGGCGATGGTCGGGTCGATCAGCCGGCCGTCCAGCTGCCCGGCGACCTCGGCGACGAGGTGGGCCCGGATGACGGCGCCGTCGGGCTCGTAGAGCCAGCGGCCGACCGGACCGGCCTGCGGATCGGGCAGCGGATCGGCGGTGTGCAGCCCGCGCGGCCCGGGGAGCAGGGTGGCGCGCACGCTCCCCGGCGCGGTCCCGAACCAGAGCACGGCCTCCTTGACGTCTCCCTGGTCGGAGATCCACTCGGCCTCGGCCTCCGCGGGCACGGCTTCGTGCGGGATCCCGGGGGCGATCTTGATGGCTGCGTACTTCGCCGCACGGGCCGTCTCCACCGCCCACGACAGCGGCGGCGAGTACGACTCCGGGTCGAAGATCCGGCCGCGCCCCCCGCGCCGGGCCGGGTCGATGAAGACGGCGTCGTAGCCGGCGGTGTCGACCTCCGTCACGTCCGCCTCCCGGACCTCGATCAGGTCCGCCAGCCCCAGCGCCTCGGCATTGGCCCGCGCGACGGCGACCGTGAGCGGGTCGTGGTCCACCGCGAGCACCCGGATGCCGAGCCGGGCCAGGGCCAGGGCGTCGCCGCCGATGCCGCAGCACAGGTCCGCAAGGCTCCGTACGCCGAGGGCGGCGAGCCGCTCGGCCCGGTACGAGGCAACGGACGCGCGGGTGGCCATCTCACCGCCGCCGGGCGTGAAGTACATCCGGAAGGCGTCCTCGGCGCCGAACTTCGCCACGGCGCGCTGCCGCAGCCGGGCCTGCCCGAGCGCGGCGGAGACCAGGGCGGCGGGGTGCTCGCGGCGCAGCCGGGTGGCGACGGCCAGCTCCTGGGAGGGGTCGTAGTCGCGGAGCGAGTCGAGGAGGGCCCGGCCCTCGGGGGCGAGCAGGGCGGCGAAGTCTTCGGGGGTCACGGGTCCATTGTCGGCGACGGGCCGGCCCGGGGGCGGCGCGGGCGGGACCGGAGGAGGATGGGGAGGGGGTGGGGGAGCGGGTCCTGCGGTCGACGCTGTGGGCCAGTCGAAGGAAGGTCCGACCGCGTTCGCGGTGTCTTCCGGGGAGTCCGTGTGTCGGGTGCCAAGATGCGCTGCTATGCAGCTAGTACGACAAAAGGGAAATAACTCGCAACAAGGTCACCGGTACGCGGCAGGTCCGCGCGGCCGGTTCGGGGTGGCCGTCGCAGCCCTGCTCGTCGCCGCCCTCGGAACGGCGTGCGGCTCCGGGGACTCCGGGCCGGACAAGGCCGCGAAGGCGAAGGCCGCGGAGGCGGGCGCCGCGGGCGCGCTCAGCGCCGCCGAGAAGGCCAAGGCGGCCCAGCAGGCGCGCGTCGTCGCGGCGAAGAAGTGGGGGCTGCGCAAGACCCCGCTCGCCGCCCCGCCGGCGCCGAAGCAGAAGCCCGAGATCCACACGCGCGACGGATTCGAGGTGGAGGACCAGGAGGAGTACCCCAACGTCTTCACCACGGTCCCGACCGAGGACAAGGTCGTCTTCCTGACGATCGACGACGGCTCGGAGAAGGACCCCGAGTTCCTGAAGATGATGCAGGAGCTCAAGATCCCGTACACGGCCTTCCTCAGCGACTACGTCGTACGGGACAACTACCCGTACTTCAAGCAGATGCAGGCCGCGGGCGTCACCCTGAACAACCACACGCTCAACCACCGCTACATGCCGGGCCTGTCGTACGAGCAGCAGCGCGAGGAGATCTGCGGCCAGCAGGACACGATCCAGAAGCAGTTCGGCAAGCGGCCGACCCTCTTCCGGCCGCCGTACGGCAACTACAACCAGGACACGCTGCGCGCGGCGAAGTCCTGCGGCATCAAGGCGGTACCGCTGTGGAACGCGGAGGCGTTCACCAACCGGATGGACTACCGGGAATGGGACCGCGACCTGCACCCCGGTGACATCATCCTCACGCACTTCCGGGGCAAGGAGGACTGGAAGGGCACGATGCCTGACATGATCCGTCATGTCATGAAGACCGTCACGGACAAGGGATACGCCGTGGCCCGCCTGGAGGACTATCTGTGAAGCACGTGCGCCGGTTGGTAGCCGGGACGCTGGCGGCCGGCGCGCTCGCGCTGTCCCTGACGGGGTGCGGGGACAGCGCGGCCCCCACCGAGCGACTGGCCCGCAAGACGGCGCAGCCGACACCGGAGGCCGGTAGCGCCGCGCCGTCGACGGCGTCGACGTCTCCGGCGCCGGGGGGCTCCTCCGACGAGGCGTACAAGAAGTGGGGCCTGACGGCCCCCCTCCAGTACGCGCCCAAGCCGGCCCAGAAGCCGCAGATCCCGAAGCCGGGCCCGGGCAAGGTCCCGGTGATAGACCGAATACCCGTCCCGGCGGACGACAAGGTCGTCTTCCTGACCTTCGACGACGGCGCGGAGAAGGACCCCGAATTCCTGAAGATGGCGGCCGACCTCAAGCTGCCGATCAGCATGTTCCTCACGGACAGCGTGGCTTCGTCGGACTACGGGCACTTCGAGAAGATCCGCGACAACGGCTCGGCGAGCACGATAAACAACCACACGCTGACGCACCCGAATCTGCGGACCCTCTCCTTCGAGGCGCAGAAGAAGGAGATATGCGGCCAGCAGGAACGCCTGGAGAAGCGCTTCGGCAAGCGCCCGCCGCTCTTCCGCCCGCCCTTCGGCAACTACAACGACGACACCCTCCGGGCGGCCTCGGAGTGCGGAGTCTCGTCCCTGGTGCTGTGGCGGGTCTCGATGCAGATCAACAACTTCCAGTACGCCGAGGGCTCCGCCCTCAAACCGGGCGACATCATCCTCGCCCACTTCCGCGGCCCCGCCGAGCTCAAGGGCACCACGGAAACCCAGATGACGACGCGCATGCTCCAGCGCATCCAGGAACAGGGCTACCGCATCGGCCGCCTGGAGGACTACCTGTAGGAGCGGTTTCGGGGCGGATTCCCGGTGGGGCGGGGGCCGTTGCAAACCCCTCGGAGACGCGCCCCGAAGGTGTGATGATGACGACCATGGCTATCGATTCAGTGGTCGTACGACAGCGCGTCGAGGATCTGGACGCGGCTGTGCCCTTCTACGAGAAGTTGACCGGAAGCACGGCGGCGCGGTTCGCCTTCGCCGGAGTCACCCTGGCGAGCGTCGGCCCCTTCCTCCTGTTCGCCGGACCCGACGAGGCGGTGCAGCGGGTCGCAGGCGTGGCGGCGACGCTCTCCGTCTCCGACCTGAACGCCGCGGTCGAAGAAGCCGAAGCGGGGGGAGCCGTCACCGTGATGCCCATCCAGCCCACCCCGAACGGCCACCGAGCAGTGCTGCGGCACCCCCACGGCGGCGTCTACGAGTACGTCGGTCCGTGACCTCGCGGCCTTCGGAACCTAGGCGGAGGCGACGACCTTGCCGGCGGTGACCTGGGGCGGGTTGGGCAGGAACCGGGCCAGGTTGTCGCGGACGAAGAGCGCGGCCTTCTCGACCGACTCGTCGGCGCCCGCACGGTCCCGGAAGACGCTGGTGGACACCATCACCCCGCCCCCGGCATCGACCCAGAAGTACGCCACGAACCCGGGGACCTGACGCATGATCGGCACGAACCCCTCGTCGACGATGCGTCCGGCCTCGGCCGGGTCGGTGACGCCTTCGTAGCGTCGGACAGCTGCGTACATGGTTGATCTCCTCAACGGTGCTCGACGTCCGTCGTTGCGAAGAGGGAGTACCCGCACAGGCAGGTGGGTGGCTCGCGGGGTGCCCGGCAATCACCCCTTAGGGTGCGGCCATGCACGCCGCAACACTCCACCGCAGGACCAACATGCACGACGAGTGCGTGCCGCCGAAGCTCGTCGACCGGCTCCTCGCGCTCGGGCACACCGAAGTGGTGCGCGGGTTGGCCGTGGCGGACGACGGCGACTGGTTCTGCGCCCGCGCCTGGGCGCGCCTGCTGGCCGACCGGGGCGCGCTGGCCGAGGCCCTGGAGGTACTGGCCCCCTACGTCGGCACCGGTTGGTGGACGGCGGCCGCCGAAGCAGCCCGGCTGCTGGACGCCGGGGGTCGCGCTGAGGAGGCCGTCGCCCTCGTCCGCCCCTTCGCCTCGAACGGCGAGCGGTCGGCCCTGCCCGAACTGGCCCTGCTGCTGGCGCGGCACGGGCGGGGCGAAGAGGCGTACGAACTGCTCGTGCCGCACATCACCGACTGGCTCATCGCCGAGGCCCTGGTCGAGGTGGGCGTCGGGCTGGGACGCGGCGAGGAGCTCGCTGCGCTGCTGGAGGCCCGCCTGGCCCCGGAGAACGTGTGTGAATGCTGTGGGGACCGGGAGTGCGGCATGCGGTCCACGGAGCCGTTCAACGCGGCGAACCTGCTGGCGACCGTGTACGAGAAGCAGGGCCGCACGGACGAAGCGATCGCGGTGCTGCGCTCGTACGACCCGATCGTCGTCAACGACCGTGACGCGCTGGCCGACCTGCTGGTCCGGCACGACCGGATCGACGAGCTGCGGGCCTACGCGGGTACGCCGGAAGCCGTCCGGCAACTCGCGGAGCTGCTGGAAGGGCGCGGCGACGTGGCGGGCGCGGTCGACGCGTACCGCGACCACATGCGTGAGGACCGCTGGCACACGCCGATCCTGCTCGCGGAGCTCCTGGCCCGGCACGGGCGGGGCGCCGAGGCCATCGAGGTCGTGCGCGCCATGGACAGCGCCGAGGACTGGGTCGTGGACCAGCTGTGCAAGCTGTTCGCCGCCGAGGACCGCGCGGAGGAGGGCCTCGCCCACCTCGACGCGCTCAAGGCCCGGCGGGGCAGGGAGGAGCGGGAACTGTCCCGGCTGCGCGGGCCCCTGATGGCCGCGTGCGGCCGACTCGACGAAGCGCTGGCACTCGTACACCCCGAGGGCGCGAGCCCGTACGCGAAGGCGGACCTGGCCCGCCTGCTGATCGACGCCGGCCGTCCGGAAGAGGCCGCCACCCTGCTGGAGACGGACCGCCTGGACCACCGGCGGACCCTCGGCCCGCTCCTGGTGGAGCTGGGCCGCGTAGAGGAGGCGGTGACACTACTGCGGACCCCCCGCCCCCACGTCCCTCCGCCCGAGCCGTCGGGCTACAGCGACTGCCCGCCCTTCTAGGCGTCGAAGTCGTACTCCAGCACGTAGGAGGCGGAGTCCAGCGTCATCTCGTTGACCTCGACGACCCGCCCACCCGCGGCGAATGCGGTGCGCACGATCTGGATGACGGGCGTGCCCATGGAAAGCGCGAGCCGTTCGGCCTCGTCGGCCGAAGGCATCCGGGACCGCACTTCTTCCCGGAAACGCACGGGCCCGTTCCCCAGCTCGGTCAGCCGCGCGTACACCCCGCCGGGACCGGTGTCGACCTGGGTGATGACGGAGTCCCCGACGATGTCCGCCGGCAGGTACGACACCGCGAAGAGCACCGGCTTGCCGTCGAGCACGAAGCAACGGCTGCGCACCCACACCCGAGTCCCCGCCGGAACGCCGAGCGCGTCGCAGACGCGGTCGTCCGCCTCTCCCTCACGCACCTCGATCTGGTCGACGACCAGCTCTCGATCCTCGGAGTCGGCGGACCAGACGGACCGCCCCGACCCCCACTGCTCCTGCGCCAGCCGCTGGATACCGCGCCGCCGCAGGGGCTTGAACGCCCGGACGAAAACTCCGGCACCCTTCCGGGCCTCTGCGAGTCCTTCGTTCTGCAGCACACCGAGGGCCTGACGCGCGGTCATCCGCGCGACCTCATAGGTCGCCATGAGGTCGTTCTCACCCGGCAGCCGGTCGCCCGGGCCGAACTCGCCCGCCTGGATCGCCGTCCTCAGCGCATCAGCGATCCGCTGGTACTTCGGCTGACGGCTGCTGCCCTGGCTGGTCATGAAACCGATCACTCCTTCGCCTCTCTAGACACCCTAGGGCCATGGGTGAGGCACCGCACGCACCAGCAGCGGACCCCCTTTCTCGTGGCATCTCTAGAGAACTATTGACGGGTCCAGTTGATGTCGGCTGTAGTGGATACATCTCTAGAGAGGTCGGCCGCGAGGTGGCCTCGTGAGTGAGGAGTGATCTGTATGTCGCAACAGCGCGACGCCTTCACCGTCGATACGGGCGACACCCTCCCTGTGAGGGTGGCTGTCATATGCGAGCCCAGTGAAGATCTGCTCGGGCGGGCGCTGATCGGTTGGGAGCGCTTCCTCCGCACCCTGCGAGGGGCGCCTGATGAGTGAGCGGTACGAGTACCTGCCGCACCGACTCCTTCGCCAACGCGTCCGTGACATCGCTTCAGGCGTCGAGGGCGAGTTGATGGCTGTGATCAACGAGAACGTCTCCGAAGCCGACGTCGAACACTGGATGGAGCTGGCTTACATCCGTGGTTCGTCTGGTCGTGAATTCACGACCTCGGTCGCCAATGTCGAGGCGGCGGACTGAAGAATCGTCCGGCTCTCCAGCGGGCGTGTGGTCTGTCTGGGTAGCGGGTGGCGACTGCCCTCGGCCGAGCTGATGTGAACTCGGGCTCGGGTGCGGAAGTGCTCGCAGGGTCAAGGGAAAGCGGGCGCGGGTGCGTAGAGCTGGCTGCGATTCGGCTGGGGCGACGTATCAGCCGTCAGTCCCCCCTAGCCGTCCCTGTCCGACCCGACCCAGGACGGCCGTCGGACGCTGAGCGATGAGGAGCGCGTAGCGATTGGGTGCGCCCACCGACCCGGGCCCTGGTCTGGACGGGCCCGTCTCTCGGTCGTGGCTGTTCGTGCCCGACCCGGTTGGGTGCCTCCGACCGCCCCGCGCCTGAAGGCATCCCCCGTACGCAGCTCTGATGCCGCCCACCCGGCTCCCGCCCCTACACCCGCACCACCGGCGTGATCGTCGTTTCCACCGGGCCGTGGGCGTCCGCCTCGCGTTGGCGTTCCGCGCTGTCGCTGATGCGCAGCAGCAGGGCGATCATGATCCAGTTGGCCAGGAGGGACGAGCCGCCCTTGGCCAGGAAGGGAAGGGCCTTGCCCGTCAGGGGGATCAGGCCCGTCACGCCGCCCGCGACCACGAAGACCTGTAGGGCCAGCGCCGCCGCCAGGCCCACCGCGAGCAGCTTGCCGAAGGGATCGCGCGCGCCGAGCGCCATCCGCAGCCCCCGCTGCACCAGGAGCGCGTAGAGGATCAGCACTGCCATCACCCCGGCCAGGCCCAGCTCCTCGCCCACCGTGGTCAGGATGAAGTCGCTGCGCCCGGCGAACGCGATCAGCTCGGGGTGGCCCATGCCGAGGCCCGTGCCGGAGATGCCGCCCGTGCCGAAGCTGAACAGGGCCTGCGCCGACTGGTCCGAGGTGACTCCCGCCGGCCGGTTCTCCCAGTAGTACGACAGCGGGTTGAGCCACGCGGCCACGCGCGCCTTGACGTGCGGCTCCGTCGAGCCGACCACGAAGGCGCCGGCCGCGGCCATGAGCACACCGCAGACGATCCAGCTGGTGCGTTCGGTCGCGACGTACAGCATCACCACGAACACCCCGAAGAAGATCAGCGAGGTGCCGAGGTCGCGTTCGAAGACCAGGACCAGCATCGAGACGATCCACACCGTGACGATCGGGCCGAGCTGGCGCATCGGGGGCAACCGCATGCCCAGGAACCTGCGGCCCGTCAGGGCCAGCGAGTCCCGGTGGATGACGAGGTACCCGGCGAAGAAGATCGCGATCATGATCTTCACGAACTCGCCGGGCTGTAGCGAGAAGCCGAAGAGTTTGATCCAGCGCTTCGCACCGTAGGTGTCCGCGCCGAAGAAGGCGGGTGCGATCAGCAGCACCAGCGCGACGGCCATGTTGATGTAGATGAACCGTTGCAGCAGCCGGTGGTCGCGCAGCAGCGCCAGTACGAGCAGGCAGGCGGCGATGCCGACCACCGTCCACATCAGCTGGCCGGGGGCGTTCGCGTCCGAGTTGTAGCGCTCGATGTAGCCCTGGTCGAGGCGGTGGAGCAGCACCAGTCCGAGGCCGGTCAGCAGCATGGCGAGCGGGAAGATCAGCGGGTCGGCGTAGGCCGCGAAACGGCGTACGCCCAGATGCCCCACTAGGGACAGCAGGGTCATGCTCAGGGTGAAGTCGACGAACTTGGGCGGCAGCTCGCCGTTCATGGCGAGGCCCGCGGCGGCGTGGCCGAAGACGGCGATGGCGATGACGAAGACCAGGAGGAGCGCCTCGGTGCGGCGGCGGGAGACCGCCGACGTCAGGGGTTTCAGTCCACGCACGGGACGCCGCCACCCTCCTTGGGGGCGGACGGGGACGGCGGCGGGGGTGCCGCGTCGGGCGAGGACGAGGGCGAGGACGAGGGCGAGGTCGACGGAGAGGCCCAAGGAGAGGCCGAAAGAGGGGCCGAAAGAGGGGCCGAGGGTGAGGACGCGGCGCCCGATGCGCCGGCGTCAGCGGAAGCTTCGGGTCCGATCTGTTCGGCAATGAGGCGCTTTATCTTCATATCATCTACGACGTTGATGTCCTCCCCATGGTTCCTTCCGAAACCTTCGATGGGAAGTGTCGTGAATTGCACCTTCCCGCCGGACAGGTTCTTCGCCTGCTTCACGAACGCCAGGAGATCCCAGCCTTCGTCCGTGACCACGTCCTGTTTGGCGGCGTCGATCAGTTTCATCAGCTTCGCCGGGTCGGTGAAGGTCCCGACCGAGTTCAGCTTCTTCGTCGCGCCCGCGAGAAAGGCCTGCTGGCGCTTGGTCCGGTCCAGGTCACCCCGGTCCAGGCCGTGCCGCTGCCGCACGAAGGCGAGCGACTGCCGGCCGTCGAGCGTCTGCGGGCCCGCCGGGAAGTCGGCGCCCGAGTACGTGTCCTTGACCGCCTTGTTCAGGCACACCGGTACCCCGCCGAGCGCGTCCGCGAGGTGGTAGAAACCGGCCAGATTCAGTTCGGCGAAGTGATCGATCGGGACCCCCAGGAAGTTCCGCACCGTTTCGATCTGTGCCGCGCGCCCCGCCTCCCGGCCCTCCCGCTCCAGCTGCCGGACGTCCTTGACCCCCCGCGCGGCGAGCTGCTCCTGCTTCTTCTCCTTCGCCAGCCCGTACGCCTTCTTGACCTTGTCCTTGCCGTGGCCGGGTATGTCGACGAAGTCGTCGCGCGGCACCGAGAAGGCCTTCGCCCGGCCGCCGTCCCCGGGCACGTGCAGCAGGATCAGGGTGTTCGCGTTGTAGCCGCCGATGTCCGAACTGCCGGCGTGCAGCTTGTCGAGGACCTCCTCCGGCAGTTTCTCGCCGTTCTGGTCCCGGCGGCTGTCCAGGCCCATGAGCAGGATGTTGCTGTCGCCGAACGCGGACTTCTCCGCGCCCTCGAGGGCCTTGGAGCTGCCGATGCCGGCGGCGAGGTCGCGGTACAGGTACCAGGCGCCGCCCCCCGTCAGGGCCACCAGCGCACAACCGGTGACCAGCAGCGTGCGGCCCAGTCGCCGCCGGCGGGCCGGGCGGTGGCGGGATCGGGTCGTCGGCTTCCTCCGGTGTGCGCTCATGCCTGCCGATGCTGACGGAGGTCCGCTGAAGGAATCCTGAGGGCCTCGGCCGAGCGCCGGTCGGGCTCCGGACGGCGCTACGGGATGCGCAGCACCAGCCGCGCGCCCCCGGCGGGCGCCGGCAGCGCGCGTACGTCGCCCCCGTGCGCCCGCGCGATCTCCCGGGCGATGGCCAGGCCCAGCCCGGTACCGCCGCTGGCCCGGCCGCGGTCCGCGTCCAGCCGTACGAAGCGTTCGAAGACCCGGTCCCGGTCCGCCTCCGGGATGCCGGGGCCGTCGTCCGTGACCTCCAGCACCGCCCATCCGTCGTGCGCCGCCGCCCGTACGACCACCTCCGCGCGGGCGTACCGCAGGGCGTTGTCCACGAGGTTGGCCAGGGCCCGTTCCAGCCGCGCCGGGTCCCCGGAGGCCGGTACGGGCGCCTGCGCGTCCAGCCGTAGCGCGATCCGCGAGCTACCCCGCCGCGCCGCGTCTTCCGCGGCCAGCAGGGCCAGGTCCACCGGCTCGCTCCGCGGTGCCGACGCCGGTCCGCCGTCGAGGCGGGCCAACAGCAACAGGTCCGCCGCGATGGCCTGGAGCCGCTCGGTGTCGGCCAGCGCAGCCGCGACCGACTCCCGGTCGGGGCGGTCCATGGCGAGGGCGACTTCCAGCCGGGACCGGACGGCGGCCAGCGGGTTGCGCAGCTCGTGGGAGGCGTCCGCGGTGAACTGCCGCTGCCGGGCGTCGGAACGCTCCAGCCGGTCCAGGGTGTCGTTGACGGTCCGGGCCAGCTGCGCGATCTCGTCCGCCCCGCCCGGGTCCGGAACCCGCCGGTCCAGCTCGCTCGCCGTGACCGCCGCCAGTTCGGAGCGGATCGCGCTCACCGGGCGCAGCGCGCGGCCGGTCACCCACCAGGCCAGGGCCGCGGCGAAGCCGGTCAGCGGGGGCGCCCCCGCCAGCAGCCCGACCGCGACGGCCCGGGTCGCGTCGTCCACGTCGCCGAGCACGGTCATCGCGTAGACCGTGTGCGCCCCCGGCGCTTCGACGACGACCACCGCGCGCCGTTCCCCGCCGGGGTGCGCCGGCGGGAGCACGGCCGACCGGGAGTCGTCACCGGGGCCGGGCAGCGGGGCGCCGCCGAGGTCGGGGGTGAGCTTCGGGTCGCCGGTGCTGGCGACCGTGCGCCCGGCCGCGTCCCGTACGAGGACCAGGTCCACCCCGCTCTCGGGTGCGGGCAGCCGTCCACCGGCCGGCAGGGTCCGGTTGTCGAGCTGGGCGGCGACCTTGCGGGCGGCGAGCTCGGCGCGGCCGGTGGTGTTGTCGAGGAGGTTGGCCCGCAGCAGGGCGTGCAGCCACAGGCCGCCGCCGGCGAGGACGGCGGCCATCGCGAGTGCGGCGGCCGCGGCGGTGCGCGCCCGGATGCCGCTAACCACCGTCGGGGGCCATCCGGTAGCCGGTCCCGTGGACGGTGCGGATCGAGCGGCGACCGAAGGGCGCGTCGATCTTCTTGCGCAGCGAGGAGACGTACACCTCCACGATGTTCGGGTCGACGCCGTGCGGGGTGTCCCAGACCTCGTCCAGGATGTCCTGCTTGGCGACGGCCCGGCCGGGCTGCTCCATCAGGCAGGCGAGGACGCCCAGTTCGCGGGCGGTCAGTTCGATGTCCCGGTCGCCGCGGCGGCAGCGACGGCCCTGCGGGTCCAGGACGAGGTCGCCGGCCTGCAGGGTGCCGCGGTCGGGGGTGCCGGCGCGGCGGGCCAGGGCCCGGATCCGGGCGGCCAGGACCACGAAGGAGAACGGCTTGGTGAGGTAGTCGTCGGCGCCGGAGTCCAGGCCCTCGGCCTCGTCGTACTCGCCGTCGCGGGCGGTGAGCATCAGGACCGGGGTGGTGTCGCCGTGGGCGCGCATGCGGGTGCAGATCGCGTGGCCGCTGGGACCCGGGAGCATCAGGTCGAGCAGGACGACGTCGTACGGGCCGCCGGCGAGGGCGAGGTCGAGCCCGCGGTGGCCGTCGTGGGCGACGTCGACGCGGTGCCCGTCGGCGGAGAGGCCGCGCCGCAGGGATTCGGCGAGGCCTTCTTCGTCTTCGACCACGAGGATGCGCACGGCTCCAGCGTCACATATCGGCGTGTTTGCCCTGCGGCCCGGTCGGCGGTGTCCAGCGCACGTCGTCTACCGGGCTCCGCCCGGACCCGCGCCTCAATCGCCGGCGGGGCTGGAAGGTGGGGGCTGCTCGGTGGTGTGCGGCGGGGCCGGATCCGTACCGGGCTCCGCCCGGCCCCGCGCCTCAAACGCCGGCGAGGCTGAAAAGGCGGGTCCGTGCCTCGTGGGCGGCGGGGCTGGGTGGCTCGGCGGTGTCCAGCGCGGCGGGATCCTCGCCGGGCTCCGCCCGGACCCGCGCCTCAATCGCCGGCGAGGCTTGATGGTGCGGGCCCGTGCCTCAAACGCCGGCGAGGCTGAACGGGCGGACCTGTGCCTCGAATATCGGTGGGGCTGAAAGGGGGGCTTGGGGAGAGCTGTAGGTGGATGGGTTGGGGTGTCGGAGCGCTGCCGTGGGGTGGGGACACGTAGGAGGGTCCCCGCAGGACGAGCGCGCAACCCAGGCCGTCTGGCAGGACCGCGGCCGTCTGGCGCGAGCCGAGGAGATCCTCGTGCGGGGCACCGCCCCACCCTTTGAAGCCCCGCCGGCGATTGAGGCGAACCACCTCGGCTCGAGGGAACGTGCCACCGAGCCGCACACCACCGAGCCCCCCGCAGGGGACCCGGCCGGCGATTGAGGCGAACCACCTCGGCAGAAGGATCCGCGCCACCGAGCCCCACACCGCCGAGCCGCCCGCAGGGCACCCGCAGGGCACCCCGTACGGCAGCGGTCCGCGCAACGCCCGCGTCGGGAATTGGCACTCCGCTTGACCGAGTGCTAATCGCCGGAATAGTCTCGCACCTGGCACTCACCCCCGGTGAGTGCCAACACAGCGACAGGCAGATCCGGCACCCGCGACGACGGATCGACCTGGTCGCCACCTCAGACAGTTAACCCCGGATCTCCGAAGGGGGAGGTCGGATCGTGACGACCGCCAGCTCCAAGGTTGCCATCAAGCCGCTTGAGGACCGCATTGTGGTCCAGCCGCTCGACGCCGAGCAGACCACGGCCTCCGGCCTGGTCATCCCGGACACCGCGAAGGAGAAGCCCCAGGAGGGCGTCGTCCTCGCGGTGGGCCCGGGTCGCTTCGAAGACGGCCAGCGTCTCCCGCTGGACGTCACCGTCGGCGACATCGTGCTGTACAGCAAGTACGGCGGCACCGAAGTGAAGTACAGCGGCGAGGAGTACCTCGTCCTCTCGGCTCGCGACGTGCTCGCGATCGTCGAGAAGTAATTCGCTTCAAGAAGTTTGCTTGAGCTGCGCCCCTGGTCACCCCGCTGATTGCCGGGCGGCGAGGGGCGCAGCTCGTTAAACCCGAGTTTTCGAGAGGGCTGAACCGCTCCCATGGCGAAGATCCTGAAGTTCGACGAGGACGCCCGTCGCGCCCTCGAGCGCGGCGTCAACAAGCTTGCCGACACGGTCAAGGTGACGATCGGCCCCAAGGGCCGCAACGTCGTCATCGACAAGAAGTTCGGCGCCCCCACCATCACCAACGACGGTGTCACCATCGCCCGCGAGGTCGAGCTGGACGACCCGTACGAGAACCTGGGCGCGCAGCTCGTGAAGGAGGTGGCGACCAAGACCAACGACATCGCGGGTGACGGCACCACCACCGCCACCGTGCTGGCCCAGGCGCTGGTCCGCGAGGGTCTGCGCAACGTCGCCGCGGGTGCTTCCCCGGCCGCCCTGAAGAAGGGCATCGACGCCGCGGTCAAGGCCGTGTCCGAGGAGCTCCTCGCGACCGCCCGCCCGATCGAGGACAAGTCCGACATCGCCGCCGTGGCCGCGCTCTCCGCGCAGGACCAGCAGGTCGGCGAGCTCATCGCCGAGGCGATGGACAAGGTCGGCAAGGACGGTGTCATCACCGTCGAGGAGTCCAACACCTTCGGCCTGGAGCTGGAGTTCACCGAGGGCATGGCCTTCGACAAGGGCTACCTCTCGCCGTACATGGTCTCCGACCAGGAGCGCATGGAGGCCGTCCTCGACGACCCGTACATCCTGATCAACCAGGGCAAGATCTCCTCGATCCAGGACCTGCTGCCGCTGCTGGAGAAGGTCATCCAGGCCGGCGCCTCCAAGCCGCTGCTGATCATCGCCGAGGACGTCGAGGGCGAGGCGCTCTCCACCCTCGTCGTCAACAAGATCCGCGGCACCTTCAACGCGGTGGCCGTCAAGGCCCCCGGCTTCGGTGACCGTCGCAAGGCGATGCTCCAGGACATGGCCACCCTCACCGGTGCCACCGTCATCGCCGAAGAGGTCGGCCTCAAGCTCGACCAGGCCGGTCTGGACGTACTGGGCTCCGCCCGCCGCGTGACCATCTCCAAGGACGACACCACCATCGTCGACGGTGGCGGCAGCCACGACGAGGTCCTCGGTCGCGTCAACCAGATCAAGGCCGAGATCGAGTCGACCGACTCGGACTGGGACCGCGAGAAGCTGCAGGAGCGCCTGGCGAAGCTCGCCGGTGGCGTCTGCGTCATCAAGGTCGGCGCCGCCACCGAGGTGGAGCTCAAGGAGAAGAAGCACCGTCTCGAGGACGCCATCTCGGCGACCCGCGCCGCGGTCGAGGAGGGCATCGTCTCCGGCGGTGGCTCCGCGCTCGTCCACGCCGTGAAGGTCCTCGAGGGCAACCTCGGCCTGTCGGGCGACGAGGCCACCGGTGTCGCGGTCGTGCGCCGCGCCGCCGTCGAGCCGCTGCGCTGGATCGCCGAGAACGCCGGTCTCGAGGGTTACGTCATCACCTCGAAGGTCGCCGAGCTCGACAAGGGCCAGGGCTTCAACGCCGCCACCGGCGAGTACGGCGACCTGGTCAAGGCCGGCGTCATCGACCCGGTGAAGGTCACCCGTTCCGCGCTGGAGAACGCCGCCTCCATCGCCTCCCTGCTGCTCACGACCGAGACCCTGGTCGTCGAGAAGCCGGCGGAGGACGAGGGCGACGCCGGTCACGGCCACGGTCACGGCCACAGCCACTGATCGCGCGCACCACGCCGAGAAGGCCCCGTTCCGCAGTTGCGGAGCGGGGCCTTCCCGTTTGCCTTCTCGCCTTCCCCGTGATGGGGCCTCAGGTTCCGTACGGGGAACCCGTTCCGCCCATCTGCTGCTGCAGGGCTCCGGGGTTGTAGTGCCACCAACCCTCGATGATCTCTCCCTCCAGGCACCGGAACGTGGTGCTCCCGGACATGTAGTACGTCTTCCCGGTCGGTGCGACTCCCATGAACGACCCCTTGTGGGTGCCGGTCCAGTTCCACACCGTCGTGACCATGTCGCCCTCGGCCAGCTGGGCCGTCGGCTCGAAGGTCATGTCGAAGGCCGCGCGCCACGTCTCCATGTCCGACTTCATGGCCTCGCGTCCGACGACGGTGGACTCCGCCCTGCTGGCGTCGTGGTTGATGTAGTTCGTCGCGAAGCACTCGTCGAGGGCGCTCATCTTCCCCGCCATGGCCGCTTCTTCGAACACCCGGTTGACGAGCTGCTTGTTGAGGTGCTCGTCGCGGACCACGTCGAGGTTCATGAACTTCGGCATGCCTTCGCAGAGGGCCACCATCTCCTGGAACATCCGGTCCGTCTCGGGGAGGTGGGAGTTCTTCATGGCCTCCTCGTACGAAGCGAACTCCACCATGTCCACGTAGTGGTTCCGGGCCTCGCGGTCCTGGCCGATCATCGTGTGAGTGGCGGTGCGCCTGCCGCTGCTCTGCTCCGCCCAGCGGTCGATGAGCGCGTTCATCTCGTCGAACCGCCTGGTCTCGTAATCGATCACTTGTACGAATGTCATCGCGTCGCCTCCCGCGCTGGATGGGACAGGTCCAGTTTAGGGAGATTTCACCTGGTTGGCTGCTTGTGAGAGGCCCCTCGGGGCACCCTCCAGGGCTACTGGGGGCCGTACTTGCGGCCCGTGCGCGAGGACACCCCGCCCAGCAGTCCGCGCGGCGTCAGCTTCACCACGCCCATCAGCGCCTTGTACCGCGGGTCCGGGATCGACACCGTCTTCCCGCGGGCCAGGTCGGCCAGGGCCGCCGCCACCAGCTTGTCGGCGTCCAGCCACATCCAGCCGGGGATGTTGTCCGTGCCCATGCCGGCCCGCTGGTGGAACTCCGTCCGGACGAAGCCGGGGCACAGCGCCATCAGCCGCACCCCGGACCCGCCCAGGTCCCGCGCCGCGCCCTGGGTGAACTGCACGACCCAGGCCTTGCTCGCCCCGTACGTGCCGCGCGGTACGAAGGCGGCCACCGAGGCCACGTTGATCACGCCGCCGCGGCCGCGCGAGCGCATCGATTCCGTGGCCGCGGAGGTCAGCCGCAGGACCGCCTCGATGTGCACCTTCAGCATGGTCAGCTCGTCGGCCATGGAGACTTCGAGGTAGCGGCCCTTGTTGCCGAAGCCCGCGTTGTTGACCAGCAGGTCCACCGGGTGGGTGCGGTCGCCGAGGCGCTTCTCGACCGCTGCGATGCCCTCCTCCGTGGAGAGGTCGGCGGCCAGCACCTCGGCTTCGATGCCGTGCCGGTCGTGGAGCTCGGTGGCCTGCTCGCCGAGCCGCTTCGCATCGCGTGCCACCAGCACCAGATTGTGCCCCTGGGCGGCCAGCCGCCGGGCGAAGGCGGCGCCGATGCCCGCCGTGGATCCCGTAATCAACGCAGTCGTCATAGGCGCAACCTAGCTTCCCGGAATGACGGCGCTACCTCGCCCCGGCCCCCGCCCCGTACTTCTCCACGTACAGGCGAACCCGCTCGCGGGCCTTCGGCTCCATCGCCTCGCCCGCGGCCAGGGTGAGCGGCAGCAGCTCCCGCTCGGTGGTGAAGGCGCGGAACCACAGCTGGACCGTCACGTCGTGGTCCGGGCGGTGGACGATCCGGATCGGGTCGCCGGGGGAGAGCGAACCCTCCTCGATCACCCGCAGATACGCACCCGGCCGGGCCTCCTGGGTGAACCGCTTGACCCAGCCGGTCTCGCCCATGGCCCCCTGGAAGGTCCGGCACGGGATGCGGGCCGAGGCCACTTCGAGGACGAGGTCCGCGCCGACCTGCCAGCGGTCGCCGATCCGCGCGGTGTTCAGGTCAATGCCGGAGGTGGTGAAGTTCTCGCCGAAGAGCCCGCAGGGCAGCTCGCGGCCCAGCAGGCGCTCCCACAGGTCCAGGTCCTCGCGGGCGTACGCGTAGACGGCCTGGTGGTCGCCGCCGTGATGGCGCCGGTCGCAGACGACGTCACCCTCCAGGCCGCTGCCGAGGCCGGTGGCCTTGGGGCCCGGGGCGACGACGCGGACCGGTCCGGGCACGGGACGCTTGCCGATGCCCGTCATCCCGCCCTCCGCGTCGGTGTAGTCGACGGCCGTGGCGCGACCGAGGTTCACAGAGATCAATTGCATGGAGCCCATGGGACCACGCTAACCGGAGCCAACCCAAAGCGACATCGAGGTATTGGCGCGGAAGTCAAAGTAGGGCTTATGCTCGAAGGGTGATCGAAGCACGCCATCTCCGGGTTCTGCGCGCCGTCGCCGGGACCGGGTCCTTCTCCGCCGCCGCCCGCGAGCTCGGCTGCACCCAGCCCGCCGTCTCCCAGCAGATGAAGGCGCTGGAGCAGTCGGCCGGCACCCCGCTGCTCATCCGCACCGGTCGCGAGATGCGGCTGACCCAGGCGGGAGAGGCCCTGGTCCGCCATGCCGCGGGGATCCTGGCCGGGCTGACCGCCGCCGAGGAGGAGGTCGCGGCCATCGCGGGGCTGCGCGCGGGCCGGGTCCGGCTCGTGTCCTTCCCCAGCGGCAGCTCCACGCTGGTGCCGACCGCGCTCGCGGCGATGCGCGCCGAGCACCCCGGGACCCGCATCTCGCTGGTCGAGGCGGAGCCGCCGCGTTCGGTGGAGATGCTGCGCGAGGGCGACTGCGACCTGGCGCTGGCCTTCCGCTACGGCGGGGCGGACCATTCCGCCGCGGAGTGGGACGACCTCGTGGTGCGGCCGCTGCTGACCGACCGGCTCGTCGGGCTGGTCCCGGAGGGGCACAGGCTGGCCGGGGCGGAGCGCGTGGGCATGGCGGAGCTGGCGGACGAACCCTGGATCGCGGGCTGTCCGCGCTGCCGCCGCCACTTGGTGGACGTGTGCGAGGGTGCGGGCTTCACCCCGCGCATCGACTTCGCCACCGACGACTACCCGGCGGTGGTCGGCCTGGTCGGCGCGGGGCTGGGCGTGGCGGTACTGCCCGAGCTCGCGGTGGAGTCCGTACGGGCCAAGGGCGTGAGCACGGTGGCGGTGGAGCCGGCCGTCGAGCGCGAGGTCGTGGCGCTGACCCTGCCCGACCTGGCCCGGGTGCCGGCCGTGGCCGCGACCCTGGCCGAGCTGGAGCGGGCGGCCGCGCGCTGACCCGCGTCCGCCCCCGGCGGCGGCCGGGGGCGCACACGTTGTAGGGCCGGGTACGGCCGAACGGGTGAAACGCGGGCCGGGCGGCGACACGCCCGGGTGTGCTGGTGATTCGAGGAAACGTTCCTTCTGACGTTTCGGCGACTCTCAGTTCGGCGCGATCGGTCCGATCGCACTCGACGCGGGGATCAGGCGATGCCGGGCCCGGCCCATCAGTTCCTCGCGCTCGTCCTCGGTGAGGCCGCCCCACACCCCGTAGGGCTCTCGGACGGCGAGTGCGTGCGCGGCGCATTCCGAACGCACCGGGCATCTCATGCAGACCTCTTTAGCCGAGGCCTCGCGCGCGCTCCTGGCCGCGCCCCGCTCGCCTTCCGGGTGGAAGAAGAGAGAGCTGTCGACCCCGCGGCAGGCGGCTAGCAGCTGCCAGTCCCAGAGGTCGGCGTTCGGTCCGGGGAGGCGGGAGAAATCTGCCATTGGTAGTCCCTCTTGGTGCCGGTACTGAGGCGGATACGGTCCATGTCTCCACACCTACTGTCGGAGTAGATGTAAATATGACTCATTGGGAATCTAGCCTCAGACACGTGCCAAACGGAAGGAAAGCCGCCAAATAGGGCATAGCTCCAGATGGAGGACAAGCGGCTCGTGGCTCCTACGTCGTGATCGCTTCCTCACGTAGAGTGCTGAAGGTGTCCGTCCGACCCGTAACTCTTTCGAGTGACCATCGTTGAGAGTGCGAAGGCGGTTGAACCAATAAGTTCTCGGACAGGTGTCCGGGGGCATCGACCGCACAGGTGACGATACGTACCAGCCTGGAGGCTCAAGGTGACGCGCATCAGCAGCTGCGGAGGGCGGTCATGACATCCGTCCTCGTCTGCGACGACTCCCCGCTTGCCCGAGAGGCGCTCCGTCGCGCGGTTGCCACCGTGCCCGGCGTCGAGCGTGTGACGACGGCTGCCAACGGCGAGGAAGTCCTCCGCCGCTGGGGCGCCGACCGCTCCGACCTGATTCTGATGGATGTACGGATGCCCGGGCTGGGCGGTGTGGAGACGGTCCGTCGACTGCTCTCGGCCGACCCCGGCGCCCGCATCATCATGCTGACGGTCGCCGAGGACCTGGACGGCGTGGCCCTCGCGGTCGCCGCCGGCGCCCGTGGGTACCTGCACAAGGACGCCTCGCGCGCCGAACTGCGGGCCACGGTCACCCAGGCCCTCGCCGACCCGACCTGGCGACTGGCCCCGCGCCGGCTCCGCTCGGCCGAGATGGGCGCCGCGCCCACGCTCACCGCGCGCGAGATCCAGGTCCTGGAGGGCATGAGCCACGGCCGGTCCAACGCGGAGATCGGGCGCGAGCTCTTCCTCTCCGAGGACACGGTCAAGACGCACGCCCGCCGGCTGTTCAAGAAGCTCGGCGCCTCGGACCGGGCGCACGCGGTGGCACTCGGTTTCCGCTGGGGTCTGGTCCGCTGACCTCCCGGTCGTGGCCGGGCCCGGCCCGGCCCGCCGCAGGCCGCGGATCGTCGAGAGAGGTCCCGTCCGCCACCCGCGGACGGGGCGGCGCGCCGCCCTCGACGGCTCGTGTTGTCGAGGGCATCCCTGTCCCCGCCGTACCCGGTGCGCACCCGGGGGTTGGCGGGGCACAATCCGGGGGACGTCTCGCTTCGTGCGCGATGCCGCATCCTTGAGGGTGTGGAGTCTCTCGGGGACTATTCGGCCGAGCGGGAGGGGAGGGCGCAGATGATGAGTTCCGGCGCACCTGCTCATAACGCTTCGATGCACAACAAGGGCCACGGCGGCGCGGATGCTCCGGCGCCAAGGCACCATGGATTGATGCGCGACGACGAGGCCCTGGGGTCACCCGCGGCCACAGGCCCGACCGGCGCCGCCAAAGGCGGCAGTGCCGGGGGCGTCAGCGCGCTCGTGCGCAGGGCGGTGGAGGGTGACGAGCAGGCCACGCACGACCTGCTCGCCTTCGTGCACCCCCTCGCGATCCGCTACTGCCGCACCCGGCTCTCGCGATTGCCGGGTGACGCTCGTCACTTCGTGGAGGACCTGGCGCAGGAGGTTTGCGTCGCCGTTCTGATGGCGCTGCCGCGCTACCGGGACACCGGGCGGCCCTTCGAGGCCTTCGTCTTCGCGATCGCCGCGCACAAGGTCGCCGACCTGCAGCGGGCCGCCATGCGGCACCCGGGCAGCACGGCCGTGCCCTCCGACGAGATGCCGGAGCGGCCCGACGACTCGCTGGGCCCGGAGGAGCGCGCGCTGCTCAGCAGCGACGCCGCCTGGGCCAAGAAGCTGCTGGCCAACCTTCCGGAGAACCAGCGCGAGCTCCTCGTCCTGCGGGTGGCCGTCGGGCTGACCGCGGAGGAGACCGGGCAGATGCTCGGAATGTCCCCGGGGGCCGTGCGCGTGGCCCAGCACCGCGCGCTCAGCCGGCTGCGGGCACTCGCCGAGCAGTAGGCGGCCGTGCGGGCCTCCTCGTGGTCCGTGCGGCCCCGCCGCGATCCGTGTGGGACGTACGGGCCCGCACGGCTCCGTACCGCTCCGCACGGCTCCGTACCGCTCCGCACGGCTCCGTGCCGGTCCGTGTCGGCAGCTCGGCGTAGCTCTGCGTGGGCCTCGATCGCGGGCCGCAGTCGTAGGAAACGACGAAACTTCTGCTTGACCTTGGTCGTGGAATGAGACGCGTCGGGATCCCGCTAGCATGGACATCCGCGCTGAGCAAGACCATTGGGAAGGTGTCATGACCGCCGACGGAGTGCCCGACAAATTCGCCACGCTCGGACTGACCTACGACGACGTGCTGCTGCTGCCGGGCGCGTCGGACATGTCGCCGGACGCGATCGACACCTCTTCCCTCATCTCGCGCAACGTGCGCGTCAACGTTCCGCTGCTGTCCGCCGCCATGGACAAGGTCACCGAGGCCCGCATGGCCATCGCCATGGCCCGTCAGGGCGGCGTCGGCGTGCTGCACCGCAACCTCTCCATCACCGACCAGGCCAATCAGGTCGACCTGGTCAAGCGCTCCGAGTCCGGCATGGTCACCGACCCGATCACGGTGCACCCGGACGCGACGCTGCGCGAGGCCGACGAGCTGTGCGCGAAGTTCCGCATCTCCGGCGTCCCGGTCACCGACACCGCCGGCAAGCTCCTCGGCATCGTCACCAACCGTGACATGGCCTTCGAATCGGACCGCAGCCGCCAGGTGCGCGAGGTCATGACCCCGATGCCGCTGGTCACGGGCAAGGTCGGCATCTCGGGCGTGGACGCCATGGAGCTGCTGCGCCGCCACAAGATCGAGAAGCTTCCGCTGGTCGACGACGCGGGCATCCTCAAGGGCCTCATCACGGTCAAGGACTTCGTCAAGGCCGAGAAGTACCCGAACGCGGCCAAGGACAAGGGCGGCCGGCTCCTCGTCGGCGCGGCCGTCGGCGTCGCCGGCGACGCGTACGAGCGCGCCCAGGCCCTGATCGAGGCGGGCGCCGACTTCATCGTCGTCGACACCGCCCACGGTCACTCCCGCCTGGTCGGCGACATGGTCGCCAAGATCAAGTCGAACTCCACCGTCGACGTCATCGGCGGCAACGTCGCCACGCGTGACGGCGCGCAGGCGCTGATCGACGCCGGCTGCGACGGCATCAAGGTCGGCGTCGGCCCCGGCTCCATCTGCACCACCCGCGTCGTCGCCGGCATCGGCGTCCCGCAGGTCACCGCGATCTACGAGGCCTCGCTCGCCGCCAAGGCGGCCGGCGTCCCGGTCATCGGTGACGGCGGTCTGCAGTACTCCGGCGACATCGCCAAGGCCCTGGTCGCGGGCGCCGACACGGTGATGCTCGGCTCGCTGCTCGCGGGCTGCGAGGAGTCCCCGGGCGAGCTGCTCTTCATCAACGGGAAGCAGTTCAAGTCGTACCGCGGCATGGGTTCGCTCGGTGCGATGCAGTCCCGCGGCGAGCAGAAGTCCTTCTCGAAGGACCGCTACTTCCAGGAGGGCGTGGGCGGCGACGACAAGCTCATCCCCGAGGGCATCGAGGGCCAGGTTCCCTACCGCGGTCCGCTCTCCGCGGTCGTGCACCAGCTCGTCGGCGGCCTGCGCCAGTCGATGTTCTACGTCGGCGGCCGCACGGTCCCCGAGCTGCAGGACCGCGGCCGGTTCGTCCGGATCACCTCGGCGGGCCTCAAGGAGAGCCACCCGCACGACATCCAGATGACGGTCGAAGCGCCGAACTACTCCCGCAAGGGCTGAACGGCATGAGCTGAGGGGGGCGGGCCCATCGGGCCCGCCCCCCTTCGCCGTGCCCGCGCGGCCGTCCGTACAGCGGTCACCGGAACGCGGGCCCCCGGCGTTCGGGGATACTGGACGGGCAGACCCAGAGGAAAGGCCACCACACGTGACTGAGATCGAGATCGGGCGCGGCAAGCGCGGCCGCAGGGCGTACGCGTTCGACGACATCGCCATCGTCCCGAGCCGGCGTACCCGGGACCCGAAGGAGGTCTCGATCGCCTGGCAGATCGACGCGTACCGCTTCGAGCTCCCCTTCCTGGCCGCCCCCATGGACTCGGTCGTCTCCCCGCAGACCGCCATCCGCATCGGCGAGCTCGGCGGCCTCGGCGTGCTGAACCTCGAAGGCCTGTGGACCCGGTACGAGGACCCGCAGCCGCTGCTCGACGAGATCACGGAGCTGGACGAGACCGCCGCGACCCGCCGCCTCCAGGAGATCTACGCCGCGCCGATCCAGGCGGACCTGATCCGGCAGCGCATCAAGGAGGTCCGCGACTCCGGCGTCGTCACCGCCGCCGCGCTCTCCCCGCAGCGCACGGCCGAGTTCTCCAAGGCCGTCGTCGACGCGGGCGTGGACATCTTCGTGATCCGCGGCACCACCGTCTCCGCCGAGCACGTGTCGGGCGCCGCCGAGCCGCTGAACCTCAAGCAGTTCATCTACGAGCTCGACGTCCCGGTCATCGTCGGCGGCTGCGCCACCTACACGGCGGCCCTGCACCTGATGCGCACCGGCGCGGCCGGTGTCCTCGTCGGCTTCGGCGGCGGCGCCGCGCACACCACGCGCAACGTGCTCGGCATCCAGGTCCCGATGGCGACCGCCGTCGCGGACGTGGCCGCGGCCCGCCGCGACTACATGGACGAGTCCGGCGGCCGCTACGTGCACGTCATCGCCGACGGTGGCGTGGGCTGGTCCGGCGACATCCCGAAGGCCGTCGCCTGTGGCGCGGACGCCGTGATGATGGGCTCCCCGCTGGCCCGTGCCACCGACGCGCCCGGCAAGGGCAACCACTGGGGCATGGAGGCCGTCCACGAGGACGTGCCGCGCGGCAAGAAGGTCGACCTCGGCACCGTGGGCACCACCGAGGAGATCCTCACCGGTCCCTCGCACACCCCGGACGGCTCGATGAACATCTTCGGCGCGCTGCGCCGCTCGATGGCCACGACCGGCTACAGCGAGCTCAAGGAGTTCCAGCGGGTCGAGGTCACGATCGCGGACTCGCAGCACAGCCGCTGATCGCCTCGCCCAACGCCGGAGGGCCGGCACCCCGCTCGGGGTGCCGGCCCTCCGGCGTGTCCGGGGTGCGGGCGCGAGCCCGCTCAGTTCAGCCCTTGTCTGCGCCGCCGCATACAGATGCTCCAGGGGACCATGAACACCGCCGAGACGAGGATGCAGCCGAGCGCGAAGGTGGCGTCCCCCTGGGCGATGCCGTCGTCGCCGCGGCTCCGGAACAGGGAGAGGCAGAGCAGGGCGGTGACGGCGGTCAGCGGGAGCGCCGGCACCCCGAGGACCCAGAGCAGGGCGGTGAACCAGGCCTGCCTGACGGGTTCCTTCACGGGCTCGGGCGGCTGCGGGATCCGGGCGGGGTCGCGGGGCGGCATCGGGACCACCGCGGACGGCGGAACGGCCGCGTCGATCCTGGCGAGCTCGGCCGCGCCGATCCGGTACAGGGTCGGCTCGATGGTGAGGGCGAAGCCGTCGTCGCCTATGAGGTGGCGGGCCCCGTCCGGGTAGGCCTGCATCAGGGCGCACGCGGCGTAGCGGACGGTGACCTGGTTGCCCGGTGCCGTCAGGCTGATGCCGTCGTCGGCCACGAGCAGGGCGACGTTGCCGTTCCCGATGGCGGAGTAGCGCCGTCCGTTGACGATGTCGGGGGACCGGGCGGGTGCGGCCGTGAGCCCCGCCCAGTCCAGGCCGCGTGCGGGGGCCTGCACCAGGGCGTCGGCCCAGACGGCCCGGGCCACCTGGTGGAGGTCGGTGACGGTCACCGCCTCCAGCTCGGCCTTCGCCTCGGCGACGGTGAGGTCGGGATGGCGCAGCAGCAGGTTCATGGCGTGTGCCGGCAGGCGGGCCGCGGCGAGCTCCGGGGTGTCGAACTGCGCGAGCGCGGAGGCCCGTACGGAGTCCAGGTCGGCCTGTTCGATCCGGCCGGCCCGCAGCTTCGCGAGGACGTCGACGAAGGCGCCGACCATCGCGTCCTGCTTCTCGGGGAGGGCGTCGGCGTAGGCGGTGACGGTCGCGCGGTCGCTGTCGCGCGGCGAGTACTCGGCGGCGGCGGTGTAGGAGTAGCCGCCCTTCTGGCGCAGGGTGCGGAACAACTCCTTGCCCAGCACGTCGGCGTAGAGGGTCGCCGCGGTGGACCGGGGCACGACCGAGGTGAGTACGAGGCCGCCGTCCTCCCCGGGGAACCACGCGGGGGTGGCGGGCAGGGCGGAGGTGGCCTCGGGGGTCGGGTGCCATTCGCCGGTGGGGAGCGCGAGGTCGAGGCCTTCGGGGACGGTGTCGCCGGTGATCCACAGGACGGCGTTCTCGGCGGTGAACCGGGTCCGGGACCAGGCGCGGACATCGTCCGCCGTGATGGCGTGCAGGCCGGTCTCGGCGTAGCCGGGGAGCCCGAAGGAGCGGGCCCCGTAGCGCCACAGGGCCGCGGCCTGTCCCGGACCCGAGGCCCGTCCCGCGGCCTCGGTCCGCAAGATCTCCTTCTCGGTGTCCAGCCGGTCCGTCGGGAGGTCCCGCAGGGCGGCGCAGACGCCGTTCAGGTACTCGACCACGTCGGCGGGAGTTCCGTGGACGTGGAAGTGGGTGTAGGTGATTGCGGTGGCGCCGTTGTAGTGCAGGTCGCCCAGGCCGTGCCGGTAGAGGGCGAGGTGCTCGACCAGGTGGGTGATCCCGCTGGTGGCGAGGGTCTCGTCGGCGCGGCCCACGCGGAAGAGCAGGCCGGCGGTGAGCGGGCCGGAGCGGGGGGCGAGGACCGTGCGGATGCCGTTTACGACGGTCCTGGTGATCCCGTCGGCGTCGGTCGTCGGCGTGGTGGGTGCGGTGGTGTCGATGTCCATCTCCGTGGGATCCCCTCAGCCCTTGGCGAGGGCGGTCTTGCGATGGCGGACGAACTCGGTCTCGTGGTCGCCGGTTCCGAGGTAGCACCACGGGAACACGCTGGCGTGGTCGCCGAGGGCCCGGAAGTGCGGGGCCGCTTCGGCGGGGCGGCCGGCGGCGCTGTGTGCGGCGGCGAAGGCGCTGTGGGCGTTGACGGCGTGGTGGGCGTCGGTGCGGAAGGCGGGGTGGAGCACGGACCGCGCGGCGGCGTCGCGCAGCCGGGCGTGGTTGTCCGGCTCGCGCAGATACGTTTCTGCGGCGCGGGTGCCGCCCTTCTCCGCCACCTCCAGGTAGTGCTCCATCTGCGCCATGGCGGTCAGGGCCCCGGTCGGGCTGCCCGCCGGGGCGTTCTGCGTGCACTCTTGGGCGAACCCGTGCACGGCCTCCCAGCTGCCGCCCCACTTGGGGCAGATCTGCTGGAGCAGCTGGGACTGGCCGCCGAAGTGGTGCGGGTGGTGTTCGGCGAGCCGGTCGTAGCGGCGGCGGGTCTCCCCGACGCCGAGCTGCAGTCCGCGCGAGGTGATGACGCGCAGGTACCAGGCGAGGGCGTACTCGGGATGCTCGGCGCAGACGTCGATGAGCAGGAGCTCGGCACGCCGCAAGTGGGCGTGGAAATCGCTGAACTGCTGCTGCGACACGTGCTCGGCCCGGTGACTCGAACGGATCTGCCAGCCGGTCTGGATCAGCCGGTCGGCGAGCAGGGTGCGGGCCAGCGGATCGCGGGGCAGCCGGTTCACGGTCTCCGGAGGAAGAGCTCCGTGCCGGAGGTCTCCGCGACGGTCCGGCAGGCGAGGGCCCGGTCGTCCTCGTCGCGGAGCCCGGCGAAGGCGGAGGTGATGGCGTCCCAATCCTTGCTCCGTGCGGCGGTGCGCAGCGCGGCGAGGGACGGGATGCGGTCGGCGGGTTCGAATACGGGCCGACCGGGGGGAGGGAGAGCGGACACGCGCGGATCATATGGCCGGAGCGGATCTTGCCGACAGGTGGTTTCCGTCGGCTTTCCGGCCGGTGGCGGCTGCTCGGCGCCCCGGTGGACGGCCGGTACGCCGGGCGGTGGCGGCCCGGCGGGCCGCCCGGGCCTCAGAGGCGGTGGGCCGCGCCCACCGGGCTGGCGCCGCGGGTGTCCAGGAGCAGCTGGGCCTTCACGGCGAGGCCCTGCATGTCGTAGGTGCGGTGGTGCTGGAGCAGGATGGTCAGGTCCGCGTTCGCGGCGGCCTCGTAGAGCGACTCGGCGCGGGGGACCGGCTGGTCCCTGACCCGCCAGCCCGTGATGAACGGGTCGTGGTAGCTGATCAGCGCGCCCAGGTCGAGGAGGCGGCTGGCGATCTCGCGGGCCGGGGAACCTTCCTGGTCGGCCAGGTCGGGCTTGTAGGTGACGCCGAGGAGCAGGACGCGGGCTCCGCGGGCGGATTTGCCGTGCTCGTTCAGCAGGGTGGCCGAGCGCTGGATGACGTACTGCGGCATTCGGTTGTTGATCTCCTGCGCCAGTCCGACCATGCGCAGCGGGTGGCCGGGGGTGCGGGTGGTGTGGGGGAGGTAGTTCGGGTCGAGGGGGACGCCGTGGCCGCCGACCCCCGGGCCGGGGCGGAAGGCCTGGAATCCGTACGGCTTGGTCTCGGCGCAGCGGATGACGTCCCACAGGTCGACGCCGAGGTCGTGGCAGAGCACCGCCATCTCGTTCATGAGGGCGATGTTGACGTGGCGGTAGTTGGTTTCGAGGAGCTGCACGGTCTCGGCCTCGCGCAGGCCGCGGGCGCGGACCACCTTCTCGGTGAGGCGGGCGTAGAAGGCGTGCGCGGACTCCGTGCAGGCGGGGGTGAGGCCGCCGATCACCTTGGGGGTGTTGGAGATGCCGTGGGTGCGGTTGCCCGGGTCGTGGCGGCTGGGGGAGTAGGCCAGGTGGAAGTCGCGGCCCGCCCGCAGCCCGGAGCCGGCTTCGAGGATCGGGCGGAGGTAGTCCTCGGTGACGCCCGGGTGGGCGGCGGATTCGAGGATCACGGTGGTGTGGGGGCGCAGCCGGGCGGCGAGCGCGCGGCCGGCTTCTCCGACGGCGGAGAGGTCCAGTGCGCGATCGGCGCCGAGCTGGGTGGGGGCGCAGATGACGGCCGTGCGGACCCGGCCGAGCTCGGCGGGGTTGGTGGTGACCCGGAAGCCGGCCGCCGACATGCGGCGGACCTCGGCGGCGGTGAGGGTGGAGTCCGTGACCGGACCGCTGTCGTAGCCGACCGTCTCGATTCCGGCGGCGACGGCCGCCTGGGCGAGTGGGAGGCCGAGATGGCCGAGTCCGATGACGGCGAGGTCTGCGGGCATGGGGGTGCCGTCCCTTCCCTGACATGAGGGGGCTTGCCGCGCAAGTTCTCCGGGGGACACGGGAGCTGGCGCAATGTCAGACTAGGCTTATATATGACAGATATGTCGCATTCCGGAGTGAACGCCACCGTTGTGTTGTCCACAGGCGGTGGCTGATGTGGGTGCGGGCGGTCAGAATCGTGGAACGGGGCATGTGAGCGGGATCTCATCCGCACCAACGGGAGGCAGCCGTGAGGACAGCGACACTGGGGCCGGTGCAGCGGGCCGAGGCCCTCACCCGGATGGCCGATCGGGAACTGGACGTGCTGGTGGTGGGCGCGGGCGTGGTGGGCGCCGGCACCGCGCTCGACGCCGTGACGCGCGGCCTGTCGACCGGCCTGGTGGAGGCGCGGGACTGGGCTTCGGGCACCTCCAGCCGCTCCAGCAAGCTGATCCACGGCGGCCTGCGGTACCTGGAGATGCTCGACTTCGCCCTCGTGCGCGAGGCCCTGAAGGAGCGCGGGCTGCTGCTGGAGCGCCTCGCCCCGCACCTGGTGAAGCCGGTGCCCTTCCTGTACCCGTTGCAGCACAGGGGCTGGGAGCGGATCTACGCCGGCTCGGGCGTCGCGCTGTACGACGCGATGTCGGTCTCCAGCGGCCACGGGCGCGGCCTGCCCGTGCACCGGCACCTGTCGCGGGGGCGCGCGCTGCGGGTTGCGCCGGCGCTCCGCAAGGACGCGCTGGTGGGGGCCCTGCAGTACTACGACGCCCAGATGGACGACGCGCGCTACGTCGCCACGCTCGTGCGGACGGCCGCCGCGTACGGGGCGCACTGCGCCAATCGGGCGAGGGTCATCGGCTTCCTGCGCGAGGGCGAACGGGTGGTCGGCGCGCGGGTGCGTGATGTGGAAGGCGGGCGGGGATCGGCCGGGGAGTACGAGATCCGCGCGAAGCAGGTCGTGAACGCGACGGGGGTGTGGACGGACGACACCCAGGCGCTGATCGGGGAGCGCGGCCAGTTCCACGTGCGGGCCTCGAAGGGCATCCATCTGGTCGTACCGAAGGACCGGATCCATTCGAGCACCGGACTGATCCTGCGGACCGAGAAGTCCGTGCTGTTCGTCATCCCGTGGGGCCGGCACTGGATCGTGGGGACCACGGACACCGACTGGGACCTGGACAAGGCGCACCCGGCGGCGTCGAGCGCGGACATCGACTACCTGCTGGAGCACGTGAACTCGGTGCTGGCGGTGCCGCTCACGCGCGACGACGTCCAGGGCGTCTACGCGGGCCTGCGGCCGCTGCTGGCCGGGGAGTCGGACGCGACGAGCAAGCTGTCGCGCGAGCACACGGTGGCGCATCCGGTGCCGGGTCTGGTGGTGGTCGCCGGGGGCAAGTACACGACGTACCGGGTCATGGCGAAGGACGCGGTCGACGAGGCCGTGCACGGCCTGGACCAGCGGGTGGCGGAGTGCGTCACGGAGGACGTGCCGCTGGTGGGGGCGGAGGGATACCGGGCGC
Source organism: Streptomyces sp. NBC_00273 (assembly GCF_036178145.1). Lineage (NCBI taxonomy): Bacteria > Bacillati > Actinomycetota > Actinomycetes > Kitasatosporales > Streptomycetaceae > Streptomyces > Streptomyces sp. NBC_00273. The sequence goes on along the minus strand of NZ_CP108067.1, from coordinate 4,406,821 downwards.
TGTGGAACGGCCGGGCGCGGATCGCGGCCCGGACGGGGCTTCATGTGGTGCGGGTGGAACACCTGTTGAACCGCTTCGGGTCGCTGACGGAGGAACTGCTGGACCTGATGGCCGCCGATCCGGGACTGCGCGAGCCGGTGTCCGGGGCGGACGACTACCTGCGGGCGGAGATCGTGTACGCGGCCTCGCACGAGGGGGCCAGGCACCTGGACGACGTACTGACGCGGCGGACCCGGATCTCGATCGAGACCTTCGACCGGGGGACGCGGTCGGCGCGGGAGTGCGCGGAGTTGATGGCGCCGGTACTGGGATGGGACGAGCAGCAGATCGAGAAGGAAGTGGAGCACTACGAGAAGCGGGTCCAGGCGGAGCGGGAATCGCAGCGCCAGCCGGACGACCAGACGGCGGACGCGGCGCGGCTGGGGGCGCCCGACATCGTTCCGTTGTAACTCCGGGATGCGGAGGGGGGAACCGTAGACCCGGGGCGCCCGTCCGTTGCGGAGTGAGGAAGAATGAAGGTTCTGCCGGGGCGGGTTACAGCGGGCCCCGGCCGCCGGGTCGCTCAGCCGCTGGGACAGGCGGAGCAGCGGCACGATCGCAGAGGGGACGCATGTCGAAGCCGGAGCACACCGAGTCGCCTGCCGGGTCGCCTGCGGCGAAGCCCAGCAGTGAGAAGTCCGGGGCTGGCGCCGCGGCTTCGCCTGCCGGGTCGCCTGCGGCGAAGCCCGGCAGTGAGAAGGCGGTGGCTGCGCCCGCGGACGCCGGGCCGGTGGCTGATGCCGTGTCTGCGGCGGAGCCGGCGGATGCCGATGCTGCCGGGTCGGGTGCGGCGGAGGCCGCCGGGGCCGAGCGGGCTGATGCTGCGTCTGGGGCGAAGCCCGTGCTGAGCAAGGCCACGGGGGCGTCCGCGGCGAAGCCGGCCGGTGAGAAGTCTGCGGACGCCGGGCCGGTGGCTGATGCCGTGTCTGCGGCGGAGCCGGCGGATGCTGACGCTGCCGGGTCGGGTGCGGCGAAGGCCGCCGGGGCCGAGCGGGCTGATGCTGCGTCTGGGGCGAAGCCCGTGCTGGGCGAGGCCGCGGGGTCGTCTGAGGCGAAGCCCGTGCTGGGCAAGGCCGCGGGGTCGTCTGAGGCGAAGCCCGTGCTGGGCAAGGCCGCGGGGTCGTCTGAGGCGAAGCCCGTGCTGGGCAAGGCCGCGGGGTCGTCTGAGGCGAAGCCCGTGCTGGGCAAGGCCGCGGGGTCGTCTGAGGCGAAGCCCGTGCTGGGCAAGGCCGCGGGGTCGTCTGAGGCGAAGCCCGGGCTGGGCAAGGCCGCGGGGTCGTCTGAGGCGAAGCCCGGGTTGAGCAAGGCTGCCGGGTCGGCCACGGCGGAGCCCGTCGGTGCCAAGCCGGCTGCGAAGCCCGCAGGGAATCCCGTCGTCGAGAAGGCCGACGCCATGGCCGCCGCCGTCAAGGCCGCCGCGGCCAAGGCTGCCGCGGGCGGGCAGGACGAGGGACGGTTGCTGGCCGGGCGCTACCGGCTGGGGTCCGTGCTCGGCAAGGGCGGGATGGGTACCGTCTGGCGGGCTCAGGATGAGACCTTGGGCCGCACCGTCGCCGTCAAGGAGCTCCGCTTCAGCACCGGGGTCGACGAGGACGAGAAGCGACGCCTCATCACCCGTACCCTCCGCGAGGCCAAGGCCATTGCCCGGATCCGCAGCGGCGGCGCCGTCACCGTCTACGACGTCGTCGACGAGGACGGCCGGCCGTGGATCGTCATGGAGCTCATCGAGGGCCTCTCGCTCGCCGAGTTCATACGGGAGAACGGCCCCCTCACCCCGCACCGCGCAGCCGAGGTCGGCCTGGCGGTGCTCGACGTGCTGCGCGCCGCGCACGGCCAGGGCATCCTGCACCGCGACGTGAAGCCGTCGAACGTGCTCATCGCCGGCAACGGCCGCGTCGTCCTCACCGACTTCGGCATCGCGCAGGTCGAGGGCGACCCCTCCGTCACCTCCACCGGCATGCTCGTCGGCGCCCCCTCCTACATCTCCCCCGAGCGCGCCCGTGGCCACAAGCCCGGCCCGCCCGCCGACATGTGGTCGCTCGGCGGTCTGCTCTACGCCTCCGTCGAGGGAGTGCCCCCGTACGACAAGGGATCCGCACTCGCCACCCTCACGGCGGTGATGACCGAGCCGGTGGACCCGCCGAAGAACGCCGGTCCGCTGGCCGAGGTCATCTACGGCCTGCTCGCCAAGGACCCGATACACCGGCTCGATGAGGCCCGCACCCGGGCGATGCTGAACGCCGTCCTCGCCGCGCCCGAGCCCAAGCCGGCCCCCGTAGCGACTCCGGCGGCCGAAGAGACCCGGCAGATATCGCTGGCCGACGCCAAGGACGCCGTGGAGAAGGCCGCCGCGGACAAGGCGGAGAAGGCGGCCGAGCGGGCGGCGAAGAAGGAACGCGAGCGGCGCGACCGCGAGCAGCGCGAACGCGCCCGCGCCGCGCTGAAGGCCGCCCGCAAGGCGGCGACGACCGCGGCCGCCACCACGGCCGTCTCCGCAGCGGAGCCGCCGAAGTCCAAGGCGTCCCCCGTCAAGGCTCCGCTCACCGACGTGATGCAGCGCCGCACCATCGTGCTCGCGGCCGTGGCCGTGGTCGTGGTGCTGGCGGTCGTCGGCTCGCTCATCGCCTACGCCTTCAGCGGCGACGACAAGGACACCAAGGACGAGAGCAAGGGCGGCAAGGGCAAGCCCACTCCGGCGGCCTCGGCCCCGAAGGACCCGGGCAACGGCAGCGGCAGCGGCGGCAGCGGCGGGACCGAGGAGACCTCCCCGAAGCCCTCGGGGAACACGGGGGAGACGGCCGGCAACGGAAGCGCCGGTACGGGTGCCGCCACCGGCGGTCAGCCGGGCCAGGGGCAGCAGAGCTCGGTCGCGGGCCAAGGCCAGGGCCAGGGCCAGGGCGCCACGTCCGGAGGCGCGGGAGGCGCGCTCCCGGCGGGATACGCCATGATCCAGGAGTTCGGGTTCCACTTCTCGATCGCGATGCCCGAAGGCTTCAAGCAGATCGGCATAGCCGGCGACAACTCCGGCGGCATCTACGCCCGTGAAAGCGGCGGATTCCCGCGGATCCAGGTCGACTACACCGGCAAGCCGAGCGACGACGCGCGCCTCGCATGGACCAATTCGGTCGCCGGCGTCCGCAGCGGCAGCAAGGGGTATCGGCAGATCCGCATCGACGTGGTGGACTACCGGGGCTATCCGACCGTCGCCGACTGGGAGTTCGAGCGGGAGCAGAAGGGCATGAAGGTCCGTGTGCTCAACCGCGGCTTCAAGCTGGACGCGACGCACGGCTACGCCATCATGATCAGCTGCGCAGCCGACCAGTGGGACGGCCCCGAGTGCACGCAGATGCGCAACGTCGCCTTCGAGACGTTCCAGCCGCTCGGCTGACCTCGGGACGCGGGCGGCCCCGGCGACGTATCGTGTCGGAGGGGCCATGGGGAGCCCGCCGCACTCGGGGGAGGCGAAGTGGAGGAGTACGCGGGCCGGATCCTGGCCGGCCGCTACCGCCTGCCCGTGCCGCCGTCCGACGAGTACGAACTGATAGAGACCCGCGCCTTCGACACGCGCAGCGGGCAGGAAGTCCTCGTACGGCAGGTGCCGTTGCCGGAGGTCGTGGACGCGGAGCTGCTGGACGGGCCGCGGGCCGTCCCGGCGGCGGGCCGCTCGCCCGCCGATCTGCCGGCCGTGCGCCGTGCCATCGAGGCGGCGCAGGCCGCGGCTTCGATCCCGGACCATCCGCGGCTGGACCAGGTCTTCGACGTGTTCGCCGAGGGCGAGTCGCTGTGGATAGTGAGCGAACTGGTCCCGGCCCGGCCGCTGGCCTCGCTGATAGCCGATGAACCGCTGAGCCCCTACCGGGCCGCCGAGGTGGCGGCGGACGTACTGACCGCGCTGCGGGTGCTGCACGCACACGGCTGGACCCACCGGAACATCACCGTCCGGACGGTGTTGGTGTGCGAGGACGGGCGCGTCGTGCTGACGGGCCTCGCGGCCGGCGCGGCGGAGGAGGCCCTGTGCGGGTACGACCCCGTCCCGAGCGCCGAAGACACCGGCGGCGGAGGAGCGGGGTGGGGTACCGCCACCGTTGCCGCCACCGCCAACACCCCGGTTCCGCCTCCCGTCCCCGCCCCCGTCCCCGCCCCTGTTGTCCCGGCTCCGCCCCCTGCCCCAGCTCCGGATCCGGATCCGACTCCGGCCGCCTCCGGCCCGGTTGAGGTCGCGTACGCGCCGCTCGTGGCCCCCGGGTACGACACCGGGCCGCGGTACACCGATCACATCACCCCCGGCCGTCCGCAGGACCGCCCCGACCTGCAGGCCGCCGCGCGGGCCGGGGCCATCGCCGCCTACCGGGCCGGGGCGCGGGCGGCCGCCGCCCGGGTCATCGAGGAGCGCAGGGCGGGGGCGGCGGCCGAGATCGAGGCCGGTGCGCCGCCGGAGCGCCGCCCCGAGGGGTCGACCCTCCCGCAGGGGTACTCGTACCCGTACGGCGGCCCGGAGACCGGCTCCGTCGCGCCCTGGCACGGCGCGACCCCCCGCCGGCCGGAACTGCCCGCGGCCGCCCCGGAGCCGGAGCCGGAGCCGCAGCGGGAGCCGGAACCGGAGCCCGTACCCGATCCTGCGCCCGAGCCCCTGCCCGGTCCCGTACCCCGGCCGGATCCCGGTCCGGAGCAGGCACCGCCGGCACACCCCGAGCGCTCCGCCCTGCCCGCCCCGTTCGCCCTGCCCCAGGGCTACCGGCAGGCCGAGGCCCCGGCCCCCGCCGCCCCCGACCGGCCACAGCCCACCGGCAACGGCTGGTCCGGGCCGCGGACCGGCCTGGACGCCGAGCGCGCGCGGCAGACCCGGATGGCCGTCGTCGGGGCCGTCACCGAGCGGTGGGCCCCCGAGCAGGCCGGCCCCGTGCACGGGCACTGGCAGCTCGCGGCCCCCGTCGGGCCCGCCACCGACCTCTGGGCGCTCGGCGCGCTGCTCTACCGAGCGGTGCAGGGGCACGCCCCGTACCCGGAGGACAGCGTCACCGAGCTGGTCGAGATGGTCTGTGCGGAGCCGCCCGCCTTCGCGGAGGAGTGCGGGGCGCTGCGCCCGATCGTGGAGTCGCTGCTGCGCCAGGACCCCACCGAGCGGCCCGACTTCGAGGAGCTCCGCGGCTGGCTGCGGTCGCTCGTCCGGTCCGCGCCCGAGCCGGACGCAGGGTTCGGGGCGCTTCCGATGCCGGAGCCGGACCCGGCGCGGCTGCCCGTCGTACGCCGCCGCGGCGAGGTCCACGGGCGCCACCGCAACCCCGCGGGCCCCCGCAAGCCGCGCGCCCTCGGCCGGAGCCTGCTCGTCGGGATCCTGGCCCTCCTCGCCGGCGCGGTGGCGTACGCGATGCTGTTCCTGCCCCGGGCCGCCGACCAGGAGCCCGCGGGCGATGCCCGGGGCAGCACCGCGGCGCCGGCGAAGCCGAGCCCCTCCCAGGTCCCTTCGGCCGCGCCCGAGTCCAAGCCCGCTCCGCAGACGACGGCGCCCGCCGAATCACCGGCCGCCCCGGCTCCCGCCCCGGCCGGCTACACCACCCAGCAGGACCCGGAGCACTTCGAGATCGCCGTGCCCGACGGCTGGGAGCGGCGCGGAATCAATGAGTCCGGTCAGGTCCGGTACACCGACGGGCAGTTCGTGCTGACCGTCGTTCCCGGCCGCGACAAGGTCCAGGGGAATCCCGATCCGGCGGCGTACCAGAAGGACAAGGAGCCGGAGCTGACCCCGTACCGGACGTCGACCTGGTCGACCGTCGGCGACGTGAAGACCACCAAGGTGGGCCAGCAACTGCGCGCGACGGGCCGGTACACGTGGATCGACGGGACCGGCCGCAACGTCTTCGCCCGCAACTTCGTCGTGGCGCTCGGCGGCAACTACCACGTCGTCCTTGTCACCGGTCCGGAGGACGAGCAGTCCAAGGTCACCGAGGTCTTCGAGAAGGCCACGGCGAGTTACAAGGCGGGCGGTTGAACGGATACTGACGACTGATCAGTACGGCGATTGCGTCACAGTGCCGTCTTTCGGCGCCCGGGCGGTTCCGGCAGCCCCTCCGGGCTCCGTAATCTGGCCTGAAGTGCAGAGAGCGGCGGGATTTCGTGGAACAGCAGACAGGTGGGGGCGCCGTGTTGGCGGGCCGGTACCGGCTCGTCGAGCCGATCGGCCGGGGCGGCATGGGCAAGGTGTGGCGTGCGCATGACGAGCTGCTCCACAGGACCGTCGCCGTCAAGGAACTGACGGCGGGTCTGTACGTCGCCCAGGCCGACCGGGACGTCATGCACGCCCGGACGCAGAAGGAGGCCCGGGCCGCGGCCCGGATCCAGCATCCGGCGGTCGTCACCGTCCACGACGTCCTGGAGCACGACGACCGGCCGTGGATCGTCATGGAGTACATCGACGGCCCTTCCCTCGCGGACGCGGCCAAGGCGGCCGGGCGGATCGAGCCCCGCGAGGCGGCCAGGATCGGCCTGCACGTGCTGGGCGCCCTGCGCGCCGCGCACGCGGTCGGGGTGCTGCACCGTGACGTGAAGCCGGGCAACGTGCTGCTCGCCAAGGACGGCCGGGTGCTGCTCACGGACTTCGGGATCGCCGCGATCGAGGGCGACTCGTCCATCACGCGCACCGGCGAGATCGTCGGCTCCATCGACTACCTGGCGCCCGAGCGCGTCACCGGTGGCATCCCCGACCCGTCCTCCGACCTGTGGTCGCTGGGTGCGACCCTCTACACGGCGGTGGAGGCCCGTTCGCCGTTCCGCCGTACGTCGCCCATCTCCAGCCTGCAGGCCGTGGTCAACGACGAGCCGCCGGCGCTGCGCCAGGCCGGGGCGCTGGGTCCGATCATCACGGCCCTGCTGCGCAAGGATCCGACGGAGCGACCCTCGGCCGAGGAGGCCGAGCGGATGCTACTGGAGGCGATGGAGGGCCGCGAGTCGAAGGCCGCGCAGGCGTACGTGCCCACGCGCGCGGTGACCCCGGACGAACTGGCCCCGGCGCAGGAACGGTTCGAGGTGCCGGTTGTGCCGGCGGAACCCGGGGCGACGACCGCGCTGGAGGAGCCTCCGGCGCCCGCACCCGCGGCCACCGCCACCACCACCGCCGACCCGGCCCGGGGCTGGCGGGGGCGGGCCGTGGTCGTGGCCCTGGTGGCGGCGCTGCTCGGTGGCGGCGGCGTGTTCGGGGTGCTCAAGTACACCGGGGACACGGGCGACGACGACGGCCCGGACAAGGTGGTCACCTCGGCCGGCCCCCCGGCGGGCTGGACCAAGGTGACCGATCCGACGGGCTTCAGCCTCTTCGTCCCGGAGGGCTGGACGCGCCAGATGGACGGCGACCAGATCGACTACACCCCGGACAACGGGAAGCACTTCATCCGGATCGCCGCCGACCCCAGCCCGGACTACCCGAATCCGTACGCGCACCTGCTCGACCTGGAGAACCAGGTGCAGAAGCGGCTGAACTACAAGAAGGAGCGGCTGAACCAGAACACCTTCCGGGACAGCACCCGGGCCGCGCTCTGGGACTTCAGCTGGACCGAGAAGGGCCCGCACGCCGGACCGCGCCGGGCCATCGAGCAGATGTACATCGCCCCGGACGACACCGAGTACGCGATCTACATGTCGGGCCCCACCGCCGACTGGAACACGACCCGCCAGCAGTTCGACATCGTGCTCAGCGGCTGGGAGCCGCCCGCCGGGAAGTCCTGATCGGCCCCGATTCCGGCACCCTGCCAGCGATCGCTGGCGGAAAAGGCAAAATCCGGTTACCGGCGGGTACCCAAAGGCTGTCCGGCGCAATACGCTCACCGGCATGACGGACTCGCAGGCCCCCGCCGCCCCCCTCCGGACCGCACCGGAGCCCACCAACCCGGTCGCCCCGGCCCCGGCCGGTGCCCGCACCGCCGCCGACGTGGTGACCCCCGACCTGGTCGCCCGGCTGACCCGCGGGGTCATCGGGTCCGGCCGCACCGCCAACCACACCCCCTTCACCGGGGACCGGCTGGCAGAACTTCCGGAGGCCACCCCCGAGGACGTGGCCGAGGCCTTCGAGCGGGCCCGTGCAGCCCAGCCCGCCTGGGCGGCGGTCCCGGTCGCCAAGCGGGCGGCGGTCCTGCTGCGCTTCCACGACCTGGTCCTCGACCGGCAGGCCGAGGTCCTCGACCTGATCCAGCTGGAGACCGGCAAGGCCCGCCTGCACGCGCACGAGGAGGTCCAGGCGGTCGCCGTCTCGGCCCGCCACTACGGGCGCAAGGCCCCCGGGTACCTGCGCCCCAAGGGCCACACCGGCGCCATGCCCACCCTCACCAAGGTCACCGAGCTGCGCCAGCCGCGCGGGGTCGTCGGCCAGATCGCCCCCTGGAACTACCCGCTCGAACTGTCGGTCGGCGACGCCCTGCCCGCCTTCGTCTCCGGCAACGCACTCGTCATGAAGCCCGACACCGAGACCGCGCTGACCGCCCTGTGGGCCCGCGACCTGCTGATCGAGGCCGGCCTGCCCGCCGAGGTCTTCCAGATCGTCCTCGGCGAGGGCCCCGTCGTCGGCCCCGAGGTGGTCCGGCACGCGGACTACGTCTCCTTCACCGGCTCCACCCGCACCGGCCGCGAGGTCGCCCGGGGCGCGGCCGACCGCCTCGTCGGGGTCTCCCTCGAACTCGGCGGCAAGAACGCCATGCTCGTGCTGCACGACGCCGACGTCGAGAAGGCCGCCGCGGGCGCCGTCCGCGCCTGCTTCTCCTCCGCCGGCCAGCTCTGCATCTCCATCGAGCGCCTCTACGTCCACGCCTCGATCGCCGACGCCTTCGTCGAGCGGTTCGCCGCCCGTACGAAGGCCATGCGGCTCGGCGCCTCCCTCGCGTACGGCGCCGACATGGGCTCCCTCGTCGGCGAGCGCCAGCTGGAGACCGTACAGCGGCACGTGGACGAAGCCGTGGCCAAGGGCGCCACCCTCGTCGCCGGCGGCACCGCCCGCCCCGACATCGGTCCGCTCTTCTACGAGCCCACCATCCTCGACGGCGTCGAGGCCCCGATGGCGGTGTGCGGCGAGGAGACCTTCGGCCCCGTCGTCTCGATCTACCGCTTCACCGACGAGGACCAGGCGATCGCCGAGGCCAACGCCACCGCGTACGGCCTGAACTCCAGCGTCTGGACCAAGGACTCCCGCCGCGGCCACGCCGTCGCCGCCCGCCTGCGCACCGGCACCGTCAACATCAACGAGGGCTACGCCCCCGCCTACGGCAGCGCCCAGGCACCCATGGGCGGCATGAAGGACTCCGGCCTCGGCCGCCGCCACGGCTCCGAGGGCATCCTCAAGTACACCGAGGCCCAGACCGTCGCCCACCAGCGGCTGCTCCCGATGGCGCCCTCACTGGGCATGGACGACGAGAAGTACGCGGCGTTCATGACCCGCAGCCTCAAGGTCATGAAGGCCCTCCGACTCCGCTAAGGGGCAGCACCGTGTCTGAGTCCGAGTCTGATTCTGCATCTGATTCCTACGACTACGACGTCATCGTCATCGGATCGGGCTTCGGCGGATCGGTCTCCGCGCTGCGCCTGACCGAGAAGGGCTACCGGGTCGGCGTCCTGGAGGCCGGACGCCGCTTCACCCGCGAGAGCCTGCCGAAGAACAGTTGGGACCTGCGCAACTACCTGTGGGCCCCGGCCCTCGGGCTGTACGGGATCCAGCGGATCCACCTGCTCGGCAACGTGATGGTGCTCGCGGGCGCCGGTGTCGGCGGCGGCTCGCTCAACTACGCCAACACGCTGTACGTGCCGCCCACCGCCTTCTTCGAGGACCGGCAGTGGGCCTCCATCACCGACTGGCGCGAGGAGCTCGCCCCCTACTACGAGCAGGCCAAGCGGATGCTCGGGGTGCGCCTCAACCCGACCATGACCCCCTCCGACGTCCACCTCAAGGCGGCCGCGGAGAAGATGGGCGTCGCGGACTCCTTCCACATGGCCCCGGTCGGCGTCTTCTTCGGAGACGGGAAGGACGGTCAGGCGGGAGCAGCGCAGCCGAAGGTCCGGCCCGGGGACGAGGTCCCCGACCCGTACTTCGGCGGCGCCGGCCCCGCCCGCAAGGCCTGCATGGAATGCGGCGAGTGCATGACCGGCTGCCGGCACGGCGCGAAGAACACCCTGAACGAGAACTACCTGCACCTCGCCGAGCGCGCCGGCGCCGTCATCCACCCGATGACCACCGTCACCGCGCTCTCCGACCACCCCGAGGGCGGCTACCGCGTCCGCACCGTCCCCACCGACGGCCGTCGACGGGGTCGGGCGAAGGTGCTGCGCGCCCGGTACGTCGTCGTCGCGGCGGGCACCTACGGCACGCAGACCCTGCTGCACACGATGAAGGACCGCGGCGAGCTCCCGCACCTCTCGCACCGGCTCGGGGAGCTGACCCGGACCAACTCCGAGGGCCTGGTCGGCGCGCAGACCGACGACCGCCGCTACCGCAAGCGGCACGGGGGCGACCGCCGGGCCGACTTCACCCGGGGCGTGGCGATCACCTCCTCGGTGCACCCCAACGCCGACACCCACATCGAGCCCGTCCGCTACGGCAGGGGCTCCAACGCCATGGGGTTCATGACCGTCCTCCAGGTGCCCCACAGCAAGCACCGGGTCCGCGCCTGGCTCGGCCGGACCGTGCGGCACCCGCTGCAGCTGGCGCGTTCGCTGTCCAACCGGCGCTGGTCGGAGCGGACCATCATCGGCCTCGTCATGCAGTCGTTGGACAACTCGCTGACCACGTACCGCAAGCCGGGCGGGATCGGGAAGGGCCTGCTCACGGCCCGCCAGGGCCACGGTGCCCCGAACCCGGTCCAGATCGCGGAGGCCACGCAGGCCGCGACCCTGCTGGCCGAGGAGATCAACGGCTTCCCGGGCAGCAACATCGGCGAGCTGATGGGGACCCCGCTGACCGCGCACTTCCTGGGCGGCTGCCCGATCGGCGCCTCGCCGGAAGAGGGCGTGGTGGACCCGTACCACCGGCTCTACGGGCACCCGGGCATCTCGGTGGTGGACGGTTCGGCCGTCTCCGCGAACCTCGGGGTGAACCCGTCGCTGACGATCACCGCGCAGGCGGAACGGGCGATGTCGTACTGGCCGAACAACGGCGAGCGGGACCCGCGGCCCGAACAGGGGTCCGCGTACGCGCGCCTGGACGCGGTGGAGCCGGTCCGTCCGGCGGTACCGAAGGAGGCCTTCGGCGCGCTGCGGCTGCCGTTCGTGGCGGTCCCGGAGGTTCCGCCCCGCCGCCCGTGAGGGGTGCAGAACCGGTGTCGTGACGACGGCGGGTACCGCGCTCCCCCTCCGAGCGCGGTACCCACCGTGGTACATACGTGACAGATGTTCAGCCTTGATGGTTGTACCGGAATCCGCGGTGCCGGGCTGTGGTGTCGATCACACGGTGAAGTGTGCAACTGCGACTGGTGTTCGAGGGTCAACGGCTGCATGAGAAAGCGCATCTCGTTGCTGGCCGCCGGCGCCCTCGTGGCCCTGGGAACGGCCACCGCTCCCGCACTCGCCGCGGACCCCGTCTTCACCCTGGCCGGACCGGCCGGGATCGGTCTGCGCCCGCACCCCGGGCAGAGCGGTGAGCCGCAGCAGACCTCGGTGAAGTTCCGGATCGTCAATGACTCCACCAAGACGTTCGACCGCCAGAGCACCTTCACGATCGACCTGAGCGGCCTCAAGGGCGTCGCCGACGTGAAGCTCGCCAAGGAGGAGGGAGCGGACTGCAAGCTCACGGCCGCGGCCCTGACCTGCACGCGCTGGGCGCTGTGGACGGGCGAGAGCACCGTCGTTGACCTGGACCTCAGTGCGGCCAAGGACAGCAAGGTCGGCGCGACCGCCGACCTGACGCTCACCGGTAAGGCGGAAGGCGCCACCTTCGCGTCCGCCACCACCAAGGTGCGCGTCGGCGGCCCCGACCTGGTGCTGGAGCGGGCCCGGCTGAAGGCGGAGCAGAAGCCGGGCGACAAGCAGAACCTGTCGATCATCTTCGCCAACGAGGGCACCGACCCCGTCAACGGCGTGGTCCTCGAGATGCGCACCACGCACGGCATCGACCTGGTCGAGCAGTACGACAACTGCTCCTACTCCGACGACACCCGTGCGGGCCAGCCGCGGACCACGGGCTGGAGCACGGTGCAGTGCCTGCTGGAAGGCGAGTACGAGCCGGGCGCGGTCTACGGCGTCGACGGCCCGCTGACCCTCAAGGCCGCCCCGCACGCCTTCATCGACGGCCTGACCTACGCGGTGTACGCGGCCGGCGACCAGCCGAAGGCGGCGAAGGACGGTGCGCCCGCGGCCGGCGACCAGCCGAAGGCGGCGAAGAACCGCGCGCCGGTGGCCGGCAACAAGCTGGCAGCGGCGAAGCAGGCCCCCAAGGCCTCGGCCCGGTCCGCCCGGCCTGCGGCGGACCTCGAGCCCTGGAACAACGTCCAGGAGTTCGACTTCGCCACGCGCAACACCGCCGATCTGGTGGCCACGGGCGTGTCCCTCAAGGGCGGGGTCGGCGAGACGGTCACCGCCGACTTCGGCTTCCGTAACGACGGCCCCGCATGGGTCGCCCACCTGCGCTCCGGCAAGGAAGTCGCCCGTACCGACATCTTCATCCCGGTGGGCGCGAAGGTCACGAAGGTCCCGGCCGGCTGCACGGGGGTCAACGCCGACGGCACCCGACGCGACCAGACCCTGGGCGCGCCGCGCTACTTCTGCTCCACCGGCCATGTCGTGGGGGAGAAGGAGACGTTCGCCTACCCGTTCCAGCTGAAGATCGAGAAGGTCGTGGCGGGCGCCGAGGGCTCGATCACGGTCGGCGAGTGGACGCCGGAGGGCACCACGGGCCAGCGCTGGGACCCGAACCACGCCAACAACAAGGCGGCCCTCGTGATCAACGCGAAGGGCAGCGGACCGGCCCCGACCCCGACCGCCACCACCTCGGCCACGCCGGCCCCGACCGGCTCCGCGACGCCCACCGCGACCGCTGCGCCGAGCGCCTCGGCCACCGGTACGGGTGTCACGGCGAACGGCGGTCTCGCCTCCACCGGCAGCTCCGCCCAGGTGATCGCGCTCGGCGCCGCGGTGCTCCTGGCCGTCGGTGGCGGGCTGTTCCTGGCGTTCCGCCGCAAGGCGGGCGGGCACGCGTAACGCGCGACGACGCAGAACGGCCGGCCCGGGGCGTCCCCCGGGCCGGCCGTCCTTTACGGGGTGACCGGGCTGCTGTCCCCTGCCGTCCGGTCACGCGAAGGAGCGAGGTCCCACGACGCACGCTCCACGGGGCGTGCGTCTCATCGCTCCAGCGGATCCACGCGTGGTGTTGCGGTTCCGCGGCTGGCTGACGCGGACATCCTCACCAACGAAGGGCCCCGGGGCCGGTCACGGTCCGGACGAGTGACGAACAGCCGTCACACGCGGCCCCGGCACAGCTCCAGCAGGGTCATGGCGAGGGCGGTGCCGGGCTTTCCGAGCGCATCGCTCCAGTGGGACAGCACCTCCATCTCGCGCGACAGGTGCACCCGGCGCCCGCCGGACGCGATCCGGGCGTCCTGGATGACCGTGGAGACGGCCATCCGCTCCTGGATCAGGCCGATGATCCGGTCGTCGAGGGCGTCGATGCGCGTACGGGAGTCGGCGATCAGCTGCTCGGGGGTGGTGGTGATCGTGGTCATGGTCTCTCCTGAAGGTGTGTGCCGACAGGAGCGGAAACGCCAGAGCGCCCCGGTCCTGTCGGACCGGGGCGCTCTGGGAAGTCAGTGGCTCAAGCGAGCATCACGAGGACCCATGGCGACCGGACCGACCGGTGCCATAGGTAAAGACGAAGCTCAGCTGCTTGCGCATGGAGGGGATTATTACCCTCCGGCCGCCTCGGGGCCAACCCGATTCGGATGGTGAGACGGCTCAGAGGCGTGCGTGACGCGCGCGTGGTCCGTGTACACGCGCCGGAAGAGGTGGTGGCCGGTCCGCCCCGTGTGCCGCAGCGCCCAGTCCTGCGCTGCTCCTTGCTCGTCCTGCGGCCCGGACTCGGCCCCGCAGCGGTACGCCGTGCAGAAGACCTCGTAGGTGACGCCGCCTTCCGGCGCGTGCCGAATGGTGTGGGCGACGTACCGGAGCTTCACCCGTGGGCTCAGCATCGGCTGCGCCCACGGTGAGCGACGATCTCCACGTTGTAGTCCGATACCGCCGAGTGGTCACCCCGCCGGTGGGCCTCCGAGCGCTGGTTCGCCAGTGCCGCGCACACGTCACAGCCCGCGGCCGGTCTCGGAGCCTCCGAAGGAAGTGACAGATGCACAGGTGGGCTCATGGTGGTCAGAGATGCCATGAACGCCACGCTAGAGAGCGCCGGTGAGGGCCGCGCGAGACTATTCGCGACTATTCCTCTGCTGTGGTTGGCCATGCATCGACATTCCTGCGTGGCAGCCGACATCCTTTGAAGCCGGAGCTGGTGCGGCGAAGGGGCAGGACCGATGGCACGCAGGTTGCGCTTCAACGGCACGGGCAGCGGCGAAGGCGGCTGTCCCGCCGTGCATGAAGATCTCGACAGCGGAGAGGTCGTAGTCCACGGACCGCCGCTCACCGATCCCGACGACGTCGCCCAGCTGCGCCACCTCTCGCCAGGTGAGGCGGCGATCGTGGTTCCGCGTGAACTGCTCGTCGACTTCGGCCCCAAGGAGGTCGTCCGCGTGCCCCGCATCATCGACCTGGCTGCCTTCGGGAGACTGTTCGAGAACTTTGAGCACACCGCGTGGCGGCTGGAGACGCGCCGTCGGTACGCCTCGGACGAAGCCACCGACACGTACGCCCAATTCCTGCGGGCCGAGAGTCCGTCATGGGACATGGAAACGGCGTGGAGCATGACCATTCGGCAGAAGACATCAGGCGGGGCCACCGTTGGTCGCGTACGCGTTGTCGACAGCCCCCCGACATCCGGGCAGCGTTACCTCATGGCCCACACCGAGAAGAACGCCGCCCTCGGGGAGGAGATCCGCAACCTGTGGCGTGCGGACGCCGAGCGGCTGCGGCTGCCCACCGAGGACTTCTGGATCTTCGATTCCCGGCTCGTGGCCGTGCTCAATTTCGACGACGGTGACAACCTGCTCGACGTTGAGCTGATCACCGAGCCGGTTGAGGTCAACCGCTATGCCCAGGTGCGGGACACGGCCTGGCATTACGCCGTCTCGTACGAGACGTTCGCAGCAGGACTGGCGGCAGCCGAGCAGCAGTGAGCGCACGCAACCAGTGAGTACTGACTACCAGCAGGCGAGAGCAGCCCTCGGCGTAAGGCTGCGGGAGCTGCGTGAGGCCTGTCCCGGAAGCCGGCTCACCGGTACGGCGCTGGCGGCGCGTCTTGGCTGGACTCAGTCGAAGGTCAGCAAGCTGGAGACGGGGCGGCAGACAGCCACGGCCGAAGACCTGAGGGCGTGGGCGGCAGGGGTCGAGCAACCGGAAGCGGCGGCGGAACTGCTGTCCCGGCTGAGTGGACTGGAGTCCCGTGTCCGCTCGTGGCGCCGCCAGCTGGCCGGAGGACTTCGGCCCGTACAGGACGTGCACAACCAGGCGCAGGCAGACGCGCGCGTGCTCCGCGCGTGGGAATCGTCCTGGGTCGTCGGAGTGCTTCAGACGCCCGACTACGCGCGTGCGGTCCTCAGCCGCTTCGCGGAGCTGCACCAGACGCCCAGGGACATCGAAGAAGCCGTACGTTCCCGGATGAAACGGCAAGAGGGACTGTACGACTCCGGAAAGCGCTACCGGATCCTGTTGTGGGAAGCGGTCCTGCACGCTCGGATCTGTCCGCCCTCGGTACTTGCCGCCCAGCTCGACCGCCTGCAAGGCGTGATCGGCCTCGACACCGTGGAACTGGGGATCGTTCCCCTTGGAGCGGCCCTGCAGATCCCCCCAGGACTCGGATTCTGGATCTACGACGACCGGCAGGCGGTCGTGGAAACCTGGCACGCGGAGCTCTGGCTGGATGACACCGACAGCGTCGCCACCCACCTCCGGGTCTGGCAGGCCCTTCGCGAATCCGCCGCCTTCGGGGCGGACGCACAGTGTGTGATCAGCCGGGCACGTCGGGCGGTGGGAGCGCCGTGATTCGGATGGTGAGACGAAGAGGGGGTGACGTCCCCCGTTAGAATCGACAAAACAGCCACCTCTTCCGCCGGAAGGCCGCCCCGTGCCAGAAGCACCCTCCGCCGCCCACGACAGCGCCCCGGACACGGTTCTCGTCGTCGACTTCGGCGCCCAGTACGCCCAGCTCATCGCCCGCCGCGTCCGCGAAGCACGGGTCTACAGCGAGATCGTGCCGAGCTCGATGCCCGTCGACGAGATGCTGGCCAAGAACCCCAAGGCGATCATCCTCTCCGGCGGTCCGTCCTCCGTGTACGAAGAGGGCGCCCCGCAGCTCGACCGCGCGATCTTCGAGGCCGGCGTCCCCGTCTTCGGCATGTGCTACGGCTTCCAGCTGATGGCGGTCACCCTCGGTGGCACCGTCGACAACACCGGCGCCCGCGAGTACGGCCGCACCCCGCTGGCCGTCTCCAAGGCCGGCTCCACCCTCTTCGAGGGCACCCCCGACAACCAGTCGGTGTGGATGTCCCACGGCGACGCCTGCTCCGCCGCCCCCGAGGGCTTCACCGTCACCGCGTCGACGAACGTCGTCCCGGTCGCGGCCTTCGAGAACGACGAGAAGAAGCTGTACGGCGTGCAGTACCACCCCGAGGTGATGCACTCCACGCACGGTCAGCAGATCCTGGAGCACTTCCTCTACCGCGGCGCGGGCCTCGCCCCCACCTGGACCACCGGCAACATCGTCGAGGAGCAGATCGCGGCGATCCGCGAGCAGGTCGGCGACAAGCGCGCCATCTGCGGCCTCTCCGGCGGCGTGGACTCCGCCGTCGCCGCGGCCCTCGTGCAGAAGGCCATCGGCTCGCAGCTGACCTGCGTCTACGTCGACCACGGTCTGATGCGCAAGGGCGAGACCGAGCAGGTCGAGAAGGACTTCGTCGCCGCGACCGGCGTGCAGCTGAAGGTCGTCGACGCGCAGGAGCGCTTCCTGAACGCGCTGGCCGGCGTTTCCGACCCGGAGACCAAGCGCAAGATCATCGGCCGTGAGTTCATCCGCGTCTTCGAGCAGGCCCAGCTGGAGATCCTCCAGGAGGACGGCCCCGCGGTCGCCTTCCTCGTGCAGGGCACCCTGTACCCGGACGTCGTCGAGTCCGGCGGCGGCACCGGCACCGCCAACATCAAGTCCCACCACAACGTGGGCGGGCTCCCCGACGACATCGAGTTCGAGCTCGTCGAGCCGCTGCGCCAGCTGTTCAAGGACGAGGTCCGGATGGTCGGCCAGGAGCTCGGCCTGCCCGACGAGATCGTCCAGCGCCAGCCCTTCCCGGGCCCCGGCCTCGGCATCCGCATCGTCGGCGAGGTCACCAAGGAGCGCCTGGACCTGCTCCGCGAGGCCGACGCCATCGCCCGCCACGAGCTGACCGCGGCCGGCCTCGACCGCGAGATCTGGCAGTGCCCGGTCGTGCTGCTCGCGGACGTCCGCAGCGTCGGCGTCCAGGGCGACGGCCGCACCTACGGCCACCCGATCGTCCTGCGCCCCGTCTCCTCCGAGGACGCGATGACCGCGGACTGGACGCGCATGCCGTACGAGGTGCTCGCCCGGATCTCGACCCGCATCACCAACGAGGTGCCGGAGGTGAACCGGGTGGTCCTCGACTGCACGAGCAAGCCCCCGGGCACCATCGAGTGGGAGTAGTCCCACCCGGTCCCACCCGGAACGCCGTGAAGCCGCCGCCCCGCACCCGCGGGCGGCGGCTTCGCCGTTCCTCTGGCCACTTGGCAGGGCCCCGGGTACCTTGCGCGGCGAACCGAGCCGTTCGAAGGAGCGCCCATGCCGGACCAGCCCGTACCCGTGCCCGTGGAGCGGCTGGGCTTCGAGATGCCGCCCGTGCACGACACCGTCGACGCGGCGCGCACCCACCGCAAGGAGCGGCTCGCCGAGGCGCTGCGGCTGCTGGGGCGCCTCGGGTACGAGGACGGGGTGGCGGGACAGATCACCGCGCGGGACCCGGAGTTCGAGGACTGCTACTGGGTGAACCCCTTCGGTCGGGCCTTCGCCGCCCTCACCGCCGACGACCTGCTGCTGGTCGACGGGGACGGGCGGGTGGTCCGGGGCGGGCGCCGGGTCAACCAGCTGGCCTTCGCCGTGCACGCGGCGGTCCACCGCAGGCGGCCCGAGGTGGTCGCCGTGGTCCGCGCGCAGGGCCCGTACGGGCGGGCCCTCGCGGCCCTGGGCGAGTTGCTGGCCCCGATCACCGAGGAGGCCTGTGCCTTCTACGAGGACCACGCGCTCCTCGACGAGTACTCCGGGGCCGACGAACCGGAGCGGACCGCGCTCGCGCTCGGACCGTACAAGGCACTGGTCCTGCGCAACCGGGGGCTGCTGACGGTGGGGGACTCGGTGGACGCCGCGGTCTGGTGGTTCATCGAGGCGGAACGGGCCGCGCAGGTGCAGCTGATCGCCCGGGCCGCGGGCAAGCCGGTGCCCATCGACCACCGCGCCGCGACCTCCACCCGCGAACGGTTCGGGTCCGATCTGGCCGCGTGGGCGAGCTACCAGCCGCTCAGGGAGCTGGTGGCGTCAACATCATGAACCGTTAATCACCTGCTCTGACATCGTGCGCAATCCGGAGCACTGCCGCAGTGGTGCACAATTCGCTGGCATTGCACCGTAGTTCAGAGAGGCGGCACGTACGTGGCTGTCCAAGAGATGTCCCGAGGTACCCACACCACCGCCTGCGCCTGCGACGAGTGCGCCCGCGAGGGCCACCGCCGCGCGGTAGCGGCGTTCCTGGAGAAGCGCGACGAATTCGCCTCCGGGCAGGGCGTGCCGGCCGCCGTGGCCCACTCGCTCGGCGCCTCCCGCCAGTGGGTCTCCGACGAGCTGACCCTGTCGGCCCGCACCGTTGCCGACCGGGGCCGGGAGGCCGGGAACTCCTGGCTGTACCTGTTCTCGCGGCGGGCCGTCCTCGCCATCTGGATCGCCGCCGGGGTCCTGCTGCTGGTGCAGGTCGCCGCCGCGCTCGGCACCGGCTGGTCCACGGCGCGCACCGCCGGGCTGCTGGCCGCCCTGGTGCTGGCCGGACTGCTCACGGTCGCGGCCCGCGCCCAGTCCGTGCGCGGCGGGCTGCTGGCCCCGCTGGTCGGCGAGGACAACCGGCTGTCCACCTCGAAGGCGGTGCCCACCGCCTGGGTGGTGCTGACGGCCTTCGCCACGCTGCTGCCCGCGCTGCGGCTGGCCGCCTCGGCGCCCGGGCCCGAACGGCAGGCGCTGTACGCCGGCCTCGCGCTGGACCGGGCCCTTCCGCTGCTGGCGGTGGTCTCGCTGACCTCGGCCGTCGCGGTGCTGGTGCGCCGCGTGGTCTCCGTAAGGATCATGGGCCAGCGGCTGCAGAAGCTGCCGGCCGACCGGCCGCGCGGGGTGGACCTGCTGACGGACGACGCGGGCCGCGGGAGCTTCCCGGACGCGCAGTACGTGCTCGTCTCGACGGTGGTGCTCGCCTACGCGACGGCCTCGCTGGCGCGCTTCCCGGCCCGCCTGCCACAGCTGCCCTGGGCACTGGCCCTGCTGGTGGCCCTGTCGGCCGCCGTGTACTTGGCGGCGAAGTACGCGGAGGGCAGCCGCCCACTGGTGCTGTCGGTGGTGCGCAGACGCGAGCCCGGGGATCTGGACGCGGCCGTCCGCCCCGGGGACGACATCGAGATCCGGGGCGTGGGCTTCGTGCCGCCCGGGGCGCAGACGCCGGAGATGCTGGCCCGTCTGGTGGTACGGGTCGGGGTGGTGCACGTGCACGTGCCGCTGGTTCCGGTGGCGGGCGGATTCACCAATCCTTCCGACGCCGTGCTGACCGTGCCGGTCCCGGCGGAGGTGGAGCCGGGGCGCGTCGAGATCCAGGTGGTCACGGCCGCAGGGGTGGAATCCAACCGCTGCACCATCGATGTTGCCGAGTGATCGGGGTACACATGTCGCGTGAACCGAACCGATGTTCTTGAAACCGACGCCCCTCGCGAGGTCGTGGGCCTGCGCGAGCTGGCCTCCCGGCACGCGCTGCTGCCCCTGCGGCTCTTCCTCGGCGTGACCTTCGTGTACGCGGGGATCGACAAACTGACCGACCCGGCGTTCCTCTCCGCCGCCGGCGACGGCTCCATCGGAGACATGATGCGCGGGGTGCGCGACACCTCCGCGATCCCCGGCCTCGTGGACCTGTCGCTGAATTCGCCCGTCGGCTTCGCCGTCGCCCTGGCCGTCGGGGAGATCCTGGTCGGCCTCGGGACCCTGGCCGGCCTGCTGACCCGCATCGCGGCCGTCGGCGGGGCGCTGATCGCGCTCAGCCTGTGGCTCACGGTGTCGTGGGCGGTGACCCCGTACTACTACGGCAACGACCTGATCTACATGATGGCGTGGACCCCCCTGATCCTCGCCGGAGCGCCCTACCTGTCGCTGGACTCGGTGATCCGGTCGCGCTTGTCCCGCCGTACGGCATAGGTCACCAGTCCGACCAGCGCGGCGAGGGTGAGCCCGCCCATGGTGATCGGGATGACCGCGAACCAGGGCAGGTCCGCCTCGCCGGTGCTGTCGAGCAGGTAGAGTACGCCCGCCACCACCAGGACCAGTCCCGCGATCAGCCGTCCCGGCTGGAACTCATGACGCCGCACGGGCCACCTCCACCTGTCCGAAGTCCGCACCGAGGTGCAGTTCGATCGTCCCGCCGGCCTCGGTGCCGGCAGCCGGCGCGAGGGTTTCCGTACGGTTCTGCTCCCCGGGCCCGGCCCGCTCGATGCGGCCCGCGTAGTCGCCGGGCAGCTGGATGTCGCCCACCCGCCGGATGGTGACGTCGGCCAGCGCGGTGACCTCCCTCGGCAGGACCACCTTGAGCCGGCCCGCGTCGATGGACGCTTCGACGGCCACCTTGGTGCCCTTCGGCACGTCCAGACGGCTCAGGTCCAGCGTGGCGAGCCCGGTGCCCGCCTCGTACACGGGCTGCACGTCGGCCACCGCGGCCGGACGCCACTCGACCTCCTGCCAGTCCGTGCCGATCTCCCGGGGCAGTACGGCCGCGCCCGCGAGCAGGCCCGCGGTGCACACGGCCAGCACGACCGTGCCGAAGCCGGTGCGTCCCAGCAGGGAGCTGACCGCGAGGCCCAGACCGAGGACGACCAGTGCGGCGGCGAGCCCGGTCTGCAGGGCCTCGCCGAGCGGATTGCCCTCCCAGGTGGCGGCGGTCCCCGCGATCCCGGCGAGCAGCGCCAGCACGAAGACCCGGCCGCCGATGCCGCCGCGCGGGCGGGCCGGGGCGGCGGCAGCCTTCGCGGCAGCCGGGGTGCGGCCGGTCGCCGCCACCGGGTCCGCCGAGTCGTCGGGCCCCCACAGGTACCCCGTCCCGCCGACCGGGCCGGTCGTACCGTCCTTGACCAGCGGGTCCCGCCACCAGGACGGGCCGCCGGGGGTGGGCGGAGCCTGCGTCTCCGGCGGGGCGGGCGAGTGCGCGGCCCGGTAGGTGCTGCCGACCGGATCGGGCGCCTGCGCCTCGGGCCCGCCGGTGTGCCGCTTGCGCTGCGACCAGTACGAGGCCCCGCCCAGCGCCAGGACGACCAGGACGGAGAAGGCCGCCAGCCCGCCGTTGTCCAGCATCGACAGGAACAGCGCGCAGCCCACCAGTGCGGCGAACACCGCCGCCAGCGTGGCCCCCTCGACCCGGCCGGTCAGCAGCTTCTTCGCCTCGCTGTCCTCCTCGCCCTCCAGGGGGAGCAGCAGCCACGCGAAGCCGTAGAAGATCAGACCGACGCCGCCGGTGACCGCGAGGACACCGAGGACGATGCGGAAGACCACCGGGTCCAGGTCGAAGTACCGGCCGAGGCCGCCGCACACGCCCGCGAGGACCTTGTCGCGCTTGCTGCGGCGCAGGAGCGGCCTGGCGTCGGCGGCCCGCGGGGCCCCGGGCTCGGCCGGCGGGGCGTCGTGT
This sequence comes from Streptomyces sp. NBC_00273, assembly GCF_036178145.1. Classification (NCBI taxonomy): domain Bacteria; kingdom Bacillati; phylum Actinomycetota; class Actinomycetes; order Kitasatosporales; family Streptomycetaceae; genus Streptomyces; species Streptomyces sp. NBC_00273. Next base: position 4,384,742 of record NZ_CP108067.1, on the reverse strand, counting down.
ACTTCGGTCATGGGTCCATGGTGACGGGCCGCAGGAGCGGACGGCACCGGGCCCTACCCTGGTGCAACCCTGATATCCCCCCGGTACGAGTGGGGGGATGCCCTGATGACCGGCCCCCGCCGGGCGTGTGACCCTTGGTGACATGCCCGTAGCCGCCGCTCCCCGAACCCCGCACGCACCGGACGCCGACGAGGTGCCGCAGCGCAAGCTCTACCGCAGCGCCGACGGCCGGATGCTCGGCGGTGTCGCGCGCGGTCTCGCCGGGCACCTCGGGCTTCCGGTGGGCTGGGTCCGCCTGGCGTTCCTCCTGCTGTTCATGTGGGGCGACGGGCTGGGTGTGCTGCTGTACGCCGCGTTCTGGGTGTTCGTACCGCTCGGCGTCGGCGGCCGGACCGGACACCGCTCCTTCTTCGAGAACCTCCCCGACGGCACCCGCCGGCTGCGCAAGCCCGACCGGGGGCAGATCACCGCACTGATCGCCCTGTTCATCGGTGCGGGCATCTTCATCTCCAAGGTCCAGCTCGGCGGCGCGTCCGGTCGGTACGTGTGGCCGACGCTGCTGGTCGGGGCCGGGGTCGTGCTCGTGTGGCGGCAGGCCGACAACGCCCGCCGCGCCCACTGGTCCACGGCCGCCGAACGGCGCGGACGCCTCTTCCAGGTCGCGCGGGCCCTCGCCGGTGTCGTCCTGGTCGGGATGGGCCTGACCGTCTTCATCGTCGTACGGGGCTCCGCCGCACAGCTCGGCAACGTCCTCACCGCCACCCTCGCCGTCCTCGTGGGCGTGGCCCTGCTCGCCGGACCCTGGCTGATCCGGATGACCCAGGACCTGTCCGAGGAGCGCCTGATGCGCATCCGCGCCCAGGAGCGCGCCGAGGTCGCCGCCCACGTGCACGACTCGGTGCTGCACACCCTCACCCTGATCCAGCGCAACGCGGAGGACGTCTCCGAGGTGCGCCGCCTCGCGCGGGCGCAGGAACGCGAACTGCGGAACTGGCTCTACAAGCCCGAGGGCACCGGCAAGGACGAGGCGGAGGAGCCGGCCACCCTCGCGGAGGCCGTGAAGAAGACCGCCGCCGAGGTGGAGGACCACCACGGCGTCCCGATCGAGGTCGTGGTGGTCGGTGACTGCCCGCTCGACGAGCGGCTGGCGGCCCAGATCCAGGCCGCGCGCGAGGCGATGGTCAACGCCGCCAAGTACGGTGGCGAGGGCGGGCCCGTACAGGTGTACGCGGAGGTGGAGGGGCAGACGGTGTTCGTGTCCGTACGGGACCGGGGGCCGGGCTTCGACATCGACGCGGTACCCGGCGACCGCATGGGCGTACGAGAATCGATCATCGGCCGGATGCAGCGCAACGGCGGGACCGCACGGCTGCGGTCCGCGCCCGACGGCGGCACGGAAGTCGAGCTGGAGATGGAGAGGGCGGCGAACACAGGATGACCGAGGCCGGGGAGAACGCAGGCGTGGGGGAGACCAGGCGCGTCCGGGTGGTGCTCGTCGACGACCACAGGATGTTCCGTACGGGGGTGCAGGCCGAGATCGGCGAGACCGACCGGACGGGCGTCGAGGTCGTCGGCGAGGCGGCCGACGTCGACCAGGCCGTCACCGTCATCACCGCCACCCGGCCCGAGGTGGTCCTGCTCGACGTGCACCTGCCCGGTGGCGGTGGCGTCGAAGTGCTGCGGCGCTGTGCTCCGCTGATGGTGGCGGCCGAGAGGCCCGTCAGGTTCCTGGCGCTGTCGGTGTCCGACGCGGCCGAGGACGTCATCGGGGTCATCCGGGGCGGTGCGCGCGGGTACGTCACCAAGACCATCACCGGCAGCGACCTGGTGGATTCGGTCTTCCGCGTGCAGGACGGGGACGCGGTGTTCTCGCCGCGGCTGGCGGGCTTCGTGCTCGACGCGTTCGCCTCGACGGACGCGCCGCCGGTCGACGAGGACCTGGACCGGCTCACGCAGCGCGAGCGCGAGGTGCTGCGGCTGATCGCCCGCGGGTACGCGTACAAGGAGATCGCCAAGCAGCTGTTCATCTCGGTGAAGACGGTCGAGTCGCACGTCTCGGCCGTCCTGCGCAAGCTCCAGCTCTCCAACCGGCACGAGCTGACCCGCTGGGCGACGGCCCGCCGCCTGGTCTGAGTCCCGGCGCAGACGTCTGACCTGCGGTGTGACCCACGCCGCAGGCCGACCTGGCAACCGGGAGCGCGCGCGGTGCCCTCTAGGGTGGCGTGATGAGCTTGACCGGTACACCCTTCTTCGCGACGGTGATCGCCCTGACGGTGATCGCCGTCGTCCTTCCGCTGGCCGTGTGGAGCAAAGTGCGCGGCCCGGCCGCCGTACGCACCGTCCTGCGCGCGCTGATGGTGGTGTTCGCCCAGGTCACAGCCGTCGCCGTGGTGTTCGTCGCGGTCAATCGGGCCGAGCACTTCTATGCCTCGTGGAGCGACCTGCTCGGCACCGGCAAGTACGTCACGGCCGCCCCCGACCTCGGCCCGGACGGGCTCGGCGGCAAGAAGGTCGAAGAGGCGCCGAAGGTCAAGCAGGAGTTCCAGCCGGTGGAAGGGCTGGGCGAGCGCGTCAAGAAGACCGAGCTCGACGGCAAGATCTCCGGGGTCAAGGGCGATGTCATGGTGTGGCTGCCGCCGCAGTACGACGACCCGGCCTACAAGGACAAGAAGTTCCCGGTGATCGAGCTGATACCGGGCATACCGGGCACGGGGAAGTCCTGGTTCCAGGGGCTCAAGGCGCACGAGGTGCTGGAGCCGCTGATGAAGAGCGGCAAGGTGCAGCCGTTCATCCTGGTCTCGCCGCGCGCCATGCTGCTCGGCAACGGCGACACCGGCTGCGCCAACATCCCCGGCAAGGTCAACGCGGACAGTTGGTTCAGCGTCGACGTCCGCAAGATGGTCGTCGACAACTTCCGGGCCTCGGACGAGGCCCGGACCTGGGGCGTGGCCGGCTACTCGGCCGGCGCCTATTGCGCCGCCAAGCTCGCGATCGCCCACCCCGACCGCTACAGCGCGGCCGTCTCCCTCTCCGGCTACAACGACCCGGGGCAGGAGCCCTCGTCGCTGGTCGCCAAGGACCCCGAACTGCGCAAGACGCACAACCTGAAGAACTGGCTCCAGGCCGCGCCCACCCCGCCTGCGGTGGCGCTGTGGATGTCGGGGGCCGAGCAGGACGGTTACCTGTCCGGCACGGACCTCAAGGCGATCGCCAAGAGCCCGACCGTGGTGCACGCGGAGAAGGTCGTCGGCGGGCACAACCTCGAATCGTGGTCCAAGCAGCTGCCGCAGACCTTCGGCTGGCTGAGCGGCGTGGTCAAGGCCCCGTAGCCCGCGCAGGGCCCTGCGTCTGCCGATCGGCGGACGGCCCCGCGGATCCCGCCGTCGATCTCTGCCGGTCGGCCGATGGGCCCGGTACCCGCCGGCCGGGAGTCTGGTCCCAGGACGCAATCCAAGGGGGCCAGGGTCATGGCACATGCGGTGAGCAGCGGGAACGAGCAGGTCCGGGCGACGGTGCGGCGCCGGTGGTGGTCGGGTTGGCCCCACTGGATCCCGTACGCGGCGGCCGCGTGGTCCCTCGCCTACGGTCTGGCCGGGCTGTACTGGGCCCTGGGCGGCGCCGGCTACCCGTTCGGGCCGGTCCCCGAGGACCGCTCGACCGGATCCGTCCTCGAACCGAGCCCGGCCGCCGTCGTGAGCCCGGTCCTCGCGGCGCTCGGCCTCGCGGGGGCGGTCTGCGGGGTGCTCATGGCGCGCCGCCCGGCGAGCGGCGGCGCCGCCCGACGGTTCCTGCTCGGCTTCGGCTGGGCGCAGGCCCTCGCGCTCACGGTGGTCCTGCAGGACTACACGCTGATCGCCGTGGTCGCCTTCGCGCCGCTGCTCGTGGTGTTCGCCTTCACCGGGGTGCCCGGCCCGCAGGACGGCATCGGCGACATCCTCTACTGGCACCGGGACAACCTGCTCATCCTGTTCGCGGGCGGTGTGCTCTGGACCCTGGCCGTGCTGGCGTCCAGCGGCGCTCGCGCGGACTGTGCGCGCACTGCGGGCGCGGCGGACGGGCCGCGGCCTGGACCGCGCCGGAGTCGGCGGCCCGCTGGGGGCGCAGGGCCGTACTGGTCGCCGTGCTGTCGAGCATCCCGTACGACGTGACCCGGGTGGCCTGGTTCTTCGGTTACCCGATGGGCATCACCGACGCTTTCCTCGAGGACATGCAGGACACCCCGGGCATGCTCGGGATCGGGCTGGGCCTCGCGATCGCGTCGACCGTCGGCGGCGTGCTGACCCACGGGCTGGTCGCGCACTGGGGCGAGGTCTGGCCGCGGTGGGTGCCGTTCAAGGCGGGCAAGCCGGTCGCGCTCGCCACCGCGATCGTCCCGGCCCTGCTGGTGTCGGTGGTGCTCGTTCCCGGTGGCCTCCAGATGATCCGGGGCGGGGACCAGCCCTTCGGCTGGGGGACCAACTACCCGGCGATGCTCTGGGTGGTGTGGGGAGCCGCGCTGGGCGCAGCCACCCTCGCCTACTACCTCCGCCGGCGCGGGACCTGCGGGTACTGCGCCCGGGGATGAGCGGGCCCGTCCGACGGACCTACGCGGGGCGGGAGGCGCCGGCCCAGGGCATCGAGTCGATCGGTGCCAGCCGGACCGTCGATCCGGGGCGCGGGGCGTGGATCATCTGGCCGTTGCCGACGTAGAGACCGACGTGGGTGACCCCGGAGTAGAAGAACACCAGGTCACCGGGGGCCAACTGGTCGCGGGACACGCGCCGGCCGGCGTTGATCTGGGTGTAGGTGGTGCGGGGCAGGGAGACCCCGGCCGAGCGCCAGGCCGCCTGGGTCAGGCCGGAGCAGTCGAAGGACCCCGGGCCCGTCGCGCCCCAGACGTACGGCTTGCCGATCGCCCCGTACGCGAAGGCCACGGCGCGGGCCGCGCGCGAACCGTCGGACGGGGGCGGGAGCGTGCCGCCCTTGGACGGGGCGGGGGCGGCGGGCGCGGCGGGGGCAGCGGCCGGTCCGCCGGGCGACTGGGCCTCGTAGGCGGCCCGTTCCTCGGCGGTGAGGCGGGCCAGCAGGTTCTTGGCGGCGGTGAGCTTCTCCTCGATCTCGGCCTTGTGCCCGGCGAGTTCGTCCTGCCGGGAGCGGAGGTCGGCGAGCCGCCCGGCGGCCTGCTCGCGGAGCTTGCCGACCTCGTCGAGCCGGCGGCGCACGGTGGTGATCCCGGCGGCGTTGCGGTCCCCGGCGCGGGAGATGAAGGCGGCCTGGGAGAGGTACTCCTGCGGGTCGGAGGCCAGCGCGAGCTGGACGGCGGTGCCCAGGGAGCCGCTGCGGTACTGGGAGGCGGCGAGCGTTCCGAGTGCGCTGCGGGCGGTGTTGAGCTGGTCGGTCTTGCGGGCGGTCTCCTCGCGCAGTCCGGTCAGCGCGCGTTCGGCCTCGTCCGCCCGTTCCTTCGCCCCGTTGTACTGCTCGGTCGCCGCCTCGGCCTCCTCGTAGAGCCGGTCCACCTCCGACTTGACCTGGGCGGGGGTGGACCGGGGGTCGGCCTGGGCGCTGCCTTCGAAGGCGGTGGCGGTGGCAGCGCCCGCGAGGGCGATGGTGGCGGCGGTCGTCCGTACCGGGCCGCCGGAGAGCGGGCGCTGCCTGGGCTTTCGATGACTGGCCACGAGGGCCTCACGTCCTTCCTCTGTCGGTGCCTGGAGGAGGACGCTAGACCCGGAGGTAACGGGCGAATGACGAGATGATCGCAAGTGGCCCGATGTGACCGGAGCTGGCCGCAGAGGACCGGAGCGGATCGTTCCGGTGTGGGTCAGTGCCAGAGAACGGCGATGAAGATGTTGATCACGGTCAGCCCGCCGACCGCGCCGAACAGCGCCTTGTCCACGTGCTCCTCGTCGCGCTTGACGTAGACGAGGCAGAGGATCACGAAGAGGATCGCGAGCTTCACGCCGACCTTGATGTTGTTGACGGGGGTCCCGTCCATCTCGTTGAAGCCGACCAGGAGCACGCCGGTGACGAGCATGGTGAGCGCTCCGTGCAGCATGGCGGGCGTGAAGCGGGCGGCGCCCGTGCTCATCGCCTTCATCTGGGTCAGGAAGCCGCCGAGGAGCGAGGCGATCCCGATGATGTGCAGGCCGACGAAGACATTGATGAGTACGTCCATGGCGTCGAGCGTACGAGGCGGCCCGGTCAGCCGAAGAAGCGGGTCAGTGCGTCCGTGACGACCTCCGGTCGCTCCTCCGGGAGGTAGTGGCCGCTGCCGTCGACGCGGACCACACGGGTGTCGGTGCCGAGTGCCGGGACCGAGGCGAGCAGACGTTCGTAGTTGCTGTGCTCGCCGCCGAGCGCGAGCAGCGGGGTGGTCACGGGGGAGTAGCCGGCGAGGTCGTCGATGTCCTGGCGGAAGGCCCGGTACCAGGCGTTGCCGGCCCGGATCGCGTCCGGGGAGTCGTACGCGCGGGCGTACACCGCGCGGGAGTGCTCATCGATGGAGGCGGGGTCGGCGGTCATGGCCGCGAACAGCCAGTCCAGCAGCACGCGGGAGCGGCCGGCGAGGAGCTGTTCGGGCAGGCCCGGCACCTGGTTGAAGGCGAACCACCACAGGTGGCGGAGCTCGGGGCGGGGCAGCAGGGGCATCTGCGCCCAGGCCTCCTCGGGGTGCGAGACGTCGAGGAGGGCGAGGCGGCGGGTGGCGTCGGGGTGGTTGGCGGCGTGGGCGTAGGCGACCATCGCACCGATGTCGTGCCCGGCGAAGTGTGCCGACCCGATCGAGAGGTGTCCGAGGAGCGCGTGGACGTCGGCGGCCATCGTCTTCTTGTCGTAACCGGCGGGGGGCTTGGCGGAGCCGCCCATGCCGCGCAGGTCGACGGCGATCACCCGGTACCGGCGGGCCAGGGCCGGCAGCACCTTGTGCCACTGCCACCAGGTCTGCGGCCAGCCGCCGAGGAGGACGAGCGGTGCGCCGCCGCCACCCTCCACGTAGTGCAGTCGGGTGCCGTTGACCTCGGCGTGGTGGCTGGTGAAGGTCCCGTCGAGGGAGGCGGCCAGGGCGGCGTCGTCGAGCGGGGTGGTGGCGGGCTGGGGCATGGCGGGACCGTCCTCACGGGCGTTGACCGTTCGAAATTCTCGTACGGCTGAGTGCGTCGACCGTACGAGATCTTCGAATGGTTTGGCAATGTCCGTACGAGATCTGCGTACAGTGGGGTCATGTCTGCTGCCGCTGCCGACCCGACCCACCCCGCCGCCGACCGCATCGAGCTGGTCGAGGTCCTGGCGGCGCTCGGACACCCCGTCCGACTGGAGATCGTCCGCAAGCTCTCCTCCGGCGAGGAGGCGTTCTGCGGCGAGGTGGTCCCCGACCTGCCCCGCTCCAGCGTCACGCACCACCTCAAGACGCTGCGCGAGAGCGGCGTGATCTGCCAGCGCCCGCAGGGCCGCAAGCTCTTCCTCGCGCTGCGCCGCGAGGACCTGGAGCTCCGTTTCCCCGGTCTGCTCGAACTCGTGCTGGCCTGTCGGTCCCGCCCCCTAGACTCGGAATGCGATGAGCAGCCTCTTTGACGACAGTTTCCTGGCGGACCTCACCCCCTCCGACGAGGTCCCGCCGCCACCCGAGGACCACGCCGCCCCCGAAGCGGGCGCGGACGATCTCTTCGGGGGGCAGTTCGACGTACCCATGACCGGGGACGCGTACTACCGGGACGGCGCCCCCAGGCCCGTCATCGACCCGGCGACGCTCCTGGACGGGCTCAACGAGCAGCAGCGCGCGGCCGTGGTGCACGCGGGCTCCCCGCTGCTCATCGTGGCCGGCGCCGGCTCCGGCAAGACCCGGGTGCTGACCCACCGCATCGGACACCTGCTGTCCGCGCGCAACGTCCACCCCGGCCAGATCCTGGCGATCACCTTCACCAACAAGGCCGCCGGCGAGATGAAGGAGCGCGTCGAGGGCCTGGTCGGCCCGCGCGCGAACGCCATGTGGGTGTCCACCTTCCACAGCGCGTGCGTGCGCATCCTGCGCCGCGAGTCCAAGCGGCTCGGCTTCACGTCCTCGTTCTCGATCTACGACGCGGCCGACTCGAAGCGCCTGATGGCGCTCGTCTGCCGCGACCTGGACCTGGACCCGAAGAAGTTCCCGCCGAAGGCCTTCAACGCCAAGATCTCGAACCTGAAGAACGAGCTGATCGACGAGGAAGCCTTCGCCGACCAGGCCGTCGACGGTTTCGAGAAGACCCTGGCCCAGGCGTACGCCATGTACCAGGGGCGATTGCGCGAGGCCAACGCCCTCGACTTCGACGACATCATCATGACCACGGTCCACCTGCTCCAGGCGTTCCCGGACGTCGCCGAGCACTACCGGCGCCGCTTCCGGCACGTCCTCGTCGACGAGTACCAGGACACCAACCACGCCCAGTACACGCTGGTGCGCGAGCTGGTCGGCACCGGCTACCCGGACCTGCCCCCGGCCGAGCTGTGCGTGGTGGGTGACGCCGACCAGTCGATCTACGCCTTCCGCGGCGCGACCATCCGCAACATCCTCCAGTTCGAGGAGGACTACAAGGACGCGACGACGATCCTGCTGGAGCAGAACTACCGCTCCACCCAGACGATCCTCTCCGCGGCCAATGCGGTCATCGAGCGCAACGAGAACCGCCGCGCCAAGAACCTGTGGACCCAGGCCGGCGCCGGCGCCGTCATCACCGGCTACGTCGCGGACACCGAGCACGACGAGGCCCAGTTCGTCGCCGACGAGATCGACCGACTGACGGACGCGGGCGACGCCAAGGCGGGCGACGTCGCGATCTTCTACCGGACCAACGCGCAGTCCCGCGTGTTCGAGGAGATCTTCATCCGGGTCGGACTGCCCTACAAGGTCGTCGGCGGCGTCCGCTTCTACGAGCGCAAGGAGGTCCGCGACGTCCTCGCGTACCTGCGCGTCCTGGCCAACCCGGAGGACAACGTCCCGCTGCGGCGCATCTTGAACGTGCCCAAGCGCGGCATCGGCGAGCGCGCCGAGGCGATGATCGACGCCCTCGCGATGCGCGAGAAGATCACCTTCCCGCAGGCGCTGCGCCGCGTGGACGAGGCCTTCGGCATGGCCGCGCGCTCCACCAACGCCGTGAAGCGGTTCAACGTGCTGATGGAGGAGCTGCGCACGATCGTCGACTCGGGCGCGGGCCCGGCGGTGGTCCTGGAGGCGGTGCTGGAGCGGACGGGCTACCTCGCCGAACTCCAGGCGTCGACCGACCCGCAGGACGAGACGCGCATCGAGAACCTGCAAGAGCTCGCGGCCGTGGCGCTGGAGTTCGAGCAGGCGCGGGAGGCCGCGGCCGCCGAGGCCGCCGAGACCGGCGCCCCGGCTCCCGGGTCCGGCACCCTCGCCGAGTTCCTGGAACAGGTCGCGCTCGTCGCCGACTCCGACCAGATCCCGGACGAGGACACCGAGGGCACGGGCGTCATCACGCTGATGACCCTGCACACCGCCAAGGGCCTCGAGTTCCCGGTGGTCTTCCTGACCGGCATGGAGGACGGGGTCTTCCCGCACATGCGGGCGCTGGGCCAGACCAAGGAACTGGAAGAGGAGCGCCGCCTCGCGTACGTCGGCATCACGCGGGCGCGCGAGCGGCTGTACCTGACCCGCTCCAGCATGCGCAGCGCGTGGGGCACGCCCTCGTACAACCCGCCGTCGCGGTTCCTGGAGGAGATTCCGGCGGAGTACCTCCAGTGGAAGCGGACGGGCGCGACCCAGAAGCCGGCCGGTCCGATGCGGAGTTCGGGGTACGGGTCGTCGTCGTCCGGATCGGGCAGGGCGACGTTCGGCACCTCGCCGGAGGCGTTCCTGTCCTCGTCGCGTACGAAGTCGGGTCCGTCCGGATTCGCGACGCGGCGGGCCGCCGACAAGCCGGTCATCGCCCTGGTGGTCGGGGACCGGGTCACGCACGACCAGTTCGGGCTCGGCACCGTCATGGAGGTCAAGGGAGCGGGCGCGGACGCGCAGGCCACCATCGACTTCGGGGACGACAAGCCCAAGCGGTTGCTGCTGCGCTACGCGCCGGTGCAGAAGCTGTAAGGCGGCGGGCGGCCGTGCGGCCTTCGGGCCGCGCGGCGATCACGTCGGTCGGCTACGTCGGTCGGCTACGTCGGGTCCAGGCCGTGGCTGCGCAGCCACGGCAGGGGGTCGATCGCGGATCCGCCGCCGGGTCGGACCTCGAAGTGGAGGTGCGGGCCGGTGGAGTTGCCGGAGTTGCCGGAGTAGGCGATGACATCGCCTGCCTTGACCTTGCCGCCGCGGATCTTGGTGGAGCTGAGGTGGCAGTACCAGGTCTCGGTGCCGTCGGGCGCGGTCACTATCGCCATGTTCCCGTAGGCGCTGTTGTACTGGGTGCGCACGGTGCCGTCGGTGGCCGACATGACCGGCGTCCCGTAGGAGACAGGGAAGTCGATGCCGGTGTGCACCGACATCCACATGCCGCCGGCCTGGCCGAAGTTGGCGCTCAGGCCGTGCTGCTGGACGGGGATGGCGAACTTGGGGCGGGCGGCTTCCTTGGCCGCGGCCTCCTCCGCCTTCTTCTTCTTTTCCTCTTCCTGGCGCTCGCGCAGGTCGATGCGCTCCTGCGTGCGGCTCGCACGGTCCGCGAAGTCGCCCGCGTCGGCGGTGAGCGCGACCATCTGGGTGTCGAGCTTGGTGTTCGCCGCGACCGGTTTCACCGAGGCCGGGTCGGGCGCGGCCATCGTGGTGGGCTGCTCGGCGGGCCGGTCCGTACCGGTGAGACCGCCGACGGAGGCGGCCGCGACGCCCGCGACACCCATCACGCAGGCGGAGGGGACGGCGACGGTCAGCAAGGCGGAACGCTTCGCCGGGTTGCGGCGACGGCTGTTGCTGCCGCCGGCGCCGCTGCCGTTCTTGCTGCTGCTGCTGCTGCTCGCCTTGCCGCTGGCGCCGGCCTTGCCGTTGCCCTTGGCTGCGGTCCGGCGCGCGGAGCGCGGAGCCGAGGTCACGGGCATGGCCTGGGTGGGGAGGTCGTGGACCGCGGGCACCTCGGGTGCCTCAGGCGCCTCGGGGACCTGCGGTGTTTCGTCGGAGAGCACCTCGAAGACGGCGGTCTCGCTGTACGTGTCCGTCCCGGTCTCGAACCCGGTCTCGAACCCGGTCTCGAATCCGCTCTGGTGCCCGGAGTCGAGGACGACCGCCTGGGTGGCTTCGTAGGCGTAGCCGACGGTGGTCGCCTCGTACGCGTACTCCTGCTGCGCGGGCTCGGGCTCCGGCGCGGGCTGGTACTCGTACGCGTAGGCGGCCTCGGGCTGGGCCGGGGTCTCGGCGACGGTGTTCCATGCGGTGGCGTCGTAGGCACCGGTCTCGGTGCCGGTGGTGCCGTAGCCCGGCATCGCCCAGTGTCCGGTCTGCTCGCCGGTGGTGTCGTAGCCGAAGGAGGGCTGCTGGTACTGCGCGTAGCCGGAGTAGTCCGTGCTCGGCGTGGTCCAGGCGCTCGCGTCCCAGCTCCCGGTGGTGTCCTCGGGCGCGCCCTGGGTCGGGATCGTGGACAGGTAACTGTCCTGCGAGGCCCACGCGGTGGTGTCGTACGCGCCGGTGTCGTAGGAGCCGTAGGCGGCGTAGTTGACCCCCTGGCCCTGCGTTTCATAGGAAACGTAGGTCGAGTCACCAGCGAAAGCGGTGGTGGAAAGGCCGTCGTACCCGGCATCCGGGTACTGGCCCGACGTGGGGCGGTCGTTCACCAACTTCTCTTTCGCCTCGGCAGTGGGGGCCTGGGTGGCCGGGAACTCAAGGTTCACCGGAGGAGAGCAGTGGCGTGACTGTACCCGGCGGTTACTCGCCACGACAATCTTCGCCGGGTCCCCAGATCTCCAGAACCGGGCATTCGGCCGTCTTTCGGTCGCCGAAATGCGGACCCTTGGCCTTGAGTTCGAAATTAGTTCGACTGCTGGTCGCTCGTCGGCTAGGCGACGGAGGCGGTGTCCGAGCCCGTGACGGCGACCAGGCCGGGCCCTTCGAGGGTGCGCCGGACCGCTGCGATCACGGCGGGATGGACGGCTAGTGCGAGATGTCCGATACCGGTGACCTGCACGTTCTCCACACACAGATCCGGGTGTTCGATCCGCGCGGTCGCGACCGGAGTCATGATCGCGTCGAACTCGCTCCAGAACGCCACGCACCGGGTGGTGCAGCCGGGCGCGGGCGCGGCGAGCTCGGTCAGCACCTCGGAGTCCGGGCGGATCTGCCGGATCAGCGGGTGTGCGTCCATGAAGGGGGCGACCCGGGTACCGGCATGCGGGGTGCCGAGGGTGACGAGGGTCCGGACCCGCGTGTCGCCGCCGAGGCGCTGCACGTAGTACCGGCCGACGAGTCCGCCCAGGCTGTGCCCGACCAGATCCACCCGCTCCTGCCCGGTGCGCTCGCACAGCTCCTCGACGCGCCGGGCGAGATGGCGGGCGGTGACGCGCAGGTCGAGGGTGAAGGGTGAATAGTTGTACGCCTCCACGTGCCGGCCTCCCGCCCCGAGGGCGCGGCGCAGCAGGACGAAGACGGACCGGTTGTCGGTGAACCCGTGGAGCAGGAGGACCGGTGGCCGTGTTGCGGGCGGACGGGTGGTGACCTTCTCCTGGCACACCCCGGTGGGGTACAACAGGAGGTGCCCGCCGAGCACCACCACCTCGAGAGCGCCGGCCCGCAGCGCGGCGCCGGACAAGGGCATGGACATGGGTATGGACAGCCCCATCGACGGCCTCCCCTGAGCCTCTGCGGGACCGCGGCGCTCGCACCACCGTGCCGTGCGGCTGCCGGCGCGGTGGCGCAATGCCGTCCCACGTGTGATTTCCCCCTCGTGATTGACCGCGAAACGGCGGCGTGCGCGATGCTGTACTTAACGTTCGTTCACTCGGGAGGCAGTGCGATGGGTGTGACCGGTCCGATCCGTGTGGTGGTGGCCAAGCCGGGTCTCGACGGCCACGACCGCGGGGCCAAGGTGATCGCGCGGGCGCTGCGGGACGCGGGCATGGAGGTCATCTACACCGGCCTCCACCAGACCCCCGAGCAGATCGTGGACACCGCCATTCAGGAGGACGCCGACGCGATCGGCCTCTCGATCCTCTCCGGCGCCCACAACACGCTCTTCGCGCGCGTGCTGGAACTCCTCAAGGAGCGCGACGCGGAGGACATCAAGGTCTTCGGCGGCGGCATCATCCCGGAGGACGACATCGCCCCCCTGAAGGAGAAGGGCGTGGCCGAGATCTTCACGCCGGGCGCGACGACGACCGCCATCGTGGAGTGGGTCCGCGGCCACGTCCGCCAGTAGCCTCCGGCGACCCGCAGCCCCTGGTGAATCCAGCCTCGCCGGCGTTTGAGGCACGGGGCCCGGCCGAGCCCCCCGCAGGGGCTAGACCGGGGCCAGCTCGGCGAGCATCGCCGCGCGGAGGCGAAGGGTCGAGACGAGCCGCGTGAATGCTTCGGCCCAGTACGCGGCCGCGCCGGGGGCCGCGTCCGGCAGGTCCTCCGCGGCCGTGGTCAGGGCTTCCAGCCGGCTCGCTTCCGCGGGGTCGAGGCAGCGCTCCGCGAGGCCCATCACCCCGCTGAAGCTCCACGGGTAGCTGCCGGCGTCGCGGGCGGTGTCCAGCGCGTCCACGACCGCCCGGCCCAGCGCTCCCGCCCACGGCACGACGCACACCCCGAGCAGTTGGAACGCTTCCGACAGCCCGTGGGCCCGTATGAACTCCGCGACCCACTCCGCCCGTTCCGCGTGCGGGAGGGTCTCCAGCAGCTTGGCCCGCTCCGCGAGCGAAGCCGTGCCCGGACCCGCCGCGGGCGGCGCGGACGCCGGGCCGAGCAGGGCCCGCGACCACGACGCGTCGCGCTGGCGCACGGCGGCCCGGCACCACGCCGCGTGCAGCTCCTCCGTCCAACCGTCGCCCGCCGCCACCGGCAGCGCCACTATCTCCGCCGGGCCGAGCCCCCCGAACCGCTCCCGCCAGCACGACAGCGGCGCCGCCTCCACCAACTGGCCCAGCCACCACGCCCGTTCCCCGCGTCCGGCGGGCGGCCGCTTGACCACGCCGTCGCGGAGCATCCCCGCGTCGCACTCGGCCGGCGGAGTCACTCCTTCGGGGCCCACGCAGGCCAGCGCGCGCTCGGCCATCCGCCCGGCCAGTGCCGACGCGGGCAGCGCCGACAGCAATTCGGCGGCCGTGGCACGGACATTGCGGCTGCGGTCACCCAGGGCCGCGTCCAGGAACGGCTCGTCGCCCTCCGATAGCCCAACCCTCAGCGAATCGAGGAACATCAGTCGGTCCTCGGCCCGTTCGGTGGCCCAGGTCGTCATCAGCAGCCGCGGCGCGGCCGCCGCCTCGTGGGCCCGAACGGCCCCGAGCAGGGCCACCCGCTCCGCGAACAGTCCCTCCTGCCACAGCCGTTCCACCGCCGCCCGGTCCGTCACCTCCGGTAGTTCCCCCGTGCCGCCCGAACCGCCGCGCAGGGCGAACCGCCAGTCCGGATTCATCCGCGCCAGCCACAGTCCCCGCGTCCCCGCCAGGGCCAGGGCCTGCGGCCGCAGGTCCGTACGGGCCCGGGCCGCATCCAGCAGCGCCGGTACGAGCGAGGCCGGCGAGCGGTAGCCGTGCCGCGCGGCGGCGGCCAGCCACTGGGGCAGCAGCTCCGTCAGGTCCGGGGCGGTCCCGCGCCGCCCGCCGCCGTTGACCGGGCCGCTGCGGCCCGCCAGCAGCTGCGCGAGCCTGCGGCCGGCCGCCTCCGGCGGCACCGGCCGGGGGTCCCGGGGCGCGGGCTCCGGGCGCCGCCCGGCCTCGGCCGGACGCAGCCCGGCCCGGCGTCGTACGGCGTGCACGGCCGCCGCGTCCAGCAGCGCCTCCGGTGAGCCCGCCGGGCCCCCGTCCCGGCGCCGCTCGGTGCCCAGCAGCGCGGCGGCGACCAGCTCCTCCCACTCCCCGTACCCCTCGTCACTCTTGTCCATCGGGCCCCTCCCTCGTCCCTCGTCGCTCGTCTTCGGTCGTCCGTCGCGTCATGGGCTCCGGTCCCGCCCCCTCCACGGGACCGGAGCTGTCGATGTCCCCGTCTGCCTGCTCGCGTTCAGCTGGCGTGGTTGTCGTTCATGCAAGCCCCCCGGCTCGTCGTCGTTTCCCGTGCGGCGCCCCCCGGCGCCGTACGTTTCCTCGCCGCCCCCATGTGACGGCATAGGACCCCCCAGGCCCCCTGCGATGTGTTCTTTGTTTCCGCTCCTGATCAGGACAGGGCGACGGGCTCGGTCGAGTCCGGCTGCCAGGCCGTCAGAGGGGTGAAGCCGCGGTGGCCGCACTCGCCGAACACCGTCACCGGGCCTCCGCCCGACAACGCCGCCAGCTGCCAGAGCCCCCCGCGGGAGCGGCCGCCCCCGGTGAGGGGGACCGGCAGGGCGGAGGTGCCCTCCGCGTCCGCCAGCTGCCAGCCGAGCTCTCCCGGTATCGGAACCACCGGACCGAGCACCACCGGCCAGGACTCCAGCCACGGGTCCTGCCGCAGGGCCTCCCCGTACGCCTCCAGAGCCGCCCCCGTGCTCACCCCGGCCGGAACCTCCGCGCACGGCGCAGTTGCCGCGGACCTCTCACCGAGGTCCGCCCGCAGCCCCGCCGACCCGGGCCGGAAGCGCATCTCCGCCTCCAGCACCCGCCCCACCGGCAGCGCCAGCCCCGGTGGCCGCCCCGGCGGTCCGAAGTCCAGCACCAGGGCGGGCCGCCCGTCCGCCAACCCGCGCAGCCATATCCGGCGGGTGGTGAGCCGGCCGTCCGGCGACACCGTGTCGTACTGGGCGAGCACCAGCCACCGGTCCCGTACGGCCTCCCCCTCCCCGGAGGCCGGCAGTCCCACGCGGCTGCGCACCGTTGCCGCCAGCTCTTCCGGCAGCCCGGCCACCCCCAGCCACGCCCGGTCGAGCAGGTGCAGCAGCGCCGCCTCCTCCAGCATCCGGGCCGGCCAGCCGGGGCCGCAACTGGGTATCGTCCCCAACTCCCTTACCCGAGCCGCCAGTCCGGGAGCCTGGGCGTCGACCATGCGGGCCGCCGTCTCCTCCCACCCCGCGTACCCCGCCTGCTCCTGGCCCGCGAGGCCACCGCGCAGCAGATCGGCCAGCCGCTGTTCCAACTCGGTGACTCCCGCGCCGACGCGCGCCGCCCGCCGCTCGGCCCGCTTCCGGGCCCCCTCCTCGTCGACGGGCGCCGCCCTCTCGCCGGGCGGCCGCGCGGCCTTGGCCGCCCGGTCCGTCAGCCACTGCGCGGCCCACTCCGGAGCCTCGACCGGCTCACCGACCCCCTCCGCCGACCAGAGCAGCAACAGCCCCAGAGCGTGCTTGCAGGGGAACTTCCGGCTCGGGCAAGAGCACTTGTACGCGGGGCCCTTCAGGTCCACGACCGTGCGGTACGGCTTGCTGCCGCTGCCCTTGCACAACCCCCATACCGAACCGGAAGCGGAACCTCCGATCTGCGACCACGGTCCCGCCCCGCCGAGTCTGCCTCCCGCCTTGCGCGAGGCATCGTCAGGAGCCAGATCCAGTACCTGTTCCGCTGTCCAGCGGTCCCCCTGATCAGTCATGTGAACAACCGTAGAGACCGCCACTGACAATCGCTCTGACCAGCAACAACGCTATCGGCAGGGTCCGTTGTCAGTGGCGTGGTGCACCGTGGGTTCAGCAGTCGGGAGCGGCTGCCGAGCTTTGGAGGGGGACCATGACCATGCCCGAGAACGAGCAGCGAGCAGAGGCTCTGCGACCGCACGCCGAAGACGCCTTCGCACACGAACTGAAAGCCCTGGCGGCCGCCGACGACCGGCCCCGTCCGACCCGCTGGAAGCTCTCCCCGTGGGCCGTCGCCACGTACCTGCTCGGCGGCACGCTCGACGACGGCACGGTGATCACCCCCAAGTACGTGGGGCCGCGCCGCATCGTCGAAGTGGCCGTCACCACCCTGGCCACCGACCGCGCCCTGCTCCTTCTGGGCGTCCCCGGCACCGCCAAGACCTGGGTGTCCGAACACCTCGCGGCCGCCGTCAGCGGAGACTCCACCCTCCTCGTCCAGGGCACCGCCGGCACCCCCGAGGAAGCCATCCGGTACGGCTGGAACTACGCCCGGCTGCTCGCCCACGGCCCCAGCCGCGAGGCGCTCGTCCCCAGCCCCGTCATGCGGGCCATGGCAGACGGCATGACCGCCCGCGTCGAGGAGCTCACCCGCATCCCCGCCGACGTCCAGGACACCCTCATCACCGTCCTGTCCGAGAAGACCCTCCCGATACCGGAGCTCGGCGAAGAGGTGCAGGCCGTGCGCGGCTTCAACCTCATCGCCACCGCCAACGACCGCGACCGCGGGGTGAACGAGCTCTCCAGCGCGCTGCGCCGCCGCTTCAACACCGTGGTGCTCCCCCTGCCCGCCACCGCCGACGCCGAGGTCGACATCGTCGCCCGCCGCGTCGACCAGATGGGCCGCGCCCTCGACCTGCCGGCCGCGCCCGAAGGCCTGGAGGAGATCCGCCGCGTCGTCACCGTCTTCCGCGAGCTGCGCGACGGCGTCACCGACGACGGACGTACGAAGGTGAAGTCGCCCAGCGGCACGCTGTCCACCGCAGAGGCCATCTCCGTCGTCACCGGCGGCCTGGCCCTGGCCGCCCACTTCGGTGACGGCGTGCTGCGCCCCTCCGACGTGGCCGCCGGGATCCTCGGCGCCGTGGTCCGGGACCCGGCGGCCGACAAGGTGGTCTGGCAGGAGTACCTGGAGGCCGTGGTCCGCGAGCGCGACGGCTGGAAGGACTTCTACCGGGCCTGCCGGGAGGTGACCGTATGAGCCCGAGCCCGACGAAGGGGCCGCTGCTGCTGGGCGTACGGCACCACGGACCGGGATCGGCCCGTGCCGTCAGGGCGGCCCTGGAGACGGCGCGGCCCGAGGCGGTGCTGATCGAGGGCCCGCCCGAGGGGGACGCGCTGCTGGCGCTCGCCGCCGAGGACGGGATGCGGCCGCCCGTCGCGCTCCTCGCGCACGCGGCGGACGATCCGGGCCGGGCCGCGTTCTGGCCGCTGGCCGGGTTCTCACCCGAGTGGGTGGCCATCCGCTGGGCTCAGGAACACGACGTCCCGGTCCGGTTCATCGACCTCCCCGCGGCGCACTCGCTCGCCACCGGAGGGGACGGGCCGGAAGCGGCCGGGCCCGACGCCGTCCGGCTGGACCCTCTCGCCGTGCTGGCCGAGACCGCCGGGTACGACGACCCCGAGCGCTGGTGGGAGGACGTGGTCGAGCACCGCGGCGCCGGGGGCGTCCGGGAGGACGTGCTCGGGGCCTTCGAGGCGCTCGGGGAAGCCATGGGAGCCCTGCGCGAGGCGTACGGCGACGGCGGCCACCAGCGCGACCTGGTGCGCGAGGCGTACATGCGCCAGCGGATGCGGGCCGCCCGCCGGGAGTTCGGCGACGCCTACGCCGTGGTGTGCGGAGCCTGGCACGTCCCCGCACTGCGGGCCAAGGCCACCGTCGCCGCCGACAAGGCCCTGCTGAGCGGCCTGCCCAAGGTCAAGGTGGAGACCACCTGGGTGCCCTGGACCCACCGCAGGCTCGCCCGGGCCGGCGGGTACGGCGCGGGGATCACCTCGCCCGGCTGGTACGCCCACCTCTTCTCCGCCCGGGACCGGCCCGTCGAACGGTGGCTGACCAAGGTCGCCGGCCTGCTGCGCGAGGAGGACCGGCAGGTCTCCTCGGCGCACGTCATCGAGGCGGTCCGGCTGGCCGAGACCCTCGCCGCGATGCGGGGCCGGCCGCTGCCCGGCCTGACGGAGACCCTGGAAGCGGTCCGGGCGGTGATGTGCGACGGCTCCGACGTACCGCTCGCACTGATCGAGGACCGGCTCGTCGTCGGTGACGTGCTCGGCGAGGTCCCGGACGGAGCCCCCGTCGTACCCCTCCAGCGCGACCTGACACGACAGCAGCGCACGCTGCGGCTCAAGGTCGAGGCGCAGGACCGCGAGCTGGAACTGGACCTGCGCAAGGACACCGACACCGCGAAGTCCCTGCTGCTGCACCGGCTGCGGCTGCTCGGCATCGGCTGGGGCACGCCGACGGCCTCCCGGGCCGGCACCGGAACCTTCCGGGAGACCTGGCGGCTGCGGTGGGAGCCGGAGCTGTCGGTGCGGATCGCCGAGGCCGGGATATGGGGGACCACCGTCCTCGGCGCGGCCACCGCCAAGGCCGAGGCGGACGCCGCCGGGGCCGAAGAGCTGGGCGAGGTGACGGCCCTGGCCGAACGGTGCCTGCTGGCCGGGCTCGCGCAGGCGCTGCCCGCCGTACTGCGGGCCCTCGCGGACCGGGCCGCGTTGGACACCGACGTGGCGCGGCTCGCCAAGGCCCTGCCGGCCCTGGCCCGTTCGCTGCGGTACGGGGACGTCCGGGGCACCGACGCGGCGGCGCTCGCCACCGTGGCGGCCGGGCTCGCCGAGCGGATATGCGTGGCGCTGCCGTCGGCCTGTACGGCCGGACTGGACGCCGACGCGGCGGCGGAGATGCGCGGTCACGTGGACGGGGTGCACGGGGCGATCGGCCTGCTGGCGGACGCCGACGAAGGGCTGCGGGAGCGCTGGTCCGCGGTGCTCGCCACGCTGGCAGGTCGGGACACCGTGCCCGGCCTGATCCGCGGCCGGGCGGCCCGACTGCTCCTCGACGACGGGCGGCTGCCGGCCGAGGAGACGGCCCGGCTGATGGGGCTCGCCCTGTCCCCGGCGTCCTCCCCGGCCGACGCGGCGGGCTGGATCGAGGGCTTCGCGGGCGGGAGTTCGGGCGGGGGCACGCTGTTGCTCCACGACGACCGGCTGCTGGGCCTGATCGACACCTGGCTGGTGGGGGTCCCGGAGCGCGCGTTCACCGACGTGCTCCCGCTCCTGCGGCGGACGTTCGGGGCGTACGAGCCGGGCGTGAAGCGGTCCCTGGGCGAGCTGGTGCGACGTGGCCCCGGCGGTGCGGTTGCAGCGGCCTCGGCGTCCGCGGCCCCCGAAGGCTTCGCCCCCGAGCTGGATCCGGTGCGGGCGGACGCGGTGGTGGGGCTGGTGCGGATGCTGCTCGCCGGCGTTTGAGGCGCGGCGCCGCTGCCGGGGCTCCGCCCCGGACCCCGCGCCTCAAACGCCGGCGGGGCTGAAAGAGGGACGACTAGTGGAGGGGGACTGGGACATGAACGGTATGGACGTGAGTGTGGGAGAGGAGTACACCGCGGACCCCGCCGGAGGCGAGCGGCTGCGGCGGTGGCGGATGGTGCTCGGCGGGGGAGAGGCCGATGGCACCGGCTGCGCGCTGACCGGGCGGGACGCGGCGATGGACGCCGTGCTCGGCGCGCTGTACGGCGGGGGCGGCGAGGCGGGGGCCCGCAGGACCTCGGGGGCACGGTCGGCGGGGCTCGGCGGGTCCGCGCCGAACGTGGCGCGCTGGCTCGGGGACATCCGTACGTACTTCCCGAGCTCCGTGGTCCAGGTGATGCAGCGCGATGCCATCGAGCGGCTGGGCCTGGCCGCCCTGCTGCTGGAGCCGGAGATGCTGGAGGCCGTCGAACCGGACGTGCACCTGGTCGGCACCCTGCTCTCCCTGAACAAGGCGATGCCCGAGACGACGAAGGAGACGGCGCGGGCCGTGGTCCGCAAGGTGGTCGAGCAGCTGGAGAAGAAGCTCGCGGCGCGGACCCGGGCGACGCTGACCGGCGCCCTGGACCGGTCCGCGCGGATCAGTCGCCCGCGCCACCGCGACATCGACTGGGACCGCACGATCCGGGCCAACCTCAAGAACTACCTGCCCGAGCACCGCACCGTCGTCCCCGAGCGGCTGATCGGCTACGGCCGGGCGGCGCAATCGGTGAAGAAGGAGGTGATCCTCTGCATCGACCAGTCGGGTTCGATGGCGGCCTCCGTCGTCTACGCCTCCGTCTTCGGTGCGGTCCTCGCCTCGATGCGCTCGATCGCCACCCGGTTGGTCGTCTTCGACACCGCGGTCGTCGACCTGACCGACCAGCTCGACGACCCGGTCGACGTCCTCTTCGGCACCCAATTGGGCGGTGGCACCGACATCAACCGCGCCCTCGCCTATTGCCAGTCGAAGATCACCCGGCCCGCCGACACCGTCGTCGTCCTGATCAGCGACCTCTACGAGGGCGGTATTCGCAACGAGATGCTGAAGCGGGTCGCCGCGATGAAGGCGGCGGGCGTCGAGTTCGTGACCCTGCTGGCCCTGTCCGACGAGGGAGCCCCCGCCTACGACCGCGAACACGCCGCGGCCCTGGCGGCGCTCGGGGCGCCGGCCTTCGCCTGCACCCCCGACCTGTTCCCGGAGGTGATGGCCGCGGCGCTGGAGAAACGCCCCCTGCCGACCCCCTGACGGCCCACGCCCGGCCTTTGCTGTGAATCGGTGAATCACACGAACTTCCAGTTCAACCGTGAGGCGTTCTGTGACAGGTATCACCGCTCAGGTGTGATCTGCGATTTAGGGTCCCACGTCCCTCGGGGATAACCTGCGGGACGGACATGCCGCGTCCACGGTCACCGTGTGCGCCTTCCTTGTGACAGCGCCGTCACGTTGCCCTCCGCGGCACGCCCACGCAGATAGCAGACAACCGCGAATCACTGCGAATCTTTAAAAAGACAAGGGACGGACGCGCGTGGACCTGTTCGAGTACCAGGCGAGGGACCTCTTCGCCAAGCACGGTGTACCGGTGCTGGCCGGTGAAGTCATCGACACGCCTGAGGCGGCTCGCGAGGCCACCGAGCGGCTGGGCGGCAAGTCGGTCGTCAAGGCGCAGGTGAAGGTCGGCGGCCGCGGCAAGGCCGGTGGCGTGAAGCTGGCCGCCACCCCGGACGAGGCAGTCGCCCGGGCGACGGACATCCTCGGCATGGACATCAAGGGCCACACGGTCCACAAGGTGATGATCGCCGAGACGGCTCCGGAGATCCTGGAGGAGTACTACGTCTCGTACCTCCTCGACCGGACCAACCGCACCTTCCTCGCCATGGCGTCCGTCGCGGGCGGCATGGACATCGAGCAGGTCGCCGAGGAGACCCCGGAGAAGCTCGCCAAGGTCCCGGTGAACGCCAACGAGGGCGTGACCATCGAGAAGGCCCGCGAGATCGTCGCGCTGGCGCAGTTCCCGGCCGAGGTCGCCGAGAAGGTCGCCGAGGTCCTCGTGACCCTGTGGGCGACCTTCATCGCCGAGGACGCGCTCCTCGTCGAGGTCAACCCGCTCGCGAAGGTCGCCAACGGCGACGTCATCGCGCTCGACGGCAAGGTCTCGCTCGACGAGAACGCCGAGTTCCGCCAGCCGGGTCACGAGGAGTTCGTGGACCACGCGGCCGCGAACCCGCTCGAGGCCGCCGCCAAGGCGAAGAACCTCAACTACGTCAAGCTCGACGGTGAGGTCGGCATCATCGGCAACGGCGCGGGTCTCGTCATGAGCACCCTCGACGTCGTCGCCTACGCCGGCGAGAACCACGGCGGCGTCAAGCCCGCCAACTTCCTGGACATCGGCGGTGGCGCCTCCGCCGCCGTCATGGCCAACGGTCTCGAGATCATCCTCGGCGACCCGGACGTCAAGTCCGTCTTCGTCAACGTCTTCGGTGGCATCACCGCCTGTGACGAGGTCGCCAACGGCATCGTCCAGGCGCTGCAGCTGCTCGCGGACAAGGGCGAGGCGGTCACCAAGCCGCTGGTCGTCCGTCTCGACGGCAACAACGCCGAGCTGGGTCGCAAGATCCTCTCGGACGCCAACCACCCGCTGGTGCAGCGCGTGGACACCATGGACGGCGCGGCCGACAAGGCCGCCGAGCTCGCGGCTGCGAAGTAAGGGCAGAGGTCACAGACTCACATGGCTATCTTCCTCAACAAGGACAGCAAGGTCATCGTCCAGGGCATGACCGGTGCCACGGGCATGAAGCACACCAAGCTGATGCTGGCTGACGGCACCAACATCGTCGGCGGCGTGAACCCGCGCAAGGCCGGCACCACCGTCGACTTCGACGGCACCGAGGTCCCGGTCTTCGGCTCCGTCGCCGAGGCGATGGAGAAGACGGGCGCCAACGTCTCCGTCCTCTTCGTCCCGCCGGCCTTCGCCAAGGCCGCCGTGGTCGAGGCGATCGACGCCGAGATCCCGCTGGCCGTCGTCATCACCGAGGGCATCGCGGTGCACGACTCCGCAGCCTTCTGGGCGTACGCGACCGCCAAGGGCAACAAGACCCGGATCATCGGCCCGAACTGCCCGGGTCTGATCACCCCCGGCCAGTCCAACGCCGGCATCATCCCGGGCGACATCACCAAGCCCGGCAAGATCGGTCTCGTGTCCAAGTCGGGCACGCTGACCTACCAGATGATGTACGAGCTCCGTGACATCGGCTTCACCTCGGCCGTCGGCATCGGTGGCGACCCGGTCATCGGCACCACGCACATCGACGCCCTGGAGGCCTTCGAGGCCGACCCGGACACCGAGCTGATCGTCATGATCGGCGAGATCGGCGGCGACGCCGAGGAGCGTGCGGCGGACTTCATCGCGAAGAACGTCACCAAGCCGGTCGTCGGTTACGTCGCGGGCTTCACCGCCCCCGAGGGCAAGACCATGGGCCACGCGGGCGCCATCGTCTCCGGCTCCTCCGGCACGGCGCAGGCCAAGAAGGAGGCCCTCGAGGCCGCCGGCGTGAAGGTCGGCAAGACGCCGACCGAGACCGCGAAGCTGGCGCGCGAGATCCTCGCCGCCAAGTAAGCGCGACACTGCACGGGCGTGGCCCGCACCCCTCGGGGGGTGCGGGCCACGCCCGTTCTCATCGGCTCATTCGACCTTCGGGGCGATCCGCGCCGGTCCGGCCTCCGGGTCGGCGAGCAACTTGTCGTGGAGCTTCCTGCTCCGCTCGGTGAGCTGCTGGGGGCCGGCGAGCGGGGGCACGCCGGAGACGCTCTCGCCGGGCGCGAGCGGGGGCTCGTAGTGGGTGGGCGCGGTCATGACCGTGTAGGCCGTCGAGACGGCGATCATCGCCGTCAGACTGAGGGTCGCGCGGGTCCACGTCCGGGTGCGCCGCTCGCCGCCGCCGCGGACGACGACCGCCGGGCGCGGGTCGAGGTCGACGGCCGGTCGTAGCCCGGTGAGCAGGTCGCGCAGCAGCGCCGACTGCTTTTCGAGCGGTACGTCGGCCAGTTCGGGGATCCGGTCGGCGAGGTCGGCGTGCGCGTGCACGAGCCGGTTGCCCGCGGTGGGCGTGGTGGCCTCGGTCTCGGCGGCGGTGTCGGGGAGGTCGAGACCGACGCCGTCGTAGAGCAGGACGGTACGGCGGTGCGCGGGGGAGAGCGAGAGCAGGGCGTCGAGCAGGATCCGGTCGGCGGGTTCGGCGGGCGGCTTGTCCGGATGGCGGTGGGCGCGCCGGAACCGGTGCCAGGGGGAGAGCGCGTACTCGTACGCGATCGCGCGCACCCAGCCCACCGGGTCCGGGTCGGCGGCGACCTCGGGCCACCGGTCCCAGGCCTGCACGAAGGCCTTCTCCACGGCCTCCAGAGCGAGTGACCGGCGGCCGGTGAGCAGGTAGGCCTGCCGGGCGAGGTCGTGGGCGGCGTGGGCGTAGAGGGCGTCGAAGGCATCGGCGGGGCCCGGTGCCGGGACCTTCACGGGGGCCTCGTCGGGGAGCACGTCGGGGGCCTCGACGGGGAGATCGACGGAGAGCTCGTCGGGCTGGGTCCGCGCGTCGGCGGTCGGTCCGGCCGGGGTCGGTCCGTCCGCGGCCGGTCCGTCCGGCGCGGGTGGGTCCGCAGCGGGTTCCTCGGCCGCCTTCGCCGTCTTCGCCTCCCCGGGCGCCCCGGCGGGACCGGCCTCCTGCGGCAGGGCGGCCAGGCGCGCCAGGAACTGCATGTACAGCTCGCGCTTGCGCCCGCGGGGGGCCGTGCGGCCCGATTCCCAGGAGCGGATGGTCGCCGCGGTGACGCCCACGGCCGCCGCGACCTCATCGTGTGTCAGTTCCGCCGCCTCGCGCAGTCTGCGGCGCTCCTTGGGGGCGGGCAGGCTCAGCTCCGAGTCCTCTGAGGAGGTCGTCTCGACGCTTGGTGTCATGCCACACTCCCCGCGGACTGGACGATCTGGGCGAAAAAGTACATAAACGTATATTGGGCGACACCACGGACATTCGCCTGTTACCCGTCCATAGCGCGTGTCGTTGGCACCATGGCGGAGTGACCCAAGTGACCGAACACGGGACCCCGTTGTCAGCGGCCCCGCGAGCCGGCGTGCGGCGCCGTTCACCGGCCGCCGCCGCATGCGTCGTGGGCGGCGCCGTGGCGGCCGGACTCGGGCTCGGCTTCCTCGCCGTGCTCGTCATCGTGCTGTGGATCAGTTCCCCCTACCCCGACAGCGGCCCGGGCGGGGCCCTGCACCTGGCCGCCGGGCTGTGGCTGCTCGCCCACGGGACGGAGCTGGTGCGCTACGACACCCTGTCCGGCGTCCCCGCACCCGTCGGAATGACGCCCCTGCTCCTCGTCGTGCTGCCCGTGCTGCTCATGCGGCGGGCCGCCCGGCTGGGGAGCGCCGCCGAGGAGGACGACGAGGAGGTGCTGCCCGCCGGGGCCGTGTTCTCGGCCGTGCTCTGCGGATATCTCGCCGTCGGGGCCCTCGTCACGGTGTACGCCGCCGGCGGCCCGCTACCGGCCGACCCCATCAGTGCGGCCTGGCACGTCCCGCTGGTGGCCGTACTCGCAGCCGCCGCCGGGGTGTGGGGGGCCCGGGGGCGTCCGCTCGGGCCGCTGCCGTCCTGGCTGCCCAGGGGCGTACGGAAGGCTGTCGTGCGCCCCCGTTACGCGCTGGCGCTCCGGGCGGGCGCGGGCGGCGCCCTGGTGCTCCTGGGTGGCGGCGCGCTCGTCGTCGGTGCCTCGCTCGCGTGGCACGGCGCCGAGGTCCAGTACTCCTTCCTGTCGCTGACCGGGGTCTGGTCGGGCCGCTTCGCCGTCCTGCTGCTCGCGCTCACCCTGATGCCCAACGCCATGGTCTGGGGAGCGTCCTACGCGCTCGGGCCGGGCTTCGCCCTCGGCGCCGGCGCGACGGCCACCCCCCTCGGTTTCCCGGGCGCGCCGGGACTGCCCCGCTTCCCGCTGCTGGCTGCACTCCCGGCCGAGGGGCCAGGAACCCCGCTGACCTGGGCGGTGGCCGGGGTTCCGGTGGTCGCCGGGCTCGCGGTGGGCTGGTTCGCGGTACGCCGGGCGCGCGAGGTCTCGTACGGGGAGACCGCGCTCACGGCGGCCCTCGGCGCGGTGGTGTGCGGCCTGGCGATGACCGGGCTCGCGGCGGCCTCGGCGGGGCCGTTGGGCTCGCGGCGGCTGTCGGAATTCGGGCCGGTGTGGTGGACCACTGGGGTGGCGGCCTTCGCCTGGACGGCGGTACTGGCCGTTCCGGTTGCGGTGGCGGTGCACGCGTGGCGGACTCGGCCGGCGATCGGGCCGGCCGCCATGGAGGGCGATGAAGCGGTGGCCGTGGATGACGGGTGGCACGACAGCGGGGTGCGGGAGATTCGGTGGGCGGCGATGAGGAAGGCTGCGGGGGCGCTGATTCCGGATATCGCGGTGCCTCCGGTTCCTGCGGCTCCTGCCGCTGTGCCTGCGGGGCGGGGGAGGCGGGCCGTGACCGTGGTGTCCGGGCTGGATCTGGATCCGGGGCTGCTGGCCGGGGTGGCCGGGGTGGCCGGGGCGGCCGGGCCGGGTGGGGCGGCCGAGGCGGTGTCAGTGCCGTTGGCTCCGCCGGTGGTTGGGGCGCGGGTGCTGGCCCGGCGGAAGCCGCCACCGGAGTAGGCCGTTCGGGTGCGGCGCCGCCGCTGGGGCTCCGCCCCGGACCCCGCGCCTCAATCGCCGGCGGGGCTGAGAGGGCGCCTCAATCGCCGGCGGGGCTGAGAGGGCGCCTCAATCGCCGGCGGGGCTGGAGGTTGAGGCGGGGCTCGGAGGTGAGGCGGGGTTCGGAGGTTGAGGCGGGGTTCGGGGGTGAGGCGGGGCGGGGGTGGGCCAGTGAGGCTGGAAGGGTGCCTTGAGCGCCGGCTGGGTTGGGCTGGGCCAACGGGGTCGGGGAGGGGGCCTACTGGCGGACCTTCAGGACGTCGCCCACCAGGTTGTCCGGGAGGAGGGTGTTGCACTGGAGTTCCGCCGACTGGGTGAGGGCGTCGTCGCGGCAGACGTAGAAGTCCTTGTAGGCGAGCTGCAACGCGTACGAGCTGAACGCCAGCAGGATCGCCAGCGAGGCCGTGACCAGGCCGCTCACCGCCGCGGTGCGCTGGGGGCGGGCCGCGGGGCCCAGGGCGTCCAGGCCGGCCGGTGCCGCCGGGGCGCCCTCGGCGGTCGCCGGTGCGGGCTTGCCGCGCAGCGCGCTGATGCCCCAGTAGATGGCGAGCGCCCCGAGCAGCAGCCCGACCGACGGGATCCCGAAGATCCCGAAGAAGACGCCCCACATGCCGGCCAGCAGCGCGTAGCGCGCACGGCGCTGGATCGGGTCCGTCGGGTCCCAGCGCGTCGGACCCCGCTGGCCGTCCGAGTCCTTCTGGCCGTCGCCGTTCCCGCCGCCACCGCCGTTGCGCGGCTGCCACGGCTGGTCGGGCCGGCCTTCCGGCGGAGCCGCGAAGGGGTTGTCGTCGGTGGGGGAGTCGGGCTGACGGCGGTCCGGCATCGGGTGTGTTTCTTCCCCTGTGTCATGGACGTCGCGGGGACGTCGTGGCGAGGTGAGGCCAGTTTGCGGCTCGTACGCCAGACGCTACCGCCCGGCCGTCCCCCCGTCCCTCGGGGGCTGTCCGGTGTACCGGTATCGTTGCAGGCGGTCGGTGGCTTCGTATGGTTCCCCATATACCGGTACCCCGAAGTTTCGTATGACCACACAAGACGAACACCGCAATCCCGCGAGAAAGGGCCTCCCATGGCCGCCTCCCGCCTGGTCCTGCTGGTCTCCGGTTCCGGCACCAACCTCCAGGCCCTGCTCGATGCCATCGACGCCCATCCCGGCGGATCCGAGGGCTTCGGTGCCGAAGTCGTCGCCGTGGGAGCCGACCGCGAGAACATCGCCGGCCTGGAGCGGGCGGAGAAGGCGGGGATCCCCACCTTCGTCTGCCCGGTCAAGGGCTACGGCAGCCGCGCGGAGTGGGACGTCGCCCTCACCGAGGCGACCGACGCGTACGCGCCGGACCTCGTCGTGTCCGCCGGATTCATGAAGATCGTGGGCAAGGTGTTCATCGACCGCTTCGGCGGCCGGTTCATCAACACCCACCCCGCCCTCCTCCCCGCCTTCCCGGGCGCGCACGGCGTACGGGACGCCCTCGCCTACGGCGCGAAGGTCACCGGCTGCACGGTCCACTTCGTGGACAGCGGCGTGGACACCGGTCCGATCATCGCCCAGGGTGTGGTCGAGGTCCGGGACGAGGACGACGAAGCCGCTCTCCATGAGCGCATCAAGGAAGTCGAGCGCCAGTTGCTCGTCGATGTCGTGGGGCGCCTGGCCCGGCACGGCTACCGCATTGAGGGACGAAAGGTAACAATCCAGTGACCGCCGCAGACACCGCAGCGAGCAACGACCCGACCACGACCCAGCGGCCGATCCGTCGTGCGCTCATCAGCGTCTACGACAAGACGGGACTGGAAGAGCTGGCCCTCGGGCTGCACGGGGCGGGCGTCGCGCTCGTCTCCACCGGCTCCACCGCCTCGAAGATCGCCGCCGCCGGGGTGCCCGTCACCAAGGTGGAGGAGCTGACCGGCTTCCCCGAGTGCCTGGACGGCCGGGTCAAGACCCTGCACCCGCGCGTGCACGCCGGCATCCTCGCCGACCTGCGCCTGGAGGACCACCGCAACCAGCTCGCCGAGCTGGGCGTCGAGCCCTTCGACCTGGTGGTCGTCAACCTCTACCCGTTCCTGGCGACCGTCCAGTCGGGCGCCACGCCCGACGAGTGCGTGGAGCAGATCGACATCGGCGGCCCGTCGATGGTCCGCGCCGCCGCCAAGAACCACCCCTCGGTAGCGGTCGTCACCAGCCCGGCCCGCTACGCCGACGTCATCGCTGCGGCCCAGGGCGGCGGCTTCGACCTCACCGCCCGCAAGCGGCTCGCGGCGGAGGCCTTCCAGCACACCGCCGCCTACGACGTGGCCGTGGCCTCCTGGTTCACGAACGCGTACGCCCCGGAGGCCCCCGAGGGCGACACCGCGGCGCTGCCCGAGTTCCTGGCCGGCGCCTGGGAGCGCAAGTCGACCCTGCGCTACGGCGAGAACCCGCACCAGGCCGCCGCCCTCTACACGGACGGACAGCCGGGCGGACTCGCCAACGCCGAGCAGCTGCACGGCAAGGAGATGTCCTTCAACAACTACGTGGACACCGAGGCCGCGCGCCGCGCCGCCTACGACCACGACGAGCCCTGCGTCGCGATCATCAAGCACGCCAACCCGTGCGGCATCGCGGTCGACACGGATGTCGCCGCGGCCCACCGCAAGGCGCACGCCTGTGACCCGCTGTCGGCCTTCGGCGGCGTCATCGCCGTCAACCGCCCGGTGACCGTCGAGCTCGCCGAGCAGGTCGCGGAGATCTTCACCGAGGTCATCGCCGCCCCCGCCTACGAGGACGGCGCGGTCGAGATCCTGGCCAAGAAGAAGAACATCCGCGTCCTGAAGGTGGACGGCACCCCGCACCAGCCGGGCGACCTCAAGCCCATCTCCGGCGGTGCGCTGCTCCAGCAGAGCGACCTCTTCCAGGCCGAGGGCGACGACCCGGCCAACTGGACCCTGGCCACCGGCGACGCCCTGTCCCCGGCGGAACTCGCCGAGCTGGCCTTCGCCTGGAAGGCCTGCCGGGCCGTCAAGTCCAACGCGATCCTGCTCGCCAAGGACGGCGCCTCGGTCGGCGTCGGCATGGGCCAGGTCAACCGCGTCGACTCGGCGAAGCTCGCCGTGGAGCGGGCCGGCGCCGAGCGCGCGCAGGGCTCGTACGCCGCGTCCGACGCCTTCTTCCCGTTCCCGGACGGGCTGGAGATCCTGACGGCCGCGGGCATCAAGGCCGTGGTCCAGCCGGGCGGTTCGGTCCGTGACGAGCAGGTCGTCGAGGCCGCGCAGAAGGCCGGCGTGACCATGTACTTCACCGGGACCCGGCACTTCTTCCACTGAGTCCGGCACGCCCGACACACGGCGAAGGCCGCGCCCCGCACTGCGGGACGCGGCCTTCGCCGTGTGCGTACGACGGGGTCAGTACTGCGGACGGCGGAAGTAGTCCCCGGCCTTGGCGAGGCCGATGACGATGGTGAGGCCGAGCGCGAGGGAG
Organism: Streptomyces sp. NBC_00273; assembly: GCF_036178145.1. Classification (NCBI taxonomy): domain Bacteria; kingdom Bacillati; phylum Actinomycetota; class Actinomycetes; order Kitasatosporales; family Streptomycetaceae; genus Streptomyces; species Streptomyces sp. NBC_00273. The sequence goes on along the minus strand of NZ_CP108067.1, from coordinate 4,354,474 downwards.
ACCAGGGACGGCAGTACGGCGACCACGCCCAAGCCGGCCGGGGTGCTGTCGTCGGCGCCGAGCGCGACCAGGTTCCCGAGGGTGCCGAGAACGGCGAAGAGGGCCTGCAGCGATCCGAAGATGATGCCGGAGACGCGGACGCCGCCCCGACCCTTGGCCATCTTGGCCGCGGTCAGGATGGGCCACAGGGACAGGCCGATGAAGAAGATGCCGAGGACGACGCCCACGGTGCCGGCGATGGCCCCCGCGTCCTGCGCAGAGGAGCTGGAGGAGCTGGATCCCGAGAGCGCCGCGGCGAACACGGCACCACCGATGATGAAGAACAGGCCGCCCAGCACCTGCAGTGCGCCCACGATGAAGAGGATGACGCGGGCCGCCTTCGCGCCGCCGGGCATCTCCATGTGCGCACCCGGGTATCCGCCCGGGTAACCGCCGGGACCGCCCGGGTAGGCCTGCGGGGCCTGCTGCGGGTAGGCGTAGCCACCCTGCGGCGGGACGCCCTGGGGTGCCTGCTGGGGGTAGCCGTAGCCGGGCTGGCCCTGCGGCTGCTGCTGCTGTCCGTACGGATTGTGCGGTTCGCCGAAGCTCATGTTGGGGTGTTCCTCCGTGGAAGTGCGGGGACGCACGGCATGAGCGCGGAGGAATCCTGCACGGTGCGGTCCCGCCCCCCCCGGCACTGCCCGCGGCACATCAGTCGATTCATCGTGGTCCGACGGGCCCGGGCTTGTCCAGTTGGTTAGGGTGCGACCGGTGACTTGTTGTGCAAGTGCAATGAACGCTGAGCCCCTGCGAGTGCCTTGACTGGAACCGGGGCCACCTCATCCGGGAGGATGGGGTCATGACCGCCCAGATTCTCGATGGCAAGGCCACCGCCGCAGCGATCAAGTCCGAACTGACCGCCCGTGTGGCGGCCCTGAAGGCCCGGGGCATCACCCCCGGCCTCGGCACCCTCCTGGTCGGTGACGATCCGGGCAGCCGCTGGTACGTGAACGGCAAGCACAAGGACTGTGCCGAGGTCGGCATCGCCTCCATCCAGCGCGAACTGCCCGGGACGGCCTCCCAGGAGGACATCGAGGCGGTCGTCCGGGAGCTCAACGCCAACCCGGAGTGCACCGGCTACATCGTCCAACTCCCTCTCCCCAAGGGCATCGACACCAACCGGGTCCTGGAGCTGATGGATCCGCTGAAGGACGCCGACGGCCTGCACCCCATGTCGCTCGGCCGGCTGGTGCTGAACGAGCCGGGACCGCTGCCCTGCACCCCGTACGGGATCGTCGAACTGCTGCGCCACCACGGCGTCGGCATCAACGGCGCGCACGTCGTCGTCCTCGGCCGCGGGATCACCGTCGGTCGCTCCATCGGCCTGCTGCTGACCCGCAAGTCCGAGAACGCCACCGTGACGCTCTGCCACACCGGTACGCGGGACCTCTCCGCGCAGCTGCGCCAGGCGGACATCATCGTCGCGGCGGCCGGTGTCCCGCACCTGGTCAAGCCGGAGGACGTGAAGCCGGGCGCGGCCGTGCTCGACGTGGGCGTGAGCCGCGACGGGGAAGGGAAGATCGTCGGTGACGTGCACCCCGGCGTGGCCGAGGTGGCCGCGTGGATCTCGCCGAACCCGGGCGGGGTCGGTCCGATGACCCGGGCCCAGCTGCTCGTCAATGTCGTCGAGGCGGCGGAGCGGACCACCAGTGCAGGCTGAATCGGACGCGGAGAACGCGACGGGCGGCGGCGCGGCCCGGGCGAACGGCACCCCCGTCGCTCCGGTCGCGTCCGCGACGCCCGTCGCGGCCGGTCCCGCCCAGGCCGGTCCCGCCCAGGCCGGGGCCGCCCAGGCCGGGGCGGCCCAGGCCGGGGCCGAGGCGCCGGTCAGGTCCCGCCGTTTCCCCTCCATCACCCGGGACACCGCGCGCCCCGAGGGCAGCGGCCGTGCCGTTCCCGGGGCCGTGTCCACGCCGGCCCGCCAGTGGCCGATGCTCAGCGTGCTCACCGCGACCGCGGTCGGGCTGCTGGCCACGGCCTTCGGTCACCCGCGGGTCGGCTGCCTGGCCATCGGCTTGGCCCTGATCGCGGCCTCGGTGATGCGGCGCGTGTTGCCCTCGGTGGGGATGCTCGCGGTGCGCTCCCGCTTCACGGACATGATCACCTACGGGCTGCTGGGCGTGGCGATCACGTTGCTCGCGCTGGTGATGGCGGCGCCCAAGCCGTGGCTGCCGATCCCGTTCATGGAGAGTGCGGTCCGCTTCACCGTCCGGTGAGCGCGGCCAGGGTGGCCGCGACGGCCGGTTGGGTCTCCGTGCCCGCCCGGACCAGGACGTCCAGCGTCCGCCCCGGGCCCGGCAGCTCCCGTACGGCGGCGCCGGGCGGCGGGGCGTCGCACAGCAGCTTCGGCAGGATAGACACGGCCTGCCCGGTGGCGACGAGCCAGAGCCCGGACCGCAGGTCCGCGCACTCGTGCGCGATGCGCGGGGTGAATCCGGCGTTCCGGCAGGCGTGGAGCAGCATCTCGCGGCAGCTGCTCGGGGCCGGGGCCGAGACCCAGGCGCTCTCCCGCAGGGCGGCGAGCCCGTCCCGCTCGTAGGCGGGGAGCAGGGCCCGCGGCAGTGCCAGGCACAGCGGGTCGTCGAAGAGCGGCACCGCGGTGGTCCCGGCCGCGGGCGGGGCCCCGAGCAGCGGGTAGGCGTAGGTCACCGCCAGGTCCAGGCGGCGCTGCCGCAGCTGCGGCACGGCCTCCTCGGGGTCGGCCTGCACGATGCGCGGGCGCAGCCGGGGGTGGCGTACGGCGAGTTCGGCGACGAGCGGGGCGGCCACCGTGGCCAGGGCGCTGGGGGCGCAGCCGATGGCCAGCTCCCCGCTCAACTCGGCGTCGAGGGCGCGTACGGCCCCTTCGGCCCGCTCCAGGGCGGCGAGCACCGGTTCGCACGCGGCGGCCAGTGCCGCGCCGGCGGGGGTGAGGCGCAGCCCGCGCCCGTCCCGCTCGACCAGGGCGGCCCCGGCCTCGGCCTCCAGGGCGCGCAGCTGCTGGGAGACGGCGGAGGGGGTCACTCCGTGCAGGTCGGCGACGGCGGTCACCCGGGTGTGCTCCGCCAGGTCCCGCAGGATGACCATGCGCTTCACATCAAGCATGAGTTCAGCTTAACGATGGCTGTAGCTGAGGTAGCTGGACTTAATGGTCGGGTCCCGTCGATGCTCGTGCCATGAACGCGAAGACGAAGAAGGTCGTACTGATCGGCGCGCACGGAACCCTCGGCCGCGCGGTCCACGAGGCCCTGCGCGAGCGCGGCCACCAGGTCGTCACCGCCTCCCGCACGGGCGCCGACGTCCACGTCGACATCACCGACCCGGAGTCCATCCGCGCCATGTACGCCCAGGTGGCGCAGCAGGTGGGTGAGATCGACGCGGTGGCGAGCGCCGCCGGCAGCGTGCCGTGGCGCCCGCTCGGCGAGCTGACCACGGACGACATCCGCGGCGGCCTCGAAGGCAAGGCCGTCAGCCAGATCGAGCTGGTCCGCCAGGGCGCCCGGCACCTGCCCGCGCACGCCTCGTTCACGCTGGTCACCGGAATCCTCGCCCGCGAGCCCCTGCTCACCGGATCGGTCGCCGCCCTGGTCAACGGCGCCGTCGAGGCCTTCGTGCGCGCCGCCGCCGTCGAACTGCCCGGCCGCCAGCGGATCAACGCCGTGAGCCCCACCGTCTTCGAGGAGTCCCTCGACGCGTACGGGGACACCTTCGCGGGATTCGACGCCGTGCCCGTCGCCCGCGCGGCGAACGCCTACGTCAAGTCGATCGAAGGGCACCGGACGGGCCAGGTCTTCCTGGTCGAATAACGGTCCGGCGGCCGGTCGAACCTTCGAACGGCGGGGTCCGTGTGCCGTGCACCACACGGTCCCGGGGGTTAGCCCGCTCCCGGGTCGGATAGCCTGACCGCGGATGTCTCTTCACGTCAAGATTTACTGGGGAGCGGCGTCCTCCAGCACATGGGGCAGGGACGCCCCACCGCCAGCTGTCTAACGGAGAAGGCCATGACCCGCACTCCCGTGAATGTCACCGTGACCGGCGCCGCCGGCCAGATCGGCTACGCGCTGCTCTTCCGCATCGCGTCCGGTCACCTGCTCGGCGCGGACGTGCCGGTCAAGCTCCGTCTTCTGGAGATCCCCCAGGGCATGAAGGCCGCTGAGGGCACCGCCATGGAGCTCGACGACTGCGCCTTCCCGCTGCTCGCCGGCATCGACATCTTCGACGACCCGAACCAGGGCTTCGACGGTGCGAACGTCGCGCTGCTCGTGGGCGCCCGCCCGCGCACCAAGGGCATGGAGCGCGGCGACCTGCTCGCCGCCAACGGCGGCATCTTCAAGCCGCAGGGCCAGGCCATCAACGCGCACGCCGCGGACGACATCAAGGTCCTGGTCGTGGGCAACCCGGCCAACACCAACGCGCTCATCGCGCAGGCCGCCGCCCCGGACGTACCGGCCGAGCGCTTCACCGCGATGACCCGCCTGGACCACAACCGCGCGATCTCGCAGCTGGCCGCCAAGACCGGCAGCGCCGTCTCCGACATCAAGCGCCTGACCATCTGGGGCAACCACTCGGCGACCCAGTACCCGGACGTCTTCCACGCGGAGATCGCCGGCAAGAACGCCGCCGAGGTCGTCAATGACGAGCTGTGGCTGGCCGACACCTTCATCCCGACCGTCGCCAAGCGCGGCGCCGCGATCATCGAGGCCCGTGGCGCGTCCTCGGCCGCCTCGGCCGCCAACGCCGCCATCGACCACGTGCACACCTGGGTCAACGGCACCGCCGAGGGCGACTGGACCTCGATGGGCATCCCGTCGGACGGCTCCTACGGCGTCCCGGCCGGTCTGATCTCCTCCTTCCCCGTCACCTGCAAGGACGGCAAGTACGAGATCGTCCAGGGCCTGGACATCAACGAGTTCTCCCGCACCCGCATCGACGCCTCCGTCCAGGAGCTGTCGGAGGAGCGCGACGCGGTTCGCGAGCTCGGCCTGATCTGATCCGGTCACCCGACCCGATCCGCATGTCCGAAGGGCCCTGGCGCATTGCGCCGGGGCCTTTTGGCGTGATCGCGCCTGTCGCGCTCCCGATGATCGCCTTATCGTTTCCCTCCGCACACCGAAAGGGGGATTCGGTGACAAGCACCGCGGACGACAGAACTCCGGTGCACCCTTCGCTCAGCGAAGCGGGCCGACTGTTGTGTGCCGGCAGCTATCTCGACGCCGCGTACCGCGACCGGGTGATCGAGGAGCTCTACGTCCACGAGGAGCGCTTCGTGGCGCCCTCCTACGGCTTCGACGCGGCCCGCGTCCTCGCCCACGCGCTCCAGGCCCGCCGCGCCGAAGTGGCCTGGGCCTCGGCCGTCCTGGCCGTGTGGGGCCTCGGGCTCGTGCTGGCCCAGCCGCTCCTGCTCTTCTTACTCCTCCCGGCCGCCTTCCTGAGCGGCGCCGGGCGGATCGCGCGACGCCGGGCGGCGACGTCGCGCGGTAGCCGCTTCCTCGAACTCCTGCTGCGCGGCTGCGGCTACGTGCTGCTCATCGGCGTCGGCATCGGCGTGGTGCAGGGCGCGTTCCAGGGCGAAACGAACGTCGGAGGGGTCGACGACTCGCTCATGATCTACGAGGGCATCCTGCGCGGGATCGAGCGGGAGCCGTTCACCGTCCTCTTCGGGCTGCCCCAACTCGGCTACGCGATCGCGGGCAGGTACGCCTGGACCGCCCTGATCGTCTTCGCCCTGCTGACCCTGGTCGTCGGCCTCCAGCGGGGCCACTTCGCCCGCGTCATCAGCACCTCGCTCAGCCGGACGCAGTACGCCGACCCGAACGCCGACCCCGCCTCCGGCCGCCGGTTCGCCAGGATCCGCGACCGGATCCTGCGCACCCAGCACAGCCGCCTGGTCATCTACGACGTCGACGATCCGTTCTGCGGCGCCGGCGCGGCCTACCGCCCCTGGCACCTGTCGGTCGAGCTGCGCCCGCGCACGGACGGGGTCGATCCCGAACCGCTGGACAACGAGCGGATCGTGGCCCGGATCCGGCCGCGGCTGGAGGCCCTGCGCGTCCCGTCGCCGCACGGTTCGCCGGAAGCGGAGCAGGCCGTACTGGACCGGCTGCGGGAACTGGTCGTCGACGAGTGCGTGTTCCTGCCGGCCTCCGGGCTGCCCGTGGCGCACGAGCCCGACCTCTCGGACCGGGCGTTCGACGCGCACCGGGCCGCAGCGGTGGAGGAAGGCGGCGAGCGCCGCCGCCACTTCCTGCGGGTACGGGTCGGCGGCTGGGACGAGAACCTCGTCATCACCGTCTTCGTACGCGTCCACACCCAGGGCGGGATGCTGATGCTGGAGGTGGCGCCGCACGTACTGCTGCCCGTACGGCCCCAGTTCCAGGAGGCCGACGACGTGGCCCGGCGCCACCTGCGGAACAACCCCTTCGCCAAGACGGTCTGGGCGCTGAGGCACGCCCCGAGGTCGCTCTCCAAGGCGCTCGCCACCCTCTCGGGCGGCAGCCGAGGCCCGTGGCAGATCGCCACGGAGGGCCACGGCGGCGCCCTCCCGGCCGGTCCGGCCGCGTCCGTACGCGAGCTGGCGGCGCAGGAGGACGCCTCCCTGTTCCAGCTGATGGACCTGGACCGGTACCTGAAGACCATCCAGGACCGGATCGTCGGCGGCGTGACCCTGGCCCTGCACGAAGCGGGCTGGCACACGGAGGAGTTCGCGCAGCGCGCGGTCACCGTCGCGGAGGGCGGGGTGTACATCCAGTCCGTGAGCCACAGCGCGTTCAGCGTGGGCGGCAGCGGGCACCACAACCAGACGAGCCACCACACAGGCAGGGGAGACCGGCAGTGACGCAAGACGGGGGAGCCGGGGAAGTGCGGATCAACCGCATCGAAGGCAGCACCTTCAGCATCGGCGGCACCAACATCACCAACACCACCGTCCACCACGACGGTACGGGGGCGGCCGCTCCGGGCGCGGCGGAACTGCTCGAGGCCGTACGGGAGTTGCGCATCGCCCTCGTCCACCTGCCCCGCAGCGCCGACCGGTCGGCGCTCGACGCCGAACTGGACGAGGCCGCCGGCGAGCTGGCGGAGACCGGGGAGATCCGGCCCGGCCTGCCCGCCCGGCTGAGGGGCGCGCTCCAGCGCTGGGCCCCCGTGGTGGACTCGGTGAACGCGGCCGCCGCCCTCGGCGGGCTGCTCGCCTCGCTGGGGAGCTGACCGGTGGCCACGGGTGGCGGTGCCCACTGGAATCCGCAGTCGCAGCGCTGGGAGTGGGCGGAGCAGCCCCCGCCGCCCCCGCCCTCGTACCCGCCCCGCCCACCGGCGGGCGGCCCGGGCGGCCCGGTTGGCCAGGGCGGCCCGGGCCGGGAACGGTCGTGGAGGGTCCCGCTGCTGGTGGCCCTCGGGGCGGCGGTGGTGGGCGGCTGCGCCGTGGCGGGATGGTTCGTACTGGGCGACGGAGAGCCGAAGGCACCCGCCGCGGCCCCGTCGGCTCCGGGTACTCCGGCCCCACCGTCCGGTACGGTTCCGGCCGCGTCCCCGACCGCCTCCTCCTCCGCGTCCTCCGCGTCCTCCGCGTCGCCCTCGGTCCCGCCGGCGTACACGGTGGTGCGCGACGAAGGCGGCTTCTCGGTCGCCGTCCCCGCGGGATGGGAGCGCAGCCACGACGAGACCGGCAGCGGCTCCTTCTACCGGCGGCCCGGGGACCGCAGTGCGCTGATGCAGTTCTTCCGCGTCACCGAGTCGGACGGCGTCGGGGCGTGCGAGCTGCTGCGGACCTCCTCGCAGGCCCTCGCAACGCGTCCCGGCTACCAGGAGGTCTCCCTCGATCCGGCGTCCGGTGGGTCCTGCGAGCTGGTGTACGAGTACGACAACCAGGAGTCGCACGGACGCCGCCGCGCGATCGAGCGGATCACGGCCGCCCCGGACGGCAGGCGGTGGGCACTGCTGGCGGCCGGTCCGGCCGCCGACGGCACGGCGGTGCGCGCGAACCTGACGGCGGCCGTGGAGTCGTTCAGGCCGGAATGACCCGTCCGCAACGACCGGTCCTACTTGTACATGCCCGGGGTGTAGTGGCCCGGCACCATGCGGGTGGTGACGCCGATGCGGTTCCAGACGTTGATCGTCGCGATGACGGCGATCAGCTGGGCGAGCTCGCGCTCCTCGAACTGCTTGGCGGCCTTCTCGTAGACCTCGTCGGGCACGAAGCCGTCCGTCAGGACGGTGACGGCCTCGGTGAACTCGATCGCGGCGAGCTCCTTCTCGGTGTAGAAGTGCCGCGACTCCTCCCAGGCGCCCAGCTGGATGATGCGTTCGACGCTCTCACCTGCGGCGATCGCGTCCTTGGTGTGCATGTCGAGGCAGAAGGCGCAGTGGTTGAGCTGGGAGGCCCGGATCTTGACGAGCTCGACCAGGGAGGGATCCAGACCCTTCTTGGAGGCGATCTCCAGGGCGAGGACGGCCTTGTAGACCTCCGGGGCGAGCTTCGCCATGTGCATGCGCGGGGTGTGCTCGGGGGCGTGTTCGTGTGTGGTCGTCATGTGATTCACCCTAGGAGGCAGGCGGCCCACCGATATGGTCCATATCCATGACGGAATCGTGGGCCACTTTCGGCGCCGACCTGCACCTGCACCTGGACCTCAGCACCAGACGCGGCCTGCGGGCCGCGCTCACCGAGGCCCTGCGCGAGGCCGCGCGCAGCGGGCGGCTGGCGGCCGGCACCCGGCTGCCGTCGTCCCGCACCCTCGCCGCCGACCTGGGCATCGCCCGGAACACGGTCGCCGAGGCGTACGCCGAGCTCGTCGCCGAGGGCTGGTTGACGGCCCGCCAGGGCTCCGGCACCCGCGTCGCCGAGCGGGCCCGCCCGCGCCGGTCCGGGGCCGTCGCCCCCGTACGGCGCCCCGCGCGCAAGGGGCCCGCGTACAGCTTGGTCCCCGGCTCCCCGGACCTGGGCGGCTTCCCGCGCGCGGCCTGGCTGTCGGCGGCCCGGCGGGCGCTGACCGACGCGCCGAACGAGGCCTTCGGGTACGCGGCTGATCCGCGCGGCCGCATCGAGCTGCGGCAGGCGCTGGCCGGATACCTGGCGCGGGCGCGCGGGGTGTACGCGGACCCCGAACGGATCGTGCTGTGCGCGGGCTTCCTGCACGGGCTGGCGCTGCTGGCGGGCGTACTGCGGGCCCGACGGGTGCGGGACGTGGCGGTGGAGGGCTACGGCCTGGACTTCCACCGGGACCTGCTGGTGCGGGCGGGGCTGCGGACGCGCCCGCTGGGCGTGGACGGGGAGGGTGCCCGGACGGGGGAGCTGACCGCGGCGGCGGGCGCGGTGCTGCTGACCCCGGCGCACCAGTTCCCCACGGGCGTCGCCCTGACCCCGGCCCGGCGGGCGGCCGCGGTCGACTGGGCCCGGACCACGGGCGGGCTCATCCTGGAGGACGACTACGACGGGGAGTTCCGCTACGACCGTCAGTCGGTCGGCGCGCTGCAGGGCCTGGACCCGGACCGGGTGGTGTACCTCGGGACGGCCAGCAAGTCGTTGGCACCCGGGCTGCGGATGGGCTGGATGGTGGTTCCGCCGGGGCTGCTGGAGGAGGTGCTGGCCGCCAAGCGGCCCATGGACTGGGCGTGTGGCGCGCTGGATCAGCTGACGCTGGCGGAGTTCATCACCTCCGGGGCGTACGACCGGCACGTGCGCGGGATGCGGCTGCGGTACCGGCGGCGCCGGGACGAGCTGGTGGCGGCGGTGGGGGACCGGGTGGGCGTGTCGGGGATCGCGGCGGGGCTGCACGCGGTGCTGGACCTCCCGGAGGGGCTGGAGCGGTCGGTCCTGCAGTCGGCGGCCTGGCAGGACCTGGCGTTGCACGGGCTGGGACGGTTCCGGCATCCGGATGCGGATCCGGCGCCGCGGGATGCGGTGGTGGTGGGTTACGGGACCCCGCCGGACAGCGCGTGGTCCCCGACCCTGGCGGCCCTGTCGGCGGCCCTCCCGTGACCTGCGGCGCCGTTGCCGGGGGCGCTGCCCTCGGACCCCCGCGCCTCAAACGCCGGCGGGGCTGGAGGGTCGCCTCAAACGCCGGCGGGGCTGGAGGAGCGCCTCGAACGCCGGCGGGGCTGGAAGCTGAAAGAGGTCAGCCGGCGGGGCTGGAAGCTGAAAGAGGTCAGCCGGTGGGGGCGGATTCGGCCGGGGTCGGGGGCTCGCCGAAGCGGGCCAGGGCCAGGGAGCCGGCCACCGCCACGGCGAAGCCCGTCACCGCCAGCCAGGCCAGGCCCTCGCGGGTGCTGTCGCCGAGCCAGACCACGCCCACCACCGCCGGGCCGATCGTCTCGCCGATGACCATGCCCGCCGTCGCCACCGTCACCGAGCCGCGCGCCAGGGCCGAGGTGAGGAGCAGGAAGGCCGCGCCGCCGCCCAGCAGGAGGGCGTACAGGGCCGGGTTGCGCAGGTCCCACGGCGAGTCGATGAGCCGTACCGAGACCTCCACGACCCCGAAGCCCGTCCCCGCCGCGAGGCCGAGCACCAGCGCCCGCGGTCCGTCCGGGAGCCGGCCCGCGAACACGCCGACCAGCAGCACCAGCCCGGCCACCGCCAGCATTCCCAGTTCCAGCGCCGTCGACCCGGTCCCCGTGCCCTCCTCGCCGGCGGAGAGCCCGAGCATCAGCAGCCCCGCGCACACCACCGCCACCGCGCCCCACTCGGTCCGGGACAGCCGCACCTTCAGCAGCCGCGCCGCGACCACCGCCGTCACCGCCAGGCTGGCCGCCAGCGCCGCCCCCACCGCGTAGATGGGGATGTGCCGCAGGGCGATGATCTGGAGCACGAAACCGGCTCCGTCGAGGCCCAGACCCGCCAGGTACCGCCACTGCCGCACGGCCCGCAGGAACAGCGCCGTGTCCACTCCGGACCCGCTGCCGGGCTCCGCCGCCCGCGCCGCGACCGCCTGCAGCACCGAGGCCGTACCGAAGCAGACCGCCGCACCGAGCGCACAAATCATCCCAATCAGCACGAACTGACTCTAGGTCACGGATCTCACAGCGGCCGGATTCCTTCGGCCGGTGACCCCGCTCTACTCTGTCGGCAGCACGCGAGGCCCCAGGGGGAGCAGCAGACATGGACAGCAGCAGCACCAATCAGCGCCGGATGCGCTCCGGCGCCGTCGCCCTCGGCGGCATGGGCCTGCTCGCGGCCACCCTCGTGGCCTGCGGCAGCAGCGACGAACCGGACAAGCGCTGCGCCTCCCGCTCCACGCTGCAGCACCTGAACAATAAGGAGTGCAAGAGCGGCGGCACCGGCTCGTACTACTACGGCGGCTACGTGGCCGCAGGCAAGGTCGCCGGCGGCAGCTTCGAGAAGTCCGCCGTCACCCGCAACGGCATCGGCGGGAACACCTCCGGCTCCAGCGGCGGCTGATCGCACCATGGAGCGGCACACCATCGAGCCCCGTCCCGACTGGCAGAAGACCGTCGAGGAGCAGGGTCTGATCTATCCCCTGACCCGCTACCCCGACGACTCCCTGCGCCCCTACTGGGACGAGAGCGCGTACTACTCCTTTTCGCTCCCCGAGGTCGAGGCCCTGGAGAACGTCGTCGAGGAGCTGCACGCCATGTGCCTGGCCGCGGCCGCGCACATCGTCGAGCACGACCGCTTCGCCGACCTCGGCATCACCGACCCGAAGCTCGCCGCGCTGATCGCCGAGTCCTGGCGGCGCCGCGCCGAACAGCCCTCCCTGTACGGCCGTTTCGACCTGCGCTACGACGGCACCGGCAGCCCGGCCAAGATGCTGGAGTACAACGCCGACACCCCCACGTCCCTGGTGGAGGCGGCCAGCCCGCAGTGGTTCTGGATGGAGGAGCGCTTCCCCGGCGCCGACCAGTGGAACTCCCTCCACGAGCGCCTCGTCGACGCCTGGCGGCGCCAGGCCGAGCTGCTCCCGCCCGGCCCGCTGCACTTCGCGCACTCCGAGGCCGACGAGCTCGGCGAGGACCTGATGACGGTCGCCTACCTCCAGGAGACCGCCGAGCAGGCCGGCCTGGAGACCCAGGCCCTGTCCGTCGAGCAGATCGGCTGGGACAGCCTGTCCGGCCGGTTCGTGGACGAGAAGCTCCGCTTCATCCGCTCCTGCTTCAAGCTCTACCCGTGGGAGTGGCTGGCCACGGACGAGTTCGGCCCGCACGTCCTCGGCACGTACGACCACGGCGGCGGCACCGGCTCCACCTGCTGGATCGAGCCGCTGTGGAAGATGCTGCTGTCCAACAAGGCGCTGCTCGCGATCCTGTGGGAGCTCTTCCCGGAGCACCCCAACCTGCTGCCCGCCTACCTCGACGGCCCGCGCGAGCTCGCCGAGCCCGGGTCCGACGGTTACGTGGCCAAGCCCCTCCTCGGCCGTGAGGGCGCGGGGGTCACCCTGCACGGGCCGGGCGGGGGCGGCGAGCCGTTCGTACCGCAGGAGGGGGAGCAGTACTGCTTCCAGGGCCTGGCCCCGCTGCCCGACTTCGACGGCAACCGGGTGGTGCTCGGCGCATGGGTCGTCGAGGACGAGGCGGCGGGGCTCGGCATCCGCGAATCGGCGGGGCCGGTCACGGACGAGTACGCCCGCTTCCTGCCCCACGTCATCCTCTGACCGATACGGACGGGACTACGCGCCGAGCACCGACCGGAGCTGGTCCAGGCCCCAGTCCAGGTCCTCCTTGCTGATCACCAGCGGCGGGGCGATCCGGATCGTCGACCCGTGGGTGTCCTTCACCAGCACCCCGAGCTCCATCAGCTTCTCGGAGATCTCCCGGCCGGTGCCCCGCGACGGGTCGATGTCGACGCCCGCCCACAGCCCGCGGCCGCGTACGGCCGTCACCGCGCCCCCGCCGACCAGCAGGTTCAGCTGCCGGTGCAGGTGCTCGCCCAGCTCGGTGGCGCGGCCCTGGAACTCGCCGGTCCGGAGCATCGCGATCACCTCCAGCGCGACCGCGCACGCGAGCGGGTTCCCGCCGAAGGTGGACCCGTGCTGCCCGGGCCGGAACACCCCGAGCACGTCCCGGTCGGCGACCACGGCCGACACCGGCACCACGCCGCCGCCGAGCGCCTTGCCGAGGATGTAGACGTCCGGGACGACGCCCTCGTGCTCGCACGCGAAGGTCCGGCCGGTGCGCCCCAGCCCCGACTGGATCTCGTCCGCCATGAACAGGACGTTCCGCTCGCGGGTCAGCTCCCGTACGCCGCTCAGGTACCCGGCGGGCGGCACCAGCACCCCCGCCTCGCCCTGGATCGGCTCCAGCAGTACGGCCACCGTGTTCTCGGTGACGGCGTGGGCCAGCGCGGTGAGGTCCCCGTACGGAACGATCTCGAAGCCCGGCGTGTACGGGCCGAAGTGGTCGCGGGCGTCGTGGTCCGTGGAGAAGGAGACGACGGTCGTGGTGCGCCCGTGGAAGTTGTCGGCGGCGACCACGATCTTGGCGTGCCCGTCCGGGACGCCCTTGACCTCGTAGCCCCACTTGCGGGCGGTCTTCACCGCCGTCTCCACGGCCTCCGCCCCCGTGTTCATGGGGAGCACCATCTCCTTGCCGCACAGTGCGGCGAGCTCGGTACAGAACGCGGCGAAGCGGTCGTGGTGGAAGGCGCGCGAGGTGAGCGTGACCCGATCCAGCTGGGCGTGGGCCGCGTCGATCAGACGGCGGTTGCCGTGCCCGAAGTTGAGGGCCGAGTACCCGGCGAGCATGTCGAGGTACCTGCGGCCCTCGACATCCGTCATCCAGGCGCCTTCCGCGGACGCGACGACCAGGGGCAGCGGATGGTAGTTGTGCGCACTGTGGGCGTCCGCGGCGCGGATGGCATCAGCAGTTGTCGACACGGGGTCTCCGATCGTCCGTCCGGCGCGGTGAGCGCCGGTGCAGCGGTGACGAGGGTGGCGTCACCTTCTTATCGTCGCTCGCATCGCGGACGCAGAAACCTCTCTTCCGGCGCGCCCGCTAAGGTGTGCGGTACGCACGGCGACTGGCGTACGGAGAACCAACTCCGGGGGAGTCGTGCGCGCTCGACCGCATACAGGGCCGCTCGCCTGGGCCTCGCGGGGTACCGATCACATCGACCCCGGAGGAGCCCGCCATGTCCGCGAGCCGCCATCCCGCCCTGTTCGCCGCCGACCCCGAGCTGGCCTCGTTCGTCGCGGCGGAGGAAGTGCTGCAGGCGCAGACCCTGCGCCTGATCCCCAGCGAGAACTACGTGTCCGCGGCCGTCCTCGAAGCCTCCGGCACCGTGCTGCAGAACAAGTACAGCGAGGGCTACCCCGGCCGCCGCTACTACGAGGGCCAGCAGAACATCGACCGCGTCGAGGCGCTGGCGATCGAGCGGGCCAAGGGCCTGTTCGGCGTGGACCACGCCAACGTGCAGCCGTACTCCGGCTCGCCCGCCAACCTGGCCGTGTACCTGGCCTTCGCGAAGCCGGGCGACACGGTGATGGGCATGGCCCTGCCGATGGGCGGGCACCTCACCCACGGCTGGGGCGTCTCGGCGACCGGTTCCTGGTTCCGGGGCGTGCAGTACGGCGTCCGCGCCGATACGGGGCTCATCGACTACGACGCGGTGCGCGAGCTGGCCCTCTCCGAGCGGCCCAAGGTGATCTTCTGCGGCGGTACCGCCCTGCCGAGGACCATCGACTTCGCCGCCTTCGCCGAGATCGCCCGCGAGGCGGGCTCGATCCTGGTCGCCGACGTGGCCCACATCGCGGGCCTGATCGCGGGCGGCGCGCACCCGTCCCCGGCGGACCACGTCGACGTCATCTCCACCACCACGCACAAGACCCTGCGCGGTCCGCGGGGCGCGATGCTGATGTGCCGGGAGGAGCACGCGAAGGCCATCGACAAGGCGGTCTTCCCGGGCCTGCAGGGCGGCCCGCACAACCAGACCACGGCCGGTATCGCGGTGGCGCTGCACGAGGCCGCGCAGCCGTCCTTCGTCTCGTACGCCCACGCGGTCGTCGCCAATGCCAAGGCGCTGGCCGCGGCGCTGCTGGAGAAGGGCTTCGACCTGGTCTCGGGCGGTACGGACAACCACCTGATCCTGATCGACCTGACGGGCAAGGACGTGCCGGGCAAGATCGCGGCGAAGGCCCTGGACCGGGCGGGCATCGTCGTGAACTACAACACGGTGCCGTTCGACCCGCGCAAGCCGTTCGATCCCTCGGGGGTGCGGATCGGTACGCCGTCGCTGACGTCGCGGGGGCTGTCCACGGAGCACATGCCGGTGGTGGCGGACTGGATCTCGCGCGCGGTGGACGCCGCCGCGAAGGGGGACGAGCAGGCGCTCGCCGTGATCCGCGCCGAGGTCACGGACCTCATGGCCGCCTTCCCGGCCCCGGGCCTGCCGCTGTCCTGACCCGCGGCGCCGCTACTGGGGCTCCGCCCCAGACCCCGCGCCTCAATCGCCGGCGGGGCTGAAATTTCCAGCCCCGCCGGCGATTGAGGCGCGGGTGTGGGCGGGCACGGGCCCGCCCCCGCACCTGAGAGAATGAAGCCATGGCTTCTGATCGTCCTCGCGCGCTCTCCGGCATCCAGCCCACCTCCGGTTCGTTCCACCTCGGGAACTACCTCGGAGCCATCCGCCAGTACGTCGCCCTGCAGGAGACGCACGACGCCTTCTACATGGTGGTCGACCTGCACGCGATTACCATGCCGCAGGATCCGAAGGACCTGCGCGCGAACACCCGCCTCTCCGCCGCCCAGCTGCTGGCCGCCGGCCTGGACCCCGAGCGCTGCACGCTCTTCGTCCAGAGCCACGTGCCCGAGCACGCGCAGCTCGGCTGGGTCATGAACTGCATCACCGGTTTCGGCGAGGCCAGCCGGATGACCCAGTTCAAGGACAAGTCCGCCAAGGGCGGGGTCAACAGCGCCAGCGTCGGCCTGTTCACGTACCCGATCCTCCAGGTCGCCGACATCCTGCTCTACCAGGCGAACGCCGTCCCCGTCGGCGAGGACCAGCGCCAGCACATCGAGCTGACCCGCGACCTGGCCGAGCGCTTCAACAGCCGGTTCGGTCAGACGTTCACCCTGCCCGCCGCGCACATCGTCAAGGAGGTCGCGAAGATCTACGACCTCCAGGACCCGGCGATCAAGATGTCGAAGTCCGCGTCGTCCCCCAAGGGCCTGATCAACCTCCTCGACGAGCCCAAGGTCACCGAGAAGAAGATCAAGAGCGCGGTCACCGACACCGAGGCCGAGATCCGCTTCGACTCCGAGAAGAAGCCCGGCGTCAGCAACCTGCTCACGATCTACTCCACCCTCACGGGCGAGACCATCGCCGAGCTGGAAGCCAAGTACGAGGGCAAGGGCTACGGCGCGCTGAAGACCGACCTGGCCGGTGTGATGGTCGATTTCGTCACACCGTTCAAGAAGCGGACCCAGGAATACCTGGACGACCCGGAGACGCTGGACTCCCTCCTGGCCAAGGGCGCGGAGAAGGCCCGCGCGGTCGCCGCCGAGACGCTCGCACAGGCCTACGACCGCCTCGGTCTGCTGCCCGCCAAGCACTGACGAACGCAACTACGGACCGAGAGCCCTGGCACGAATGGGGGTGCTGCCGCCACACTGGGGCGGCAGCAGTCCACAGCGACAAGCGGAGGAGAGATACGTGGGGACCGTAACGCTCGGCGTTTCGATCGCGGTCCCGGAGCCGTACGGCAGCCAGCTCCAGGAGCTGCGCGCGGGCTTCGGGGACGCTGCCGCGCACGGCATCCCCACGCACGTCACCCTCGTCCCGCCCACCGAGGTGGAGGCGGACCGGCTCCCCGCGATCAGGGCCCACCTGGTCGAGGTCGCGGCCGCCTTCCGGGCCTTCCGGATGCGGCTGGCGGGCACGGGAACCTTCCGCCCCCTCTCGCCGGTCGTCTTCGTCAAGATCGCCGAAGGGGCGCCGGGCTGCACCCGCCTCCAGAGCGAGGTCCGCGACCCCCAGGGGCCGCTCGAACGGGAGCTGGCGTTCCCGTACCACCCGCACGTCACGGTCGCCCACGGGATCTCCGAGGAGGCGATGGACCTGGCGTTCACGACCCTCGCCGAGTACACCGCCGAGTGGGTCTGCGAGGGCTTCGCGCTCTACGAGCAGGGCTCGGACGGGGTCTGGCGCAAGCTGCGCGAGTACCCGTTCGGGAGCGGGCCGAACTGCGTCCCGGCGCAGGCCGGCTCACCCGCCGACCAGGGCGCCGAGGCGGCAGCAGGGACGGCCGGAGCCACCGGGGCCGCCGGAGCGACCGTACCGCCGTCCTGACGGAGCGGGCGCGGGGCCAGGGGCAGGCGCAGGGTCAGGGGGAGCCGGGCGATGCGCCGGGCACGGAACCTCAGCCTTCGCAGGACCAGGGTGTGGAACGGGCGACCCGTAGGGCGCGTTTCGGGAAAAGTCACAATCGACGACCGTAGCGGCCGGAACCGACAATCCCGGCTATTTCCGGCGGCTGAATTACGGTGACCCCATGGACTGGCTGACGAAACTCCCGGTGATCGGGCCGCTCGCGGTCCGGCTGATGCGCACGCACGCGTGGCGTTCGTACGAGCGCCTCGACCGGGTGCACTGGACCCGCCTCGCCGCCGCGATCACCTTCATCAGTTTCCTCGCGCTCTTCCCGCTGATCACCGTGGCCGCCGCGATCGGCGCGGCGCTGCTCAGCCCGGAGCAGCTGGACCGGCTGGAGAAGAACCTCTCCGAACAGGTCCCCGGCATCTCCGACCAGCTCAACATCGAGGGGCTCGTCGCCAACGCCGGCACGGTCGGTCTCGTCGCCGGCGCCCTCCTGCTCGTGACCGGTGTCAGCTGGGTGGGTTCGATGCGGGACTGCCTGCGCGCGGTGTGGGAGAAGGACGACGAGGACGACGGCAACCCGTTCGTCCGCAAGGGCAAGGACACGCTCGTCCTCCTCGGCCTCGGCGGCGTGGGCCTGGCCTCCGCCGTCGCCTCCATCCTCGGATCCAGCGCGGTCGGGAAGACCGCCGAATGGCTGGACATCCCCCGCGAGGGCGCGGGCGGCGCGCTGCTGCGCTCCCTCGCCTTCCTCGTCGGCGTCGTGGCCGCCTTCCTGCTGCTGCTCTACGTCCTGACCCTGCTCCCGGGCGTCGAACCGCCGCGCGGCCGCCTGATCCAGGCGGCCCTCATCGGCGCGGCCGGCTTCGAACTGCTGAAACTGCTGCTCAGCGGCTATATGCGGGAGGTCGCCGCGAAGAGCATGTACGGGGCCTTCGGCGTACCGATCGCCCTGCTGCTCTGGATCAACTTCACGGCGAAACTGCTGCTGTACGTCTCGTCCTGGACGGCCACGCGCGACGACGCGGACGGCGACGGCGCGGAAGACCCCCCGGCCGCCGAGGCGACGAAGCCGGCCTAGGTCCTGTCGTCAAAGTGGCGTCGCGCGCCCGACGGGACTTTGACGACAGGGCCTAGGGGTGTCTTGGGACGCGCGCCGGTGGCGCACCGGTGTGGGGCCCGGTGCGCCACCGGATGGTGCCGGAGGGACGCTCTACCAGGTGCCGTTGCCGCAGCCGTACACCCAACGGTGCGAGGCGGCGTTGTCGTGGACCGCCTTCCACTGACCGCTGGCGTCGCCGTTGCGGGTCCAGTTGAACGACTGCGCGTTGCCCCGCAGGTTCCATTCGGTGCCGTAACCGATGCAGGCGTAGGCGCCGGTGTTGTTCTCGTTGTAGTAGATGTTGACGTGGTCGCGGCCGCCGGCGCTACCGCTGTTGCGGACCCAGTCGACCTTGTTCTTGACCTGGTAGGGCCAGTCGTTGGAGTTGCCGGCGTTCTGGTAGAGGTAGTTGTAATCGTCGGAGTAGGCACAGAAGTTCGTGTATCCGCAGCCGCCGTCGGCCTGCGCCGCGGTCGGAACGGCCACCACCGCCGCACCGGCGATCGCGAGCCCCGCGAGGAGCGTCCTGAGCTTGTTCATCTGGGGTCCCTCCCAATGAGTGCCGTACATGGTTCACCGCCGGTCGGCGGTACGCGATGTCAGCTGCCGGCGTGCCGGGCGACCACATCGCGAGCTGTGGGCAGGGCCGCCACCTGCAACCGCCGCATGGCGTCGAAGGCGGCCCCGTTCTCGGCGCGGATCATGTCCGAATAGCGCCGGTGCAGGTCCCGTGCGGTGTCGGCGAGGCCGGTCGAGCGGGCGCACTCGGCCTGGGCGGTGGCCATCGGTACGTCCTCGGCCTCGGCGGCCGGACCGGTCCGTGCCAGTTGTTCGTCGCGCTGCTGGACCGGGTGCACGGCCGGGAAACCGCGCCGTCCGACGCACTCGCTCCACCCGGCCACCGCCGTTCGGAAGGCCGGGTCCTGGTTGACCCGGCCGGTGCGCACCGCGCCGAGCTGCTTCACGGTCTCGCTGGAGCCGTACCAGAGGCGCACGTCCCCGTAGAGCTGACGCCACGACGCGGTGATGCAGCCCCGGTCGCTGTGGCTCAGCGTGCCCCCGCCCGGGTTCTCGACCGCCAGCCCCTTCGCATCGGGCCCCATGAGGGCCACCCCCAGGGCTTCCAGCCGCTCTGCGGAGAGTCCGCCCTGGTACCGGCCGCGCGGGCCCGACGCCGCCTCCTCGTCCAGCTGCTGCTCGATCCGGCGCCCGAACCCGTGGCCGCGGGCCCAGTCCACGTCGTCCACGCCGTACGGGAAGTCCCGCCAGTCCGGGTGCGGCACGCGCGGGACCGGCCAGTACGAGAATCCCTGCGCCCGCATGCAGTCCTGTACGAGCAGTTCTCCCGCGGTGTGGAGCACGTCCAGCTCGGCGGTCTCCAGGGCGCGCGCCGGGGTCCGCCGCCCGGCGCCGTCGGCCGGGAGAGCGGTCCGGGCCGCCACGGCGAGCAGCGCGCCGCAGACCACCACGACCGCACAGGCCACCATGACGACGGCCGACCATCTCCTCCGCATGGGAGGACCCCCTTCCCGACGGCTTCATGCCGACGGGAGCGAGCAAACCCTGCCGAAGTCCTCCGGTGAACCTGTGAGTTGATAGGTGGTGCGGTTGCGGGAACCGGGCTAGGCCCTGTCGTCAAAGTCCCGTCGGGCCCGCGACGCCCGGCACCACACCTCGCTGCGTTGTCGGGGCACCCGAGTACGTCCAGTACACGGGCGCCCCTCCGCCTTGCGATGCACGGCACCGGACGCCGCGGGCTCGGCCGACGCCACTTTGACGACAGGACCTAGCGCGGGTCCGGGTGCGTCTGCGGCGGTGTCAGACCAGCTCTTCGCCCCGGCCGCGGCGTCCGCGGGGCCAGCGGCGGTTGACCACGAAGGCGCCGCCCGCCAGTACGGCGAGCACACCGCCCGCGACGGCCAGTGCGGTGCCCGCGCCGCCGCCCGAGTCCTTGCCGGCCGCCGACGGGTCGTTCTCGTGCGACTGCGCCGGGGAGCCGTGCGAGGAGGTGTCCGCGCTCTTCGGCGGCACCAGCTCGCCCACCGGCTTGACCTTCCCGGCCGCCGCGAAGCCCCAGTCGAAGAGCGCGGCGGTCTGCTCGTACACCTGGTTCGCCCCGCCCCCGTCCGGGTTCATCACCGTGACCAGCAGCTTCTTCGAACCCTGCTGGGCGGCGCCGGTGAAGGTGGAGCCGGCCATGGTGGTGTTGCCGTTCTTCACTCCGGCGATGCCCTTGTAGGGGGCGATGCCGCCGGCGCCCGTCATCAGCCGGTTGGTGTTCTGGATCTCGAAGTAGTCCCGCGGCTTCCCGGCCTCCTGGAGCCCGGGGAACTTCGCGCTCACCGTGCCGCAGTACTCCCTGAAGTCCTGCTTCTGCAGTCCGGAGCGGGCGACCAGCGTCAGGTCGTACGCGCTCGACACCTGCTCCGGGGCGTCGTACCCGTCGGGGGACACGACGTGGGTGTCCAGGGCCTGTAGCTCCTCGGCGTGGGCCTGCATGTCCTTGACGGTCTTCTCGACGCCGCCGTTCATGGCCGAAAGCACGTGCACGGCGTCGTTCCCCGACCGCAGGAAGACCCCGAGCCACAGGTCGTGGACGGAGTACTCGAGGTCCTCCTTGACGCCGACCAGGCTGCTGCCCGGGCCCACGCCCTCCATGTCCTTGTCGGTGACCTTGTGGACCTGGTCCTTGGGCAGGCCGGGCAGGACGGTGTCCGCGAAGAGCATCTTCATGGTCGAGGCCGGGGGCAGCCGCCAGTGCGCGTTGTGCGCGGCCAGCACCTCGCCGGACTCGGCGTCCGCCACGATCCACGACCGCCCGGTGAGGTTCGCCGGCAGCGCGGGAGCGCCCGGCAGCAGGTTCACCTGGGTCCCCGGCTGGCCGAGCAGGGAGCCGCCGACCGTGGACATCGAGACGGGTGGTGCCGGTGCGGGGGCCGAGGCCTTGGCCGGCTCGCCCTTCGCGTCGGCCGGCGGGGCCGGCGCGGCGTGCGCGGGGGCCACCAGCAGGGCGGGCGCCAGCAACGCGGCGGAAAGGACCGTCAGCGCGGTCGTCTTGGCAGACACGCAGGTGAAAGTACCTCCCGATGAGCTGGAGAGCGCAGCGGACCGGCCATTTCCAGGCAACCAACCCCGGGACAGCCCACCCCGGCGCGTCCGTCCTGGGGACGAATCCGATACTGAAGGCATGAGACTCAGCCGTACCGCCTCCTGGTTCCTGCTCGCCTTCGGAGTGTGGAGCTGGTTCATCTGGGTGTCTTTCGTCCGGAACCTGTGGAAGAACGGCAGTGGTCTTGCCTTCGATGCGGCCGGCGATCCCACTTCCTACTTCTGGGTGCACCTGACGCTCGCGGTGACGTCCTTTCTCCTGGGGACGGCGGTCGGTCTGATCGGGTTGCGCAGCGTCCTCGCCCTGCGGCGTTCGTCACGTCCGGACCGTGCGGACGGCACGGACGGTGCGGACCGTCCGGACCGGGACGCCTCGGCATGACGGTCCTGGTCTTCGTACTCGTCGCCCTGGCGGTCTGCGCCCTGCTGGTCCTGGTCCACCGCTGGCTCTGGATCCGCCTGGTCCGCGACACCACCGCCCCCGGCGGCCGGACCCGGCGCATCGGCACGGCCTTGGCCATCGCCCTGCCCCTCCTCTCTGTGGCCGCGCTCACCACGGGCCGCGCGGGCGCCCCCTTCTGGCTCCAGCAGACGGTGGCCTGGCCCGGGTACCTCTGGCTCGCGGTACTCCTGTACCTGACCCTGACGATGCTGGTCGCGGAGCCGATCCGCGCGCTGTCGCTGCGCCGTCTGGCCCACCGCGATTCCGCCGGATCGGTGGTCGACCTGCCCGAGCCCGTGGAGGTGCCCGCCGCGGCGGCACCCGCGGCCGCCCCGGCCACCGCCGAGCGGCCCGCCGCGGGCGACGGGCTGAGCCGCCGCCGGTTCGTCGCCCGTACGGTCGGCGGGACGGCCGCCGCCGTCGCCCTCGGCACGGTCGGGGCCGGGACCTACGGGGTCCTGCGCGGGCCGAGCGTGAAGCGGGTGCGGGTCCCCCTCGCCAAACTGCCGCGCGCGGCACACGGCTTCCGCATCGCCGTCGTCAGCGACGTCCACCTCGGCCCGGTGCTCGGCCGCGCCCACACCCAGCGCATCGTGGACACCGTCAACCGCACCCAGCCCGACCTCATCGCCATCGTCGGCGACCTCGTCGACGGCAGCGTCCCCGACCTCGGGCCCGCCGCGGAGCCGCTGAGCCGGCTCGCCGCCCGCCACGGCTCGTACTTCGTCACCGGGAACCACGAGTACTTCTCGGGCGCCCAGCAGTGGATCGACCACGTCCGCGAGTTGGGGCTGAACCCGCTGGAGAACGCCCGCCGCGAGCTGCCGCACTTCGACCTCGCCGGGGTCAACGACATCCAGGGGGAGCGGGAGGGGAACGGCCCCGACTTCCGGGCGGCCCTCGGCGACCGGGACCGGACGCGGGCCGCCGTGCTCCTCGCACACCAGCCCGTCGTCATCCACGACGCCGTCCGCCACGGCGTCGACCTCCAGCTCTCCGGCCACACCCACGGCGGCCAGCTCTGGCCCGGCAACTACCTCGCGGAGCTCGCCAACCCCACCGTCGCCGGTCTGGAGCGCTACGGAGACACCCAGCTCTACGTGTCGCGCGGGGCCGGAGCGTGGGGTCCGCCGGTCCGAGTTGGGGCGCCGTCCGACATCACCGTCGTTGAACTCGCCTCATTTCAGGCCTGATCCGCGCCAACCGCCCGGAGCCTCCGCCCCAACTGACCTTCCGGAGGCCAAAATTCCGTGATGGGATGACCGTTAATCGGACAGCAGGTCGCTGTCTTCGGTCATGGGGTGGGGTTCAGGGGATGCGGTCTGTCCGCTCGAAGATAATCGCGGCCGGGCTGGTCCTCGGCGTGGTCGGCGTGGGTGTCTGGCAGTTGCTGCCCGAGGACGGAAGCGGCCGCGGCGCCGTCCGGGTCGGTACGAGTGACGTCGTCTCCTCCCTCGACCCCGCCGGGGCGTACGACGCCGGTTCCTGGGCCCTGTTCAGCAACATCTACCAGTCGCTGCTGACCATCAAGCCCGGCTCCGACGCCCCCGTGCCGGACGCCGCCGCCTCCTGCGGTTTCGTGGGTCAGAAGCTCACCACCTACACGTGCGAGCTCCGCTCCGACGTGAAGTTCGCGGGCGGCCGCATCATCACCGCCGAGGACGTCAAGCACTCCTTCGACCGCATCAAGGCGATCAACTCCGACCAGGGGCCGGCTCCGCTCTTCAACACCCTGGAGTCGGTCAAGGCCGAGGGGCGTACGGTCACCTTCAACCTCTCCGCCGGCGACTCCACCTTCCCCTTCAAGATCGCGACGGGCGCCGCCTCGATCGTCGACAAGGACAAGTACCCGGCGAAGTCCCTGCGCGAGGACGGCAAGGCGGACGGCTCTGGCCCGTACACGCTGGGCGGCTACAAGGCTGGTACGAGCATCGAACTCAAGCCCAACGGCTCGTACAAGGGCCAGGGCAAGCCGGCCCACACGCCCGTCACCGTCAAGTACTTCAAGGACTCCGAGCAGCTCGACCAGGCCTGGAAGGCCCACCAGATCGACGTCGCGCACCGGGACATGCCGCCCGCCGTGCTCGCCGGCCTCAATCCGGGCCTGAAGGACACCCGCTACCAGGCCTCCGGCGGCAGCGAGACCCGCTCCATCGTGTTCAACGTCCGTCCCGGCTCCACCGCGGCCCCGCTCGCCGTCCGCCAGGCCGTCGCCGCCGTCCTCGACCGCGCCAAGGTGGCCGTCGAGGTCCACCTGGGGACCGTCACCCCGCTGTACTCCCTGGTCCCGGCGGGCATCGCCGGCCACAGCACGCCGTTCTTCGACGCCTACCCGGCCCCGAACCCGGCCACCGCCAAGAAGCTCTTCAAGGACGCCGGCATCACCGGCCCCGTCCGCCTCAACCTCGGCGTGAACGTGCGCGGCGCGAACCTGCCCGAGGCCGAGGAGCTCAAGCGCCAGCTGGAGTCCACCGGCCTCTTCGAGGTGACGATCAAGCCGGTCGACGTGTGGAAAGACTTCCAGAAGGCGTACGCGGCGGGCGAGTTCGACGCCTACACCATCGGCTGGATCGCGGACTTCCCGGACGCGGACAACTTCCTCGCCCCGCTCGTCGGTGCCGATTCGTCCATGAACAACGGCTTCTCCGACAAGCACGTCGACGAGCTGATCACCCGTACCCAGTCCCACGCGGAGCGGAGCGAGGCGGCCGCCGAGTTCCGCGACCTCCAGAAGCTGGTCGCCCAGCAGGCCCCGATGGTGCCGATCTGGCAGAAGAAGGACTACGTGATGTCCCGCGAGGACGTCACCGGAGCCCAGTACCTGTCCGACGGCACCGGCGTCTGGCGCCTGTGGGAACTCGACTGGCTGTAGCCGTCGCGTTCCCGGCGACTACGCGGGGTCCTCCTCCGGATCCGGGTCCTTCTCCGGGTCCGGATACGGGTCCGACGCCCTGCGCCGGGCCCCCGCCGTGGCCGTCTGGGCCATGCCCGGCAGGAAGTCCGCGAACAGCTCGTGGACTTCCCGCACCAGCGGCCGCAGCACCCGGAAGCGGGCCAGTACGATGCCCCGCGTCGTCAGCTGCGCACCGCGCTCGGCGAGCCGCCGCGTCTTCTCGCTGTTCGGCGAGCGGTCGAAGACCCAGTACAGGACCAGGCCCATCTGCGCGAGCCACATCAGCTCGGGCAATACGTCGGCCAGCTCGGCCGGCACCTTGGTCTTCGCGCCGGCCAGCACTTCGCGGTGGATGCTGATCGCAGCCTTGCGCGCCGTTTCCGATTCCGGCGAGAACGGGCTGAGCGGACTCTCCGGGTCGGCCGCGTTCTTGAAGAACTGGGAGGCGAACTCGTGGTACGGGGCGGCGATGTCCAGCCAGGCCGTCAACACGCCCGCGTACCGCTTCTGCAGATCGGTCTCGTTGTCCAGGATGGGCCGGACCGCGGCCTGGTGGGCGGCGCCGATCCGGTCGTAGAACCCCTGGACCAGGTGTTCCTTCGACTCGAAGTAGTAGTAGGCGTTGCCGACCGAGACGCCGGCCTCCTTCGCGATACCCCGCATCGTCGTCTTGTCGAAGCCGCGTTCCTGGAAGAGGCGGAGCGCGGTTTCGAGGATGAGCGTGCGGGTCTGCTCGCTCTTGGGAGCCTTCTGATCAGTCACGGTGTATGAGCCTATCGGGGGACGGAGCACTCGTCGTCACAGGCCGGCCCTTCGGCGGCCTCCGGGTAACCCTCGGTACGTACGGCCTGCCTCCAGGCCGAGGCCGTGTACATGGCCGCCCGGGCGAAGGGCCGGCCGGCCGGGGTGGCCAGCCAGTTGGCCTTCGGCCGGTGCTCGACCAGTGCCCACAGGCACACGATGAAGGCGTCGGTCCCGGTCCACACCTGCCCCTCGTCCCCGATGACGGTGATCTCCCGCAGCGTCGACGCGTGGTCGAGACGGGGGAACCGCCGCCGCGCCTCCCAGGAGGCGGCGGGGACCAGGGCGAGCGGGACCAGCCACCGCTGCGCGAGCAGCCAGTGCCGGATGTGCACGCAGAGCGGGCAACCGGCGTCGTAGAGGACGGTCAGCTTCCGCACGGGCGCGGCGGCGGGCGTCACGGCTCAGGCCCCGACCGGTGCGGTCCACGCCTGCGGGGGGACGGGCGGGGTCTGCTGGCGCTCCATGATCCCGCGGCGGCGCATCTTGTTCAGCACCCACACGTTCCCGAGGTGCATGACACCGAGGACCAGCAGGACGACGCCGAGCTTGACCGAGAGCGCCTCGAAGAGGGCGCGGGGGGTCTGGACCTCCTCGCTCGACCGGAGGTAGAGGGTCACGAAGCCGATGTTCACGAGGTAGAAGCCGACCACGAGGAGCTGGTTGACGGCGTCCGCGAGCTTCTCGTTCCCGTGCAGGACGTCACCGATGAAGACACGGCCGTTGCGGCTGAGCGTGCGGGCCACCCAGATGGTGAGGGCGATGCTGATGAGCAGGTAGATGACGTACGTGACGACGGTGAGGTCCATGACCTTCGGCCCCTTTGAACGTGTTCAAACTGCTGACACGGGTGACTGTAGGCCTCTTTTTGAACAAGTTCAAGCGATGTTCAGCGGGCACTTCGGAAGCGGTTCGCGATCAAGGAGATCGAGAGCATCGCGGTGATGACGCCGACGGCCAGGGTGAGCGTGCCGGCCGTGCCGCCGCCCATGGCCCAGCCGTTGCCGAGCAGGAGGGCGGTGCCGCCGGTGCGGGCGAGCAGGGCGTACCCGCGCTCGCCGGCGCGGCCGAAGCGGCGGCCCAGGACGTAGCAGGCGGCGATCAGCGAGAGGAAGGTGATCGATCCCGCGGCGAAGTGGGCGTAGCTGTGCCAGGTGAGGGTGGCGGGCTGCCCGTAGGGGGTACCCGCGGGGAAGCCGTCGGCCGGGTCCATGACGAACACCCCCGCGGCGATCATGCCGACGCCGGCGACGCGCACCAGGCGCGGCGCCCAGGTGCCGCCGGGCCCACCGTGCAGGGCCCGGCGCAGGCCGGTCGCTCCCACGGCGAGCAGGACTCCGACGATCAGGAAGTTGGTGATCTGGAGCCATCCCAGGGATCCGTTGCTCAGGGCGCTCAGCGGGTGCCGGGTGATGTCGAAGCCCTCGCGGAGGGCGGCCTGGGGCAGGGCGACGGCCACCCACAGGGGGGTCGCCGCGACCGCACAGGCGAGCAGGGAGCGGGTGGCGGCCCGGGTGCTGGTGCTGGTGCGGGTCGCGGGGGCGGGGGTGGTGGTCATGGCGGGTGCCTCTCTCCTCGGTCGTTTCCGGTTCTCGCCGACACGTCGATCCGGCGATGTGACAGGGAACGGCGACCGTTCCCTGTCACATCGCCCTGTTCGACGTGTTGTCGCAAGCACCGCACGACCGAGGAGAGGGACCCCATGCGCTACCTGATGACGACCCGGCCTTCCGACACCGCCCCCGACGAGAACCTGTACGCCGAGATGGGCCGGTTCATCGAGGAACTGTCGGCGGCCGGTGTCCTGCTGGCGACCGGCGGCCTGGAGCCGGGCGGTGTCCTGGTGACGTCGCTCGGGGACGAGATCACCGTGACGGACGGGCCGTTCGCCGAGGCCAAGGAGGCCGTGGCCGGTTTCGCCCTGATCGAGGTCCGCTCCAAGGAGGAGGCGATCGAACTGGCCCGCCGCTTCCGCCGGATCGTCGGCGACGGCGAGAGCGTGGTGCAGCAGGTCTTCGGCCCCTGAACCGCCGGCGCTGCCGCGCCCCGCGTCCGGCCCCGGCTTGCGCGCGAGCCGGGGCCGGTGCTGTGATCGTGCCCGTGGCGGACACCCATCGCACGATCGACGCCGTATGGAAGCTGGAGTCCGCGAAGATCATCGCCGGGCTCACGCGGATGGTCCACGACGTCGGCCTCGCCGAGGAACTGGCCCAGGACGCCCTCGTCGCCGCACTCGAACAGTGGCCCGTCGCGGGCGTCCCCGACAACCCCGGTGCCTGGCTGACGACCACGGCCAAGCGGCGGGCGGTCGACCACATCCGGCGCGACCGGCGGCTGACGCACAAGCAGGAACAGCTCGCCCACGAGCTGGAACAGCAGCGGGAACCCGAACAGGACGACGTCCTGCGGCTGATGCTCATCTCCTGCCACCCCGTACTGCCGACCGGGGCCAGGGCCGCACTGACGCTCCGGCTGCTCGGCGGCCTGACGACCGAGGAGATCGCCCGCGCCTTCCTCGTCACCGGGGCCGCGATCGCCCAGCGCATCGCCGCCGCCAAGCGGACGCTGGCCGAGCAGCGCGTGCCCTTCGACCTGCCGGACGAAGCCGAGCTGACCGAACGCCTCGCGTCCGTCCTGGAGGTCATCTACCTGATCTTCAACGAGGGTTACTCGGCGACCACGGGCGACGACCTGATGCGGCCCGGGCTCTGCCTCGAAGCCCTGCGGCTGGGCCGGCTGCTGGCGGAACTGGCGCCGCAGGAGGCCGAGGTGCACGCGCTCGTGGCCCTGATGGAGATCCAGGCCTCCCGCTCGGCCGCGCGCACCGGCCCGTCGGGCGAGCCCGTACAGCTGCACGAGCAGAACCGCGGACGCTGGGACCAGCTGCTCATCCGCCGCGGGTTCACCGCGATGCTGCGCGCCCGACAGGTCGGCGGTACGTCGCCCGGCCCGTACCTCCTCCAGGCGGCGATAGCCGTGTGCCATGCGCAGGCCACCACCGCCGAGGACACCGACTGGGCCCGGATAGCCGGCCTGTACGGGGCCCTGGCGCAACTGCTGCCGACACCGGTCGTCCAGCTCAACCGGGCCGTGTCGCTCGGAATGGCCCACGGCCCCCAGGCCGGCCTGGACCTGGTCGACTCCCTCGCCGCCGATCCCGCATTGCGCGACTACCACCTCCTGCCGAGCGTCAGGGGAGACCTGCTGGCGCGCCTCGACCGGCACCAGGAAGCGCGACTGGAGTTCCACCGGGCGGCAGCCCTCACCCGCAACACAGCCGAGCGCGCCTTCCTGGAGCGGCGCGCGGACGCGATCGCCGGCACGGACCCGACCGGTCACGGTCCCACGCTCGGGGAGGCCGCCCGCGCCTTCCTCGCCCGCGGCGACCTTGACCCGGCGACGGTCCGCTCCTACGGACAGACCCTCCGGAGGCTGCGCCTGGCCCTCGGCGACCGGCGGCCGCTGGCCTCCCTGACGGCCGACCAGGTGGCCGGCGTCTTCGCGACGGCCTGGGGCGGGGCGGCGGCCAGGACCTGGAACCGGCACCGCTCGGCCGTGCGGTCCTTCGGCACCTGGGCCCACCTGGACGGCCTCGCGGCCGGGCTGGAGCGGCGCGCGGAGAAGTCCGGCTCCCGGGCGCCGGCGCTGGGCCCCGCCCAGTTCGACGCGCTCTGCGGCCGCCCGGACCTGCCGCTGCGCGAACGGACCCTGTGGCGGCTCCTGTACGAGTCGGGGGCCGGGGTGAAGGCGGTCCTCTCACTGAACGTCGAGGACCTGGACCTGGCGGACCGCCGGGCTCCGGCCGGCCGCACCTGGGTGAGCTGGCGCTCGGGGACCGCCCGTCTCCTGCCCGGGCTGCTGGCCGGCCGGACCCGGGGCCCGGTGTTCCTCTCCGACCGGCGGCCCGGACCGGGCCGGACGCCCGCACCGGCCGACCTCTGCCCGGACACGGGCCGGCGCCGCCTCTCCTACGAGCGGGCCGAGTACCTCTTCAAGGAGGCCACCAGGTCCCTGGACCCGGCGGCCGGCGGCTCCACCCTGGGCCGGCTCAGGCTCGGTGCGGCGCAGCAGGTGCCTCACATGCTCAGCGACCGCGCGTAGTTCACCTGGCCCATGACCCACTGGTAGGTGTACGCGTCCACCGCCGGGATCATCGTGGAGTGGTGGCGGCCACCGCTGGTGACCGTGACCTGGATGTAGCCGGTGGTGGTCTTCTGCTTCATCAGCAGGAAGAGCAGGCCGAGCAGGCAGAAGAGGAAGAAGATGATCGCGAGCACGATCGCGTGCGGCGGGATCTTCTCCTCGGTGCGCGAGAAGTCGGTCGCGTTCCACATCGCGCCCCTGAGCGGCATGTTGCCCGACGGGGTGATGATCTGGTCCCCGACGATGGTGATGTCACCGAGGGACAGAGCGGCTCCGCCGACCGGAGCGGCGGGGTGGTAGGCCGGGGTCGGGATGCCGGCGCCGCCGATGGTCGGCTGGTAGGCCGGCGGGCCCGGGTAGGGCTGCGGGTAGCCGTAACTGGCCTCGCCCGGACCCCACTTGTAGTCACCCTGACCGGGCGTGGCGGGCGTGCCCGGCTGACCGCCCTGGCCGGCGGGGTCGCTCGTGTACGGATTCGGCTGCTGCTCGCTCATGCCGCCGATCCTTCCACAGGGACCTCCGCCCCGTACCCCCGGTCCCGCAACCCAGGTCAGAGCGCCGCGCCGACCAGAGCCGTGACGTGCTTCCGCATCAACTCGCCTTCCTTGCTTGCCGGAAGGAGGGAGCCGACGACCGCGCGCCGCCCGCCCCCGGTGCCGAACACCCCGCTCGCGGAGCGGCCCATGGAGCCCGTGTTGCCCCAGACGACGGTGCCGTCGATCTCGGCGCG
This sequence comes from Streptomyces sp. NBC_00273, assembly GCF_036178145.1. Taxonomy (NCBI): domain Bacteria; kingdom Bacillati; phylum Actinomycetota; class Actinomycetes; order Kitasatosporales; family Streptomycetaceae; genus Streptomyces; species Streptomyces sp. NBC_00273. Next base: position 4,323,977 of record NZ_CP108067.1, on the reverse strand, counting down.
CAGCAGCCCGCCCGTGCTGAAGCGGTCCACCGCGCCCTCGGCCCAGGCCCACGGCTCGATCTCGCCGCCGTCGGCGAGCACCGGAGCGGCGACGGAACGGTCCCCGGGCTTCGGGGAGTACGTGTGCCGCGGCGTACGGGGTCTTCGTCATGCCTGAGAGCCTGCTGCGGGGAAGATCCACCCGGCCATGGCTGGAAGCCCCCCACCGGACCCTGAGGGGCCCAGACCGCCGCTGGGGGCCGCACGGCCCGTTGTCAGTGCACACCCCTACGGTCGGGGGTATGGGAATGGTGACCTTCGTCGACGAGACGACCGCCGGCAGCCGTGGCGACGGCTGGGCGCTCGACATGGCCGAGGAGCGGCTCGCGCTGCGCGAGCTGATCCGGCGCAGGGTCTTCCAGGAGGTCGCGGAGTACCACGCGCAGCGTTCCGAGGTCTTCCAGGGGCTGGTGCAGCCGGAGGGGGCCGAGCGGACCCCGGGCGGGTACGCCCTGCGGACGCCGCGCCGCATCGACCCGCAGAAACAGACCGAACTCGCACTGAAGGCGTTCGAGCGCAACGGCTTCCTGGTGCTGGTGGGGGACCGTCAGATCGTCGGTCTGGACGAGGAGATCGCCTTTCCGCCCGGTGTCGAGGTCACGTTCCTGAAGCTCGTCGCGCTGGTGGGTGGCTGATGGCGCAGGACGCCGCGGTGACGGCGGGCAGGTTCCTGCGCACGGCCCTGGCCCGCTCGACCCCGAACCGCGTCTACCAGGAGCAGCTCGACGGGCTGCGGCGGCTGCCGGAGCGGGACCGGCGCCTGCTGCTGGAGGAGTTCGCCGACCGCTACCGGCGGCAGTGCGACACGGAGCAGGTGCAGGTGAAGCTGCTGACGCAGATCGTGCTCGTCGGCCAGGGCCTGGACGGATTGCCGCTGCCGGACGAGCGGGCCGCCCGGCTGGAGCACATCGCCCGGACCTACTGCTTCTGTTGCGTGGACCGGTGCGAGGCCTTCGCCATGGCCGAGATCGCCGCCGGGCGCACGCTCGCCCCGGCCGTCATCGCGGCCGTCCGGCGCAGCGCCATGAGCGCGGACGGCGCCAGCACCCTCGTGGAGTTCGCCGGAGGGCTCACCGCGCCCGTGCTCAACGCCGGTGAGGAATGGGCGGAGCGGGCCATGGCGGACGAGCGGTGGCACGAACTGCTCGGGTACGCGCTGACCGCCAAGGCCGCCAAGCCCTCCGCCGCGTGGGAGAAGGGCGGCCGGGCGGTCCTCGGCCGCCTCGGCGGCGACGCCGTGCGCGAGGCCGTGGTGGCCTGGCTGGCCCTCGTCGGGCGGCCCCGGACCATCGAGCTGGAGCGCGGCCCGTACGAACCGGACGTCAACAACGCCTTCGACCCCTTCAACGCCAACGCCCTGCGCGGACTGGCCTGGCTGCTGTCCTTCCTCCCGCCGCACCCCGACACGGTCCGTGCGCTCGGCGCTCTGGCACAGAGCGCGCTGCGCAAGGTCGCCGGGATGGGGCCGCGCAACCCGAAGGTGGCCAACGCCGCCGTCCACTCCCTGGCCCGGATGGAGGGCGATGCCGCCCTCGCCGAACTGGCGCGCCTGGGAACCCGGGTGACGTACCGGGGCACCGCCAAGCTGATCGACGCAGCCCTGGGTGCACGGGCCGCCGCGCTCGGCCTGCGTCGCGAGGAGATCGAGGAACTGGCTTTCCCCGCACAGGGGTTGACCGAGGTGGGTCGAGCCGAGTTCCGGCTGGGGGAGGCCACCGCGCTGCTGGAGGTGCGCGGGAGCCGGGCCGTGATCGACTGGCGCAACGCCGCGGGCAAGCGGGTCAAGAGCGTCCCCGCCGCCGTGCGCCGGGACCACGCCGAGGAGCTCAGGGAACTCAAGGCCACGGTCAAGGACATCGACGGATCGCTGTCCGCGCAGGCGGAGCGACTGGACGGGCAGTTCCTGGCCCTGCGCCGGTGGGCGTACGGGCACTGGCGCGAGCGGTACCTCGACCACCCCTTGGTCGGGACCCTGGCGCGGCGGCTGATCTGGACCGTGGACGGCACGGCCGTCGGCTTCGCGGACGGGCGGCTGCGCACGCTCACGGGCGCCCCGCTGGACCAGGACACCGCGAACGCCACCGTCGAGCTGTGGCACCCCGTCGGCAGGGAGCCCGCCGAGGTGGTCGCCTGGCGGCACTGGCTGGAGCGGTACGCGGTGACGCAGCCCTTCAAGCAGGCCCACCGCGAGGTGTACCTGCTGACCGACGCCGAACGGAACACGGGCACCTACTCCAACCGCTTCGCCGCGCACCTCCTGCGCCAGCACCAGTTCCACGCGCTGGCAGCGGCCCGGGGCTGGCGCAACGAGCTGCGCCTGTGCGTGGACGACGGCGCCCCACCGGCCACCCGGGAGCTGCCGCACTGGGGGCTGCGCGCCGAGTACTGGATCGAGGGCGACGGGCAGGAGTACGGGGTCGACACCACCGAGTCCGGGAGCTACCTGCGGCTGCGGACCGACCAGGTGCGCTTCTACCCGATCGACGCCCCGCAGAACGAGGCGAGCACGTACGGCGGCGACTACGCGATGCGGGTGCGCGACGGACGGGCCCCCGTCGACCCGCTGCCGCTCGCGGAGATACCGACGCTGGTGCTGAGCGAGGTGCTGCGGGACGTCGACCTCTTCGTGGGTGTGGCCAGCGTGGGCAACGATCCGACGTGGTCCGACGGCGGACCCGAAGGGCGCTTGCGCGCGTACTGGTCCTCGTACGGCTTCGGTGAGCTGAACCAGAGCGCCGAGACCCGGCGGGTGCTGCTGGAGCGGCTGGTGCCGAGGCTGGCCATCGCCGACCGCTGCACCCTCGAGGGCCGATTCCTGCACGTGCGGGGCGAGCTGCGCACCTACAAGATCCACCTCGGCTCGGGCAACGTCCTGATGACGCCGAACGACCAGTACCTGTGCATCGTCCCGGGCGCCTCCGGCGGCTCCGGCGCCCCCGAGACCGGCTATCTGCCCTTCGAGGGGGACCGTACCCTCGCGGTCGTCCTCTCCAAGGCCGTGCTGCTCGCGAAGGACACGGAGATCACCGACCCGACGATCACCGGCCAGCTCCACCGCTGAGGTCCCGGGCAACGTCGAAGGCCCCGCCCCCGGACGAACCGGGGACGGGGCCGAGACCGACGGACGGAGTCGCGCGTCGAGAAGGCTAGAAGCGGCGCGTGATCAGTGCACGCTTGACTTCCTGGATCGCCTTCGTGACCTCGATGCCACGCGGGCACGCGTCGGTGCAGTTGAAGGTCGTGCGGCAGCGCCACACGCCGTCCTTGTCGTTCAGGATCTCCAGCCGCTGCTCGCCGGCCTCGTCACGCGAGTCGAAGATGAAGCGGTGCGCGTTGACGATCGCCGCCGGGCCGAAGTACTGGCCGTCGTTCCAGAACACCGGGCACGAGGACGTGCACGCGGCGCACAGGATGCACTTGGTGGTGTCGTCGAAGCGCTCGCGGTCCTCGGCGGACTGCAGACGCTCGCGCGTCGGCTCGTTGCCCTTGGTGACCAGGAACGGCATGACGTCGCGGTACGCCTGGAAGAAGGGCTCCATGTCGACGACGAGGTCCTTCATCACCGTGAGGCCCTTGATGGCCTCGACGGTGATCGGCTTCTCCGGGTTGATGTCCTTGATCAGCGTCTTGCAGGCGAGCCTGTTCTTGCCGTTGATCCGCATCGCGTCGGAGCCGCAGATGCCGTGCGCGCACGAGCGGCGGAAGGTCAGCGTGCCGTCGAGGTCCCACTTGATCTTGTGGAGACCGTCGAGCACGCGCTCCTTCGGGTCGATCTCGACCTGGAAGTCCTGCCAGGTCGACTCCTCGGAGATCTCCGGGTTGAACCGGCGGATCCGGAAGGTGACCGTGATGAACGGCGAGGCGGCGGCCGCCGCCTCCATCTTGTCCAGGGTGGGGGTGGCCATCAGTACTTACGCTCCATCGGCTGGTAGCGGGTGACGACGACGGGCTTGTAGTCCAGGCGGACGGAATCCTTGCCGTCGGCGCCGACCTCGCGGTACGCCATGGTGTGGCGCATGAAGTTGACGTCGTCGCGGTTCGGGTAGTCCTCGCGGTAGTGACCGCCGCGGGACTCCTTGCGCGCCAGCGCGGACACGGCCATGACCTCGGCCAGGTCGAGCAGGTTGCCCAGCTCGATGGCCTCCAGCAGGTCCGTGTTGAAGCGCTTGCCCTTGTCCTGGACGGACACGTTCTTGTAGCGCTCGCGCAGCTCCGCGATCTTCTCGACCGCGGTCTTGATGGTCTGCTCCGTACGGAACACCATCACGCACGCGTCCATCGTCTCCTGGAGCTCTAGACGCAGGTCGGCGACCCGCTCGTTGCCCGTGGAGTTGCGCAGGTGCTCGACGAGGTCGACGACCTGCTGCGCCGGGTTCTCCGGGAGCTCGACGTAGTCGTTCTCCTGGGAGTACTTGGCGGCGGCGATGCCGGAGCGCTTGCCGAAGACGTTGATGTCCAGCAGCGAGTTGGTGCCGAGGCGGTTCGCGCCGTGCACCGACACGCACGCGACCTCGCCGGCCGCGTACAGGCCCGGGACGACGGTGGTGTTGTCCGACAGGACCTCACCCTCGACGTTGGTCGGGATGCCGCCCATGGCGTAGTGCGCGGTGGGCTGGATCGGGATCGGGTCCGTGTACGGCTCGATGCCCAGGTAGGTGCGCGCGAACTCGGTGATGTCCGGGAGCTTGGCGTCGAGCTGCTCCGGCGGCAGGTGCGTCAGGTCCAGGTACACGTGGTCACCGGCCGGACCGCAGCCGCGGCCCTCGCGGATCTCGGTGTAGATGGAGCGCGAGACGACGTCACGGGACGCGAGGTCCTTCATGACCGGCGCGTACTTCTCCATGAAGCGCTCGCCGTCCTTGTTGCGGAGGATGCCGCCCTCACCGCGGGCGCCCTCCGTCAGCAGGATGCCCATGCGCCAGATGCCCGTCGGGTGGAACTGGAAGAACTCCATGTCCTCCAGCGGCAGGCCGCGGCGGTAGCAGGCCGCCTGGCCGTCACCCGTGAGGGTGTGCGCGTTGGAGGTCACCTTGAAGAACTTGCCGGTGCCGCCGGAGGCGTAGATGACGGCCTTGGCCTGGAACACGTGGATCTCGCCGGTGGCGAGCTCGTACGCGACCACACCGGCCGACTTCTTGACGCCGTCCTCCTCGACCAGGAGCTGGTCCAGGACGTAGAACTCGTTGAAGAACTCCACGCCCTCCTTGACGCAGTTCTGGTACAGCGTCTGGAGGATCATGTGACCGGTGCGGTCCGCGGCGTAGCAGGACCGGCGGACCGGGGCCTCGCCGTGGTTGCGCGAGTGACCGCCGAAGCGGCGCTGGTCGATGGTGCCGTCCGGGGTGCGGTTGAACGGCAGGCCCATCTTCTCCAGGTCGAGGACGGCGTCGATGGCCTCCTTCGCCAGGATCTCGGCGGCGTCCTGGTCGACCAGGTAGTCACCGCCCTTGACCGTGTCGAAGGTGTGCCACTCCCAGTTGTCCTCTTCCACGTTGGCCAGCGCGGCGGCCATGCCGCCCTGCGCGGCGCCCGTGTGGGAGCGGGTGGGGTACAGCTTCGTCAGCACGGCGGTGCGGCTGCGCTTCGTCGACTCGATGGCGGCGCGCATGCCCGCGCCACCTGCGCCGACGATGACGGTGTCGTACTTGTGGATCTTCATTGGTTTCGCCTCAGCCCCGTTGCCTAGCGGATGTTCGGGTCGAAGGTGAAGATCACCAGCGTGCCCAGAAGGATGGTGAACACCGTGGCGGTGTAGAGCAGGCCCTTCAGCCACAGCCGCGTGTTGGCACGCTCCGCGTAGTCGTTGATGACGGTACGCAGACCGTTGGCGCCGTGCAGCATGGCCAGCCACAGCATCAGCAGGTCCCAGACCTGCCAGAACGGGGAAGCCCAGCGGCCGGCCACGAAGGCGAAGCCGATCTTGGACACGCCGCCGTCGAGCACCAGCTGGATCACGAGGTGGCCGATGACCAGGACGACGAGCACGATGCCCGAGAGGCGCATGAAGAGCCACGCGACCATCTCGAAGTTCCCGCGGGTCGAGCGCGGGGTCTTGCCGGTCCGCTTGCGCGGGGCCTCGATGTAAGGCGCCGGGTTGTCCACGTCGTAGAGGGAAACGCCCTCCACGCCGCCGACGCCCTTTTCGAAAGAAGTGTCAGAAGACATGCGTGTCACTTCCCGAACAGTTCAAGGTAGGCGTGGCCCAGTACGGGGTAGAGGGCCATGGCCATCATCACGACCCAGATGCCCACGACGGTCCAGAGCATCTGCTTCTGGTAGCGCGGGCCCTTGGACCAGAAGTCCACGGCGATGACACGGAGACCGTTGAGCGCGTGGAACAGGATGGCGGCGACGAGGCCGTACTCCAGCAGCGCGACGATCGGAGTCTTGTAGGTAGCCACGACATCGTCGTACGCCTCGGGGGAGACGCGGACGAGAGCGGTGTCGAGGACGTGTACGAACAGGAAGAAGAAGATGAGGACGCCGGTGACTCGATGAGCCACCCAGGACCACATTCCTTCCCGGCCGCGGTACAACGTTCCAGCCGGCACGGAAAACCCTCCGGAAGCGGGGCGGGGGCCAGCCGGCTTCTTTGTCGGTCGGGCCCGGCCGGGTACGGTCCTCCGGCCCCGGACATCGTAGCGACGCTTTGTCGGTTCCCTTGCGCGGGGGCCATCGGTGTGATCAAACAGGCACGTACGGGCTATCCCACAGGGGCGAATAGCCCGATTTCCGTGGCAGTCAGCCCATCCGGCGAGGTCAGCCAGCGTGTCAGATCCAAGAGCCGGGCCCGTGCGACACGGCGCAGCTCGTCCGCGGAGATCGAGCGCTCCTCGTCGACCTCGTGGCCCATCCTCCGGCGGATCGCGCCCAGCAACTGGTCGGCCTGCTCCTCCGGCGGGTGCCCGTCGAGGCAGATCACGAAGGCGTGGCCGAACTTCCGTTCGTACTCCGCGTGGGCCGCGTCGAGGGCCAGGAGTGCGGCGTACGGAGCACCGTGGTCCAGCTCCGCCGAGCACTCCGCGGCCAGCGCCTCGGTCAGGTCGCCCTGCGAGAGGTCGTACGAGGCCTCGTCGGCGGCGGCGAGCAGGGTCGCGGCATCCGGGTAGGGGCGGTGCACCGCCACCCGGTGCGCCCAGCGCCGGCTTCCGCAGCAGTGCAGCAGGACGGCCCGGGCGGCTTCGGGGGACAGGGCGTTGAACCGAGCCAGTCCGAAGCCGTGAGGAGGGGCGGAGCTTCCTCCGGATCCGGTCCGGGAGGTGCGCCCTGGGGCCTGTGCCGGAAGGTGGCTGGACAGCAGGGGGCTCCTCGGGCCGCGGCGGGGGTGTACCGCCACGCTATCGACGCAGGGCAGGGTGTGTCGTACCGATTCGGGGATTTCACCCGGAAGTGAGTCGAAAGGATGACGTGAGCGCCACGGGCAGGCATGGTGAGGGCCCCGGGAAGGGGAGGGCGACCGAGGCCGCCACCCCCCACAGGAGAGGCCCCGGTCGCCATCCGTCACGGGCTCGTGCGACAAGCCCGTACCCCTGTCAGCGCCTCGGGTGCGTTTTGTGTCACACCTCGCTCCGCACAGGACTGGTTGCGCGTTGTATCACTCGTGGACGAGAGGTGCTTGAAAGCCGTAACGTGCTGATTTGCGCCACACGTACAGGACAGTGAACGGGTTGGGGACTTTGCTGGGGGACGACGCGGAGCTGACCGCCGCGGTGCTCGCGGCACAGGACGGCGACGAGAACGCGTTCCGTGCTGTGTACCGCGCCGTGCACCCACGGCTGCTCGGGTACGTACGCACGCTCGTCGGGGACGGCGACGCGGAGGACGTGACCTCGGAAGCCTGGTTGCAGATCGCCCGCGACCTCGACTCCTTCACCGGCGACGCCGACCGCTTCCGCGGTTGGGCGGCCCGCATCGCCCGCAACCGCGCCCTCGACCACATCCGCATGCGCGGCCGCCGCCCCGCCATCGGCGGCGACGACACCGAGCTGACGAGCTGGGCCGCCGAGTGCGACACCGCCGGCGCGGCCATGGAGTCCCTCTCCACCGGGCGGACCATGGCGCTCATCGCGCAGCTGCCGCAGGACCAGGCCGAGGCCGTCGTCCTGCGCGTCGTGGTCGGGCTGGACGCCAAGAGCGCGGCCGAGACCCTGGGCAAGCGGCCCGGCGCCGTACGGACCGCGGCCCATCGGGGCCTGAAGAAGCTGGCCGAGCTGCTCGGTCCGGAGGGCGGCTTCGAGCCGGACCCGGACACCGGATCGGATCCCGCTCCGACGGTCGGCCATAATGCCCGTGGCCAGGCATGGGGCGGCGGGGGCGGGAGGGATCTCGACGCCGTACCCGCGCAGCGTGGCCGGAGCGGGGGCTTCGTAGAACAAACCGGTGTGACGGATTCACGTTGGCGGACGCAGAAGGACATGTGATGGCCGACGAGCGCAACAGGTGGCTGGACGAAGCCGCTGCGGAAGAACTGCTGCGCGGCGAACCGGTGGAACCTGTGGGGCCGGCCGCCGATCAGCGTGCCCGCAACGAGGCCGCCCGGCTGCGTGCCGCCCTGGACGCCCTGGGCGGCGTGAACGCTCCGCTGCCCGCGGGCACGGAACTGCCCGGTGAGGCCGCGGCGGTGGCCGCCTTCCGCACGGCGCGCGGTGGCCCGCGCCCTGCCGCGGTTCCTTCCGCGGTGTCTTCCGTGGCCGCCGCGTCCGTAGAACCCCTGGTCGACCTCGGCCGCATCGTGCCCGGGCCCGCGCCCCGGCGCGGCCGGGCCGTGAGCTTCGGCCTGGCGGCGGCCCTGGCCAGTGTCGCCGTCGGCGGACTGGCCGCCGCGGCGGGCGCCGGGCTGCTGGAGCGGCCCCGGCACGACAGCGCGGGACCCGGTCCGGCGATGTCCGTGAGCGCCGGCGAGGACCCGGCCCCGGGCATCGGCAGCGGAGCGCCGAGCGCCAGCCCGAAGCCCACGCCCACCCCGCTGCCGAGTGGCTCGAATCCGACGCCCGTCCCGGGAACGCCGCAGCCGACCGGTACGGACGGGCGCGCCGCGACGCCCGGGACCGGCGCGGGCGCCGGCACCTCCGCGGGCTCGTCGGCGCCGGCCGGCTCGGGCAAGGACGTCCAGGGCAGCACGGGAGCCACGGGAGCCACGGGCGGCACGGGCAGCAAGGACGGCACCCGGGACACCTTCGGTGGCGGCGACACGGCCGGCAAGGACCGCGACCGCGACGGCGAGAACCGTCTCAAGGTCGCTGACCTCTGCACGGACTTCAAGGCGGGCCGGCTCGACGAGGCCCGCCGCGAGCGGCTCTCGCGCCTGGCCAACGGCCTCACCCGGATCCCGGACTACTGCAAGTCGGTGCTCGACGACGGGGGCTCCGGCGGTAAGCGCAGCGGCACCCAGCTGGGCGGGACGCTCAGGGCGCCGACCCTGACGCCGACGATTCCGCGGGGTTCGACCGACCTGCGCACCGGCCGCTGATACGTGCGCTGAGCTGCCAGTAACACTTTTCGAACCGGTGGCGCAGTACATATCGAGCCGACTGGTCATCGGCCGCGCATGAGCCGGGGTTCCCCCCGTACCCCTGGGCTCTGCGCAACCGGCGCGGGCGGGGCACGTTCCCCCGGCCCTGCCCGCGCCCATTACGTTCGGACCGGAAACCGAGGAAGCCCGAGGCGATGCCTCGGGCTTCTTGCTTGCTTCCTGCCTGTCGCGGGCACGGGCTCCGCGGGACCGGACACCGGTCCCGCCCCCGGCCCGGCGGGCCTCACCAGTAGACGACGACCTTGTCGCCGACCTGCACCTGGTCGAACAGCGCCGACAGCTTGCCCTTGTCCCGGACGTTCACGCAGCCGTGCGAGGCCCCGTTGTAGCCACGGGCCGCGAAGTCGGCCGAGAAGTGCACGGCCTGGCCGCCGCTGAAGAACATCGCGTACGGCATCGGCGTGTGGTAGATCGTCGACGTCCACTCCTTGGCCTTCCAGCCCACGTCGAACACGCCCTCACGGGTCGGGGTGTTCTCGGAGCCGAAGCGCACGTCCATCGTCGAGACGACCTTGCCGTCGATCATCCAGGCGAGCGTGCGGCTCTCCTTGCTGATGCACATGACGCGGCCCTGCATGCAGCGCGGGTCCGGAGCGGCGACCTCGTTGACGGTCGCGGGACGCAGCTCGTCGGCGGTGGGCTTCTTGCTGTCGCTCTGGATCTTCTTCCAGGTGGCCTCGTCGACCGAGCCGGTCCCGTTCAGCCCGTGCTTCGACTGGAAGGACTTGACCGCGGCGGTCGTCTTGGAGCCGTAGAAGCCGGTCGGTGCGACCGACATCAGCCTGAGCTGGCGCAGCCGGGCCTGGAGCTCGCGCACCTGCTCGCTCTCGTCGCCGTTGGCCATGATCTGCTTCACCGACGGCGAAGGGGAGGACGAGGGGGAGGCCGACGCGGAAGCGGAGGCGGAGGCGGACGGCGATGCCGAGGCCTCGCCGGGCTTGTTGTCGGTGGAGGGGGATGCTTCGGGGGAGCTGCCCGCCGTGGGCGAGGACGAAACCGAGGAGGCGGCGACGGGCTCCGTCTTCTGCGGTCCGCAGGCGGTCGCGGCGAGTGCGACGGCGGTTGCCACCCCGATCGTGCGGATTATGACTCTCTGGCGCTGCATTGCAGTCCCCCCGGTTTCTACGTCGTGTATCTAGGTGATGCTCCGCGTGCGTGGACAGTTGCGCTCGGCTCCGGGATGTTGCGCCATTGTGACCGGCAGCCGTCCGCAGCCTTACGAAGCGATGCGCGGCTGGGGACGCCCCAGCGGTGGCTCGGGGAGGTCCTACCAGTCCCGGGCCCGCTTGCTCGACGGAGGACTGCGTCACATGGCACACACCGAGAGCGGAATCCCCATCGAACCCGTCTACGGGCCCGATGACCTGACGGGGTGGGACCCGACGGCCGAGCTCGGGCAGCCGGGCGACTTCCCCTACACGCGGGGGATTTATCCGAACATGTACACCGGTCGGCCGTGGACGATGCGGCAGTACGCCGGTTTCGGCACGGCCGCCGAGTCCAACGCCCGCTACCGGCAGCTCATCGAGGGCGGTGGCACCGGGCTGTCCGTCGCCTTCGACCTGCCGACCCAGATGGGACACGACTCCGACGCCCCCCTCGCGCAGGGCGAGGTCGGCAAGGTCGGCGTCGCCGTCGACTCGCTCGACGACATGCGGACGCTGTTCGACGGGATCCCCCTCGACCGGGTCTCCACCTCGATGACGATCAACGCGCCCGCCGCGCTGCTCCTGCTGCTCTACCAACTGGTGGCGGAGGAACAGGGCATCTCGGGCACGCAACTGACGGGGACGGTCCAGAACGACGTACTGAAGGAGTACATCGCGCGCGGGACGTACATCTTCCCGCCCGGCCCCTCGCTACGGCTGACGGCCGACACCTTCCGCTACTGCCGCGCCGAGATCCCCCGCTGGAACACCATCTCCATCTCCGGCTACCACATGGCCGAAGCCGGTGCCTCGCCCGCGCAGGAGGTGGCCTTCACCCTCGCCGACGGCATCGCCTACGTCCGTACGGCCCTGGCGGCCGGGATGGAGGTCGACGCGTTCGCACCCCGGCTCTCCTTCTTCTTCGTCGCCCGCACCACCTTGCTGGAGGAGGTCGCGAAGTTCCGCGCGGCCCGGCGGATCTGGGCCCGCGTCATGCGGGAGGAGTTCGGGGCCCGGGACCCGAAGTCGCTGATGCTGCGCTTCCACACCCAGACCGCGGGGGTCCAGCTCACCGCGCAGCAGCCGGAACTGAACCTCGTGCGGGTGGCCGTGCAGGCCCTGGCCGCCGTCCTCGGCGGCACCCAGTCGCTGCACACCAACTCCTTCGACGAGGCGATCGCGCTCCCGACCGAGAAGTCCGCCCGCCTCGCGCTGCGCACCCAGCAGGTCCTCGCGTACGAGACGGACGTGCCGCACACCGTGGACCCCTTCGCCGGGTCGTACGCGGTGGAGCGGATGACGGACGAACTGGAGGCGGCGGCGCTCGCGCTGATGCGCCGGATCGAGGACCAGGGCGGGGCGGTGGCCGCGATCGAGGCCGGGTTCCAGAAGGCCGAGATCGAGCGGAACGCCTACCGCATCGCGCAGGAGACCGAGAACGGGGAGCGGGTGGTGGTCGGGGTCAACCGCTTCGCACTGGAGCGCGAGGAACCGTACGAGCCGCTGCGCGTGGACCCGGCGATCGAGGCGCGGCAGTGCGCGGCACTGGCCCGGCTGCGGGCGGAGCGCGACGGGGCGGCGGTGACGGCGGCGCTCGCGGCCCTGAAGGAGGCGGCGGCGGGGACGGCGAACGTGCTGTACCCGATGAAGGAGGCGCTGCGCGCCCGGGCCACGGTGGGGGAGGTGTGCGGGGCGCTGCGGGAGGTGTGGGGGACGTACGAGCCCTCCGGTTCCACCTGGTGAAACACACTGGCGCGACAGGTGCAACCTTGTGGGACACTCCTGCGCATGCTGGGTGTGACAGATCTTCCGACTTATCTCGCCGGCCTGGTGCTGATCATTCTGCTGCCGGGGCCGAACTCCCTCTACGTGCTCTCCGTGGCCGCCCGCCGCGGGGTGCGCACCGGGTACAAGGCCGCCGCCGGGGTGTTCACCGGCGACGCCGTGCTCATGCTGCTGACCGCCGTGGGCGCCGGGGCGCTGCTGCGGGCGAGCCCGCTGGTGTTCACCGTGGTGAAGTTCCTCGGTGCCGGCTACCTGGCGTGGCTGGCCGTGGGGATGATGCGGGGTGCCTGGGCGCTGTGGCGCACGCGCGCGGAGCGGGCCGAGGCGGAGGCCGGCGTCCCCGCCGACCCGGCCGAGAACGAGCGGCCCTACCGGCGGGCGCTGCTGATCAGCCTCCTCAACCCGAAGGCCATCCTCTTCCTGATGTCCTTCTTCGTGCAGTTCGTGGACCCGTCCTACGCCTACCCGGCGCTGTCCTTCCTGCTGCTGGGCGGTCTGCTGCAGACCGGCAGCTTCCTGTACCTGACGATGCTGATCTTCGGCGGGACCCGCCTCTCGGCGGCCTTCCGGCGCCGCAAGCGGCTGTCGGCCGGAGCCACCTCGGCGGCGGGCGTGCTCTTCCTCGGCTTCGCGGCCAAGCTCGCCGTCAGTTGAGGCCCCTCAGCTGACGACGCGGCGCAGCCATCCCATCCGCCGCACGGCCCGGCGCACCGCCCGGCTGCGCGGCAGGAACGACAGCTGCGCCGGGATGCCGCCCGGCAGCCCGAGTGCGGTCAGTCGGCGGCGCGTGAAGTACCGCCAGGTGTGCGGGGTCAGGCGCTTGGCCAGGTAGGCCTCGGCCGCCGGCCGCCGCGCGGCCAGGATCTGCGGCTGCATGGTGAACCCGACGGCAGTGAGCAGTGCGGCCGGCTCCGCCCGGACCTGCTCGGGGGTCGGGGGCGTCCAGGCGCGGACGGCCTCGGCGTCGGCGAGGTCCGGAAGCAGCGCGTCCACCAGGGCCAGCGGGACCCGGTTGCTGTTCGGGTACGGGGTCAGGGCGGCCAGCACCGCGCCGGTGCCGGTCCGGGCCACCGGGAGCCCGTACAGGGTGGCGGCGGTGAGCAGCCCGGTGGAGAAGCAGCCGACGACCAGAGCGGGGCGCAGCCGCTGGTAGAGGGTCTCGGCCAGAACCGGGGCGGCGATCACGGTCAGCCGGGCGCCGAGCCGCTCGGCCTCCTCCTCGGCCCGGCGCCAGTACGCGGCCGGGGCGCCGGGGTGCGGTTTGAAGACCAGCTCCCGGTGGCCCAGGGCGTGCGCGCCCCGGACCATCGACACGTGCAGCTCCTCCTCCTCGGCCAGGGTCATCAGGTCGAGCGCGGAGAGGTACTGGCCCAGCAGGAGGGCCGGGGGCCCGGCGGGCTCGGGCGCCTCGTCCGGGGTGGCCTCGGCGAGCTCCGCGAGGACCTTGAGGAACGGCTGCGCCGGCACCAGCTCCACCCGCACCCCGAACTCCGTCAGCAGCAGGGGCTCCAGCCCGGGCACCAGGTCCAGGTGGAGCACCCGCCGTACCCGCATCCCGAGCTGCGGGTCGAGGCGGAAACGGGTGGGTCCGTAGCTCATCAGCCCATCGGCGTAGACGTCGACGGCCGCGCCCGGGAAGAGCCGGCACAGGCTCTGGGCCGGCGGGACCTGGAGGGACTCCACGATCAGCTCGACCCGGTCCTCGCCCAGGTTCCACAGCGTGCGCAGCTGCCGCTCCCAGATCGGGACGTCCTCCGCGCGCGGGGCCCAGGTGCTCGGGTGCTGCGGCTCGATGACGCGGTTCCAGTCGAGGACCTCGTCGAAGCGGGGGCGCAGGGCGGCGAAGCCCGGCATGTCCGTGACGCCCGGGGCCACCTCGGCCGTGACGGCGTGGTTGCTGGTCAGCAGGATGCGGCGGCCGGCGGGCGGGAAGGAGCCCGCGTCGATGCCCGCCGCGAGCGTGGCCGCACCGTAGAGGGTGGAGGCCAGGAAGATCTGGGTGGGCATCAGGCACTCGCTCCCGACGGGGCGGGGCGGCGGCGGCCGGTGCGCAGGCGGCGCAGCACGGCGGAGCGTTCGACGTCCATCGAGTCCAGGACCTGGTCCAGTACGTCCTGCGGCATGCGGCCGAGCGCGGCCGAGCTCATGAGACGGAGTTTCTTGGCCACGTCCGGCTCGAACCTTTCGATGGACCCGAAATGATGGGCGATAATTGCACAATAGGTTCGGACGGCTTTCGGGAGCAGTCGATCACATTCTCGGTCGGCGGTGACCTCCGCGAGCACCTGATCGAATGCGCGGATGAAATCGAGCTGCCGTTCGTCCCCCACCTGCGTCAATGAGGTGGAAACTCCGCGTCGGTAAAAGATACCGGGCAGCCCGACCGCGGCGAACGACTCCGCCTCCCGGTGCAGCCGCCAGATCCACGGCCGGTCCTCCGCGGTCCGCAGCCCGTCGGTGAAGTGCAGCACCCCGCGGTCCAGCAGCCGCCGGTGGTACATCCCGGCCCAGGCGTACGGATAGTCCACCGACGTGGCCCGGTCGGCGGGCAGGATCGCGGTGCGCGGCGCGGCGACCACCGACTGCGGGCCGAAGGGGACGCGCTGCACGCTCCGCGACCGGCCGGTGCACCGCACATGGTCGGTACGGACGAAATCACAGCTCAGGGCCTCTATGGCAGCCAAGGTTCGGGCCAGATGGCCGGGCGCCAGCCAGTCGTCCCCGTCCAGGAAGGTCAGGTACTCGCCGCGGGCCGCGTCCAGACCGGTGTTCCGCGCGGTGGCCAGGCCGCCGTTGCGCTCGTGTCTGAGGTGCACCGCCCCCGGCAGCTCGCGCGCCGCCCGTTCCAGCAGGTCGGGCGTCCCGTCCGTCGAGCAGTCGTCGACCAGCAGGAACTCGAAATCCTCCCGGGCGTTGAGTTCGAGACTCTTCAGGGCGTCCGGTGCGTACGTCTGCACGTTGTAGAACGGCACGACAACAGAGAGCTTGGGCACCTGCGAGACATTAGGGCGCCTCCCGTCATTCACTGTGGCCCGTATGCGGAATCCATGTGAACGGCGCGGGGCGGGCGAGTTAACCCGTGCGCTTTCGCATTTCGTCGACGCGTTGTTAACCCGCTGTTGTGCGGTCGTTGGGCCGATCACCGAATTTGCGGAATAGCTTCTGCCGCGTGCCAGAACGCAAACGCGTCGCCGTACTCGCCGATTCCGATACGCGATGGAAATGGGGCGCACTCACCGCCCGCCGTCTCGTACCCGACCACCAGCTCACCGGATTCCTGCTGCGCGGCCGGGCCACGCCCACCGCGCGCCAGCTCGGCGAGGTGGGGGTGCGGGCCGACCGGCTGTCCGAGGTGACCTGCGCCGAGTTCCTCGCCGAGATCGAACGCGAGCGCTACGACGTGGTCGTCCTCGCGCTCGTCGGCGGGGCCGTCCAGGCCGTCCTGCACGGGGCCCGCGCCCTGTGGCCCGCCCCGGCCCGGCGCCCCGTGCTCGTCACCGGCTACGTGGGCGTCGTATACGAGAAGCTCGCCGACGGGCTGCTGCTGCGCCACGGCGCCGACCTCGTCCTCGCCAACTCCCGCCACGACGCGCAGCGGTTCCGCGCCGTGTACGAGGGCGTCGGCGCGGACGCCGCCGCCGTCACCGAGACCGCCCTGCCCTTCCTCGGCGGAGCGCCGTACGAGCCGGCCGGGAGCCGCGCCCACACGGTGGTCTTCGCCGTCCAGCCCTCCGTGCCCGACAGCCGCGCCGACCGCGCCTACCTGCTGGAACGGGCCGCCGGACACGCCCGGCTGCACCCCGACCGGGAAGTGCTGATCAAGCTCCGCAGCAAGCCCGGGGAGCACACCACGCACCTGGAGGAGCAGCCGTACCAGCGGCTCGCCGAGAAGGTCCCGGGCGGACTGCCCGCCAACTGCCGCCTGGTGTACGGGAACATGGGCGAGGTCCTGGACGGCGCCGATCTGCTCGTCACCGTCTCCTCCACGGCAGCCCTGGAATCCCTGCACCGGTCCATCCCGACGGCGGTCCTCACCGACCTCGGCATCCGCGAGGCCCTCGGCAACCACCACTTCCTCGGCTCCGGCTGCCTGGCCTCCTGGGACCAGATCGACTCCGGTCTCCTCCCGGTGGGCGACCCGGCCTGGCTGGCCGCGCAGGGCGTCCTGTCCGCCGCGGACACGGGCAGCGGCGCGGCCACGGGCGCGGACACCGGCGCGGACGCCTACGCCGTCGCCCGGGCCAAGGTCGCCGGACTGCTCGCCGCCGCCCGGCTGCCATCGCCCGCCCCGTACTACACGCGCACCACCGCACCCGGATACCTCCCCGGGATCCTCGCCCGCCACCACCTCGCACCCGACGGCACCCCGCTGCCCGGCGCGGTGCGCCCGGCCGCGGGGGAGTCCCGGCTGCGCCGTAGGCTCCGCGGCCACCTGCGCGAGGCCGCCCGCGGGGCCTACCGGCACGGCGTGCAGCGCGTGGCCCCGGTGATCCGCAGGCTGGGGGAGCTGTGAGGGTCCTCGCCGTCATCCCGGCCCGCGGCGGCTCCAAGGGAGTCCCGGGCAAGAACCTCGCCGAGGTCGCCGGCACCCCGCTCGTCGCCCGCGCCGTCCTGGCCTGCCGGGCCGCACCGACCGTCACCGACGTGGTGGTCTCCACCGACTCCGAGGCGATCGCCGCCGCCGCCCGCGCGGCCGGGGCCGACGTCATCGCCCGCCCCACCGCGATCTCCGGCGACACCGCGAGCAGCGAGGCCGCCGTCCTGCACGCGCTGGCCGCCTTCGAAGAACTGCACTCCCTCGTCGTGGACGTGGTCCTCCTCGTCCAGTGCACCAGCCCCTTCCTCACCACCTCCGACGTCGAGTCGGTGGCCGTGGCCGTCGCCTCCGGGGCGGCCGACTCGGCCCTGACCGTGGCCCCGTTCCACGGGTTCCTCTGGCGGGAGGGGGCCGACGGCTGCGGGGCCGGCGTCAACCACGAGGCGGCGTACCGCCCCCGGCGCCAGGACCGGCCGCAGGACCTGCTGGAGACGGGCGCCGCCTACGCCATGGACGCCGCGGGCTTCCGCACCGCCCGGCACCGGTTCTTCGGCCGCACCCTCCCCGTCGCCACCGATCCCGCGCGGGTCCTGGAGATCGACGATCCGCACGACCTGGCCCGCGCCCGACTGCTCGCACCCCTGCTCGACCCGCGCCCGGAGGCACACCCCGCACAGCCCGCCCCGGACCGCGACGCGCACCCCGACCCGCACTCCGACCCGCAGCCCACACCCCGTACGCCCCGTACACCCCCGCACCGAAGGACGCCTCCTGCCATGACGACCACCCCCGACTCCCGCCTGCGCACCTTCGGCCCCCGCACCGCGGGCCCCGGCCGCCCCGTCTACGTCGTCGGTGAGATCGGCATCAACCACAACGGCGACCTCGGCAACGCCTTCGCCCTCATCGACGCCGCCGCCGAAGCCGGTTGCGACGCCGTGAAGTTCCAAAAGCGCACCCCGGAGATCTGCACCCCGCGCGACCAGTGGGACATCGAACGCGACACCCCCTGGGGCCGGATGACCTACATCGACTACCGCCACAAGGTCGAGTTCGGCGAGGACGAGTACCGCGCCATCGACGACCACTGCGCCAAGCGCGGCATCGACTGGTTCGCCTCCCCGTGGGACACCGAGGCCGTCGCCTTCCTGGAGAAGTTCGACGTCCCCGCCCACAAGGTGGCCTCCGCCTCCCTCACCGACGACGAGCTGCTGCGCGCCCTGCGCGCCACCGGCCGCACCGTCGTCCTGTCCACCGGCATGTCCACCCCGCAGCAGATCCGCCACGCGGTGGAGGTGCTCGGCAGCGCCAACATCCTCCTCTGCCACGCGACTTCGACGTACCCGGCCAAGGCCGAGGAGCTCAACCTGCGGGTGATCAACACCCTCCGGGAGGAGTACCCGAACGTCCCGATCGGCTACTCCGGCCACGAGACGGGCCTGCAGACCACCCTCGCCGCCGTCGCCCTCGGCGCCACCTTCGTCGAGCGGCACATCACCCTCGACCGCGCGATGTGGGGCTCCGACCAGGCCGCCTCCGTCGAGCCCGGCGGCCTCACCCGGCTGGTCCGCGACATCCGCACCATCGAGACCGCCCTCGGCGACGGCGTCAAGCGCGTCTACGAGTCCGAGCTCGGCCCCATGAAGAAGCTCCGCCGCGTCCGGGGCGAGCTCGCAGCCGTCTGACGCCCCGCCCGGCGCGTACGCGTTCCGTCCCCCGACAAGGAGCACGTGGTGACCCCCTCCAGCCCCTCCGCCTCCACGCTGGCGTTCGTCGAGAGTCCGGTCCAGCTCCTCAACGTGCTGGAGTGGGCGTACGCGCGCCCCGGAGAGCAGTCACAGCTGGACGGGGTGCCGCGCCAGCGGGGGCGTCGCGCCGACGGCGGGGACCTGACCGGCCCCGCGCCCCGGCCGGCGGGCGACGCGCCACCCCTGCGGATCGTCGTCCTGCCGCCCACCGACCCGATGTCCCGCGGCCAGCTCCGCCGGGTGGCCGCGCTGGCGCGGGACGAGGGGCACGAGGTCCGGTGGCAGGAGGCGCGCGGCAGCCGGTTCGCGCCGCTGAAGGCGCTCGCCGCGCTGGCGCGCGACGTGCGCGCCGCGCGTACGGTCGTCGTCGGAGACCCCTTCTCGCGCTACGTCCAGCTGCTGCTCACCCTCGTGCGCGCCGAGGAGCTCGTGGTGGTCGACGACGGCACCGCCACCATGGAGTTCATGGCCCAGACCGCCCGCGGCGAACGCCTCGTACGGTGGCACCGGGTCGGCGGCGGTGGACTGCCCGGCCGGGTCCGCGAGCTGGCGTACGCACCCGTCTCGGCGACCGCGCGCCGCCGCTTCACCCCGGCCGCGCACCGCGGCCACCGCGTCGAGGTGTTCAGCTCGATGCCCGTCACCGCCCACGGCGGAATGACGCTGCGGGTCAACGACTTCGCCTGGACCCGTGCCCGGTTCGGCCCGCCCCGGCTGACCAAGGGAACCGACCTGGTCGGCACCTCGCTCGTGGAGACCGGGGTGGTGGACCCGGACCGCTATCTGGACGCCGTGCGCGCCCTGACCCTGGAGCACGGAGCCACCCGCTACTTCGCCCACCGCCGCGAGTCCCCGGAGAAGCTGCGCGCCCTGAGCCGGGCCACGGGGCTGGAGATCGTGCGCCCGGACCTGCCGCTGGAGCTGATCGCCCGGCGCGGTCCGGTCGGCCGGACGATCGTCAGCTTTCCGTCCACCGTCGTCCACACGCTGCCGTACGCACTCACCGGTACCGGTGTCACGGTCGCCGTATGCGATGTGGACCCCGCCTGGCTCACCGGGTCCGCCTCCCCGCGCGCCCGCAGCTTCCTCACGGGGGTCACCGACACCGCCCGTGATGTGCGCAGACTGCCTGCCCAGGCGGCTCCCACGGCCGGATGAGCGCGCGAGTTTACCCCCGGGCGCATCCGGTCATGCGTCCAGAGGTCGGGTTTCTTTCCCCTAACGGCATGAACTTTTCGTGATCCCCGGCCAGTTGACCCGTCCGTGGGCCTACCCTTCAACGGGTGAACCAGTTGATGTCCCGCGAGTCCCAGACCGCCCAGCCCGCCGCGTCCGACCGGCCCGAGCTGCCCGGCAAGCTTCCGGACCACCTGCGTACCGAACTGATTGCCTTCCGCCGGGACTTGCACATGCACCCGGAGCTCGGACACCAGGAATTCCGTACCACCGCGGCGATCAAGGCCCGGTTGGAGAAAGCCGGCCTGCGACCACGGGTGCTGAAGTCCGGTACGGGCCTGATCTGTGACGTGGGCACCTGGGACGGGGGCCGGCCGATGCTGGCCCTGCGCGCGGACATCGACGCCCTGCCCATTCCCGATGCCAAGACGCACGTCCCGTACCGCTCGACCTTCGCGGACCGCGCCCACGCCTGCGGCCACGACGTGCACACCACGGTCGTCCTCGGCGCCGGCCTGGTCCTCGCCGAGCTCGACCGGCAGGGGCTGCTGCCCCGCCCCGTGCGGCTGCTCTTCCAGCCCGCCGAGGAAGTGCTCCCGGGCGGGGCCACCGACGCCATCGAGTCCGGGGTCCTGGACGGGGTGGGCCGGATCGTCGCCGTGCACTGCGACCCCCGGGTCGACGCGGGGCGCATCGGGCTGCGGGCCGGCCCCATCACCTCCGCCTGCGACCGGCTGGAGGTCACCCTCTCCGGCCCCGGCGGTCACACCGCGCGGCCCCACCTGACCACCGACCTGGTGACGGCCGCCGCCCGGGTGGCCGTCGACGCCCCGGCCCTGCTGGCCCGCCGGATGGACGCCCGCTCGGGCATGTCCGTCACCTGGGGCCGGATCGAGGCCGGGCACGCCTGCAACGTCATCCCGATGCACGCCGAGCTCTCGGGAACCGTGCGCTGCCTGGACCTGAACGCCTGGCACGAGGCGCCGGACATGATCCACGCGGCGATCGACGAGATCGCGACCATGCACGGGGCCAAGTTCGAGATCAACCACGTGCGCGGGGTGCCCCCGGTGGTCAACGACCCGGTGATCACCGAGCTGCTGCGCGAGGCGATGGGGGTCCGCCGCGGAGCGGAGTCGGTCGAGGACACCGAGCAGAGCCTGGGTGGCGAGGACTTCTCCTGGTACCTGGAGCACGTTCCGGGCGCGATGGCCCGGCTGGGGGTCCGTGCGCCCGGTGACACGGCCAAGCGTGATCTGCACCGGGGCGACTTCGACGTGGACGAGTCCGCGATCGGCGTCGGCGTGGAGTTCTTCACGGCCGCCGCCCTGCTCGACGGACGTCGCGCGAGGCCCGTCGGCGACCGTTGACCGAAGAGGGGCCGGGCCGCCATCGCCCGGCCCCTCCGGTGGGTATGAGCCATGCCTTCCTGTCGGTGCGCAGCGTTCCAGCGCTGCGGCCCGGTGCGCAGCGCTGGAACACTGCGGCCAGGAAGGCGCGGGCTCAGTGGTGGATCAGATGCGCCAGTGCTCGTATCCGAGCTTGTAAATGCCCGCATTCGGGGCCCCGGGGCACGTGGCGGACGACGTCTCCCCGTTCTGCTTGGTGCTGCCCTTGATGACGGCCTGGGTGCCGTGGGAGTCGATACAGGTCACCTTGACGCGGAAGCGGTCGATGAAGGGCCACAGGCCGGTGCATTTGGCGTAACCCGTGTTGCCGGACTGCCAGGTCTCGCAGCTAATGGCTTCGGCGCCATTGGTGGCTGCGGATGCGGAGGGTGCGGTAATGAGCGACGTGGCCGCCATTCCGATTCCGATGAGGCTGGCGATCTTGGCCTTGTGCATGTCTTTCTCCCCGATTTTGGTTGTACGAAAGTCTTAGGCGGATTCCTCGGTGGACACGCTCAGGACGCCGACGTTGGGGTCGGAAGAGCAGGTGGCGCTCGAGGTTTCGTTCGTGTGCTTCCAGGGTCCGTAGACGTTGAACGTCCGACCGCGGTAGTCGATGCACGTGAGCTTCACGCGAAACTTGTCCGCCCAGGCCATGCCGCTGCAGTACGCGGAGCCGCCCCAAGGTGCGCGGCTCGTCTTCCACGTGTTGCAGCTTGCGTCCTGCGGCCCCGGCTTTGCGCCGGAGACAGCGGCCGGAGCCGCCGACGTGTGGCTCGCGGCGATGGCCGGCGAGCCGACGCCCACGGACATGATGGTCAGCGCGGCGGCACCGAGCTGAACGATCGACTTCTTTTTCATTTCCCCGCTTCTCTTTTTGCGTTTCGTCGACTCCCAGGAAACCGATGGTGCAGGCGTGAGGAAATGTCCACCCGGCAGGTGTTAAGCGGGGCGGAAATGCTCCTCGGGTAAAGATTTGCCCATCCGGATCCCTTGCTTTGGTCATCTGACACGGGGGAGCAGGGGGTGGTCAATCTATTTTTCATAGTGTGGCGCGCCTCACGTCATGCGTATGAGTGCGAGATTGAGACAGGCTGGCGAAATTATGCCTATTGGCTGAATCCATTCATTGCGCATTGAGGCTCGCCGGTTCAATGAAAGGTTGCGCATGGCTGATTCTCGATATTTAGAGTTCCGTCCGATGCGGCCTGACGGTGTGTCGAGAGCTCCCGTCGCGACCGGTGTCGAGGCCGCTGGCGCGTGTGCGGCGGCGCGTGCCGGGGAGGGATGCTTCGGGCTCCGCGGTTGCCGAGCGACTGCCGGCGGGAGGGGCGGCCGCGGCGCGGCGGTCCTCTTCGGTACACCGTCGACGATCCGTCGTGCAGGCGAGTCCAGCCCTTGGGATGCAAGGGCGGGGCGTGCGAGCGTTACTGATCGGTCACTGTCCGGTTCGCGACGATCCGATAACGACTGATGAACGGGCCTTTAACTGACATCTACGCGCGTTACGATCGCCGCGAAACCAGCGCCAGAAGAGGCGCTTTCGGTCAGTCTCGAAGGGACCCTCCTCTTGCGCCGGGTATCCAAGATCCTCTCCGCGTCCATCGCGACTGCGGCACTCGCCCTCACCGCCACCGCCTGCGGCGAGTCGTCCACCGAGAGCTCCGGCTCCGGCGACGGCAAGGTCAAGGTCGGCATGGCCTACGACGTCGGCGGCCGTGGCGACAACTCCTTCAACGACTCTGCCGCGCGTGGCCTGGACAAGGCCAAGGCGGACCTCGGTGTCGAGACCAAGGAGCTCACCGCCAAGACCGGTGAGACCCCGGCCGACCGCGAGCAGCGTCTCGTCTCCCTCGCCGAGGGCGGCTACAACCCCGTCATCGGTGTCGGCTTCGCCTACAAGGACGCGCTCGAGAAGGCCGCGGCCAAGTACCCGAAGACCACCTTCGGCCTCGTCGACTCCGTCTCCGAGAAGCCGAACGTCTCCTCGATCGTCTTCACCGAGGAGCAGGGCTCCTACCTCGCCGGTGTCGCGGCCGCGCTGAAGTCCAAGGACGGTCAGATCGGCTTCATCGGCGGTGTGGACATCCCCCTGATCAAGAAGTTCGCCGCCGGCTTCCAGCAGGGTGTCAAGGACACCAAGCCGGAGGCCAACGTCCAGATCCAGTACCTGTCCACCGGTACGGACATGTCCGGCTTCGGTGCCCCGGACAAGGGCAAGGCCGCCGCCAAGGGCATGCTCGACAAGGGCATCGACGTCGTCTACTCGGCCGCGGGCGGCTCCGGCGCCGGCGCCATCGAGGCCGTCGCCGCCAAGCCGGGCGCGTGGGCGATCGGCGTCGACTCGGACCAGGCCAAGGACCCGGCCCTGTCCAAGTACGCCGGCTCCATCCTGACCTCGGTCGTCAAGAACGTCGACACCGGTGTCTTCGAGCTCGTCAAGTCCGTCCAGGACGGCAAGCCGATGACCGGCACCCACGCCTACTCGCTGGCCGAGAACGGTGTCTCGCTGACGACCACGGGTGACCACCTCAAGGACATCCAGGCCCAGCTGGACGAGGCCAAGAAGAAGATCGTCGACGGCCAGATCAAGGTCGCCACGACCCTCTGACACGGGTCACACTGGGGGCCCGGAACGGCTTCGGCCGACACTCCGGGCCCCTTTCCGTGTACGCATGCGGGCAGTTGAACATTTTTGCCAATGCTACGCGCGTAGCATGACTGGTCGCACGGTAGCTTTCGCCACCAGCGCCCGCGTTCCCGCCCGTTCCTCGCCTCGTCCGAGCCCGTCCCAGCCTCGTCCTCCCACGCTCCCGTCCTTGGAGAGTGCGCCATCAAAGCCTCCAGTCCCAACGCCGTAGAACTCCGCGGCATCACCAAGCGTTTCCCCGGAGTCGTGGCCAACCACGACATCGACATCACCGTGCGCCGCGGCACCGTGCACGCCCTCGTGGGCGAGAACGGCGCGGGCAAGTCGACCCTGATGAAGATCCTCTACGGCATGCAGAAGCCGGACGAGGGGACCATCACGGTCGACGGCGAGCAGGTGGTCTTCAACGACCCCGGCGACGCCATCGACCGCGGCGTCGGCATGGTGCACCAGCACTTCATGCTCGCGGACTACCTCACCGTCCTCGAGAACGTCGTCCTCGGCTCCGAGAAGCTGTACGGCATCGGCGACAAGGCCCGCGCCAAGATCAAGGAGATCTCGGACGCGTACGGACTGGGCGTTCGCCCGGACGCCCTCGTCGAGGACCTCGGTGTGGCCGACAGGCAGCGTGTGGAGATCCTCAAGGTCCTGTTCCGCGGTGCCCGGACGCTGATCCTCGACGAGCCCACCGCGGTCCTGGTCCCGCAGGAGGTCGACGCGCTCTTCGACAACCTCCGCGAGCTCAAGGCCGAGGGCCTCACCGTCATCTTCATCTCGCACAAGCTGGGCGAGGTCCTGTCGGTCGCCGACGACATCACCGTCATCCGGCGCGGCACGACGGTCGGCACGGCGGACCCGGCGAACATCACGACCAAGCAGCTCGCCGAGCTGATGGTCGGCGCCGAGCTGCCCTCCCCGGAGACCCGCGAGTCCACGGTGACGGACGTCCCGATGCTCACGGTCGACGGTCTGTCGCTGAGCGCCGTCGACCCCGACGGCGTCGTCCGCGCGGTCCTCGACGGCATCACCTTCACCATCCACAAGGGCGAGGTCCTGGGCATCGCCGGCGTGGAGGGCAACGGTCAGTCCGAGCTCGTCGACTCGATCATGGGAATGCGCCACCCCGGCCAGGGCGTGGTCACCCTCGACGGCAACGACATCTCCGCCGCGCCGACCCGCAAGCGTCGCGAGGACGGCATCGGCTGCATCCCCGAGGACCGCCACCGGCACGGCCTGCTGCTGGAGGCCCCCCTCTGGGAGAACCGCATCCTCGGCCACGTCACCGAGAAGCCGAACTCCCGGGGACCGATCCTCGACCTGAAGGCCGCCCGCAAGGACACCGAGCGGATCGTGCGCGAGTACGACGTCCGCACGCCGGGCATCGACGTCACCGCGGCCTCGCTCTCCGGCGGCAACCAGCAGAAGCTGATCGTCGGTCGCGAGATGAGCCACAACCCGAAGCTGCTGATCGCCGCGCACCCCACCCGGGGCGTGGACGTCGGCGCGCAGGCGCAGATCTGGGACCAGATCCGCGAGGCGCGCCGCGAAGGCCTGGCGGTGCTGCTGATCTCCGCGGACCTGGACGAGCTGATCGGCCTCTCCGACACCCTGCGCGTGATGTACCGCGGCCGGCTGGTCGCGGACGCGGACCCGGCGACCATCACCCCGGAGGAGCTCGGGTCGGCCATGACCGGTGCCGCCGCCGGACACCTTGAGCACGAAGAGAGCCCTGAGGGCACCGACGGCCCGGAGGACGAGGCCCGATGAAGAAGATCGACAAGGAGCGACTGCTCCTGGGCATCGCGGCCCCGCTGCTCGCGATCGTCGCCGCGTTCCTGATCACCGCCCTGGTCCTGGCCGCGACCGGCAAGGAGCCGTTCAGCGCCTTCGGGATCATGTTCGAGTACGGCGTGAAGTCGGACAGCCAGGTCTACATCATCAACAAGGCGACGACGTACTACCTGGCGGGTATCGCGGTGGCCGTCGGCTTCCGCATGAACCTGTTCAACATCGGTGTCGACGGCCAGTACCGCCTCGCCGCATTCTTCGCCGCCGCCGTGGGCGGCGCGCTGACCCTGCCGGGCATCGTGCAGATCCCGCTGATCATCCTCACCGCGATGATCGTCGGCGCCATGTGGGCCGGCATCGCCGGTATCCTCAAGGTCACCCGCGGCGTCAGCGAGGTCGTCTCCACGATCATGCTGAACATGATCGCGACCGCGATCATCGGCTACCTCCTCCAGCCCGGCCGCCTCGGCCACCTGGACGAGGCCGGCACCAAGGTCGCCACGACCCCGCTGCCGGACTCCTCGCACTTCTTCGAGATCCCGACCACGCCGACCCCGATCTACGGCTTCGTCGTGGTCGCGCTGATCGCCGGTGTCGGGTACTGGTTCACGCTGGCCCGCACCCGCTTCGGCTTCGACCTGCGCACCGTCGGCCAGTCCGACACGGCCGCCGCGGCCAGCGGTGTCAACGTCAAGAAGATGGTCATCACCGCCATGCTGATCTCCGGCGCCATGGCCGGTCTGATCGGCATGCCGACGCTGCTCAACGACTCGTACGAGTTCGGCGGCGACTTCCCCATCGGCATCGGCTTCACCGGTATCGCCATCGCCCTGCTCGGCCGCAACCACCCGATCGGCATCGCGCTCGCCGCGATCCTCTGGGCCTTCCTGGAGCGCGGCGGCCAGAAGCTGGAGTTCCAGGACTACGACCGGGAGATCGTCGGCGTCATGCAGGGCGTCATCGTCCTCTGTGTCGTCATCGCCTACGAACTCGTGCGCCGCTACGGCCTCAAGCGCCAGCAGCGACAGGTCGGCGAGAAGCTCGCCGCCCAGGCCCGTTCCAACGACCAGACGGAGGTGTCGGCGTGACCGCCACGGCGACTTCCACCCCGCCGCCCGCCGCCCCCAAGGCAGCCGGTGGCAAGGGCGGCCGCACCCGGCTCTCCCTCCCGGTGATCCTGCTGATCATCGCGGGCGCGCTCGTCGCGCTCTCCGCCGTGCGCGCCATCACCGGAGCGCAGGACCTGACCTCGGCGGGCCAGGTCAGCGCGGCCCTGTCGCTGGCCGTGCCGATCGGCATGGCCGGTCTCGGCGGTCTGTGGGCCGAGCGCGCGGGCGTGGTCAACATCGGCCTCGAGGGCATGATGATCCTCGGCACCTTCTTCGGTGCCTGGGCCGGCTGGCAGACCAGCCCCTGGCTCGGTGTCCTCGTCGGCATCCTGGGCGGCATGTTCGGTGGCCTGCTGCACGCGGTCGCCACCGTCACCTTCGGCGTCGACCACATCATCTCCGGTATCGCGATCAACATCCTGGCCGTCGGTTTCACCACCTACTTCGCCAAGCTGTGGTTCAACACCGGTGCGGCCGCGGCCGCCGGCGGCAGCCCGAAGCAGTCGCCGCCGGCCGACAGCATCACCTCGTTCAGCGTGCCGGGCCTGTCCGACTGGCTGGCCGACATCGAGAAGCACCACTGGTTCGTCGTCTCGGACGTCGCGGGCATCCTCGGCGGCCTGGTCACCAACCTCTCGCTGCTGACGATCGTCGCCGTGGCCCTCATCGTCGGCACGTTCTTCGTGCTGTGGAAGACGGCGTTCGGTCTGCGGCTGCGCTCCTGTGGCGAGAACCCGATCGCGGCCGAGTCGCTGGGCGTCAACGTCTACAAGTACAAGTACATCGCGGTGATCGTCTCCGGCGGTCTGGCCGGCCTCGGCGGCGCCTACCTGTCGCTGGTCACCTCGCACATCTACAACGAGGGCCAGACCGGCGGCCGTGGTTACATCGGCCTCGCGGCGATGATCTTCGGTAACTGGCGGCCGGGCGGCCTCGCCATGGGTGCCGGCCTGTTCGGCTTCGCCGACGCCCTGCAGCTGCGCAGCGGCGGCCAGTCCGTGCACGCGCTGCTCCTGCTCCTGTTCGCGGTCCTCGTCGCGATCGCGGCCTGGAAGGCGTACAAGAAGCGCTGGATCACCTCCTCGATCGCCATCGTCATCGGTGTCGGCGTGTTCATCTGGTACCTCGGCACGGAAAGCGTCCCGGTCGAGTTCGTCAGTGCCACCCCGTACATCGTGACCCTGCTGGTGCTGTCGCTCTCGGCGCAGCGGCTGCGGATGCCCAAGGCGGACGGCATGCGTTACCGCAAGGGCGAGGGTAAGTGACCTCGGACCCGACGGTGGACTGGGAAGCCCTGCGGACGTCCGCCCGGGAAGCGATGACCCGGGCGTACGCCCCGTACTCGGGCTTCCCGGTCGGGGTCGCCGCCCTGGTGGACGACGGCCGCGTCGTGACCGGCTGCAACGTCGAGAACGCCAGCTACGGGCTGGGCCTGTGCGCCGAGTGCGGGCTGGTCTCCTCCCTCCAGGCGACCGGCGGCGGCCGCCTCACGCACTTCACGTGCGTGGACGGCAAGGGCGAGATCCTCGTCCCGTGCGGCCGCTGCCGCCAGCTGCTCTACGAATTCGGCGGCGACGAGCTGCTGGTGGAGACCCCGGACGGGGTCCTCCCGCTGGCGGCGATGCTGCCGCAGGCCTTCGGGCCCGACCACCTGAGATAGCCGTGCCGACGGCCCTTCGCCCCTGCCGGGGCGGAGGGCCGTCGTACTTCCGTTCCTGAACCCCTCACCTCCCCCTCTCTATGCGCGTAGAAGGAAGCACCACATGGACGTCATCTCCGTCATCCGGACCAAGCGGGACCGCGGTGAGCTGAGCCCCGAGCAGATCGACTGGGTCATCGACGCGTACACCCGCGGTGTCGTGGCCGACGAGCAGATGTCGGCGCTGGCGATGGCCATCCTGCTCAACGGCATGAACCGGACCGAGATCGCCCGCTGGACCGCGGCGATGATCGCCTCCGGCGAGCGGATGAACTTCGACTCCCTCTCCCGCCCGACCGCCGACAAGCACTCCACGGGCGGCGTCGGCGACAAGATCACCCTTCCGCTCGCCCCGCTCGTCGCCGCGTGCGGCGCGGCCGTGCCCCAGCTGTCCGGCCGCGGCCTCGGCCACACCGGCGGCACCCTCGACAAGCTGGAGTCCATCCCCGGCTGGCGCGCACTGCTCTCCAACGAGGAGATGCTGCACGTCCTGGACACCACCGGCGCCGTCATCTGTGCGGCCGGCGACGGCCTGGCCCCGGCGGACAAGAAGCTCTACGCGCTGCGCGACGTCACCGGCACGGTCGAGGCCATCCCGCTGATCGCCTCCTCGATCATGTCGAAGAAGATCGCCGAGGGCACCGGCTCGCTCGTCCTGGACGTCAAGGTCGGCACCGGCGCCTTCATGAAGAACATCGAGGACGCCCGCGAGCTGGCCCGCACCATGGTCGGCCTCGGCACCGACTCGGGCGTCAAGACCGTCGCGCTCCTCACCGACATGTCCACGCCGCTGGGCCTGACCGCCGGAAACGCCCTCGAAGTCCGCGAGTCCGTCGAGGTCCTGGCCGGCGGCGGCCCCGCCGACGTGGTCGAGCTGACCATCGCGCTGGCCAAGGAGATGCTGGACGCGGCGGGCATCAAGGACGCCGACCCGGCGAAGGCCCTGGCCGACGGCTCCGCGATGGACCACTGGCGCCGGATGATCGCGGCCCAGGGCGGCGACCCGGACGCGACCCTCCCGGTCGCCCGCGAGCAGCACGTGGTCACCGCCCCCGAGTCGGGCGTCCTGACCCGCCTGGACGCGTACGGGGTCGGCGTCGCCGCCTGGCGCCTGGGCGCCGGCCGTGCGCGCAAGGAGGACCCGGTGCAGGCGGGCGCGGGCGTCGAGCTCCACGCGAAGCCGGGCGACACGGTGACGGCGGGCCAGCCGCTGATGACCCTGCACACGGACACCCCGGAGAAGTTCGACTACGCCCTCGCCTCCCTGGCGGGCACGTACGACATCGCCCCGGCGGGCACGGCCTTCTCGGCCACCCCGATCGTCCTGGACCGCATCGCCTGACCTGTACTCACTCGTGCGGCTGAACGGGACCGGTGGACGCCCACCGGTCCCGTTCGCCATGCTGGGATCGGCGCCAACAGCATGAGGAGCGCGCCATGAGCGCACCCACCGTCCAGCACGAGCCCACGGGTGGCGACGGCTGGGACGACCTCGTCCGCCTCTGGGAGGAGACGGACGGGCCGGAGGGCTGCAAGGTGGAGATCATCGAGGGGATCATCACCGGGGCGCCGCCGCCTGCCAACCACAACAACTTCATCGCGGCCAAGGTGCATCGATGCCTGCTGGCCGCGATCCCTGAAAACTGGGAGATCTTCCAGACCCTCAACGTGGCCGTCCCGTCCCGCAGCGGCCTGTACATCCCGGATGTCGTGGTCGTCCCGGAAGACCTCGTCCTCGAAGACGACGGGAACTTCATCTCCGCTGCTGCTGCGGAGCTGGCCGTCGAGATCACCTCGAAGTCGAACGCTTCGCACGACCGCATCGCCAAGGCCGCCGGGTACGCCCAGGCAGGCATCCCGCTCTACCTGCTCATCGACGCCCACGCGCCCGGCGGCGCGACCATCACCCTCTACGGTGAGCCCAGCAACGCCGTTTACCGGGTCCTCCAGGCCGGCAAGTTCGGCGAGACCTTCCACCTGCCCGCGCCGTTCGACCTCAAGCTGGACACGTCGGTCTTCCCCACCCCCTGAGGCGATCAGCAGGCTCCGATGAGTTCCGGCGGGCGGGGGAGTCACCCCCTCGTGGAGATCCGACGACTCGTGCTGCCCGGCCCCGGACCGGCCGACCCGCAGGACACCGCGCTGCTGTGCGCCCGGCTGGCCCGGCTCTACGACGGCGGGGCGGGCGCGGTGGTCTGCGACGCCGCCGCGGTGAGCGCGCCCGGGCTGGCCGACGTCGAGGTGCTGGCCCGGCTGCGGCTGACCGCCCGGGGGCGGCCGCTGCGGGTGACCGGGGCCGCGCCCGCCCTCCGGGCCCTACTGGACCTCGTAGGCCTCGTCGAGCTGCTCGGGGAGGTCGAACAGCGGGAACCACCGCGCGGTGTCCAGGAAGGCGTTGAGTCCGACGATCTTGCCGTCTGAGATCTCCAGCACCTGGAGCGCCCACGGGGTGTGGCCCGGCCGCCCGTCCTCGCGCGGACGGTACTGGCCGAAGGCGGGCAGGCCGTTCGCCGTGGTGGGGACGAGCCGGGAGCCCTTGCAGCCGATGCCCTGGTTCAGGTGCCAGGCCGCGATGTCCTCGTGGCCCCGGAGCCACAGGTCGAACGGCGGCATCGAGAGCACCGCGTCCTCGTGGAGGAGGGTGGTGAGCCGCGAGATGTCGTAGGCCTCGAAGGCGGAGAGGTACCGTTCCAGCAGCTTCGCCTGGTCCGCGTCAAGCGGATCCGCCGGGTCGCTGTCGCGCAGCGACTGCCCGGCCAGGGTGGCCCGCGCCCGCTGGAGGGCGCTGTTCACCGAAGCCGTCGTGGTCTCCAGGAGCTGCGCCACCTCGTCGGCCTTCCAGGCCAGCACCTCGCGCAGGATGAGCACCGCCCGCTGCTTCGCCGGCAGGTGCTGGAGCGCCGCGACGAAGGCCAGTCGTACGGATTCCTTCGCCAGCGCCATCTCCGCCGGGTCGGCGGTCTGTGGCAGCACCCGGCCGTCCGGGACCGGCTCCAGCCAGGTCACCTCGGGGCGCTCGTTGAGCACGGCAGAGGCCTGGTGCTGCGGGGCGGTCAGGTCCATCGGGCGGGCCCGCTTGTTCCCGGCCTTCAGCAGGTCCAGGCAGACGTTGGTGGCGATCCGGTACAGCCACGACCGCAGCGAGGAGCGGCCCTCGAACGTGGCGTGGCTGCGCCAGGCACGGATGTACGTGTCCTGCACCGCGTCCTCGGCGTCGAAGGACGAGCCGAGCATGCGGTAGCAGTAGCCGGTGAGCTCGACCCGGTACCGGTCCATCGCGGTGTCGAGGTCCACATCGGTGGCGAGGTCGCTCATGTCCGTTCATCCCCCTGGTCGTTCCGCTCCTTCGGAACCTACCGGAGGGGTCCGACAACGGCAGCCGGAAGCGCCGGAGCGCTCGTATATCTCGTCGTCAAGTTTCTTGACGTCAAGATTAATGTCGGGCAGGCTTCCGTCATGTATCTCGACGTCGAGATACGTGGACGGTGGGCGCGGTCGGAAACGGGGGACTGGGATGCGGCGCGGCGGGCGGATGCGGAAGGCACGGCAGGGGGACGGCGGTCTGCTGGCGCAACTGCGCCGGCCGCCCGGCGGCCGTGACGCACGGATCATGCTGCTCACGCAGGCGCTGGACCGAGCGGGTACCGGCGTGTGGGCCGCGTCCTCCGTCCTCTACTTCACCTTCGTCGTCGGCCTCGACGCCGGGCAGCTGGGCCTGCTGCTGGGTGCGGCCGGGGTGGCGGGCATCGCCGGATCGCCGCTGGCGGGCCACCTCGCCGACCGCTTCCAGGTGCGCACCCTGCTGATCGGCTGCCACCTCGTCCGCCTCGGGGCCCTCTGCGTGCTGCTGGTGGTCACCGACTTCGGCCCGCTGCTGCTCCTGTTCGCCGTCACCCACCTGGGAGACCGGGCGGCCAAGACGCTGGAGATGCTCTTCGCCACCCGGGTCGCGGGCGAGCGGCGCTCCACCTACCAGGCCCTGTCGCGCAGTTCGGCGAACGCCGGATACGCCCTCGGCGCGGGGCTCGCCGCCATCGGACTCGCCGTCGGCACCCGCGGCGCCTACCAGG
Source organism: Streptomyces sp. NBC_00273 (assembly GCF_036178145.1). Taxonomy (NCBI): domain Bacteria; kingdom Bacillati; phylum Actinomycetota; class Actinomycetes; order Kitasatosporales; family Streptomycetaceae; genus Streptomyces; species Streptomyces sp. NBC_00273. The sequence goes on along the minus strand of NZ_CP108067.1, from coordinate 4,291,308 downwards.
TGCTGATCCTGGCCAACGCCCTGTCGTTCCTCGTGGCCGCGGCCCTGGTGTGGCGCACCCGGGAGCCGGACGGCCGCGGGCTCGTGGTCGCCCGGCCCGGAGCGGAGGACGGCGCCCCGGCGGCCGGGCCCAGCCCCTGGCGGGACCGCGGCTACCTGCGGTTCGTCCTGCTGGACATCCCGATGAACCTGGACGACTCGATCCTCGGCGTCGGCGTGCCGCTGTGGCTCGTCGGCCACACCACGGCCCCGCACGCCCTGATCCCGGCCTTCCTGGTCATCAACACCGTGCTCGTCGTCGCCCTGCAGCTACGGGTGTCGGCGCGGGTCCGGGACGCCCGCCAGGCGGCGGGCGCGGTCGCCCTGTACGGCCTGACGACGCTCGCCTGCTGCGCCTGCCTGGCCACCGCCCCCGCGGGAGGGGCCTGGGCCGCCTCGGTCGCCCTGCTCGCCGCGGCCGTGCTGGCCACCGCGGCCGAGCTGATGCGCTCGGTGAGCTCCTGGGAACTGGCGGTCTCCCTCGCCCCCCGGGAGGCGCGCGCCCCGTACCTCGGGGTGGCCGGCATGGCCCAGTCCGTCCAGAAGTCCGCGGGCCCGCTGCTGCTCACCGGCGCCGTGATGGCGGCCGGCCCGGTCGGCTGGCTGGCCCTCGGGGCGGGGGTGGCGGGCCTGTCCCTCGCCCAACGCCGCTCCGCCCTGCGGCGGTTGGACCGCCTGAACGCCGCACCTGCGCCCGTGCCGGCCGCCACGGCCTAGGTGCCGGGCTTGCGCCCGTACACGTAGACGTCCTCGCCCTGCCCCAGCAGGCTCCAGTACGCCTTGGCGTCGGCGGAGCGCATGTTCACGCAGCCGCCCGAACCGGGCGGGTTCCACATGCTCTTGGTGGTCGAGTGGAAGGCGATGCCGCCGTCGAAGAACTGCGCGTACGGCATCGAGACGTTGTAGAGCGTCGACCAGTGGTCGATGTTCCGGTAGTAGATCTTCTTCAGGCCGGTGCGCGTCTGCGTGCCGGCCTTGCCGGTGCGGACCGGGACGGGCCCGTACTTCAGCGTGGCGCCGTCCTGGATCCAGCTGAGCTGCCGCGTCAGGTCCACGCAGGCGATCCGCCCCCGGTCCACCGGGCAGTCACCCGCTTTGTTCGGGGTGGTGCCGGCCGCCCGCTGGGCCAGCATCGTGCTCATCGTCTGCCAGGTCAGCGGCCCGGCGTAGCCCTGGGTCGGGGTGATCCCGTGGGTCGCCTGGAAGGAGCGGATCGCCGTGCAGTCGGCCGCCGACTGCTTCCCGTCCACCGGCCGGCCGAGGAACTGCTCGACCTGCCGCTGGTACGGCCCGGTGGTGAGGTTGCAGGAGGCGGCGGCCTGCGCCGCCCCACCTCCCGTGACCACCACCGGCAGCGCGAGCGCGACCGCCCCGCCCAACACCGCCGCCCGCGCCCCGAACCTCGTACCCATCCGGTCCTCCCCTGCTCGCACAGCACGTCCTCCGTGTTGAATGCCCGGAAAACAAGCAGGGGTTGCCTACGGCGGGAGCGTAGTTTTCGTCAGCGTGCGCCCATGGCCGACGCCGGCATCCGCCGCTCCGCGCGCGCCGCGTGGGACCCGTACAGGGTGATCGACACGACGCCGAGCACCGCCAGCAGCGCGATGCCGACCGTGGCCGCCCACCCGGCCCCGTGGTAGGCCAGGGCGCCCAGGGTGCCGCCCGCGCTGGAGCCGAGGTAGTACGCCGACTGGTAGAGCGCGGAGGCCTGCGCCCGGCCCGTCTTCGCCGTCCGGCTCACCGCGGCCGAGGCCACCGCGTGCCCCGCGAAGAAGCCCGCGGTGATCAGGACCAGCCCGAGCACGATCGCCGCCAGGGAGTCGGACAGCGACAGCAGCAGCCCGAGCGCCGTGGTCGTCACGGCCAGGTACAGCGCGCCGCGCCGCCCGGTGCGGGCCACCAGCTTGCCGGCGGCGGCCGAGGAGACCGTGCCGACCAGGTAGATCAGGAAGATCGACCCGATCACGCCCTGGCCGAGCGAGAACGGCTCGTCCACCAGGCGGTAGCCGATCACGGTGTAGACCGCGCCGAAGACCGTCATGAACAGCGCGCCGATCCCGTACAGGCGCAGCAGCAGCGGATCCCGCAGATGGCCGGCGACGGTACGGCCTACCGCGCGCGGGTTCAGCGACGCCGGGCGGAAGAACCGCGCCCGGGGCAGCAGCACCAGGAAGGCCACGGCGCACGCCAGCGCCATCAGGGCGACGGCCAGCAGGCCCGCCCGCCAGCCCCACAGCTGCGCGGCCCAGCCGGTGACGAGACGACCGCTCATGCCGCCGATGGAGTTGCCCGCCACGAACAGGCCGATCGCGGCCACCAGGGCCTTCGGCTTGACCTCCTCCGCCAGGTACGCCATCGCGGAGGCCGGGATCCCGGCGATCGCCGCGCCCTGAACGGCGCGCAGCGCCACCAGCCACTCCACGTTCGGCGCGAACGGCACCAGCAGGGCGACGCCGACGGCGATCACCATCGAGTACGTCATCATCCGGGTGCGGCCGAACCGCTCGGACAGTGCGCTCAGCGGGAGGACGAACAGGGCGAGCGCGCCGGTGGCCGCGGACACCGTCCAACTGGCCTGGCCCGCCGTCACCCCGAAGCCGGCGGAGATCGCGGGCAACAGCGCCTGGGTGGAGTAGAGGAGGGCGAACGTCGCGAGTCCGGCGGCGAAGAGCGCGAGGCTCATCCGGCGGTAGCCGGGGCGGCCGGGGGAGAGGGGCTGCGGTGCGGGGGACGACGGGGTGGAGGCACCCGGGATGACGGGTGCCCCGGTATGAACGGGAGGCATGCTTCGACGTTAGGCCTGTCGTTTTCATGCGTCCAATGCATGGAATCGCGATAATCGATCCACTGATGCATCAACCCAGCTCAGAGGCGTGGATGTCGATGAACCGTTACGTAGAAGACATGGCTGTGACAACTTTGCTCGCGCCGCGGCTGGCGTATTTCGTCGCCGTCGCCCGCCACGAGCACGTCACCCGGGCCGCCCACGAACTGGGCGTCCCGCAGTCCACCCTGTCCCGCGCCATGGTCCGGCTCGAACAGGACCTCGGCGTCACGCTGTTCGCCCGCAAGGGCCGTACGGTCGCCCTCACCACGGCCGGCCGCACCTTCCTGGCCTCGGCCGAGCAGGCCCTCACGGAGATCGACCGCGCCGCCGAATCCGTACAGCAGGACGCCGATCCGGCGGCCGGCAAGGTGGCCTTCGGCTTCCTGCACACCCTCGGGTCCGAGACCGTACCCGGCCTCATCCGCGCCTTCCGCGCCGACCACCCGCGCATCCGCTTCTCCCTCGTCCAGAACTACGGCGAGGCCATGTTGGAGAAACTGCGGGCCGGCGAACTCGACCTGTGCCTGACCTCCCCGCTGCCGGACGCCCCCGACCTGGTCGCCCGGCGCCTCGACGAACAGCGGTTGCGGCTGGTGGTCCCGGACGACCACCGGCTCGCGACCCGCAAGCGCATCCGCCTCGCCGAGGCCGCCGAGGAAACCTTCGTCACCCTGGAACCCGGCTACGGCATGCGCCGCATCACCGACGCCCTGTGCGCGGAGGCCGGGTTCACCCCGAAGATCGCCTTCGAGGGCGAGGAGGCCGAGACCCTGCGCGGCCTGGTCGCCGCCGGCCTCGGCGTGGCCCTCCTGCCGCCCCCGGCCGTGGCCCGCCCCGGCGTGGTCGAGCTGACGGTCACCGCCCCGCGCGCCGTCCGCGAGATCGGCCTCGCCTGGCTCGACGGCCACCCCGACACCCCGCCGGTCGCGGAGTTCAAGCGCTTCCTCCTCTCCCGTCGCGGCCGCCTGATCCCCGAACTGGAACCCCTGCCCTAGCCGGGCCACCATTCGGCCTCGCCGGCGTTTGAGGCGCGGGGTCTGGGGCGGCGCCCCAGGAAACCCGGCTCCGCCGGGCACCGGGCTCCGCCCGGAACCTCCCCCAGCTACTGCAGGGAGGTGCCCCCCGCTCAAACGCCGGCGAGGCTGGAAATGCAGGGTGGTTCCGCCCCCGTCGCTACGAGGTCGGGGGCCCGGCCGGGGCCGGGGAGAGCAAGTAGCCTGCCTGGAAGCGGGACTTGGCGCCCACCGCGCGCATGATCTCGGCGATGTGGCGCTGGCAGGTCCGCTCCGACATGCCCAGGCGGCGCGCGATCACCTTGTCCTCCAGCCCCTCCGACAGCAGCCGGACGATCGTCTGCCGCAGCTCGTCCGAGATCGACCGGGCCGCCTCCGGGCTCACCGACGTGGGGAAGGGCTCCGCGCCCACCCAGGATCGTTCGAAGGCCGTCGTCATGAAGTGCACGACGCTCGGCTCCCGCACCACCAGCGCCGCCCCGTTGCGGTCCGGCACCGCCATCACGCCCGTGTGTTCGTCGAAGATCAGCATCCGCATCAGCCCGTCGCCCAGGGTCCGCACCTGGGCGCCCAGCGCCGTCACCCGCTCGACGTACGCCGCCGTGGGTCGCGAGTAGCGGGCCGTGTGCTGGTAGATCGTGCGCATCCGGACCCCGCGCGTCAGCAGCGACTCGTCCCGCCCGATCGACTCCTCCAGCGTCTCCAGCGGGCGGCCCCCGCCCGGCTGCGAGGTCAGCAGCTCCCGCTCGCACGCCGCGACCAGCTCCGCGATCAGCCCCCGCACCGCCCCGAGGTCCGTGACCAGCTCCAGCCGGCCCGATCCGCTGAGGTCCCGCTGCGCGGTCCCCGCCTCGTACGCGGGTACCAGGGCCTCCAGCCGCCCGCGCAGCCGGTCCATCTCCTCGTGGGTCTCCCGTACGAGCAGGGCCAGCGGGGCCAGGGCCCGGGCCGCCGCGGCCCGGGGGGCCACCGCGCTCCAGCGGTCCGGTGCGTCGCCCGGGGCCCGCTGGAGCAGGTGCGCGGCGGCCAGCTCGGTGATCGCCGCGGCCGCGCGCACCCCGAGGGCCCCAGTGGCCTCGCACAGGTCGAAGGCGTGCCGCTCGACGGCGTACGCGTACAGGCGCCGGGCGGCGGGGCTCAGCTCCCCGGCCGCTGCGGCCGGCCCGGATTCCTCGGCAGGCATATGCGTATGCGTCCCGAGATGTACCCGTTTGTAAACCCCTCGTGTTCCCGCAAGGCGGCAAGACGACGCCTGGACGGGCGCCATCGGCATGTGCCGGAGCGGCACAGTGGTCAGCGCGGCGTGAGGGGGAAGCGCGGTATGCGGCAGCGGACACCCAGGCGAGGACGGGGGCCCGTGTCCTGCTGAGCCCGCGGCCCGCCGTGGTGGTCGCGCCGGATCCGTCGGTGCCATCCGACCGTGAGGGGGCGGAGCGGCGGGTACGGACGGTCTGGCGCGACCTCGAAGAGCGACCTCGAAGCGCGCGACCTCGAAGCGCGAGCCCGTCAGCCGGTCGCCGGCTTCGCGTAGTCGCTGTAGCCGGTCCAGTCCAGCGCGACGCACGGCTCGTCACCCAGGACCCACGCGTCGTGCCCGGGAGCGATCTGGATGAAGTCCCCCGGGCCGATCTCGCCGCTCTCCCCGTCGTCCATGACGATCTTCATCCGGCCGCTCACGACGTACCCGGTGTGCGCGGAGAGGCAGCTGTCCGTGCCGGCCAGCGGCTTGATGTGCAGTGACCAGCGCCAGCCGGGCTCGAAGACCGCGCGCCCGACCGCCCCGCCGTCGGTGTTGAACAGGTCCAGCCTGCCGGTGCCGGCCTCGAAGGGCCGCGTCTCGTCAGGCTCGTCGAAGTTCCTGTGGACCAATCCGCCCATGACCGGTCGCCTCCGGGAGTCGAGCAGCGCCCCGAGTCCACTTCCCACGGTACGCGCGCCGCGCCGCGCCCGTGGATCACCTCCTCAGCGACCTCCCGAAGCCCGAGGCCAGCGGCATCCGCAGGCCCAGCGGCGGGGGCGCGGCCAGGGCGTCCGTCACCGGCCGCGAGTACCGCCCCGAACAGACCGCGCCCAGGACGAAGTCCACGGCCAGCGCCACCACTTCCGGCTGGTGTTCGCGCAGCCCGTGCCCGTCCGAATGCACCTCGAAGCGGCACGTCGACCGGTTCGCCTTCTTCGCGCGCGCCGCCAGCCGGAAGGAGGCCTCCGGGTCGCTGCGCGCGTCGTTGGTGCCGTGCACGATCAACACCTGGCGCCCCGACAGCTGTTTCACCGGTTCCGGGCAGTCGACCCGGGCCTGTGCCCCTAAGCAAGGGGCGATCGCCACGACCGAGTTGACGGCCCCGTGCCCCGCCGCCCGCAGGGCCGCCAGGCCCCCCGCGTCGTAGCCGACCAGGCACACCGGCACGTCCCCGTACCGCCGCACCGCCTCGTCCGCCGCCCACCCGGCCTGCTCCTCCCGGGCGGAGTCCCCGCCGTGGATGACCAGGTGCGTGACCAGCCCCTCCGCCCCGCCCGCCCGGGCCAGCGCCCGCGCGAGCGGACGCACGGGACCCGGCGAGAACCTGGAGGCCCCGGGAAGCAGGAGCACCACCCCGTTGACCGTGCTTTCCGTCGAACCCGAGCCGGTTCTCGCGCCGACCGCCCGCCCCAGGCGGGCCCCGCGCGCCGGCGGCGCATGCTGTGCCATGGCGGAACAGTCTCAGACCTTCAGGTGTACGCCATCCGTCCGCGCGGTCTCTGTTACATATCGACGCTCGCCGGGGACATTCCGCTCTACGCGCGTAGGAGTAGAGTGCGCAGATGACGAGCGAGACCCCCAACCTGCCGACCCCGGATCAGATCCGTCGTTCCCCGAAGGTGCTGCTGCACGATCACCTCGACGGTGGACTGCGTCCCGGGACCATCATCGAGCTGGCCCGCGAGGTCGGCTACGAGAACCTCCCCGAGACCGACGCCGACAAGCTCGGCATCTGGTTCCGCGAGGCCGCCGACTCCGGTTCCCTGCCGCGCTACCTGGAGACCTTCGCGCACACCTGCGCGGTCATGCAGACGAAGGCCGCCCTCTTCCGGGTCGCCGCCGAGTGCGCCGAGGACCTGGCCGAGGACGGCGTCGTGTACGCCGAGATCCGCTACGCGCCCGAGCAGCACCTGGAAGCCGGCCTGACCCTCGAAGAGGTCGTCGAGGCCGTGAACGACGGCTTCCGCGAGGGCGAGCGCCGCGCGAAGGCCAACGGCCACCGCATCCGCGTCGGCGCCCTGCTGACCGCCATGCGCCACGCCGCCCGTGCGCTGGAGATCGCCGAGCTGGCGAACCGCTACCGCGACAACGGCGTGGTCGGCTTCGACATCGCCGGCGCCGAGGCCGGGTTCCCTCCCACCCGCCACCTCGACGCCTTCGAGTACCTCAAGCGCGAGAACAACCACTTCACCATCCACGCGGGCGAGGCCTTCGGCCTGCCGTCGATCTGGCAGGCCCTGCAGTGGTGCGGCGCCGACCGCCTCGGTCACGGCGTGAAGATCATCGACGACATCGAGGTCGCCGAAGACGGTTCCGTGACCCTGGGTCGCCTGGCCTCGTACGTCCGGGACAAGCGCATCCCCCTGGAGATGTGCCCGACCTCGAACCTGCAGACCGCCGCGGCCGCCTCGTACGCCGAGCACCCGATCGGTCTGCTGCGCAAGCTGCACTTCAGGCTCACGGTCAACACGGACAACCGCCTGATGAGCGGCACCAGCATGAGCCGCGAGTTCGAGCACCTGGTCGACACCTTCGGCTACACCCTCGACGACATGCAGTGGTTCACCGTCAATGCGATGAAGTCCGCGTTCATTCCTTTCGATGAACGACTGGCCATGATCAATGAAGTGATCAAGCCCGGTTATGCGGAGCTGAAGTCGGAGTGGCTGTTCCAGCAGACCGCCTCCACCAGCGGTTCCGTCTCGGCCTAGGCCACGGCTTGACCTAGAGAAAGCGCCCGAGAGGTAGAATCCCCGGGCGCTTTCTCGTATTTAAGGATGTTTGCGGAAGCGGGTTTGAAGTGACTAGTTTGCGGAGCCGCTCAATTCCCCGTCGCAAGGACAACTCTTCATGAAGAAGTCAGCTGCCAAGACCCTCGGTACCGCCGTTCTCGGCGTCGCTTTCGCCGCGGTCGCCGCCGGTACCGCCTCCGCCGCCGTTCCGGCGGTCGGCCTCACCGACGCGCTGGGCTCTGCCGCGGGCATGCTCCAGGGTGCCACCAGCCAGCAGCAGGTGGGCGGCGGGGCCCAGCAGTCGAGCGACCCCACCAGCCAGATCACCGGGGCCCTGACCCCGCTGACCGGCGCCCTGAACGGCCTCGGCAGCTGAGACTGCTGCCGCTGCGACACGTACACGTGTGCGGTGGGCGCATGCCCTTTCGACCGGGTATGTGTCCCGCCGTGCCGTGTGCCACGATCGCCACCAACTGCCCGCCGACGTCTTGGGTATGAGGTTCTCGGTCATGCGCATGAAGGCACGAGCGACGATGGTCGCGCTGGTCCCCACCCTGCTGCTCGCGGCCGTGGGGTGCAGCAGTACGCCCGCCCCCGCGACGGGCAAGGCCCCCGATCCCAAGGGCTCCGCGGGCAGCGGCTCCGCCGCGCCCGGAGCCCCGGCGCCGGCCGCCACTGCTTCGGGAGCGGCCGCGCCGAAGACCGGTGGCAGCAGGCTCGAGCGGTCCGCGCTGGCACAGGGCGACCTGCCCGGCTACCAGGTCTCCGCCCAGGGCAAGAACCCCAATGCCCCGGACGGTCAGCCGCAGGCCGACAAGAAGGCCTGCCAGCCGCTGGCCGACGTCATGGGCGACAAGCCGGACCCGTCCGCGCGCGAGACCCTCAGCCGCGGCATCGGCTCCCAGAAGCAGGTCGGGCTGGCCGTCTCCGCCTCCGTCAGCTCCTACTCCGAGAGCGACGCCAAGGCGCTGATCGCCCGGCTCAAGGCCGCCGTCGCCGCCTGCGGCACGGGCTTCTCCGCCAAGATCGAGAAGCAGACCGGCGCCTACCGCGAGGTGCGCCCCGCCGACTTCCGCACGGGCGGCGACGAGAGCGTCAGCTGGACCATGACCGCCGCCGCCGAGGGCGTCTCGGCGCAGGTCCACCTGGTCGTCGTACGCGAGGGCGACACCGTCGTGCGACTGATGGCCCTCAACGTGGCGGCGGCCCAGCAGAAGGCGCAGGTGCCGCAGGACGTGGCCGACAAGCAGCTGGAGAAGATCCACAAGGTCCAGCGGCCGTCACGGGGGCGGACCAGGGCGCTCATAAGATTCTCCTTCGTCGGTACCGCTTTCTGCGATGGCTCAATACTCCCGCTGGACCGCCGACAGAACGTCGGTCCAGGGGCCGAGCCCGACCCTGGAAATCTTCGGGGTATCCCCCTGATAAACGGTGTGTGAGCGCCTCAGCCGGGCCCGTAGCGCCGGTACGACGGCCACGTGCGCGAGCACCACGCCGACGGTGTTCAGCAGCACCGAGTCCACGTCCACGACCTGCCCCGGAACCGCGGTCTGCAGCATCTCGATGCACACCGATACCAGCGCACCCGCGGCGGCCGTCCGGACCAGCGAGGACCACGCGGACAGGGCCGACGGCGCGAGCCGTCCGCTGATCAACGGCACCAACACCCCGAGCGGGGCCAGCAGCGCGAGCCCCTCGCCGATCTGCCGCGCGGCCTCCAGCGGGCCGAGGGCCAGGTCCGCCGCGATCCCCTCCAGCGGACTCAGATTGGCCGCAGCGGCCCAGGGCACGTCCAGCGGCCGCAGAGTCAGCCAGCCGACGACCACGAGATGGGCGGCGAGCAGGACCCCGGCCAGGAGTCGGAGACGGAGGTGGATCGCGGTGGCGGCGCTTTCGCCGCCCTCTTGACGCTGCACACCTGCGAGGACGCATCACCCGGTAGCCCCGGTTCCGGCCAGGAGGGGGGTGTGGCGGGGAGCACCCGACCGCACGCGACGGGGCTCGGACCCGGTGTCCCGGCCGGTCAGCGCGTGGCGATGAGGACGATCAGCAGCAGCGCACCGACCAGGGCGGGCGCGATGATCTCGTACGACCAGCGCACGCGCACGCTGCCCTGCGCGCCCGGCCGCGCGGCGTTCAGCTCGGCCAGCCCCTGGAGCTCGTCGACGATCCGGTCGGCGTTGGCCCGCATCGGTTCGGAGGCGGCGGAGGAGGTACGGGACCGCGCGGCGGGGTCGCCCGAGCTGCCCGGGTCGCGGCGGTCGATCGAGTTGCGGCGCATCTGCTGCCGGTGGGCCTTCTTCCGCTCCCGCAGCGAGACCGGCACGGACCAGAGCTGGTACTTCGACCCCTCGGCCAGCACCTCGGCCGAGTACCCGGCGCGCACCGCGTCCACGGCCGCCCAGGGCAGCTCGATGATCCGGAACGGGTTCCGCACGCGCATCCGGTCCTCGTTGGCGAAGACGGCCGGGCGGATCGTGAACGCGACGATCAGCGGTACGGCGCACAGCGCCACCGCCAGTCCGATCCACGGGGTGTTGCCGGAGCCCCGCAGAACGGCGTCGCCGCAGAGCCAGGCGGTCAGCGCGAGCAGCAGTCCCCCCGAGACGATGCCCATGGAGGATCGGTAGACCCGGTCTGCGTACACCGGTTCATCGGTCGGCTGCTGGCTGCTCATGGGGTCGATTCTGCCCCACGCCCCCTCAGCCCACGAGGTCGGCGTACAGGATGATGTTGTCGGGCCGGTGGCCGTCGGTGAGCTCGCCGCCGCAGGTGATGACGCGCAGTTCGGGGCGGGCGGTGTCCCCGTACACCTTGGCGGTCGGGAACTCGTTCTTCCCGACCTGCTCCAGCTCCCGGACGCGGAACACGGCGGTGGTGCCGTCCGCCCGGGAGACGGTGATCTCCTCGCCGGTGCGCACGCGCGAGACGTCCTTGAGCACGGCCGGACCGCGTGCGGTGTCGAAGTGGCCGATCAGCACGGCGGGGCCGGTCTGGCCGGGCGTGACGCCCTTGGTGTACCAGCCGATCTTGTCGGCGTCGGCCACCGAGGGCACCTCGACGGTGCCGTCGGCGGCCAGCCCCAACCCCAGCACCGGGGAGGCGTCCACCCCGGCCGAGGGGATCCGTACGCGGACGGGTTCGGAGGCGGGCATCGGGTCGGCGGTCGGGGCCGCGGCCGGAGCGGCGGAGGCCGGGGTGACGTGCGGGGCGGGCGCCCGGCCCGCGGCGGGGGCGCCGCCGCAGCCGGTCAGGGCGGCGAGGGCGAGCGGGGCGAGCAGTGCGGTGGCGCGGAGGGCGGCGCGGGACATGCGGGGGCTCCTGAACGGGGACCGGCGGGCCACCCACGAGGGTGGCCCGCCTGGAGGTCGGGTGGTGCGGGGGCCGCGCGGGGCGGCCGTTGGTCAGCTGTGGCTGCGGCGACGGCGCAGGACGGTCGCACCGAGCGCGGCGAAGACCGCGAGGAGGCCGGCGCCGGCGGCGACGGTGGTGCTGTTGTCGGTGTCCTCGGACGCGGACGCGATCTCGGCGCCCGCGGCGACGGCTCCCTGGGGGACGACGGTGGTCTGGCCCACGGTCTGGGCGGAGACGTTCGTGGCGGTCACCGGCTTCGCGGTGGAGGCCTCGGGCTTCGCGGTGGAGGTCTCGGGCTTCGGGGCCGGGGTCTCCTCCGTGACCTTGTACTCGAGGGTGCAGCCCTTGGGGAGCGCGGGGAAGTTCGCGAAGCCGGAGGGGACGTTGTCGCCGCCCTGGGTCTTCCACTCGAAGACGGGCTTGGCGCCGCTCGGGTTGTTGATCCGGGAGAAGTAGTCCGGCGAGCCCAGGGGGTTGGTGCGGGTGAGGGTCTGGGTCCAGGTGTCGCCGGGGTCGCTGCCGTGCATGACGACCTTGGGGCCCTTGGGAGACATGGTCAGGTCGGCCTGCAGGCCGGCACCGAGGTCGACCTGCTTCACCTTGGAGACGCACGAGGCGGGCGCGTCGTCGTGGACCGGGTACTCGGGGGTGCAGCCCTTGGGGAGCGCGGGGAAGTTCGCGAAGCCGGAGGGGACGTTGTCGCCGCCCTGGGTCTTCCACTCGAAGACGGGCTTGGCGCCGCTCGGGTTGTTGATCCGGGAGAAGTAGTCCGGCGAGCCCAGGGGGTTGGTGCGGGTGAGGGTCTGGGTCCAGGTGTCGGCGGGGTCGCTGCCGTGCATGACGACCTTGGGGCCCTTGGGGGACATGGTCAGGTCGGCCTGCAGGCCGGCACCGAGGTCGACCTGCTTGACCTTGGAGACGCAGTCGGCCGGGCCCGTCGTCGCCGCCGCCGGCAGCGGGAAGGACTTGGCCGCGCCGTCCTTGGTCACGGTGAGGACGTGGCCCTTGTCGCCCTTGCCGAGCTCCAGCTCCAGACCGTTCACCGAGGCCTTGGGGTGCTTGACGTCCAGCACGGTGAGAACGCGGCTCATGTAGTCGTCGCCCGGCTTCCAGTCGTCGGAAACGGCGCGGACCCAGACCTCGGGACCCTCGGACTTGTTGCGCAGCACCGCGACGACGCCCGTGCTGATCAGGACGGGGGTGCCGGCGTAGCGGTCGGGGACGGTTCCGGCCGCTACGGCCGGTGCGGTGGTCGTGGCCGCGTACGCGGTGCCCGCGATCGGGGCGAGGAGGGCACCGGCGAGGACGGCGGTGGAGATGGAGGCACGGAGGGCGGTACGCATAACGACTCCTTGAAGCGTGGTCTGGGAAGGGTGGAGGAGAGTCGCATGCCGCGGTTTTCTCTTTCGGTGAGAGCCGGGTGAGTGTCTGGCGGGCTGCTGAGAACAAAGTTACGGATCTTGTGAGCGCGGAAGATCCCGCTCCTGTCATGGACTCGTAACGGAGAGTGGAGGTGTCGATTCCGTAGCGGATCCAGGGGCGGGGGTGACAGGTCGCTACGCGCGTAGATATGCTCATCTGGTGACCATGCCCACCACCCTCACCGCATTCGCTGACGTGACGACGTCCGACAGTGCGCTGCGCCGCTTCCTGCACGGGCTGCCCGGCGTCGACGCTGTCGGCCTGGAGGCCCGAGCGGCCTCCCTCGGCACCCGTTCGATCAAGACGACGGCCAAGGCGTACGCCATCGACCTGGCCATCTCGATGATCGACCTGACGACGCTGGAAGGCGCGGACACCCCGGGCAAGGTCCGGGCGCTCTCCGCCAAGGCCGTCAATCCCGATCCGACCGACCGCACGACCCCGATGACGGCCGCCGTCTGCGTCTACCCCGACATGGTGGCCACGGCGAAGGCCGCGCTGAACGGCGCCGACGTCAAGATCGCCTCCGTCGCGACCGCCTTCCCGGCCGGCCGCGCCGCCCTGCCCGTCAAGCTCGCGGACACCCGTGACGCCGTCGCCGCGGGCGCCGACGAGATCGACATGGTCATCGACCGTGGCGCCTTCCTCGCCGGCCGCTACCTGGAGACGTACGAGCTGATCAAGGCCATCAAGGAGGCCTGCGTCCGGGAGGACGGCAGCGCCGCGCGTCTGAAGGTCATCTTCGAGACCGGCGAGCTGTCGACCTACGACAACATCCGCCGCGCCTCCTGGATCGGCATGCTTGCGGGCGCCGACTTCATCAAGACGTCGACCGGCAAGGTCGGGGTCAACGCCACTCCGGCGAACACCCTGCTCATGCTCGAAGCCGTCCGCGACTTCCGCGCGCAGACTGGAATCCAGATCGGCGTGAAGCCGGCCGGCGGCATCCGCACCACCAAGGACGCGATCAAGTTCCTGGTCCTGGTCAACGAGACCGTGGGCGAGGACTGGCTGAGCAACCACTGGTTCCGCTTCGGCGCCTCCAGCCTGCTCAACGACCTGTTGATGCAGCGCCAGAAGCTGAGCACCGGCCGTTACTCCGGTCCCGACTACGTGACGGTGGACTGATCACCATGGCATCTGCATTCGAGTACGCACCGGCTCCCGAGTCCCGCTCGGTCGTCGACATCGCCCCCTCCTACGGGCTCTTCATCGACGGTGAGTTCACCGACGCCGCCGACGGCAAGGTCTTCAAGACCGTCTCGCCGAGCAGCGAAGAGGTCCTCGCCGAGGTCGCCCAGGCGGGCGCCGCCGACGTGGACCGTGCCGTCAAGGCCGCCCGCAAGGCCTTCGCCTCCTGGTCCGCGCTGCCGGGCTCCGAGCGCGCCAAGTACCTCTTCCGCATCGCCAGGATCATCCAGGAGCGCAGCCGCGAGCTCGCCGTCCTGGAGACCCTGGACAACGGCAAGCCGATCAAGGAGACCCGCGACGCGGACCTCCCCCTGGTCGCCGCGCACTTCTTCTACTACGCGGGCTGGGCCGACAAGCTCGACCACGCGGGCTACGGCCCGAACCCGCGCCCGCTCGGCGTGGCCGGCCAGGTCATCCCGTGGAACTTCCCGCTGCTGATGCTGGCCTGGAAGATCGCCCCGGCGCTCGCCACGGGCAACACCGTCGTGCTGAAGCCCGCCGAGACGACCCCCCTCTCCGCGCTGTTCTTCGCGGACATCTGCCGTCAGGCGGGCCTGCCCAAGGGCGTCGTCAACATCCTCACCGGTTACGGCGACGCGGGCGCGGCCCTCGTCGAGCACCCGGACGTCAACAAGGTCGCCTTCACCGGCTCGACCGCCGTGGGCAAGAAGATCGCCCGCCACGTCGCCGGCACCGACAAGAAGGTCACCCTGGAGCTGGGCGGCAAGGGCGCCAACATCGTCTTCGACGACGCCCCCATCGACCAGGCCGTCGAGGGCATCGTCAACGGCATCTTCTTCAACCAGGGCCAGGTCTGCTGCGCGGGCTCCCGCCTGCTGGTCCAGGAGTCGATCCACGACGAGCTGCTGGACTCCCTCAAGCGCCGCCTCTCCACGCTGCGCCTGGGCGACCCGCTCGACAAGAACACCGACATCGGCGCGATCAACTCGGCCGAGCAGCTCGCCCGGATCACCGCGCTCGCGGAGACCGGCGAGGCCGAGGGCGCCGAGCGCTGGTCCCCGGCGTGCGAGCTGCCGTCCTCCGGCTACTGGTTCGCCCCGACGCTCTTCACGAACGTCACCCAGGCGCACACCGTCGCCCGCGACGAGATCTTCGGCCCGGTGCTGTCCGTGCTGACCTTCCGTACGCCCGACGAGGCCGTCGCCAAGGCCAACAACAGCCAGTACGGCCTGTCCGCCGGCATCTGGACGGAGAAGGGCTCGCGCATCCTCGCGGTCGCGAACCAGCTCCGTGCCGGAGTCGTCTGGGCCAACACGTTCAACAAGTTCGACCCGACCTCGCCCTTCGGCGGCTACAAGGAGTCGGGCTTCGGCCGCGAGGGCGGCCGCCACGGCCTGGAGGGCTACCTCGATGTCTGAGTCTTCTGCGACCCGTCTGAACGTCTTCAAGACCTACAAGCTGTACGTCGGGGGCAAGTTCCCCCGCTCCGAGAGCGGCCGGGTGTACGAGGTGAGCGACTCCAAGGGCAAGTGGCTGGCCAACGCCCCCCTGTCCTCCCGCAAGGACGCGCGTGACGCGGTCGTCGCGGCCCGCAAGGCCTTCGGCGGCTGGTCGGGCGCGACCGCGTACAACCGCGGCCAGATCCTCTACCGCATCGCCGAGATGCTGGAGGGCCGCCGCGAGCAGTTCGTCCGCGAGGTCGGCGAGGCCGAGGGCCTGTCGAAGTCGAAGGCGGGCGCGGTCGTGGACGCGGCCATCGACCGCTGGGTCTGGTACGCGGGCTGGACCGACAAGATCGGCCAGATCGTGGGCGGGGCCAACCCGGTCGCGGGCCCGTTCTTCAACCTCTCCACCCCGGAGCCGACCGGTGTGGTCACGGTCGTCGCCCCGCAGGACTCGTCCTTCCTGGGACTGGTCTCGGTGATCGCCCCGGTGATCGCGACGGGCAACACCGTCGTCGTCATCGCCAGCGAGAAGTCCCCGCTGCCGGCCCTGTCGTTGGGTGAGGTGCTCGCCACCTCCGACCTGCCCGGCGGCGTGGTCAACATCCTGTCCGGCAAGGCCGGCGAGATGGGCCCGCACCTGGCGTCCCACCAGGACGTCAACGCGATCGACCTGGCCGGGGCCGACGCGGCGCTGGCCAAGGAGCTCGAGGTCGCGGCGGCCGACAACCTCAAGCGCGTCCTTCGTCCACAGCCTGTGGACGATTGGAGCGCCGACCCGGGCACCTCCCGCATGACGGCGTTCCTGGAGACCAAGACCGTCTGGCACCCGACCGGGTCGCTGGGCGCGGGCGGCTCGTCCTACTAGTTCCGGGACGACCCCGTACGAGACCGGCCCCGGCAGCGTCCCCCGCGCTGCCGGGGCCTTCTCGTGCCCTTCTCGTGCCCTTCGCCGTGTCAGCTCCTACTTCTTCGGGAGCACCGGTCCGAGCAGCGAGGAGGCGGCGGCGGTCGGCAGTTCGCCGACCGAGGGCCCCTGGGTCAGGATGCCGGTGACCATGCCCGTCCCGACGGACGGGAAGTCGGCGACCTTCGTCGCCACGCCGTTGTCCAGCGGGTCCACGCCGGTGTGGGCGAGCGGGTTCACCTTGAGGTTCGCGATCGGGTCGGTGACCCCGGCCACGGCGGCCGGGAGGTCGAGTTCGCCGGCCTGGGCGCCGCCCGCCGCCATCGCCAGGGCCGCGCCGGCCATCGAGACGGTCAGTCCGGCGGTGCGGAGCCGGTTCGGAAGGGAAGGGGCTGCGTGACGTGCCATGGGGATCCCGCCTGAGGTCGTGGTCGCGTGCGCACGCAGCGTAGTTGAGGTGTGTTCCTGGACACCAACCGGTCACCGGGAGGATCCCCTACCCGGGGGAATGGTTCAGACTGGTGTCCCGTGAGCTCCCCCTCTACTTCACCGACCCGCGTCGTCCTGCTGACCGGTCCGTCGGGCTCCGGAAAATCGTCGCTGGCCGCCCGCTCGGGGTTGCCCGTGCTGCGCCTCGACGACTTCTACAAGGAAGCCGACGACCCCACCCTTCCGCTGGTGGAGGGCAGCTCCGACATCGACTGGGACTCCCCGCTGTCCTGGGACGCGGACGCGGCGGTCGCCGCGATCGCCGAACTGTGCGCGGCGGGGCGGACCGACGTTCCCGTCTACGACATCGCGACGAGCTCCCGCACGGGCACCGAGAGCCTCGACATCGCCCGCACCCCGCTGTTCATCGCGGAGGGCATCTTCGCCGCCGACGTGGTCGCCCGCTGCCAGCAGCTCGGCCTCCTCGCGGACGCCATCTGCCTGCGGGGGCGCCCCTCGACGACCTTCCGCCGCCGGCTGGTTCGCGACCTGCGGGAAGGCCGCAAGTCGGTGCCGTTCCTGCTGCGCAGGGGCCTGCGGCTGATGCGCGCCGAACGCGGCATCGTGGCCCGCCACGTCGCCCTGGGCGCGCACGCCTGCGCGGGCGACGAGGCCCTCGGCCGCCTGGCTGCGGCCGCGGCGGGCCGCCACCGCACGGCGACCCCGGCGTAGCCGCCGGGAACCCCTCAGCGGCGGGACCAGCGGTCCGTCAGGGTGGTGATCGCGGCGGCGGCACGGTCGAGGCCGTGGTCGTCGCCGCGGAGCGTCTTGTTCAGCTCGACGTGGAGGAAGCGGGACTGCCGGTCGGCGGCGGTCCGGCCCTGTTCGTTCTCCCGGCCGGCGAGCTTGCAGCGCGCGGAGTACGCCGTGCAGACCTCCAGCCCGTCGCGCCGCAGTGCGGCGGTCAGCCGTTCCGCGTCCGCCACGGCGCTGTCGCCGGCGCCCGTGGAGACCACCGCGTCGCGCCCGCGGAACGACTCGTCGGCGAACCCGTGCAGCTGGACCCCCGGTAGGTTCCGCCGCGCCAGCTCCTCCACCACGCCGTGGAAGACCGAGTCGTCGCGGTGTGCCACGTCCGCCGCCCCGCCCTCGCCCGCATCGCGGTGGGCGCCCGCGAGCACCAGCACCCCGCCCGGTGCGCCGCGCAGCACCCGTGCCCCCAGGAGCTCGGTGCGGGCGTCGGCGACGGGGTGGGGGACCTGGACCGACCAGCGTGCGGGCAGGTCGAGATCGACGTACACCCGGCCCCAGCCGCGGCTGGTGTGGCCCGATTCACTCACCCCGTCCGCCACCTCGGTGTACCGGCGTCCGCTGGCGGCGTCCGTGACGGTGCGGAGGGTGAAGTCGATCTCGGACAGGCCGGTCCGGGCCGCTTCCGGATCGCCGTCGAGCAGGTGGGCGAACGCCCTGGTGAACGCGAGTCGTTCCTGGTCCGTGGGGGTGCGGTAGCCGCCGCGCTCGCTGAAGCCGGCGGTGAAGCGGGCGATCCGCTGCTCCAGGTCGATGTCGGCGGAGCGCTGGGGAGCGGGGCCGGTCGGGCGGGCCGGCGGTGCGCTTCCCGAGTTCGCGACCCAAAGCGTCAAACCGGCACAAAGGGCAATGAAGGCGCCGCACAGAATCGCAATCGTTATTCGCCTGGTCAGTGGAGCGCTCATAGTCATACGAAAATAACGGAGTGATGCGCTCCGCTTCTCGCCCCTCCGCTCTTCGTACCGGCTCGCCCGCCACCGGGCCCCGCCGACCGACCGGCCCACGCTGACCCGGACGCACCGAGGCCCGCACGGCAGTCCCCGCGCGCCCCGCAAGCCCAGATCATCACACTCCCTAGGCCGCACCGGCTCCAGGACAGAACGAAGAGGAGCCCGCGTTGGCCGCGTCGCGATCGAGGCGGCACCGGACCCGCCTTCGGGCTGACATGTCGCTGCTGGGCGGCATCCGTCCGCCCATCGCCGCCCTGTCCGCCCTGCTGCTGGCCCTCGCCGCCCTCACCGCGTTCCAACTCGGACACGTGGGCCGGGAGCCCGTACCGCCGGCGGTCCTCACCTCCCAGCAGTACTTCGCGGAGGACGGCGCCATCGCCCTGCGCGCCTCCCTGGACGAGAGCATCACGGACATCGGCAGGACCGCCTCCCTGTTCAGCTCCGGCGAACCGGTCTCGCCCGACTCCGTGCTCGACAAGCTCGGCAGCGTCTACCAGAAGTGGCGCGGCACGGCCGTGATCGAGATCAAGTCGGGCCGTCTGGAGGCGCAGCGCGGCGAGAACCTCCCGCTGACCGCCCTCGACCTGACCGCGCTCGACGGGGAGAACGGCCTCGCCCCCCGCATGGTCCGGCTGGAGAACGGCGAGACCCGCCTGCTCACCCTCGCCCTGCTGTCCTGGCCCGACCGCCCCCAGCAGCTCCTGGTCGCCTCCAGCAGCCTGAAGGTCCCGGGCATCAGCCTGGGCCGGTCCCGCGCCATCGCCGTCCTCGACTCCTCCGGCCAGGTCCTCGGCAGCGACGGCATCGGCGGTTCCGCGCAGGAGAAGAAGCAGCTCGGGAAGTTCGCGAAGACCGTCGCCCAGAAGGCCGGGCAGCACCCCCTCCAGGCCAAGGAGCCCGGCTCCGGCGGCTTCGCGGGCGTCAGCGGCAGCCTGCTCGGGGACTCCAAGGACGGTCACCGCTCCGTGGCCGGCTACGCGAAGCTCACCGGTTCGCAGCCCGGCGTGGGCACCGACGCGTCCGCCCTCGGCCTCACCGTCGTCTCCTTCGTCGGCGTCGCCGAGGAACGCTCCGCCGCCGTCGACTCCTTCTTCTGGATCGCCGCGTCCGCCGCCCTGCTGGTGCTCGGAGCACTGGCCGTGGCCCTGCTCGTGACCACCGTGCAGCGCCCGCTGCTCCGGCTGTTCCTGGAGAGCCGCCGGATCGGCCGCGGCGACCTGCACCGACCGGTCACCGTGCCGAAGTACGGCGAGGCCGCCCGCATCGGCGCCGCCCTCGACCGGCTGCGCCGGCAGCTCCTCGGCGAGCCCGCAGCGGAAACCGGCGGCCCCCGCCGGGGCCGCCGCGCCCGGATCGGGACCCGCGCCCTCCTCGGGGTGTGCGGGATCCTGCTCCTGGTGTGGTCGGCACCGCTCCTGCTGACGCTCAACCGCGCGGGCGCCTCCGTCGCCGTGCCCAAGACGGTCGTCGAGGACCAGCGCGAACGCACCGACACCCTGGCCGACCGGGTACGCCGCGCCCTCAACGAAGGACACGCCGACCTCACCTCCGTCGCCTCGGTCATCAGCGACGGGACCACGCCCGCCGAGCTGACCAAGCTGCTGGAACGCACCCGGACCCAGCACGGACGCTACGAATCCCTCTACGTCCTGAGCGCCGACGGCACCGTCCTGGCCCGCGCCGGCGGCACGCCCCACCACCCCGCCGGCAAGGGCCCCTCGAAGCAGCCCGTGACCCTGGTCGACAGCGGCAACCGGCCGGTCATCACCGAGTACGCCGAGGCTCCCGGCCTGGCCGGCGCCGCCGTCGTCGGCGAGCTGCGCATCGACTTCCTCAACGCCCTGCTCAAGCGGCCCGGCCTGGGCGAGGTCCGCGTCGTCGACGCGGAGCACCGGGTGATCGGCGGCAACAACGGCTACCGGGCCTTCACGTCGCTCTCGGACGCGGGGCTCGACGCCCTGGTGCGCTCCGCCAACGACAAGAGCGGCGCGGACGGCAAGGGCGCCGCCGAGGAGAAGACGGACAAGGGACCGCGCGCCAAGAGCGCCCTGCTCCGCGACGGCGGCGTCTCCATCGCCGCCGCGGCGCCGATGACCGGCGGCGGCGTGGCCCAGCCCCTGGAGTGGACCGTCGTCACCTGGCAGCCGGCCAAGGGCCTGGAGATCCCCGCGTACACCACCCAGAACCGCACCGTCCTGGCCGGACTGCTCGGCCTCACGGGCGCCGTGGCCTGCCTCGGCTGGATCCACATCATCGTGGTGCGGCCGCTGCGCGACCTCGCCCGACGTGCGGAGGCCCTGGCCGACGGCGACCGCCGCACCGTCGTCTACCCGACCCACCACGACGAGGTCGGCGCCGTCACCCGCAGCCTCGAAGTCATCCGCCTGCAGCTGCTGGAGCAGCGCAAGCGGGACGCCGCCGGCGGCACCACCGGCCGGACGCCCGGCCGCGCCACCCCGGCCGGAAGGAACTGATCCCCCGTGCTCTTCCTCTACTGCGTGCTGCTCTTCTGCTGCCTGGTCATGCTCGTCGCGGGCGTCGTCGAGCAGCGCCGGCACTACGCCAACCTCGCGCAGATACCGAACCGGGTGCTGGTCAACGGCATCCGCGGCAAGAGCTCCATCACCCGGCTGTGCGCGGGCGCCCTGCGCGGCGGCGGGCTGCTGACGGTCGCCAAGACCACCGGCACCGCGGCCCGCTTCATCCACCCGGACGCCACCGAGGAGCCCGTCTACCGGAAGTTCGGCATCGCCAACGTCGTCGAACAGATCGGCATCGTCCGGCGCGCCGCGGCCTACCAGCCGCACGCACTGGTCATGGAGTGCATGGCGGTCATGCCCGCGCTCCAGGAGATCAACCAGTCGAAGCTGATCCAGTCGACCATCGGCGTCCTGTGCAACGTCCGCGAGGACCACGTCGCCGAGATGGGACCCACCCTCGACGACATCGCGCGCTCCCTGTCGCGCTCGATGCCGCACGGCGGGATCTGCGTCACCGCCGAGAAGGAGCGCTTCCACGTCCTCCAGGAGGAGGCCGACGCGCGCAACTGCACGCTCGTCTACGCCGACCCCGACACGGTCAGCGACGACGAGCTGCGCGGCTTCAGCTGGTTCACCTTCAAGGAGAACGTCGCCATCGCGCTCACCGTCGCCGAGCTCCTCGGCGTCGACCGCGAGACCGCCCTCCAGGGGATGTACGACGCCCCGCCGGACCCCGGCGTGCTCTCCGTCGAGCGGTACGTGGCCCCCGGCGGCAAGCGGGTCCGCTTCGCCAACGTCTTCGCCGCCAACGACCCCGAGTCGACGCTGATGAACATCAACCAGCTCCTCGACCTCGGCGCCGTCGACCGCCCCCTCAACGTCGTGATCAACTGCCGCCCGGACCGCGTCGAGCGCAACGGCCAGATGGGCGCGATCGTCCCGGACCTGATGCCCGACAAGGTCTTCGTGATCGGGCACCCGGCCAAGAGCGCCATCGACGCGATCCCGGCCGAGTGGCGCGGGCGCGCCGTCGACCTCGGCGGCGACCAGCGCGACGGCGAGGAGTTCATGAACGAGCTGCTCGGCCACCTGGGCGAGAGCTCCTCCCTGGTCGCCATCGGCAACATCCACGGCCAGGGCGAGATCCTCCTGGAACACCTGGCGGAACTCCCCGGCTTCGAGGACGAGCCCGACCGGGAGGAACCGTCCGCGGCGGCCCCGGACCGCGAGCCCCCCGTACCCCGGCAGGCCGCCCCCGTGGCACCGCTGTACGTACCGCACCTCGACCCGTACGCCGACCTCAGCGCCGCCCAGGAAGCCCGGTTCGCGCAGCCCCCCGTGCCGCGGCAGTACGTCCACCCGCCGCAGCCGGACGGGCAGTGGCACCAGGGCCCCTACCCGCAGCAGCAGTACGGGGAGCCCTGGCCGCCCCGCCCGTACGAGCCCCACCCGAACCCGCAGTGGCAGAGCCCAGGAGACCCCCGTTGATCCCCGCAGTCCTCACCCCCGAGATCGCCGCGATCGGCATCGCGCTGGGCCTGCTGTTCTCCCTGCTGTGCTACCTGACGACGAACCTCTCGCCCGGCGGCATGATCACCCCCGGCTGGCTCGCGCTCACCCTCATCGAGGACCTGCAGCGCGCCGCGCTCGTCGTCGGCATCACCGCCCTGACGTACGCGCTCACCCTCGTCACCCAGAAGTTCGTCATCCTCTACGGCAAGCGCCTGTTCGCGGCCGTCGTCCTCATCGGAGTGCTCCTCCAGGCCACGGTCGTGATCGTGCTCCAGATGAAGTTCCCCCTGCTGTACGCGAACCAGACCCTCGGCTTCATCGTCCCCGGACTGATCGCCTATCAGCTCGTCCGCCAGCCCAAGGGCGCCACGCTGCTCGCCACCGGCTCCGCGACCCTCATGACGTACGTCGTCCTGACCTCGGGCATCCTGCTCGGCTTCATGCCGCACGCCTGACCGACGCCAGCCCGACCACCCGCACCGCCCGGAGCGCACCGATGACCGCCAAGCCCGCCCGCCGCACCCACCCCGTCCTGCACGCCGCCGTCGTGGGGATCCTGCTGGCCGGCAGCGCGTACTTCACCTACGAGTTGCGCAAGGAGGAGCAGGCCAAGGCCCCCGCCGTGCTGCGCGTCACCGACCAGGCGCAACAGGCCGGCGCCCAGCAGGGCGCCCAGAAGTGGGAGCGGCTGAAGAACCCGCAGCGCTCGGTCCTGCGGGGCGCCGACGGCGCCGTCCTCGCCACCTTCACGGACGGCGCGCGCACCGCGTCGCTCACCGGCAAGAGCCGTACCTTCACCGAGCCGGCCACCACCAAGACCCGCGTCGTCACCGACGACTGGGTCCGCCTGCTGCCGGAGAGCTGGCGCAACGGCGCGGAACGCGAGCAGTGGTTCCAGGACTGGTTCAAGAAGTACCACGGGAGCGAGGAGGACGACCTCTTCGCCATCGCCTTCCAGTACGGGGACCAGGCACCGGTCAAGAAGGACGCGGCCGGCGTCCAGTACGCTGGCGACGCGGCTTTCGGGCCGCTCAACCCGAAGGGCTCCGTGGGCAACGACCTCCGCCTGGAGCAGTCGGACTTCTACGACTACCTCGGCATCCCGTACACCTTCCGCAACGGCACCACGGAAACACCGGAGAAGGTCAAGCACCGGGCCCTGGACTGCTCCGGATTCATCCGCACGGTCTTCGGCTACCGCGGCCGCTTCCCCCTCATGGCCTCCGACACCGGCGGCAACGGACTGCCGCGCACCGCCAACGGAATGGCCCGCTCGAAGACCGGCGTGGACATCCTGCCCCTCAAGGGCGTCGGCCCGCAGGACCGGCCGGCCTCCGTCGACGTCCTCCAGCCGGGCGACCTGGTGTTCTTCAAGCTCGACGCGCGCACCGGCGACCGTCTGGACCACACCGGCATGTACCTCGGCAACGACACCGAGGGGCACAAGATCTTCATATCGAGCCGTGAAGAGGCCAACGGCCCCACCATCGGCGACAAGGGCGGCGCCTCCCGACTCGACGGCAACGGCTACTACGCCGCCGCCCTGCGCAGCGCCAAGCGCCTGTGACCCGGCCGTCCGTGCAGCCCGCGCGCGCACGGACATGCGAAAAGGCGGGATCAGGCGGACCCCCGTCCGCTTGATCCCGCCTTTTCCCCCCGCGACCCCCGTCCCACCCCCGTAGGACGGGCCCCCTGGCCCGATGGCTTTTGTGTGTGCCGCGTTACGCGACGAGCTCCTCGAAGGACTCCGCCTCGTCACGGCCGAAGCTGAGCGCCTCGTCCTCCCGCAGGCGGCGCAGCGAGCGCCAGATGCTCGACTTCACCGTGCCGACGCTGATGCCGAGGATCTCGGCGATCTCCGGGTCCGTGCGGCCCTCGTAGTAGCGGAGCACCAGCATCGTGCGCTGCGGCTCCGGGATCCGGGTCAGGGCCTGCCACAGCACCGCGCGCAGCTCCGTACCGCGCATCGCGTCCGTGTCGGAGGCCGTCTCCGGCAGCTCCTCCGTCGGGTACTCGTTCAGCTTCCGCCGACGCCACGCGCTGATGTGCAGGTTCGTCATCGTGCGGCGCAGGTACCCGCCGACGGCCGCCTTGTCGCTGATCCGGTCCCAGGCGCGGTAGGTGGAGAACAGCGCGCTCTGCAGCAGGTCCTCGGCCTCGTACCGGTCGCCGGTGAGGTGGAAGGCCGTCGCGTACAGGGCGGCGCGCCGCTCCTGGACGTACGCCGTGAACTCCGCCTCCGAGGTGGAGGAAGGAGCCTGCTCGGCGGCGGGAACCGCCTGGTACTGGTTTGCGTCAATGGCTACGACGTGGGCCGGCCGGGGACGGGCGACCGCCACCGTACGGACACCCGCCCGGCGGTTCACATCGTGCAGCCGCGTGACGACCGCGCTGGTCGTGGTGCTGTGCAGCGTGTTCATCTCGCGCCCCCCGTCGTGGAGTGTCTCTGCTTCGGTCCGTCGTGCGTTGATGAAAAGATTGCCCGGCCGACTTAACCGCGGTGTCCGTCGACTGTCACAGCCGTGTCACAGCGACTTCTGACAGGGCCCCGACAGGATCACGTCGCACGACGGTCGAACTCCCGACGGCCGATGGGACAGAATGAGCCCGTGCCTTTCCTGTTGCTGATCGAGGACGACGACGCCATCCGCACGGCCCTCGAACTCTCCCTGTCTCGCCAGGGCCACCGTGTGGCCACTGCGGCGACGGGCGAGGACGGCCTGAAACTGCTGCGCGAGCAGCGGCCGGATCTGATCGTGCTGGACGTGATGCTGCCCGGGATCGACGGCTTCGAGGTGTGCCGGCGGATCCGCCGCACCGACCAGCTGCCGATCATCCTGCTCACCGCGCGCAGCGATGACATCGACGTGGTCGTCGGCTTGGAGTCCGGAGCCGACGACTACGTGGTCAAGCCCGTCCAGGGCCGGGTCCTCGACGCCCGGATCCGGGCCGTACTGCGCCGCGGCGAGCGCGAGTCGAGCGATTCGGCGAGCTTCGGCTCCCTGGTCATCGACCGGGCCGCCATGACCGTGACGAAGAACGGCGAGGACCTGCAGCTCACGCCGACCGAGCTGCGGCTGCTGCTCGAACTGAGCCGCCGGCCCGGGCAGGCGCTCTCGCGCCAGCAGCTGCTGCGGCTGGTCTGGGAGCACGACTACCTCGGTGACTCGCGGCTCGTCGACGCCTGCGTGCAGCGGCTGCGCGCCAAGGTCGAGGACGTGCCGTCCTCGCCGACCTTGATCCGTACCGTCCGGGGCGTCGGCTACCGCCTGGACTCCCCACAGTGATCCGGGCGTTGCTCGCGGGCCGGCGCTGGACCAGCCTGCGGCTGCGGCTCCTCATGGTGTTCTCCCTGGTCGCGCTCACGGCCGCCGTCTCGGCCTCCGGCATCGCCTACTGGCTCAACCGCGAGGCCGTCCTCACCCGCGTCCAGGACGCGGCACTCGGCGACTTCCGGCAGGAGATGCAGAACCGTGCCGCCGCGCTGCCCGCCGACCCCACCGCCGAGGAGCTGCAGCGCACCGCCGAACTGATGGCGGGCAGCAGCCCCGGATACAGCGTGCTGCTGGTGCAGGTGGGCAAGGACAACCGGCAGGTCTTCGGCGCGGCGGGGCCCGACTCCTTCGGGCTGGCCAACGTACCGAAGTCCTTGCAGAACGCGGTCAACGACCGGCAGAAGACCACCGCCGCGAACGACTCCGAGTACCACGTGTACTGGCAGCGGACGAAGCCGCACGGCAATCCGTACCTGATCGGCGGGACGCGGATCGTCGGCGGCGGGCTCACCGGCTACATGTCCAAGTCCCTGGCGCAGGAGCGGGACGACCTGAACGCGCTCGGCTGGTCGCTGACCATCGCCACCGGTCTCGCGCTGCTCGGCTCCGCCCTGCTGGCGCAGGCCGCGGCCCGTACCGTGCTCAAGCCCGTGCAGCGGCTCGGGGACGCGGCGCGGCGGCTCGGCGAGGGCGAGCTGGACCACCGCCTCGACGTGTCGGGCACGGACGAACTCGCCGACCTGTCGCACACCTTCAACAAGACGGCCGAAGCGCTGGAGAAGAAGGTCGCCGACATGAGCGCGCGGGAGGAGTCGAGCCGGCGCTTCGTCGCCGACATGTCGCACGAGCTGCGGACGCCGCTGACCGCGCTGACGGCGGTGGCCGAGGTGCTGGAGGAAGAGGTCGACGACCTCGATCCGATGATCGCACCGGCCGTGGCCCTCGTCGTCAGCGAGACGCGCCGCCTCAACGATCTGGTGGAGAACCTGATGGAAGTCACCCGCTTCGACGCGGGTACGGCCAGGCTGGTGCTGGACGACGTGAACGTCGCCGACCAGGTCACGGCCTGCATCGACGCCCGGGCCTGGCTCGATGCGGTCGAACTCGACGCCGAGCGGGGCATCGTGGTCCGCCTCGACCCGCGCCGCCTCGACGTCATCCTCGCCAACCTGATCGGCAACGCCCTCAAGCACGGCGGCTCGCCGGTACGGGTGTCGGTGACGGTGGAGGGGGAGTGGCTGGTGATCGCGGTGCAGGACAACGGTCCGGGCATCCCCGAGGAGGTCCTGCCGCACGTCTTCGACCGCTTCTACAAGGCGAGCGCGTCGCGGCCGAAGTCGGACGGCAGCGGGCTCGGCCTGTCGATCGCCATGGAGAACGCGCACATCCACGGCGGCGACATCACGGCCGCCAACGTGGCGGGCGGCGGGGCGCTGTTCACGCTGCGGCTGCCGGTGGACGTGGGAAAGGTGATCGCGGGTGACGAGGATGCGTAGGGCGCTGCCGGTGGTCGCGGTCCTGTTGCTCGCGACGTCGGCGTGTGGGATCAGGGCGACGACCGTGCCGGTGGACGTGGGCCCGGCACCGTCGCGGGTGTCGTGCGACACGCAGGAGCAGCCGAGCGGGGTACAGGGCTTCCGGGCCACCGTGGAACTGGTTTGCGGATCGCAGCTGGTGGGCGTGGAGCGAGTGGTTCCGGTGCCCGAGAAGAAGCCCGTACGGGACCCCCTGGCGCTGGTCGCGCAGGGGCTGCTGGAAGCGCTGGAGCGGACGCCGAGCACGGAGGAGCGGGACGCCGGCTTCACGAGCGAGGTCCCGATCGGGCTGTCCGCGGGAGTGCCGAGGGCGGGCGATCCGGCGGGCACGGTGCGGCTCAGCCGCAAACCGGAGGACCTGCCGCCGGTGGCGCTCTCGCAGATCGTGTGCACGCTCGCGGGCAGCGAGGCCCTGAAGGCGACCCCGGGCCCGGTGATCCTGGGCGGGCCGGACGTGGATCCGCCGCGGGCGTGGGAGTGCACGGAGGCGGTCCGTTCGCGGCCGGAGTCGGTGCCGACGCTGGGCGAACTGGTCCGCCCGACGCCCACTCCTTCCTGACGCCCGGCACACCTCTCGACGCCCCGCACCCCTCCTCGACGCCCCGCACTCCCCTCGACGCCCCGCTCGCGCGGCTGCGCCGGCCTCCGACCGGCGTGCGGTCGGCCCCGGTCGCGGGGGAGGCTTCGCGCCGTTGCGTCGGCTTTCGGCCTGTGTGCGGACCGCCCTGGTCGCGGCAGAGGCGTTGCGCCGGTCCCGGTCGCGGGGAGGCCAGGCACTTCTGCGCGGTGCGGCCGACGTTCCGTCCCGCTGGGGCCGTCCGAGAACGCCGACGGCCCCCGAGCCGGAGCTCAAGGGGCCGAGGGGGGAGCAAGTAAGAGGCCCGGTCCCGCCGGACGGGGCGGGACCGGGCCGGACAGGGGGCCTAAGCCCCGGCCCCGTGCCCGACGGACGGAGTCCGGCACGGTGGCGCGAAGCCGGTGAGGCCCCCCGGGCCGAGGCGCGCGGGACGCGCCGGCGGGATCAGATGCCCATGGCCGCGGAGAGGTCCTTCTTGATCGCGTCCAGGACCTCCTGGCCGCGGACGCGGGCCGCCGCCAGGTCGGAGGCCTCGGCCACCGGGACCACGACCTCCAGGTAGCACTTCAGCTTCGGCTCGGTACCCGACGGGCGGGCGATGACCCGGGCCTTGTACTCGCCGTCCAGGTAGTAGCGCAGGCCGTCCGTGGGCGGGAGGCTCTCCGTGCCCTTGGACAGGTCCTCCGCCGAGACCACCCGCAGACCCGCCAGCGACACCGGTGGCTGCGCGCGCAGCGCCGCCATCGCGTCGGCGATGATCGACAGGTCCGAGACGCGCACCGACAGCTGGTCCGTGGCGTGCAGGCCGTGGGCCATCGCCAGGTCGTCCAGCAGGTCGGTCAGGGTGCGGCCCTGCTCCTTGAGCACCGAGGCCAGCTCCGCCACCAGCAGGGCGGCGGTGACGCCGTCCTTGTCGCGGACGCCCTCGGGGTCCACGCAGTAGCCGAGCGCCTCCTCGTAGCCGTAGCGCAGGCCCTCGACGCGGGCGATCCACTTGAAGCCGGTGAGGGTCTCCTCGTAGCCGACGCCCGCCGCCTCCGCGATCCGGCCCAGGAGGCTGGAGGAGACGATGGACTCGGCGAAGACGCCGCGAGCACCCTTGTGGACCAGGTGGGCCGCCAGCAGCGCGCCGACCTCGTCGCCGCGCAGCATCCGCCACCCGTCCGCGGTGGGCACGGCCACGGCGCAGCGGTCCGCGTCGGGGTCGTTGGCGATCACGATGTCGGGCTGGACCTCGGCGGCCTTCGCGAAGGCCAGGTCCATCGCGCCCGGCTCCTCCGGGTTCGGGAACGCCACCGTCGGGAAGGCCGGGTCGGGCTCGGCCTGCTCGGCGACGAGCACCGGCTCCGGGAAGCCGTGCCGGGCGAAGGCCGCCATGACGACGTCCTTGCCGACGCCGTGCATGGCCGTGTAGACGGTCCGCACGCCCCGGGGGGAGCCGGGGGTCAGGACGGCGTCCGTGCGCGCCAGGTACGCCTCCAGGACCTCGTCGCCGAGCTCCTGCCAGCCGGACTCCGGGCGCGGTACGTCGGCCAGCTTCTCGACCGCCGCGATCTGCGCCGCGATCTCGGTGTCGGCCGGGGAGACGATCTGCGAGCCGTCGCCGAGGTAGACCTTGTAGCCGTTGTCCCGGGGCGGGTTGTGGCTCGCGGTCACCTCGACGCCGGCGACGGCGCCGAGGTGCCTTATCGCGTACGCGAGGACGGGCGTCGGCAGCGGGCGGGGCAGGAGGGCCGCGCGCAGCCCGGCGCCGGTCATGACGGCCGCGGTGTCGCGGGCGAAGTCCGCCGACTTGTAGCGGGCGTCGTAGCCGACGACGACCAGGCCGCCGTCGTGGCCCTGGGCCTTCAGGTAGGCCGCGAGGCCCGCCGCGGCCCGGATGACCACGCCGCGGTTCATCCGCATCGGGCCGGCGCCGATCTCACCGCGCAGTCCGGCGGTGCCGAACTGCAGGGTGCCCGAGAAACGGTCCGCGAGCTCCGCGGTGTCGCCGGCCTCGATGAGCGCGGACAGTTCCGCGGCCGTCTCCGGGTCCGGGTCCTCGGCCAGCCAGGCCTGCGCCCGGATGATCAGGTCGTCCTGTGCCTGTGCCTGTTCCTGCACTGCTTCCGCCTTAGCTCTCGTACGTCGATCAGATGCGGGCGAGGACCTGCGTCAGCAGCGTGCCCATGCGGGCGGCCGAGTCACGGCCGGCCTGGAGGACCTCTTCGTGGTTCAGCGGCTCGCCGGACAGGCCCGCCGCCAGGTTGGTGACCAGGGAGATGCCGAGCACCTCGGCGCCGGCCTCACGGGCGGCGATGGCCTCCAGGACGGTGGACATGCCGACCAGGTCGGCGCCCATGACGCGGATCATGTTGATCTCGGCCGGGGTCTCGTAGTGCGGGCCGGGGAACTGGACGTAGACGCCCTCTTCGAGGCTCGCGTCGATCTCCTTGCACATCGCGCGCAGGCGCGGCGAGTACAGGTCGGTGAGGTCGACGAAGTTCGCGCCGACGATCGGCGAGGTGGCCGTCAGGTTGAGGTGGTCGCTGATCAGGACGGGCTGGCCGGGCTTCATGCCCTCGCGCAGACCGCCGCAGCCGTTGGTCAGCACGACGGTCTTGCAGCCGGCGGCGACGGCGGTGCGCACGCCGTGGGCGACGGCGGCGACGCCGCGGCCCTCGTAGTAGTGGGTCCGGCCGAGGAAGACCAGCGCGCGCTTGTCGCCGATCTTGTACGAGCGGATCTTGCCGCCGTGGCCCTCGACGGCGGCGGGCGGGAAGCCGGGCAGCTCGGTGACGAGGAACTCGGCCTCGGGGGCGCCGAGCGCCTCTGCGGCGGGGGCCCATCCGGAGCCCATGACGAGGGCGACATCGTGGGTGTCCACGCCGGTCAGCTCACGCAGGCGGGCGGCTGCGGCGTCGGCGGCGGCGAAGGGGTCGGTAACAGATGCGTTCACGCGGACGAGCGTAACCGCTTTCCGGCTACGCGCGTAGATGGCACAGCTCACGGTGTTCGGATCGTTGCCTTGTCGTTTCCGCCCAAACGTCCCCGCGGGGGTGGCGGGGGCCGCGGCCCGCCTGCGGCGCCGCAGGCGGGGGCAGGCCTCAAAGACCGGGGCTCCGCCCCGGACCCCGCGCCTCAAACGCCGGCGGGGCTGGGTGTGGGGCCCCGCGCCTCAAACGCCGGCGGGGCTGGGTGTGGGGCTCCGCCCCGGGCCCCGCGCCTCAAACGCCGGCGGGGCTGGGTGTGGGGATCAGCAGGGGCGCTTGCGGATTTCCATCACGTAGTCGTGGGGAGCGCCCGCGGACTCGGCGGCATCCGCGATCTCGCCCAGGTAGCGGGCCGAGGGCAGACCGCCCTCGTAGCCGTTCAGGACGTACACCCAGGCCGCCTCCTCGCCGTCCAGCGTGTGCACGCGCACCCGCATCCGGCGGTAGATGTCGAGTCCGACACCCTCCCAGCGGTCCATCGAGTCCTCGTCCAGCGGCGCGATGTCGTACAGGGCGACGAAGACCTGCTGGCGCGGGGCTTCGACGATCGTGGCGAGAGCCCCTTCCCAGCCCATCTGCTCGCCGCCGAAGGTCAGCCGCCAGTCGTTGATCCAGCCCGTGCCGCGCAGCGGCGAATGCGGAGCGCGGCGCGTCATCAGCCGCGGGTCGAGGTTGCCGGCGTACGCGGCGTAGAGCGACATGGAGTCGAGAGTACGGGAGGGGTGCCGGTGCACGCGTGCCCGGATGGAGGGACCGGGCGCGAAGCACCTTGAACCGTGCGGGACAATGGAGCACGGAATGCATCCCCCGGGGAGACCCCCCGGAACACCGGCCGGGGCGGCAGCCGGCCGGGTAGACGTGAGGCGGACTTTTCGTGACCCGGATCGTGATCATCGGCGGCGGACCCGGCGGGTATGAGGCAGCCCTGGTGGGGGCCCAGCTCGGCGCGGAGGTGACCGTCGTCGACTGCGACGGTCTGGGTGGGGCTTCGGTCCTGACCGACTGCGTACCTTCCAAGACTCTGATCGCGACCGCAGAGGTGATGACGACCTTCGACTCCTCGTACGAGGAGCTCGGCATCGTCGTCGCGGACGACACCCCGCACATCGAGCAGGCCGCGCGCGTCGTCGGCGTGGACCTCGGCAAGGTGAACCGGCGCGTCAAGCGCCTCGCGCTCGCCCAGTCGCACGACATCACCGCCTCCGTCACCCGGGCCGGCGCCCGCGTGGTGCGCGGCCGCGGCAAGCTCGGCGGACCGCAGGGCATCGACGGCACCCGGGACGTCATCGTCACCGCCGCCGACGGGTCCGAGACGATCCTGACCGCGGACGCGGTGCTGATCGCGACCGGCGGCACCCCCCGCGAGATCCCCGACGCCATGCCCGACGGCGAGCGGATCCTGAACTGGACCCAGGTCTACGACCTCGACGAGCTCCCCGAGGAGCTCATCGTGGTCGGCTCCGGCGTGACCGGCGCCGAGTTCGCCGGCGCGTACCAGGCCCTCGGCTCCCGGGTGACCCTCGTGTCCTCCCGCGACCGCGTGCTGCCCGGCGAGGACCCGGACGCCGCCGCCGTGCTGGAGGACGTCTTCCGGCGCCGCGGCATGAACGTCGTCGGGCGCTCGCGCGCCGAATCCGCCAAGCGGGTGGGCGACCGGGTCGAGGTCACCCTCTCCGACGGCCGCGTGCTGACCGGTACGCACTGCCTGATGGCGGTCGGCGCCATCCCCAACACCAAGAACATGAACCTGGAGGAGTCCGGGGTCCGGCTCAAGGACTCCGGGCACATCTGGACCGACAAGGTCTCGCGCACCTCCGCGCCCGGCGTGTACGCCGCCGGTGACGTCACGGGCGTCTTCGCGCTCGCGTCGGTCGCGGCGATGCAGGGTCGCATCGCGATGTACCACTTCCTCGGTGACGCGGTGGCCCCGCTGAACCTCAAGACGGTCTCCTCGAACGTCTTCACCGACCCCGAGATCGCCACCGTCGGCTACACCCAGGCGGACGTGGACGCCGGCAAGATCGACGCCCGCGTGGTGAAGCTCCCGCTGCTGCGCAACCCGCGCGCCAAGATGCAGGGCATCCGGGACGGCTTCGTGAAGCTGTTCTGCCGTCCGGGCACCGGCATCGTCGTCGGCGGCGTAGTCGTCTCCCCGCGTGCGAGCGAGCTGATCCACCCCATCTCGATCGCCGTCGACAACAATCTGACGGTCGAGCAGATCGCAAAAGCGTTCACCGTGTACCCCTCGCTCTCGGGCTCGATCGCCGAGGTGGCCCGCCAGCTGCACACGCGGAAGGCCGCGGGCGAGGCGTGAGCCCCGCTAACCGCCGCACGCCATAAGGGGTTTGGGGCGGGGCGCGGTTTCGTGGCGAGATGTTCACGCAACTCTCGGGCCGCGTATACCACTAGCCGCCCCACCTTATGGACAACTTCGGTATTCCGGCGTAAAGAGCTGAAAGCAGACGGTCGTTGGCGTTACTGTCAGTTTCGTGTTCGCTGCAGAACGTCGCCAATTGATCCTCGAAATGGTGCGGGCCAACGGAGCGGTATCGCTCCGGGAGCTCGCCCGCGTCGTCCAGACCTCCGAAGTGACCGTACGGCGGGACGTGCGGGCACTGGAGGCAGAAGGACTCCTCGACCGCCGACACGGCGGTGCGGTCTTGCCGGGCGGTTTCACGCGGGAGTCCGGCTTTCCGCAAAAGTCCCATCTCGCGACGGCGGAGAAGACCGCCATTGCCGATGTCGCGGCCTCCCTCGTCGAAGAGGGCGAGGCCGTCGTCGTCGGCGCGGGCACCACGACCCAGGAGCTGGCCCGCCGGCTCGCCCGCGTGCCCGGCCTGACCGTCGTCACCAACTCGCTGCTCGTCGCCCAGGCCCTGGCCCACGCGAACCGGGTGGAGGTGGTCATGACCGGCGGCACCCTGCGCGGGTCCAACTACGCCCTCGTGGGCAGCGGAGCCGAACAGTCCCTCCAAGGGCTGCGGGTCTCGCGGGCCTTCCTGTCGGGCAGCGGTCTGACCGCCGAGCGCGGGCTGTCCACGTCCAACATGCTGTCCGCCAGCGTGGACCGGGCGCTGGTGCAGGCGGCGGCGGAGGTGGTGGTGCTGGCCGACCACACGAAGCTCGGTACCGACACCATGTTCCAGACCGTGCCCACCGACGTGATGACGCGGCTGGTGACGGACGAGCCGCCGCCGCACGACGACCGGGCGGGTACGGAGCTGCAGGCGCTGGCGGACCAGGGCGTGCAGATCACCGTGGCCGGCGGGGCCGTGGCCTCCGGCGGCATGGACGGGATGCAGGGGCGGCGGCCCCGCCGCGAGTCGCCGTTGCCGGTGCAGCGGCGGGGCGGGCCGACGGCGCAGCTGCGCAGTGCGGCCGGCGGGATGCTGGAGCCGCAGGCGGAGCGGGCACGCGTGGCCGACATGCGCCGCCGCTAGCCCCGGGGGCCGTGTGCCGGGGCTCCGCCCAGGACTCCGCGCCTCAAAATGCCGGCGGGGCTGAAGGGTTCAGCCCCGCCGGCATTCGAGGTGTTGCGGGACGTCAGTCCTTGATCTCGCAGATCGTGGCGCCCGAGGTGACGGACCCGCCGACCTCGGCGCTGAGGCCGACGACGGTGCCGGAGCGGTGCGCGTTCAGCGGCTGCTCCATCTTCATGGCTTCGAGTACGACGACCAGGTCGCCCTCGTTGACCTGCTGGCCCTCCTCGACCGCGACCTTGACGATCGTGCCCTGCATCGGGGAGGCGAGGGTGTCGCCGGAGGCGGCCGGGCCGGACTTCTTGGCCGCGCGGCGCTTCGGCTTCGCGCCACCGGCGGCGGCCGTGCGGGCCAGGGTCATGCCGAGGGACGACGGGAGCGAGACTTCGAGGCGCTTGCCGCCGACCTCGACGACCACCGTCTCGCGGCCCGGCTCGTCCTCGGTGTCGTCCGCGGCCGGAGCCGTGAACGCCGGGATCTCGTTGACGAACTCGGTCTCGATCCACCGGGTGAAGACGGTGAAGGGGCTGCCGTCGGTGGGGGCGAACGCCGGGTCGGCGACGACCGCACGGTGGAAGGGGATGGCCGTGGCCATGCCCTCGACCTCGAACTCGGCGAGCGCGCGGGCGGCGCGCTGCAGGGCCTGCTCGCGGGTGGCACCGGTGACGATCAGCTTGGCCAGGAGCGAGTCCCAGGCCGGGCCGATCACGGAGCCGGACTCGACGCCCGCGTCGAGGCGGACGCCCGGGCCCGACGGCGCGGCGAACTTCGTCACCGTGCCGGGCGCCGGGAGGAAGCCGCGGCCCGGGTCCTCGCCGTTGATGCGGAACTCGATGGAGTGACCGCGCAGGACCGGGTCGCCGTAGCCGAGCTCCTCGCCGTCGGCGATGCGGAACATCTCGCGGACCAGGTCGATGCCGGAGACCTCTTCGGTGACCGGGTGCTCGACCTGGAGGCGGGTGTTGACCTCCAGGAAGGAGATCAGGCCGTCGGCGGAGACGAGGAACTCGACGGTGCCGGCGCCGACGTAGCCGGCTTCCTTCAGGATGGCCTTGGAGGCGGCGTACAGCTCCGCGTTCTGAGCCTCGCTCAGGAACGGCGCGGGGGCCTCCTCCACGAGCTTCTGGTGGCGGCGCTGGAGGGAGCAGTCACGGGTCGACACGACGACGACGTTGCCGTGCGAGTCGGCCAGGCACTGGGTCTCGACGTGGCGCGGCTTGTCGAGGTAGCGCTCGACGAAGCACTCGCCGCGGCCGAAGGCGGCGACGGCCTCACGGACGGCGGATTCGTAGAGCTCCGGCACCTCTTCGAGGGTGCGGGCGACCTTCAGGCCGCGACCGCCACCACCGAAGGCCGCCTTGATGGCGATCGGCAGGCCGTGCTCCTTGGCGAAGGCGACGACCTCCTCGGATCCGGAAACCGGGTCCGGCGTACCGGCGACCAGCGGCGCCCCGGCGCGCTGGGCGATGTGACGGGCGGCCACCTTGTCGCCGAGGTCACGGATGGCCTGCGGCGGCGGACCGATCCAGGTCAGACCGGCGTCGATCACGGCCTGGGCGAAGTCGGCGTTCTCGGAGAGGAAGCCGTATCCGGGATGGATGGCGTCCGCACCGGAGTCGGCTGCGGCCTGGAGGACCTTGGAGATGTCCAGGTAGCTGGCGGCCGGGGTGTCACCGCCCAACGCGAAAGCTTCGTCGGCCGCGCGGACGTGCAGAGCGTCCCGGTCCGGATCGGCGTAGACGGCTACGCTTCCGATCCCGGCGTCCCGGCAGGCCCGAGCAACGCGGACAGCGATTTCGCCACGGTTGGCGATGAGCACCTTGCGCACGATGGCTCCCTCCTTGAAACAAGCTGAGTTTAGGGACAGCCCACACGGCCTTTCGACCCTTCCCCGGTGGTGACCTTGCCCACACAGAGTGTGATGCGAGGGTCGATCCGCCGGAGAACCCTTGTGGCGCCCCAGGTCAGGGGGATCCCCGACTGCACAGTAACCCCGTCATGTAGCCAAGGTCTCTGTCCCCCCGGTTAGCGGCCCCGGGTGATTCTTTGTCGAGTCCCTACGAACGGTCCACGGTTTCTTTGCGGTCGTGAGCGGAGTTGTCCCCTTGTTTACTGATTGGTAGCCCGGTCGTCCCGCAGGGCGAACAGGGACAACACCGTACCCACAGCGATGCGGCCCGTACGGGCCCGGGCGGTCGGCAGCGCGCCGGGCGTGTCCTACGGATGGACGACATCGGGGCCCGCGACCGCGCGGCGGCAGTGGTATCGGCGAGTTGACAACCCCGGCGGGTCCGGCGGCGTCTTACGGACGGCGCGGAAACGACGACGGCGAGAAGTCGACGGCGAGAAGACGACGGCGAGACGAGGACGAAGCACATGGCGTTAGAGGACTCCGTCCCGGGGCCCGCTCCCACCCGATCCGGCGCGGCAGGGGCCGGGTGCTGCCGACCGGCGGTCGAAGCGTGAGCGCCGGGACGCGGGCGCCCACGGATCCGGCCGGGCGCCGGGTCCTGTCGGCGGCGCTGTTCGCCAGCGCCCCGGCGGAGGTGCTCGATTTCCTGCTGCCGTTGTGGGCGGGCTCGACGCTGAGCGCCGGGGCCTCCGCGGTCGGCGCGCTGATCGCCTTCGAGGCGGTGCTGTCGCTGCTCGTGCGCCCGCTGGCCGGGGAGCTGGCCGACCGCTTCGACCAGCGGCGGGTGGCCGCGGCCGGTGCGGGTCTGTACGCCCTGTCGTTCGCGGGCTACGCGCTCGCCGACACGCTGGTGGTGGCCTTCGTCGCGGCGGGCTTGGGCGGCGCCGGAGGCGCCCTGTTCTGGGTCGCCCTGCGGGCCTGGACCGGGCAGCGGGCGCAGGACGGCGACGGCACCTCGGCGTACGGCAGGTTGCTGTCGGCGGAGGGCCAGGGTGCCTTCGTCGGCTACCTGGTGGCGTTCTCCCTGCTGGAACGCGGCGGCTATCCGCTGCTGTTCTGGCTGGGCAGCGCCGCCTGCGCGGTGGCCGCGGGCTCGCTGTTGCGCGGGCCCCGCCAGGAGCGGGCCCGCGCCGTGACCGAGCGCCGGGAGCGGCGGGGTGCGGCGGAGCGCCGGCTGCTGCCGCTGATGGTGGTGTCCGCGGTGACGGCCGCGGCCGAGGCGGGGCTGTGGATGCTCCTGCTGCTCCGGCTGCAGGCGGACCTCGGGCTGTCCCCGAACGGGATCGCGCTGGTCTTCGCCCCCGGCTTCGTGGTGTTCGTCCTGCTGCCGGCGCACGCGCACCGCCTCACCGACCGGCTGGGCCGTACGCCGACCATGGTCGCCTCGTTCGCGGCGAGCGCGTTGTTCGCCGCGGGGCTCGCGGTGGTCTCCACGCCGCCGGCCATCGCCGTCCTGTGGACCGTGGCCGCCGCCTGCTTCGCCGCGCAGGTCCCGGTGGAACAGGCGACCGTGGCCGCCGCCTCCGGAGGGCGGATCGGTCGGGCCATGGGCCTGTACGAGAGCGCCCGCCTGGCCGGTGTGGTGGTCGGCCCACTGGTGATGGGCCTGCTCTACGAGGAGGCCGGCTGGGTCGCCGCCTGCGCGGCGGCCGCGGCCACCTCGGTCCTGGGGGCGCTCGTGGTGCCGTACGCGGTCCGCACCCTGGGCCTGGCGCAGCAGGGGACGGAGTCCGGACCGCGGCCCGGCGACGGGGGAGAGGACCGGGAGGACATCGACATGGACATCGACACGGACACGGACACGGACACGGGGGCGGACATGAGCGAGCGGGAAGCGGCGCGGCCGGCGGCGGAGACGGTCCTCGGGCCGAAGGCGCACGCCCGCAAGGAGCGGCGGGACTGGTACCTCCACACGGCCGCGTTCGCGCTGGGTCAACTGGTCCTCTGGGCCCTGGACTCCAGCTGGCTCATCTGGCAGATCACGGACGGCGGCGTGCCCGACGACCAGCGCGGACCGCTGGTCTGGGTCGGCCGGATCTGGCTGACCATCTGGGTGATCGACACCATCTGGTCCTGGTCGTACAGCGTCTGGCCGCGGGAGAAGAAGCCGAAGTCGTCGACGTAGTCGCGCCGTACGGCGCGGCGCGGGGCGTGCCGTGGGGCGGGAGGCGTCCGCAAACCGGGTGTGCGGACGTCTTGCCCGCCGGGCTACCCGTTAGTAGCCTCCAGGGCGTCGAACGGGCTTGTGACACGTGGGGGGTGGGGGCGTCGTGCTGCGAAGACTCGTGGCCGGACTGGCCGCGATCGTGCTCGTCGTGGAAGCGGCGGTGCTCGTGCTCGTCCACATCGTGCTGGGCCGGACCACGGCGAACCAGTCGATGTCGATCGCGGGCAGCGATCCGGATGTCATGTCCAAGGCGACTTACGTCATGGGGGCGGGCATGGGCGCCTTCCTCGTCCTGTGCGCCGTGCTCGCCGCCGTCACTGCGCTCCGCGACCGCTCCCCGGGCCGCTTCGGCCGCGTCGTGCTCGTCAGCGGGGCCGTCGCCCACGGGGTGCTCGGCGTCCTCAGCGTCGCCCTGGTCGGCTGGGCCGCCTTCGCGACGATGATGCTGATCCTGTGCCTGCTCGTACTGACCCTGACGTCCTACGCCGCCCGGCCCGCCCGGAACGGCAGCGGCGGGGGTGGCAGCGGCGGGGACACCCCACCGCCGCCGTTCGGGGAGCTCAAGCCCACAAGTCCGTGATGGACACGTCCAGTTCGCCCAGCAGGGAACGCAGCAGCGGCAACGACAGCCCGATGACGTTGCCGTGATCCCCGTCGATGCCGTCGATGAACGGCGCCGACAGCCCGTCCAGGGTGAACGCCCCGGCCACGTGCAGGGGTTCCCCGCTCGCCACGTACGCCGCCACCTCGGCGTCCGTGGGCTCACCGAACCGGACCGTCGTCGACGCCGTGGCCGAGACCTGACGGCCGTCCGCCGTGTCGATCACGCAGTGCCCGGTGCGCAGCACGCCCGCCCGCCCGCGCATCGCCTTCCAGCGCGCGGTGGCCTCCTCGGCGTCCGCCGGCTTGCCCAGGGCCTCGCCGTCCAGCTCCAGCACCGAGTCGCAGCCGATCACCAGCGCGCCCGCGGCCTCGTCCAGCCCCGCCACGACGGCGGCCTTCGCCTCGGCCAGGGCCAGCGCCAGGGCGGCCGGCTCGTCGTGGTTCAGGGTGTCCTCGTCGAAACCGCTGACGATCACGTGCGGGGCGAGCCCGGCCTGCCGCAGCAGGTTCAGCCGGGCGGGGGAAGCGGAGGCGAGGACGAGCGTGCGCCCGGTCGTCCGGGGCTCAGGTGTCGCAGTCATGGAGGCCATCGTAGGCGCGGCCCGGACCCCCGGACAGGGCGCTAGAAGTGGCCCACGCCCAGGACGTACACCACCACGAGCATGGCGAGGGCGAGCACCAGGGTCAGCCGCCGGATCATCGCCTGCGCGTCGCGCATGTCCTTGGGCGGCTCGTTCTTCGGGTCGGACCAGAGCATGCCCCGATCCTGGCGCGGGAACGGCGGTGGCGCCTGAGTACGGGTACTCAGGCGCCACCGTCCGTTCATATCGATCGGGCTACGCGGGCCAGTACGTACGGCCCCAGGCCCGCGGCCCCGGATGCGGAACCCGCCGCCGGGCCACCCGGGCCGGCGCCGACCACTCGTCCGCGACCTGCGGAGCGAGCGACGGGGCCATGGCCAGCGCCGCCGCGCGCGCTTGGACCACCGCCAGTGCGGCGGCCAGCTCCTCCGGGGTCGGGTTGCCCTTGACGACCTTGATCACCACAGAGTCCTCCTGGAGGGGCTAGAGCGGGATGTTGCCGTGCTTCTTCGGGGGCAGGGACTCCCGCTTGGTACGCAGCTGCCGGAGCCCCTTCACCACGTGCGCCCGGGTTTCGGACGGCATGGTCACCGCGTCGATGTACCCGCGCTCGGCCGCCGTGTACGGGTTGAGCAGCGCGTCCTCGTACTCGGCGATGAGCCGGGCCCGGGTCTCCTCCACCTCCTCGGGAGCGGCTTCCGCGATGGTGCGGCGGTGCAGGATGTTCACGGCGCCCTGCGCCCCCATGACGGCGATCTGCGCGGTCGGCCAGGCCAGGTTCAGGTCCGCGCCGAGGTGCTTGGAGCCCATGACGTCGTAGGCGCCGCCGAAGGCCTTGCGGGTGATGACGGTGATCAGCGGAACGGTGGCCTCGGCGTACGCGTAGATGAGCTTGGCGCCGCGCCGGATGATTCCGTTGTACTCCTGGTCGGTGCCCGGAAGGAAGCCCGGGACGTCCACGAAGGTCAGCACCGGGACGTTGAAGGCGTCGCAGGTCCGCACGAACCGCGCCGCCTTCTCGGAGGCGTCGATGTCCAGGCAGCCGGCGAACTGCATCGGCTGGTTGGCGACGATGCCCACCGGGTGGCCCTCGACCCGGCCGAAGCCGGTCAGGATGTTCGGCGCGAAGAGCGCCTGCGTCTCCAGGAACTCCGCGTCGTCGAGCACGTGCTCGATCACGGTGTGCATGTCGTACGGCTGGTTGGCGCTGTCCGGGATCAGCACGTCGAGCTCGCGGTCGGCGTCGGAGACCTCGGTGTCCGCCTCCTCCGGGAAGGAGGGCGGCTCGGAGAGGTTGTTCGACGGCAGGTACGCGAGCAGTGACTTCACGTACTCGATGGCGTCCTTCTCGTCGCCCGCCATGTGGTGCGCGACGCCGGACGTGCTGTTGTGCGTGCGTGCCCCGCCCAGCTCCTCGAAGCCGACGTCCTCGCCGGTGACCGTCTTGATGACGTCCGGGCCGGTGATGAACATGTGCGAGGTCTGGTCGACCATGACCGTGAAGTCGGTGATCGCGGGGGAGTACACGGCGCCGCCCGCGCAGGGCCCGACGATCAGGCTGATCTGCGGGATCACGCCGGAGGCGTGGACGTTGCGGCGGAAGATCTCGCCGTACATGCCCAGCGCGCTGACACCCTCCTGGATGCGGGCGCCGCCGGAGTCGTTGATGCCGACGAGGGGGCATCCGGTCTTCAGCGCGAAGTCCATGACCTTCATGATCTTCTGGCCGTAGGTCTCGCCGAGGGCCCCGCCGAAGACGGTGAAGTCCTGCGAGAACACGGCCACCGGACGGCCGTCCACCGTGCCGTATCCGGTGACGACGCCGTCGCCGTAGGGCCGGGTCTTCTCCAGCCCGAAGTTGGTGGAACGGTGCCGGGCGAACTCGTCGAGCTCGACGAAGGATCCCTCGTCCAGCAGCAGGGCAACCCGCTCACGCGCCGTCAGCTTGCCCTTGGCGTGCTGCTTCTCCACGGCACGCGCGGACCCGGCGTGGGTGGCTTCGTCGATGCGGCGCTGCAGATCCGCGATCTTGCCCGCGGTGGTGTGCATGTCGATCGGCTCTGACGGATGTGACATCGGGGTCGCGGCTCCCTGCGTGGTGTCAACTGCCTGGTCAATTGATTGACTACTGCTGGCTACTGGTGCGTAGCGTATCGGCGGGCATGGCGCTCGGCAGTGCGGCGTTTGACACACCTACATTGGGTTGCATGACGCCATCAGATGCCTCAGCAGGAGCTTCCTCCGGTCGCTGGTCGAGCCTGGACCGGCCGCCCCTCAATGCCGCCGCCCTCCAGAGGGCCCTCGTCACCGGGGACGGGCTGTGGACCTCCGTGGAGGTCGTCGCCAGTACCGGGTCCACCAATACCGACCTTGCCACCCGGGCGGCGCAGCTGCCCGAGGGGGCGGTGCTCGTCGCCGAGGAGCAGAGCGCCGGGCGCGGGCGGCTGGACCG
This sequence comes from Streptomyces sp. NBC_00273, assembly GCF_036178145.1. NCBI lineage: Bacteria > Bacillati > Actinomycetota > Actinomycetes > Kitasatosporales > Streptomycetaceae > Streptomyces > Streptomyces sp. NBC_00273. The sequence continues at coordinate 4,249,447 of NZ_CP108067.1, read as the reverse complement.
GAGCTGGGTCGCCCCCGCGCGGTCGGGGTTGTTCTTCTCCGTCCTGCTCAAGCCGGGCGACGCGGTGCCGCAGGAGCGGTGGGGGTGGCTGACGCTGCTGGCGGGCGTGGCCACCGCGACCGGGCTGTCCCGGGCGGCCGGCGTGGACACCGCCCTCAAGTGGCCCAACGACCTGCTGGTCACCGTGGACGGCGAGGAGCGCAAGACCGGCGGGATCCTCGCCGAGCGGGTCGAGGACGGCGTGGTCCTCGGGATCGGTCTCAACGTCACCCTGACCGAGGACGAGCTGCCGGTGCCGGCCGCGGGGTCGCTGGCGCTGGCCAAGGCCTCCGTGACCGACCGGGACCCGCTGCTGCGGACCGTCCTGCGGTCCCTGGAGGAGTGGTACGGCAGGTGGCGCGCGGCCGGTGGCGACCCCGCGGCCAGCGGCCTCCAGGAGACCTACGCGGCGGGCTGCGCGACCCTCGGCCGGCACGTCCGCGCGGAACTGCCCGGCGGGCGCACCCTCACCGGAACGGCCGAAGCGGTGGACACCGATGGCCGCCTGGTGATCCGTACGGCCGAGGACCGGCACGAGACGGTGGGCGCGGGCGACGTCATCCACCTGCGTTCCGTGCACTGACAGGGGGAGCGGGTGCCGGGTGCGGCGCCGTCCCGGGGCCGCCGCCCCGACCCCGCACCCAGGTCGCGGGCGGTCCGGAAGTGGGGAGGGGGAGTGAGCTACGGCACACCTGCCGTATGGTTTAGGCGATCCCGGTGCTCGTGGTGATCAACCGGTTCGCAGGGCAGTGCGCACGGAATGGACAGGAGGCGGCCCTTGACCGTCGACGACCCTACGTCCAGCGCGTCCGCCGGTGGCGGCTCCGCTTCCGGCCCGGGTACCCCGATCGGCCGTGACCAGCACACGCCGCACCACGAGGTCGACCACACGGTCCAGCCGACGGCGGATCCGCTCGCCATCCGGCTGGAGCAGCTGATCCTCGGTGCCGAGCGCCGGTACACCCCGTTCCAGGCCGCCCGGAGCGCGGGCGTGTCCATGGAGCTGGCTTCGCGCTTCTGGCGGGCCATGGGCTTCGCCGACATCGGGCAGGCCCGGGCGCTGACCGAGGCCGACGTGCTGGCCCTGCGCCGGCTCGCCGGCCTGGTGGAGGCCGGGCTGCTGTCCGAGCCGATGGCCGTGCAGGTGGCGCGGTCCACGGGGCAGACCACCGCCCGGTTGGCGGAGTGGCAGATCGACTCGTTCCTGGAGGGGCTGACGGAGCCGCCGGAGCCGGGCATGACCCGTACGGAGGTCACGTACCCCCTGGTCGAGCTGCTGCTGCCCGAGCTGGAGGAGTTCCTCGTCTACGTGTGGCGGCGCCAGCTGGCGGCCGCGACCGGGCGCGTGGTGCAGGTGGCCGACGACGACGAGATGGTCGACCGGCGGCTCGCGGTGGGCTTCGCCGACCTGGTGGGCTTCACGCGCCTGACCCGGCGGCTGGAGGAGGAGGAGCTCGGCGAGCTGGTCGAGTCCTTCGAGACGACCGCGGCGGACCTGGTGGCCGCGTACGGCGGCCGGCTGATCAAGACCCTCGGCGACGAGGTGCTCTACTGCGCCGACGACGCGGCGACGGCGGCGGAGATCGCGCTGCGGCTGATCGAGACGATGGAGCTCGACCCGCAGATGCCCGAGCTGCGGGTCGGGATCGCCTTCGGCACGGTGACCACCCGGATGGGCGATGTCTTCGGGACCACGGTGAACCTGGCCAGCCGGCTGACGTCCATAGCCCCCAAGGACGCGGTGCTGGTGGACGGGGCGATGGCCGAGGAGCTCTCCCGGACCGGGGCCGCCCCGGTGTCGGAGAAGGAGGCCGAGACGGCACCCGAGGAGGGTGCGTCCTACCGGTTCGCGCTCCAGCCGATGTGGCAGCGGCCGGTGCGCGGCCTCGGCGTCGTGGAGCCCTGGTCGCTGACGCGACGGAAGCCTAAGATCCCCCGGTAACGTTCGTTAACCGGGAGGGTTCCTATGGCGTCCGAGTCCGCATTCGAGTCGGAGTTCGTGGCGGTACGCCGCCACGAGGGCGGGGTCGCGGAGCTGGCCCTGGACCGCCCCAAGGCGATGAACGCGGTGTCGACCGCGATGGCGCGTGCCCTCGGGGCGGCCTGTGCCGAGCTGGCCGCCGACCGGTCCGTACGCGTGGTCGTGCTCTCCTCGACGTCCGAGCGGGCCTTCTGCGTCGGTGCGGACCTCAAGGAGCGGAACTCCTTCTCGGACACCGAGCTGGTCCGGCAGCGGCCGACCACGCGGGGGGCGTACGGGGGCGTGCTGGCGCTGCCGATGCCGACGGTCGCGGCGGTGCACGGGTTCGCCCTGGGCGGCGGCTTCGAGCTGGCCCTGGCCTGCGACGTGATCGTCGCCGACGAGACCGCGGTGGTGGGCCTGCCCGAGGTCTCGGTGGGCGTGATCCCCGGCGGCGGGGGCACGCAGCTGCTGCCGCGCCGGGTGGGTGCGGCACGGGCCGCGGAGCTGATCTTCACGGCGCGCCGGGTCGAGGCGGCCGAGGCGCTGTCCCTGGGGCTGGTGGACTCGTTGGTCCCGGCCGGCCAGGACACGGCGGAGGCGCTGGCGCTGGCGTCCCGGATGGCGGCGAACTCCCCGGTGGGCCTGCGGGCGGCCAAGCGGGCGCTGCGGCTGGGGCACGGGATGGACCTGGAGGCCGGTCTGGAGATCGAGGACGCGGCCTGGCGGACGGTGGCGTTCTCGGGCGACCGGGTGGAGGGCGTCGCGGCGTTCAACGAGAAGCGCAAGCCGAACTGGCCGGGGGAGTAGCCGGCGGGGCGGGGCCGGAGCGGAGCCCGGGCGGTACCGGGCGGCGTCCGGATGCCGCCCGCGTCCCGGCGCCCCCGATCACCCTTGGTGATCGGGGGCGGTACCGAAAGTCGCGCCAATTGTCTCCAAAATCTGACAAAAGTCCCTAGCCTGGGGTGATGGGAGTTGACGGGCGGCTACGAGCCGTTGTGGGACTCGCTCAGGCGATGGCCGCGGCCTGCGCGCCGCGGGACAGTGTGCGGGCGGCCGCGCGGGGCGCGCGCGTCGCGCTGGACGGCTCGTTCGCCGCGATCTCCGCGTGGGAGCGGGAGCGGGGGTGCCTGCGGGTGCTCGTGAACGAGGGCGAGCGGCGGGCGGGCGAGGAGGAGTTCCCCGAGGACGAGTCCTACCCCGTGCACGACTTCCCCGAGATCACCGAGTTCCTGCACGAGCTCTGGGTGGGCGGCGGCGGCCCGCACGCCTGGGTCGAGAGCGCCGTCGGCGACCGGCCGGGGCGGCGCGGGGAAGCCCTGCGCCGACGCGGCCGCGGGACCTGTGTGGTCGCGCCCATCGTGCTCAGCGGCCGCGCCTGGGGCGAGCTGTACGTCGCCCGGGACGAGGGGCTGCCCGACTTCGACGAGGACGACGCCGATTTCGCCACCGTGCTCGCCGCCGTGGTCGCGGCCGGGCTCGCGCAGAACGAGCGGCTGGAGGAGGCCCGGCGGCTCGCCTTCACCGACCCGCTGACCGGGCTCGCGAACCGGCGGGCGGTCGACATGCGGCTCGACGAGGCCCTGGAGGAGCACCGGCGGACCGGGGTGGTCGTCAGCCTCGTCGTCTGCGACCTGAACGGGCTGAAGGCGGTCAACGACACCCTCGGCCACGCCATGGGGGACCGGCTCCTGGAGCGGTTCGGGTCGGTCCTGAGCCTGTGCGGGGCGATGCTGCCCGGATCGCTGGTGGCCCGCCTCGGCGGCGACGAGTTCTGCCTGGTCGGGGTCGGCCCGACGGCGGACGAGATCGTGCGCGTCACCGAGGAGGTGTGCACCCGGGCGGCCGAGCTGGAGCTGGGCGAGGGGGTGGCCTGCGGCGTGGCCTCCACCGGGGACCCGATCGGGCTGGTGAAGTCGTCCCGTCGGCTCTTCCGGCTCGCGGACGCCGCCCAGTACAAGGCGAAGGCCGCGCGCTCGCCGAAGCCCGTCGTGGCGGGCCGGGACACCGCGGTGGTTCGGCTCGCGGACGCCGCCGCAGAGGAGGCTCCCGGAGAGCGGCGCCGCTTCCGGGGTCGGCAGTGACCGGCGGTCCGCGGTACCGATGGGTAAGGGGCCCACCCGCATCGCGATCGTGACAATTTCGCCTAGTGACATGAAGCGATTCAATCCGTAGGGTGCTGAATATGGATATGCACACTGTCGTGGTGGGGACGTCCGGGACCACCGCCGAGGACGTCATCGCCGTAGCCCGCGGCAACGCACGCGTCGAGCTCTCCGCGGAGGCGCTCGATGCACTGGCCCGGGCCCGCGAGATCGTCGACGCCCTTGCCGCCAAGCCCGAGCCCGTCTACGGCGTGTCCACCGGGTTCGGTGCGCTCGCCTCCCGGCACATCAGCCCCGAGCTGCGTGCCCAGCTCCAGCGCAACATCGTCCGCTCGCACGCCGCCGGCATGGGCCCGCGCGTCGAGCGGGAGGTCGTCCGCGCGCTGATGTTCCTCCGCCTCAAGACCGTCGCCTCCGGTCACACCGGCGTGCGCCCCTCCGTCGCGCAGACCATGGCCGACGTGCTCAACGCCGGGATCACCCCCGTCGTCCACGAGTACGGCTCCCTGGGCTGCTCCGGCGACCTCGCCCCGCTGTCCCACTGCGCGCTCGCCCTCATGGGCGAGGGCGACGCCGAGGGCCCGGACGGCACCGTCCGCCCCGCCGGTGAGCTGCTCGCCGAAGCCGGCATCGAGCCGGTCGTGCTCCGGGAGAAGGAGGGCCTCGCCCTCCTCAACGGCACCGACGGCATGCTCGGCATGCTGATCATGGCCCTCGCCGACCTCGGCAAGCTCTACACCTCCGCCGACATCACCGCCGCCCTCACCCTGGAGGCGCTGCTCGGTACGGAGAAGGTGCTCCAGCCCGAGCTGCACGCCATCCGTCCGCACCCGGGGCAGGGTGCCTCCGCCGCGAACATGGCCGCCGTCCTGGAGGGCTCCGGACTCGTCCGCCACTACCAGGAGGAGACCGCCCCGCGCGTGCAGGACGCCTACTCCGTGCGCTGCGCCCCGCAGGTCGCCGGCGCCGGCCGCGACACCATGGCGCACGCCGCCCTGGTGGCCTCCCGCGAGCTGGCCGCCGCCGTCGACAACCCGGTGGTGCTGCCCGACGGGCGCGTGGAGTCCAACGGCAACTTCCACGGGGCCCCGGTCGCCTACGTGCTGGACTTCCTCGCCATCGCGGCCGCCGACCTCGGTTCCATCGCCGAGCGCCGCACCGACCGGCTGCTCGACAAGAACCGCTCGCACGGCCTGCCGCCGTTCCTCGCGGACGACGCCGGCGTGGACTCCGGTCTGATGATCGCCCAGTACACGCAGGCCGCCCTGGTCAGCGAGATGAAGCGGCTCGCGGTGCCGGCCTCGGCCGACTCGATCCCCTCCTCCGCCATGCAGGAGGACCACGTCTCGATGGGCTGGTCGGCCGCGCGCAAGCTCCGTACCGCCGTCGACAACCTGACGCGGATCATCGCCATCGAGCTCTACGCGGCCACCCGCGCCATCGAGCTGCGCCACGGGCTGACCCCGGCCCCGGCCAGCCAGGCCGCGATCGCGGGCGCCCGCGCGGCGGGCGTGCAGGGCCCCGGGCCGGATCGTTTCCTCGCCCCTGACCTGGCCGCCGCCGACGAGTTCATCCGTACCGGAGGCCTCCTGGCCGCGGTGGAGCCGGTGACGGGTCCGCTCGCCTGACGACAGGCCGCGTACACGGCGAAGGGCCGCCCCGGGACCAGGTCCCGGGGCGGCCCTTCGCCGTGTCTACGGCGCGTGCGAGCGGCGGACCGAGAAGGCCACGAAGCCGGCCCCGACGCCGAGGAAGAGGGTGCCGCCCAGGAGGTAGGGAGTGGTGTCCACGGACCCGGTGGCGGCGAGCAGGGGCTGCGGTCGCGAGGCCGGTCCGGAGGCCGTTCCCGTGACCGTCCCGGGGGCGTCGGAAACGGAACCGGAGTCGGCGGAGCCGGTCGCGTCGGTGGCCGCCTGGGCGGCGTTCGCGCCCGTGGGCACGCCGGAACGGGTCTCCTCGACGTCGGCCGAGGTGGCGCCGGCCGATGGTACGAACCACAGGGCGGCGAGGAGGGTGGTCGCTCCGAGAGCGGTGAGCAGCGGTCGGCGTGCGGACACGGTGCGATCCCCCTTGTGGCAGCAGCGAATTGGCCGTGTGCGGTGATGCTACGGAAAGGGGCGGGTCGTGGGAAAGTCGGGGCTTCCGCGGGCTTACTCTCCGTCGTATGAACTCTTCTGAGACATCACGTTACGTACGACTTCGGGTGGATTTGGTGCTGGAGGTGCCCGACGTCCAGGCACTCACCGGAGCCGCGCTCGCGCACATCAAGGCTGACGAGTTCATGCCGGACGAGGAGCGCGGCCACGCCGAGTCCGCCGTCCGCGAGGACGAGTCGGAGGCCCTCGCCTACCTCGTCGACCCCACTGACCTGGTCGTGGACATCCCCGGGGTGGAGCTCGCCCAGGCCTCTTGGAGCAGCGAGCCCGTCGAATACGACCCCGAGTCCATGGAGTGGGACCTGGACGAGGAAGATGGGGACTTCGACGAGGAACCCGACAACGCCTGACCGTGTGGTGGACCACATCCGAACGGAATGTGGAACCGGCCGGCGCCGTTAACGCGTTGTCATGACCAGGCAGGGGGTGCGCCCCCTGCCCGGCCCACCCCGGGGACGGCCAGCCTCCGGGGGATCCGGCAACGATGGAGTGGCGTGTGAGGACGGACAGTATGCGGCGGAGCAGGTCCCTGGTGGCCATATCCGCCGTGCTCGGTGGGGTACTGATGCTCACGGCGTGCGGCGGCGGAGACGACGCGAAGCCGAAGGGCTCCGAGGCGAGCAAGGCCCAGGCGGATGTCGACGCGGCGGCCGCCAAGGACACCTCCAAGGCCAAGATAACCATCACGCCGAAGGACGGGGCCACGAACGTCGGCCTCAACGACGCGGCCAACGTGGCCGTCGCCGACGGCACCCTCACCGCGGTCGAGCTGAAGACCAGCGAGGGCACGGCCGTGGCCGGCAAGATCGCCGCCGACGGCAAGAGCTGGAAGCCGGACGCCGCGCTGAAGCGCTCCACGAAGTACGCCCTGGCGGCGACCGCCAAGGACGCGGACGGCAAGGAGGCGCACGAGAACGCCTCCTTCACCACCATCTCCCCGGAGAACAGCTTCGTCGGCTCGTTCGTCCCGGACGAGGGCCAGACGGTCGGCGTGGGCATGCCGGTCTCGATCACCTTCAACAAGCCGATCCAGGACAAGAAGGCCGTCCAAGCGGCGATCTCGGTCAGCTCCAGCAGCGGCCAGGAAGTCGTCGGCCACTGGTTCGGCGCGCAGCGCCTGGACTTCCGCCCGGAGCAGTACTGGCAGGCGAACTCCACCGTCACGATGAAGCTGGCGCTGGAGGGCGTCCAGGGCGCTCCCGGCGTCCAGGGCGTCCAGAACAAGACCGTCACCTTCAAGATCGGCCGCAGCCAGGTCTCCACGGTCGACACGAAGACCAAGAAGATGACGGTCACTCGGGACGGCGCGGTCATCAAGACCATCCCGATCTCGGCGGGCTCCCCGGACAACCCGACCTACAACGGTCAGATGGTGATCTCCGAGAAGTTCAAGGAGACCCGGATGGACGGCTCCACCGTCGGCTTCAAGGACAGTGAGGGCAAGGGCGAGTACGACATCAAGGACGTCCCGCACGCCATGCGCCTGTCCCAGTCCGGCACCTTCCTCCACGGCAACTACTGGGGAGCCGACTCGGTCTTCGGCAGCGCCAACACCAGCCACGGCTGTGTCGGCCTGAACGACGTCAAGGGCGCGGGCGACCCGAACCAGCCCGCCGCGTGGTTCTACGACAACTCGCTCATCGGCGACGTGGTCACCGTGGTCAACTCCCCGGACAAGACCATCAAGCCCGACAACGGCCTCAACGGCTGGAACATGGGCTGGGCGGAGTGGAAGGCCGGCTCGGCCGCCTGACCTCCAGCACCGCGCACGCCGAACGGCGGGGACCCCTGACGGGGTCCCCGCCGTTCGTTTTCGACGGGTGACGGTGGCCGAAAACCGCTCAGTGGCGGGCCCGGGGCGGGTCTAGTGTCGGCGACATGATGATCCACTCCCTCGACCTCCCTCCGTCCGACGCCGCGATCGACGCCTGGCTGGCGGTCCTGACCGATGCCGGGGCGGCCGATCTGCCGCAACAGCCCGTACCGTCCCGCAGGGAGGTCGCCGGGCGGCTGTGCGTCAGGCCGGCGCGCGGCCGGCCCGTGCTCTGGACGACGGACGGGGGCGAGGGCGTGGCGGCCCTGGTCCTGTTCACGGACGAGGGCAACACGCACACCGCGTTCCTGGACGTGCTGACCGTACGGCCGCAGGAGCGGCGCCGGGGCGCGGGCACCGCCCTGTGGGAGCGGGTCCGCGAGGAACTGCTCGCGCACGGCCGGACCTCGGTCGCCACCCTGGTGGACCTGGGCGGCCCGGGGCAGGCGTTCGCCCAGTCGCTGGGGTTCGAGAACGTCCTGCCGATGGCCTGGTACGAACAGGAACTCCCCGCCGCCGGGGCCGCGCAGGTCCCGGCCACCCCCGGATACGAGCTCCTGACCTGGCACGGCCTGATCCCCGACGCCTGGGCGCCGGCCGCCGCCGCGGCCCACGAGGCGATGGAGGACGCGCCGAGCGGAGAGATGGACGAGCGGATCCCGGTCTGGACGGCGCAGTGGCTGCACGCCGTGCAGCAGGTGATCATCGACCGGGGCGGGGAGCTGATCACGGTCGCCGCCGTGACCGACGCCGGCGAGGTGGCGGCGTACACCGAACTCGTCCTGCCGGACCCCTCGAGCCCGCGCGCCCTCCAGTACGACACGGTGGTCGTCCCCGGCCACCGCGGCCACGGCCTCGGCCGTGCCGTGAAACTGCGCATGGCGGCCGAAGCCGCCGCACGCCACCCGGGGCTGCGCCGCATCGCCACGACGGTGGCCGACGCGAACACCCAGATGCGGGCGGTGAACGAGTCCATCGGCTACCGGCGGGGGCGGGAGGCGGGCATCTTCCAGTTCAAGCTGTAGCCGGATCCGGGACGCCGGGCGCCTGGCCGGGCGCCGGCGCGGCCGGCGGCACGGCCGACGGGGCCGACGGGGCCGACCACGACGCCAGCAGGCGCAGGGCGTCCGCCGACGGGGAGCCGGGGGCGGCGTGGAAGGTGACCAGCGACTGCGCCGGGTCGTCCGGGAGCTTCAGCGTCTCGAAGGACAGCCGCAGTTCACCCACGAGCGGGTGCCGCAGCACCTTCTCCCCGTGCGTCTTGTCCGCCACCGTGTGCGCCGCCCACAGCCGCCGGAACTCCTCGTTCTTCACCGACAGCTCCCCGACCAGTGCCGACAGCTGCTCGTCGTCCGGGTGCTGGCCCGCGTACATGCGCAGGTTGCTCACCACTTCGCACGCCCGGCACTCCCACTCTCCGTACAGCTCCGCCGTCGCCGGGTCCAGGAACACCAGCCGTACGAGGTTCCGCTCGGCGGCGGGCAGCGCCCCGAAGTCCCCGAAGACGGCGGCCGCCAGCCGGTTCCAGCCGATGACGTCCTGCCGGTGCCCCACCAGGTACGCCGGTACGCCGCACATCGCGTCCATCAGCGTGCGCAGCTCCGGCCGTACCTGCTGCGGGCGCCGGCTGTGGCGGCGCCGGTGCGCCTTCGGCCGCGCCAGGTCCATCAGGTGCGCCCGCTCGCTCCCGTCGAGGCGCAGGGCCCGCGCGAGCGCCTCCAGGACCTCCACCGACACGTTGTGCCCGTCGCGCTGCTCCAGCCGCGTGTAGTACGCGACCGACACCCCCGCCAGCTGCGCCAGCTCCTCCCGGCGCAGCCCGGGCACGCGCCGGCGGCGCCCGTGGTCGGGCAGGCCCACGTCCTCGGGGCGCAGCCGCGCACGGCGGGAGCGGAGGAACTCGCCGAGGCAGGCTCGCTGATCAAGCTGATCCATCCCGCAAGTATCCCCGGGCGGTGCGCCGCGGGGCAGCCGTGAGCCTGACCCCGCCAGGGGTAGGTTCGCCGGTCGTAGGCAGGACAGGGGGATGGCTGCCCGCCGGACGGACCGGCAGCGTGGGGACCACCGCAGAGGAACGACCCCGTTCGAGGAGCACCCCCATGTCCGTCACCCAGGCCACCCAGGGCACGCACGCCACCCAGGGCACGGAGGTCGCCGCGTACGCCGCCCCCGCCGCCAAGGCCCCGCTGGAGCGCACCACGATCACGCGCCGTCCCGTCGGCGAGCACGACGTCCTCATCGACATCAAGTACTCCGGCATCTGCCACTCCGACATCCACCAGGTGCGCGACGGCTGGGGCGAGGGCATCTACCCGATGGTCCCCGGCCACGAGATCGCCGGTGTCGTCTCCGAAGTCGGCCCGGCCGTCACCCGGTTCTCCGTCGGGGACCGGGTGGGCGTCGGCTGCTTCGTCGACTCCTGCCGCACCTGCGCGTACTGCCTGCGCGGCCAGGAGCAGTACTGCACCGAAGGCATGACCGGCACCTACAACGCCCTCGACCGGGGCGGCGAGCCCACGTACGGCGGCTACTCCACCCACCTCGTCGTCGACGAGAAGTACACCGTCCGCATCCCCGACGGCCTCGCCCTCGACGTCGCCGCCCCGCTGCTGTGCGCCGGCATCACCCTCTACTCCCCGCTCAAGCACTGGCAGGCGGGCCCCGGCAAGCAGGTCGCGGTCGTCGGCCTCGGCGGCCTCGGCCACATCGGCGTGAAGATCGCGCACGCGCTCGGCGCGGAGGTCACCGTCCTGTCGCAGACCCTGCGCAAGAAGGAGGACGGCCTGAAGCTGGGCGCCTCCCACTTCTACGCCACCGGCGACGAGGCCACCTTCGAGGAACTGGCCGGCCGCTTCGACCTGATCCTGTCCACCGTCTCCGCGCCGCTCGGCCTGGACGCCTACCTGGGTCTGCTGAAGGTCGACGGCGCGCTGGTGAACGTCGGTGCCCCGGAGGAGCCCGTCGCGCTCAACCTCTTCTCCGTCATCGGCGGCCGCAAGACCCTCGCCGGATCGATGATCGGAGGGATCGCCGAGACCCAGGAGATGCTCGACTTCTGCGCCGAGCACGGACTGGGCGCGGAGATCGAGCTGATCGCCGCCGGGCAGATCAACGAGGCCTACGAGCGGGTGCTGGCGAGCGACGTGCGCTACCGCTTCGTGATCGACGCGTCGACGATCTGACCCCCCGGGGCGGGACCGGCGGGCGACGGCACCCCGATCGTCTTCGGCGGCGTGACCTACGCCAAGAGACTCGGCGTCCACGCCCCCTCGGAGATCGTCTACCCGCCCCGGCGGGCCTCATTACCCCCGGGGACGCGCGGACGGCCGGGGCCCGTGCTGCTGCCACGGGCGGGTCGGCCCCGCGGGCGCGGGCTCGACGACGGGGGCCCTCACGCCCCCGGGGCCCCGGCCACGCCGATCGGGCAGGACACGCCCGTGCCGCCGATGCCGCAGTAGCCGCCCGGGTTCTTGTCCAGGTACTGCTGGTGGTGCGCCTCCGCGGGCCAGAAGGGGCGCTCCGCCGCCGGCAGCACCGCCGTGGTGATCGGGCCGTAGCCCGAGGAGGCCAGGACCTGCTGGTAGGCCGTGCGGGAGGCCTCCGCCGTCGCCTGCTGGTCGGGGGAGTGGGTGTAGACCGCGGAGCGGTACTGGGTGCCGACGTCGTTGCCCTGGCGGAAGCCCTGGGTGGGGTCGTGTGACTCCCAGAACAGCTTCAGCAGCGCGGCGTAGGAGACCTGCGACGGGTCGAAGACCACGCGGACCACCTCGGTGTGGCCGGTCAGACCCGAGCACACCTCCTCGTAGGTCGGATTCTCGGTGAAGCCGCCCTGGTAGCCGGCCAGCGTGGTCCACACCCCGGGGGTCTGCCAGAACTTGCGCTCCGCACCCCAGAAACAGCCCAGACCGAAGTCGGCGACTTCCAGGTGCGCGGGGTAGGGGCCGGACAGCGGGTTGCCCAGCACGGTGTGCCGGTCGGGCACGGCGAACAGCGGCTCCGCGCGGCCCGTCAGGGCCTCCTCGCGGGTGGGGAGCTCGGGCGTACGGCGGTACGAGAACATGGATTCCCTCCTTGTGGGAGTGACAACGTGCGGAGGGCGGGCCGGGATTCCCCGACCCGCCCTCCTCCGCCGTTACGGCTCCAGACCCGGCGTGACCACGCGCACCGCCCAGTCCCGCGCGTGCACGTAGCGGGACTTCGGCCAGTAGCGCCAGGGCATCGCCCCGATGTGTCCGTCGATGTGGCGGAACTGCTCGACCGCCTCCGCGTCCCGGTCCTGCCAGAACAGGAACCACGCGAGCGGGTGGCGCAGCCGGATCGACCGCCAGTCCTCGGGGTCGGCCGCCGCCAGGTCGACGAGGGCGGCATCGACCGCCGCGATGACCTCCGGCTCCTTGAAGAAGGTCTCCGGCTTGAGGTCCGACTCGTGCAGCTCCTGCTCGACGTAGGCGATGAGCGGCAGCACGGACAGCAGCTCACCCGGCTCGGCCCCGGCGGCGCACTCGCGGGCGAAGGCGAGCGCCGTCTCGTGCGAGCCGCGCCACTTCTGGCTCCAGTACTGCATGGCGTTCGTGTGGGCCGACAGGTTCTTCGGGTCACGCTTCGTGATCTGCGACCACAGCTGCTGGTACTCCTCGTGCGAGTAGCCCAGGCCCTGGCTGATGGACTGCTCCACCATGTACGGAACCGGGTCCGCGGGGTCCGCGAGCCGCTGGGCCTCCCGCGCCTGCTCCTGCGCCTTGAGCAGCAGCTCGCGGAAGATCCGGAACTGCTCCTGGGTGGTGTGGCGGGCCCGCGCGGAGCCCCGCACGTTCCACGCGACCAAGACGCCCGTGTCCGCGTTCACCAGCGCCGCGGACGGGTCCGACGGCCTGGCCGCGCGCCAGGCCAGCAGCCAGGCGTCGTCCTCGGCAGCGAGCTCGGACAGGGGGCGCATGCGCTGCCAGCGCTCCTCCCAGTCCTGCCCGGCCGCCTCGAGATAGGCCGCGCCCGCTTCCCAGTCGCCGGCCTTGACCGCCGCGACGGCGGCGGTCTGCTCGGGCGACACGGGCAGCGCGTTGTCCGTGTCGAGCTCGTCCTCCGGCACGAAGCCCAGCGCGACGACCGCCGCGGCCTGCTCCGCCTTCCGTCCCGCCTTGATGGCGGCCGTCTCGGAGTTCATGGCCTCGGTCCGGCCCTCGATGAGGGCGATCTCCGCCTCCAGCCGCTTCGCCTTGCGGATGTAGTAGACGCCGCGCAGGACCTTGAACGCGCCGAACAGCAGAATGGCGCCCAGGACGTAGAGGCCGATCACGGGGCAAGCACCAGCTTTCGCAGGGGTTCGGTGTCGGGCAGGTCGGCGACGGCCGCGTCCAGGGCAGCGCCCAGGCGGTCCTGGAAGCCGTCGGCCGGGTAGCTCAGCGAGGCCGAGTCGGACCAGGACAGCTGCCAGCGGGCGGCGCCGCGGGCCGTCAGCTCGACGGTGACCAGCTGGTTCAGCGCGCGCCGGACGACCGGGCGGGCGAACTCGCGGGCCGTGCGGCCGGTGGCGGCCGCCGCCTCCTCGGACTTCGGGAAACGGTCGGCGATGCGCCAGCGCACCGCTGGGTCGGCGTCGAACGCGTCGAGCACGGCGTCGAGCCCGGGGCCGGCGCCCTCGGCGACGAAGGCCTCGCGGAGGTCCTCCGCGCCCTCGCCGACGTACTTGGTCATGGACTCGTGGACGAGGTCCTCCCAGTCGACCCGCTTGAGCGCGAGCGCCTCCGGGGTGAGGACGGCCGGCTCCAGCGCGGCCAGCGCCGCGTCGGCGTCGGCCAGCAGCTCCAGGGACGGCCGGGTGGCCTGACCGCCGCGGCCGTCGTCGGGCAGGGCCTCGATGCGGGCCACGCGCTCGGCGAGCGCGGGGTGGGAGTCGTAGGGGGAGGCGGGCTCGGTCGACAGTTCCTCGCGCAGCTCGTCCAGGTCGGCCGAGCGCGCGGCCAGGAGCCGGCGCAGGCCGCCGAAGACCTCGCCCGGCTGGGGCAGCAGGCCGGCGTTGACGCCGAGGGTGGCGTAAGAGCCCATGTAGAAGTCGTGCGCCGAGCCGAGGGCGTTCAGCTCGCGCAGCGCGGACGCGGCGGAGTCGCGGCCGGCGACCCGGACCGAGGCGAGGTCGGCGGCGAGCTCCTGGCGGCGGGAGGTGGAGAGGGTGGCGCGCATGTAGAAGTTGCCGTACGCGATGTAGATCTTGGCCATGGCGCGGTACATCGCACCCTCGCCCGTGGTGTCGACGCCCTTGGCCTTCTTGCCCTTGGCGATCCGCTTCTCGTCCTTGCGCTCCTGCTTCGCGCGCTCCTTGGCCACCTTCTTGTCGGCACGGTCGTGGAAGTAGCCGATGGTGCGGATCAGTTGGCCGCGGCCGCGGGCGATCAGCGGGGTCAGGCGCGTGTCGAAGTTGGCGTAGTGGCCCATTTCGTGGGCGAGCACCGCGCGCAGCTGCATCTCGTCCAGGCCCGTCATCAGCGGCAGGCCGATGTAGAGGCGGCGGGTGCCGGGCCGCAGGCCCAGCAGCTTGGCGTCCTCTTCGACGGCCGCGTTCACCTCGTCGATCAGCACGATCTCGTCGGGAGCGCGGGTGCCGACCTGCTGCGCGATGTCGCGTACGACCGCCCACAGTTCGGGTTCCTGCGCCTCGCTGACCGTGATGCCGGCCAGGGGCTCGCCCTTGGGGGTGCGCAGCATGAACAGGCCGCGCACGATCGGGATGGCGAGGACGACGGAGACCAGCAGCAGCTTGCCCGCGATCGGGCCGTGCAGCGTGGTGACGACGGCGTAGTCGATGCCGCCGAGGGCGGCCAACAGGAACACGCCGAGCAGGTAGAAGCCTGCGAGCAGGACGAGAGCGCGCAAGGCGCGCAGTGAAGCGCCCATATGGACAGATCCCCCCACGGGATGAAGATGGTGCTGAAGCAGGTGGCAGGGCAGAAGGCCGCCACCGCCGCATCATGCGGCCTGTGATTACTTACGGCAACTTTATTGGCCGAAGCTTCGGCCCATCCCGTGGGGTGGGGGCGCGGCGGGGCACTCCGCGACCCGTCCGGACGCTACTGCGCCAGCGTCGCCGGCGACCCGCCGTTCGCCTCGTACCCCGCCACCGCCAACGCCCGGTACACCGCGTACGAGGCGGCCGGGTTCGCCGCCTCCGACCACGGCAGCGCGCCCACGTACCCGTCCACGTGCCGCACCTGCTCCATGGCCTCCGCCCACCGCTCCATGCAGACCAGGAACATCAGCAGCATGTGCCGCACGTGCGCCACCATCGGGTCGTCCTGCCGCGCCGTGTGCACCGCGTACAGCGCGCCCTCCACCGCCCGCGTGACGACCGCGCCCCGGTAGAAGTTCGTGCTCAGCACGATGTCCGGCTGGTTCTCGCGCAGCGCGAACATCGGCAGGGCCGCCAGCAGCGATCCCTGCGGGGCGCGCGCCGCGGCCGCGTGCGCGAAGGCGTCGGCCTGCTCCCGCGAGCCGTGCCACTGCGCACTCCAGTAGTGCAGCGCCGCGAGATGGGCGCCCATGTGGTCCGGGGCCCGGTCGATGACCTTCGCCCACAGCTCGTCGAACTCCGCCTCCGGGTACGCCAGTCCGCGCGCGATCGCCAGCTCGGTGATGTACGGGACCGGGTCCTCCGGGGCCAGCAGCGCGGCCTTGCGGCACGCTTCCCGGGCCTCCTCCAGGATGATCCGGTGGTCCTCCGAGCCGACCCCGCCCGATCGCCGCCACGCCTGCTGCACCAGCAGCACGGCGTGCACCTGCGCGCCGCCCGGGTCCTCCTCCGCCTCCAGCCGCCACGCCTTCAACCACTGAGCGCCCGTCCCGGGCTGCGCCAGCAGTTCCAGGGCCGCGGCCCCGCCGAAGGCCTGCACGCGCTGCCAGCGCCGCTCGCCCTCCCGCGGGGTCCCGGCGAGCAGCTGCGAGGCCGCCTGCCACCCGCCGGTGCGGCGCACGTTGTCGAGGGCGGCCATCAGGTCCTGGTCGGGCCCGGGGACGCGGATGTCCAGCTCTTCCTCCCGGTCGAATCCGTAGTTAGCCGGGTCGGCGGCGTCGGGGCTGTCCGGCGCGACCAGGCGGATGCCATCGCGCCGGCGCCGTAGGTACGGACTGAGCACGAACACGATCATGAGCATCCCGAACACCAACCACACAATCTCCATGCCTCCAGCGAACCAGACCGAGGGGGGAGCAGGCCAATAGGGGGCCCGGCACGGGGCGGGCATAGCATCGGACCATGAGCGACGACAGCCACGAGCACCAGAGCTTCGAGACCCGCGCGATCCACGCGGGCAATACGGCGGACCCGCTGACCGGCGCGGTCGTGCCCCCGATCTACCAGGTTTCCACCTACAAGCAGGACGGCGTCGGAGGGCTCCGCGGCGGCTACGAGTACAGCCGCAGCGCCAACCCGACCCGGACCGCGCTGGAGGAGAACCTCGCGGCGCTGGAGGGCGGCCGTCGCGGTCTCGCCTTCGCGTCCGGACTCGCCGCCGAGGACTGCCTGCTGCGCACGCTGCTCGCCCCGGGCGACCACGTGGTCATCCCGAACGACGCCTATGGCGGAACCTTCCGCCTCTTCGCGAAGGTCGTCTCCCGCTGGGGCGTGGAGTGGTCGGTGGCCGACACCTCCGACCCCGAGTCGGTACGGGCGGCCCTCACCCCGAAGACGAAGGTCATCTGGGTCGAGACCCCCTCCAACCCGCTGCTCGGCATCACCGACATCGCCGTGGTCGCCGACATCGCGCGCTCGGCCGGCGCCAAGCTGGTCGTGGACAACACCTTCGCCTCGCCGTACCTCCAGCAGCCCCTGGCGCTGGGCGCGGACGTCGTCGTCCACTCGCTGACCAAGTACATGGGCGGGCACTCCGACGTGGTCGGCGGCGCGCTGGTCGCCGCGGACGCGGCGCTGGGCGAGGAGCTGGCCTACCACCAGAACGCGATGGGCGCGGTGGCCGGGCCGTTCGACTCCTGGGTCGTGCTGCGGGGCATCAAGACCCTGGCCGTGCGCATGGACCGGCACGCGGAGAACGCGGGCAAGATCGTCGAGCTGCTCAAGCGCCACCCGAAGGTCACCAACGTCCTGTACCCGGGCCTGCCCGAGCACCCGGGGCACGAGGTCGCGGCCAAGCAGATGCGCAACTTCGGCGGCATGATCTCCTTCCAGGTCGCCGGTGGCGAGGAAGAGGCCGTCGCGGTCTGCGGCCGCACCAAGATCTTCACCCTGGCCGAGTCCCTGGGCGGCGTCGAGTCCCTGATCGAGCACCCGGGCCGCATGACGCACGCGTCGGTGGCCGGCTCGGCGCTGGAGGTCCCGGCGGACCTGATCCGCCTGTCGGTCGGCATCGAGAACGCCGACGACCTCGTGGCGGACCTGACCCAGGCCCTGGGCTAGCCCCCCCCGCCGGGCCCCACCCGGGCCCGGCGGCCCCCTCCAGCTCCGCCGCCCCGTGCCGGGCCCGGCGGCCCCTTTCGCCTGCGTCGCCCCCCTCCGGGCTCGGCGGCCCCTTCCGGTTCCGTCGCCCCCATCCGGGCCCGGCGCCCCCCTCCCGGCTCTGCCGCACCGATTCCGGCTGGCCGCCCTCATTCCGGCTCCGCCGAGCGATTCCGACTGTGTGGCACCCCTTCCAGTTGCGCCGAGCCGTAGCCAGCTGCGTGGGCCCGCTTCCAGCCTCGGCTGGGCCGGCATATTCAGCCTCGCCGGCGTTTGAGCAGGGGGCACCTCCCAGCAATAGCTGGGGGAGGGTCCGGGCGGAGCCCGGTGCCCGGCGGAGCCGGGTTTCCTGGGGCTCAGCCCCAGACTCCGCGCCTCAAACGCCGGCGGGGCTGGAGTGGGCTCGGCGGGGCCGGGTGGGTTCGGCGGAGCCGGAAACGGTGCCGCGTAGTTGGGGTGGGTCCGGCGGAGCCGGGTTTCCTGGGGCTCGGCCCCAGACTCCGCGCCTCAAACGCCGGCGGGGCTGGAATGGGCTCGGCGGTGCCGGGAAGGGGGGCGCCCGGGCCCGGGTGGGGCCGGCGGGGCTGGAGTGGGCTCGGCGGTGCCGGGAGGGGGCCGGCGGAGCCGGGGAGGATGGGGGCTACCAGCCCTGGAGGGGTGGGGAGACTTCGCTCGGCGGGGTGAGCCACGGGCGGGTCAGGGAGGCCCACACCACGAAGGCCACCGCGGCAGCGAAGAGCACGGCCCAGCCTAACCTCCGCAGCACCCGCCGCCGGCGCATGAGCCGATCGCCCCGAGCCGCGGCACCCGCCGCGAGCCCCGCCGGCACCGGCGGGTACGGTCCCTCCAGGAGCCGTTTGACCTGGGCTTCCTTCCGGTCGGGGAGCCCGCTCACGCCGCCTCCCGGTTCCTCAGCGTGGCCACGGCCCGGTTGCACAGCATCCGTACCCGATCCACCGGCATCCCGAGCTGCGCCGCCGTGACCTCCTCCGCGACCCCTTCGTAGAGCCGCAGGACGAGGACGAGCCGCTCCGGCGGGCTCAGCCGCGCCAGCACCCCGGCGCCACCGTGATGGCGCCAGCCCGTCCGGGCGAAGGCCGCGCACAGTTCCTGGCGGGTGGAGTCGTACGGGTCGTCCCCGCGCAGGCGCCGCCAGTTCGCGTACGTACGGGCCAGCGCGCCCGCCAGCAGCCGCCGGGCCGACTCCGGTTCACCGGTCAGCAGGAGCGCGACGTGCAGGAGACGCCCGGCCGCGCCCGCGACGAAGGCTTCGAACTCCCCGTAGGAGCCCGCCTGTTGATCAACCACCCGCATAGTCCACATAGTGCGGGCAGCGGGGCGGCTCAGGTCAAGAGGCCGGACGGACTCCGCTCAGGAGGCGGGACCGGCTTCGGCCACGGCCGCCATGAGTTCCGAAAGCGACAGGTTGAAGCGCGTCAGCAGACCGGTGAAGGACTCCCGCTCGCCCTCGCTCCAGCCCTCCGTCACCCGCGCCATCAGCTCGCGCCGCGAGGAGCGGACCTCTTCCAGCCGGGCCAGCCCCCGCGGGGACAGTGCGAGCACCACGGCCCGCCCGTCTTCGGGGTGCGAGGTCCGCTTGACCAGACCGCTGTCGACCAGCGGCGCGACCTGTCGGGTCACCGTGGAGGAGTCGATCCCCATGCCGCCGGCGAGCGCCTTCACGCCCATCGGGCCCTCCAGGTCGAGCCGGTTCAGCAGCAGGTAGGCGGCGCGGTCCATCGAGTTGCGGGCCTGGCCCACACCGCCCAGACGGGTCTGCTCGGCACGACGGGCGAAGACCGCCACCTGGTGCTGGAGCGCGTCGAGGAGACCGGCTCCGGCGGGCGCGTCCGGCGCCGCGGGCAGATCGGAATTGGCCGAGGTGGAAGGCATGGCCGTGGGCTCTCTTCGCGTGGGTCCGACAAGGATGGGGGACAGAGTACGCGGCCGTGCGGCGGCTCGTACGCCTCGTACGAGAACTGGTACGGCCGGTTGGGGCTCCCGCCCCGCGGGTGTCCCGGATGGCGAGATATCGCCCCTCCCGCACGCCCTGCGAGACTGGCGGCATGAACTACCGCGTGCCCCAGCCCGTCCCCCAGGTCATCCTCGACGACGTCCGGGGGGCCCAGAAGATGCTGTCCGGCGTCTCGCGGGTCACCGCCATGGAGGGCAGTCGGCACCTCTCCGCACTCACCGGCTCCCCGGTCCACCTCAAGTGCGAGAACCTCCAGCGCACCGGTTCCTTCAAGCTCCGCGGCGCCTACGTGCGCATCGCCGGCCTGCGCCCCGAGCAGCGGGCCGCCGGTGTCGTCGCCGCGAGCGCGGGCAACCACGCGCAGGGCGTGGCGCTGGCCTCCTCCCTCCTCGGGGTCCGCTCGACCGTGTTCATGCCGGTCGGGGCGCCGCTGCCGAAGGTGGCCGCGACCCAGGAGTACGGCGCCGACGTGCGCCTGCACGGGCAGGTCGTCGACGAGACCTTCCTGGCCGCCCAGGAGTACGCGGACCGCACCGGCGCGGTGTTCATCCACCCCTTCGACCACCGCGACATCATCGCGGGCCAGGGGACGGTCGGCCTGGAGATCCTAGAGCAGTGTCCGGAGGTGCGGACCATCCTCGTCGGGATCGGCGGCGGCGGACTCGCGGCCGGTGTCGCGGTCGCCGTGAAGGCGCTGCGGCCGGACGTGCGGGTCATCGGGGTGCAGGCGGCGGGCGCGGCCGCCTATCCGCCCTCACTCAAGGCCGGACATCCGATCTCGATCGACGAGCCGAACACGATGGCCGACGGGATCAAGGTCGGCCGCCCCGGAGACGTCCCCTTCAACATCATCGGCGAGCTCGTCGACCACGTGCGCACGGTCTCCGAGGACGCCCTCTCCAGTGCCCTGCTGCTCTGCCTGGAGCGGGCCAAGCTGGTGGTCGAACCGGCCGGGTGCAGCACGGTGGCGGCCCTGCTCAGCGAGCCCGAACTGTACGGCGGCGGCCCGGTGGTGGCCGTCCTGTCCGGCGGCAACGTCGATCCCCTGCTGCTCCAGCGGATCCTGCGGCACGGCATGGCCGCGGCGGGCCGCTACCTCTCCCTGCGGCTGCGCGTGGCCGACCGGCCGGGGGCCCTGGCCGGGCTCCTGGCGGTGTTGTCAGTGGTGGATGCGAACGTGTTGGACGTGAGCCACGTGCGGACGGACCCGCGGCTGGGGCTCACGGAGGTGGAGGTGGAGCTGCAGCTGGAGACGAAGGGTCCGGAGCACTGCGCCGAAGTCGCGCGTTCCCTGCACGGCGCGGGATACAAGGTGATGAGCTAGGGAGGCGTCCCCGGCCGTCCGCGGCGTCCGGCGTCCGCGGTCGTCCCCGGCCTTGCCCTGCCCTTCCTTGCCGTGCCTGCCGTATCCGACCGCCCGGACATCCCCCGTTCGGCCGAGCAGGACCTGCCCGGCACCCATAGGATTTGCGTAGAAATGCCCTGAATAGCTTGATTCTACTGGCCCGATTCACTGGGAGAATCCATATGCCAGGCGCTATCTACGCCGAAGGTCTGGTCAAGACCTTCGGCGACGTACGGGCTCTCGACGGCGTGGACCTCGACGTTCCCGAAGGCACCGTCCTGGGTCTGCTCGGCCCGAACGGTGCGGGCAAGACCACGACCGTACGCGTCCTGACCACGCTCCTGCGGCCCGACAGCGGCAAGGCCGTCGTCGCCGGCGTGGACGTGCTCAGGCACCCCAACGAAGTCCGCCGCGCCATCGGCCTCTCCGGCCAGTTCGCGGCCGTCGACGAGTACCTGACCGGCCGCGAGAACCTCCAGATGGTCGGCCAGCTCTACCAGATGAAGGCCAGGGCGGCCAAAGCCCGGGCCACCGAACTCCTCGAACGCTTCAACCTCTCCGACGCCGCGGACCGCACGGCCAAGACGTACTCCGGCGGCATGCGCAGGCGCCTGGACCTCGCGGCCGCCCTCGTCGTCAGCCCGCCCGTGATGTTCATGGACGAGCCGACCACCGGGCTCGACCCCCGCAACCGCCAGCAGCTGTGGGGCATCATCCAGGAACTGGTCGCCGGCGGCACCACCCTGCTCCTCACCACCCAGTACCTGGAGGAGGCCGACCACCTCGCGCACGACATCTGCGTGGTCGACCACGGCAAGGTCATCGCCCGCGGCACCTCCGACCAGCTCAAGGCCCGTACCGGCGGCGAGCGCGTGGAGGTCGTCGTCCACGAGCGGCAGCACATCACCACCGCGCGCGAGGTGCTCGCCGGCTTCGGCAAGGGCGAGGCCACGGTCGAGGAGCACACCCGCAAACTGACCGTGCCCGTCTCCGGCGGCGCCAAGCTGCTCGCCGAGGTCATCCGCGAACTCGACGGCCGGGGCATCGAGATCGACGACATAGGCCTGCGCCGCCCCACCCTCGACGACGTGTTCATCTCCCTGACCGGGCACGCCGCCGAACGGGACGCCGACGAGAACGGCGACGAGAGCGGCGACGCGCCGGCCGGTCCCGGGACCAAGGGCCGCAAGGCGGCCCGCAAGGAGGCGGCGAAGTGACCCTCACCTCCCCGACCCCGGGCGCCTCCCCGAACCGCGAACTCGCGGCGCCGCGTCCGCGCGGCGGTGCCGTCCAGAGCGTGAACGACTCCCTCGTGATCGCCAAGCGCAACCTGATCCGGATGTCCCGGATCCCCGAGATGATCATCTTCGGTGTGATCCAGCCGGTCATGTTCGTCGTCTTGTTCAGCTACGTCTTCGGCGGCTCGATCAGCGTCGGCGGCAGCACCTCACCCGCCGCCTACCGCGAGTTCCTGATGGCCGGCATCTTCGCCCAGACCGTCACCTTCGCCACCGCCGGCGCGGGCGCGGGCATCGCGGACGACATGCACAAGGGCCTGATCGACCGCTTCCGCTCCCTGCCCATGGCGCGCGGCGCGGTCCTCACCGGCCGCACCCTCGCCGACCTCGTCCAGACCACGTTCACCCTGATCATCCTGGCGATCGTGGCCCTCCTCGTCGGCTGGCGCACCCACACCAGCCTCGGCGAGGTCCTCGCCGGCTTCGGCCTGCTGCTCCTGCTCGGCTACGCCTTCTCCTGGATCGGCGCCCTGATCGGGCTGTCGGTGCGCACCCCCGAAGCGGCCACCTCGGGCGGGCTGATCTGGCTCTTCCCGCTGACGTTCATCTCGAACGCCTTCGTCCCCGCCGAGAACATGCCGCCCTTCCTGCGCACCATCGCGGAGTGGAACCCGTTCAGCGCCACCGTGCAGGCGGCCCGCGAGCTCTTCGGGAACCTTCCGGAGGGCTATCCGGTCCCGGACGCCTGGCCCATGCAGCACCCGATCACGGCGTCCATCCTCTGGTCGGTGCTGATCGTCGTGGTCTTCCGGTCCCTGTCGGTGCGCAAGTACCGCTCGGCGACCGCGTAGGGCCCGTACGGGCGCTGGACGCCGGACGCCGGACGCGGGGACGCCGGCACGCCGGACGCCCGTACCGACAGCAACGCGCGATGCCCGGCCGGAAGGGTCCGGCCGGGCATCGCGCGTTGTCGGTCAGGTCAGGAAGAAAACGGTGACCGAGGGTGATCAGCCGGTGAAGGGCTTGACGTCCAGGATCTTGACCGAGGCCTTCTTGCCGTTCGGCAGCTCGTACTCGGCGTCCTCGCCGATCGCCTTGCCCAGCACGCCGCTGCCCAGCGGGGACTGGGGGGAGTACGTCTCGAAGTCCGAGGACGCGTACTCGCGCGAGGCGAGCAGGAACTCCATGGTGTCGTCCTCGTCGCCGTCGAAGGCGATCTTGACGAGCGTGCCGGGGGCCACCACGCCGTCGGACGCGGGCGCGGTGCCGACCTTGGCGTTCTCCAGGAGCTGCGTGAGCTGGCGGACCCGGAGCTCCTGCTTGCCCTGCTCTTCCTTCGCCGCGTGGTAACCACCGTTCTCACGCAGGTCGCCCTCCTCGCGGGCGGCTGCGATCTTCGTGGCGATCTCCGTGCGGGCGGGACCAGAGAGGTAGTCCAGCTCCGCCTTCAGCTGGTCGTACGCCGCCTGGGTCAGCCAGGTGACGCTTTCGCTCGTCTGGGTCACGGGTGCTCCTCGTCGGTACAGGGGACTACTGGCCGCCAGCGGCGGACGAAACCACGAGCCTAACAATTCGGGAAGAAAAGGGGGAGGACCCCAGAGGCTCATTGCCTCGTGGGACGCGACTTCAATCCTCTTCCGGACCTCGTCGGATCCCTTCGGATCTCGTCGGATCTCAGCGGGCGGAAGGCGCCGGCTGGCAGCCGATCAGCTCGATCATCGTCGCCCGGCTCGTGGTCTTCAGGGTGACGATCTCGTCCACCCGAGACCGGTTCTGCGCGAAGGTGAAGTCCGCGCGGCCCACCTCGGCGTGTTCCTTGTCCTGGGAGCTCAGGGAACAGACCCCGGTGGCGGAGGACTCCTTGCGGACCTCCAGGTGCACCTTCACCTCGGTGTCCGAAATCACCTGGAACTTGATCACTTCGGCGCTCACGCTCTGTCCCGCTACGTAGCCCCAGCCGATCCAGCCGATCACGCCCAGCAGCGCCACACCCAGCAGCGATCCGATGATCTTGAGCTTCCGGTCCGTACGCTCGTCCGCCGATCGGCCGTACCGGCCCTCGGGCAGTCCCTCGCGCACCGCGCTCATGATCGTTCCTCTCGCCGGGGACGGCTGGGTCACCCCTGGAATTTTCCGCCCCCCGGTTCGGTCACTATAGGAGCTGAGTGTCGCGCCGAATCGCAGAGGATCCTGTTTTGACCGAGCAGCTTCGACTGATGGCCGTCCACGCCCACCCCGACGACGAGTCGAGCAAGGGCGCGGCCACCATGGCCAAGTACGTGTCCGAGGGGATTCCCGTGCTGGTCGTCACCTGCACCGGTGGCGAGCGCGGCTCGGTCCTGAACCCCAAGCTCCAGGGCGACAAGTACATCGAGGAGAACATCCACGAGGTCCGCGCCAAGGAGATGGACGAGGCGCGCGACATCCTCGGCATCGAGCAGGAATGGCTCGGCTACGTGGACTCCGGCCTCCCCGAGGGCGACCCGCTGCCGCCGCTGCCCGAGGGCTGCTTCGCGCTCGCGGACGTCCACGAGGCCGCCGGCGAGCTGGTGAAGAAGATCCGCGCCTTCAAGCCGCAGGTCATCACGACCTACGACGAGAACGGGGGCTACCCGCACCCCGACCACATCATGACCCACACGATCTCCATGCTGGCCTTCGAGAGCGCGGCCGACACCGAGAAGTACCCGGAGGGCGAGTACGGCCCGGCCTACCAGCCGCAGAAGCTGTACTACAACCAGGGCTTCAACAAGCCGCGCACCATCGCCCTCCACGAGGCGCTGCTCGCGCGCGGCATGGAGTCCCCGTACGGGGAGTGGCTGGAGCGGTGGAAGGAGTTCGAGCGCAAGGAGCGGACCCTGACCACGCACGTGCCCTGCGCCGACTTCTTCGAGATCCGTGACAAGGCGCTCATCGCGCACGCCACCCAGATCGACCCGGACGGCGGCTGGTTCCGCGTCCCGATGGACATCCAGAAGGAGGTCTGGCCCACGGAGGAGTACGAGCTCGCCAAGTCGCTCGTCGACACTTCCCTCCCCGAGTCCGACCTCTTCGCGGGCATCCGGGAGAATGCGTAGCTATGAGCGCTACGCAGGCAGCACTGACCCAGCTCCTTCCGCTGGCGGGTGACACCTTCGACAAGAACAAGGTGACGCCCGGCCTCCTCGGCTTCATCGTGTTCGCGGCCCTCGCCGTCGGCGTGTGGGCCCTGATGAAGTCCATGAACCGGCACATGGGCCGCGTGAACTTCGAGGAGGCCCCGGAGCCGGCCGCCCCGGCCGCCTCCGGCGCGGACGGCACCCGGGCCCCGTAGGGCCGGCACGGTCCGGCAGGGCCTCGGCGTGCCGCCGCCTCCGGCGCGGATGGCGCCGGGGGCCCGTAGGGATGGCCGGCGGGACCTTGGCGTGCATGCTGCCGCGCGGGCTGCTTGCGGCGCGGACGGCACCGGGGCCGTAGGGCCGGTCCGGCAGGACGTTCGGGTGCGCGCCGCCGCGCCGGCTGCCTCCGGACTGGGGTCGGAACTGGCCCGCAGGACCTTCGCGTGCGTGCCCCCGCCCCGACCGGGAAACCGGTGGGGCGGGGGCTTCGCACGTGCGCGATTCCGGCGCGAGCCGGCTGCCGGGTCCGCCGCGGTGCGCTTTCCGCCGCTTCCCCCACCTCAGCCCCACCTCAGCCCCACCTCAGCCCCGCTTCCGGCCTTCCGGCCTTCCGGCCTTCCGGCCTTCCGGCCTTCCGGCCTTCCGGCCTTCCGGCCTTCCGGCCCGGTGGCCTTCGGCTTCGGCCGGGCTCCGGCTTTCGCCGGCCGTTTGCGGCCTTGCCGCCGCCCGCTTCCGGTCGCTGGGGGCCGCCGCGGAGCCGCCCCGCCTCTGGGGCGCCGACGCCCCGCGTCAGGCCCGCGGGACCCCCATGACCTCCCGCGAGTGCAGGTTCGGGACCAGGCCGAGCCGCCACGCCTGCCAGCCCTCCGCCGGATCCACGCCTCGGCCCAGGACCACCCCGTAGGTCTCCAGGCAGTCCTCCAGCCGGCCGTCCCGCGCCGGATGCGGCGCCTGCGCCAGGCGCTCCAGCTCCGCCCGCGCTTCCTCCGGCGCCGCCGGCACCGCGTACGGCAGCATCGTGCACCGCAGGAACCGCGCCCAGTCCTCCCCGCGCCGGTCCCCGTACGCGATGAACAGCCGCACCGCCTCCTCGCACAGCCCCAGCGCCTGCGACAGCCGGCCGTTGCCCGCGTCGATCACCGCCAGCTCCAGACACGTCCACGCCTCGCCGTGCGCCAGTCCGATCCGCCGGAAATCCGCCCGAGCGTCGACCAGCAGCTGACGGGCGAAGCCGGAGTTCCGCAGGTTGCCGGTCTGCGCCGCCCGCTGGTCCCGCGTCACCCGGCCCGAATGGTGGCGGGCGTACGCGAGCCCGTACACGTCCCGCATCCGCGAGAACATCGTCCGCGCCCGTTCCAGCTCCCGCACCGCCTCGTCGCGATCGCCGCCCACCTCCAGCGCCTGCCCGAGGTAGTACTGCGTCCACGCCTCCCCCCGCGCGTCCTCCGCCTCCCGGTGCCGCGCCAGCGCCTCCCGCAGCCCGTCCACCGCCGGCCCCGGATCCCCGTCCACCACCCGGGCCCGGCCCAGCTGCGTC
Organism: Streptomyces sp. NBC_00273; assembly: GCF_036178145.1. NCBI lineage: Bacteria > Bacillati > Actinomycetota > Actinomycetes > Kitasatosporales > Streptomycetaceae > Streptomyces > Streptomyces sp. NBC_00273. Next base: position 4,222,742 of record NZ_CP108067.1, on the reverse strand, counting down.
AGGGCCCAGGCCTCACCGCGGTCGTCGCGGGTCCGCCCGTACAGGTCCAGGGCCAGCCGCAGCTCGACCTCCGCCCGCTCCACGTCCCCGAACCGCAGGTGCACCTGACCCAGCTGGAAGTGCGCCCACGCCTCCCCGTGCACGCTCTCGCTCTCCCGGTGCAGGGCCAGGGAGGTCTCCAGCAGCCGCGCCGCCTCCGCCAACCGCGCCCGGTCCCGCTCCACCGCCGCCAGCGCGTGCAGCCCCCACGCCCGGTCACCCGCCAGCTCCGGCGGCTCCTGCAGCACCAGCGCCTCCAGGATGCGGACCGCCGCCTCCGGAAGATTGCCCTGGTGGTGCAACGTGATCCCGAGCGAGACCAGCGCCATCGCGGCCGCCGCCTCCTGATCGGCCTCCATGTACTGGTCCACCACCGAGGCCAGCGTGGTGCGGGCCTTGTCCAGCTCGCCCAGCTGGCGCGCCGCGATGCCCGTACGCCACTGCACCGACCGCACCAGCCGCCCCTGCTGCCCCTTCAGCCCGTTCTGGCCCGCCGCCACCACCTGCGTCAGCTCATCGATCTCACCCAGCCGGTACAGGTCCCCGCGCAGCAGACAGAAATCGCACAGCGCACCCAGCAGATCCAGTACCGCCTGCTGATCCACCCCCTCCGAATGCCGCAGCGCCGCCGTGATGAAGCTCGACTCGTCGTCCAGCCAGCGCAGCGCCGCGTCCAGCGAGGTGAAACCGTGCCCCCCGACGGGCCCCTTGAGGAACGTGTTCGCCCGCGTCGACATCTTCCCGTCGACCATCCGGATCACCGAGTCCGCGAGCCGCGCGTAATCGCGGATCAGCCGCTCGTGCGCCGCCGCGGCCTGCGCCCGGTCCTCGTCCGCCGCCGACCGCGCCGCCGCGTACGCACGCACCGCGTCGTGCATCCGGAACCGCTGGCCGCGCACCCGCTCGATCAGACCGGCCTCCCACAGCTCCTCCAGCGTGCGCAGCGCCGCCGCCTCCGGTACGTCCGCCAGCGCGGCCGCCGCCGCACCACCCAGCGACGCCCGCCCGGCCAGCGGCAACCGCCGCAGCAGCTGCCGGGCCGGCTCGGCCAGCCGTGCGTCCGCCGCCCGCAGCGCCGCCTCCACCGGGTGCGCCGCCTCGCCGTCGGCCAGGGCCCGGCCCCCGCCCGCCAGCGGAGCCAGCAGCCGCAGGGCGAGCGGCAGCCCGCCGCTCAGCTCCACCACCGCGGCCACGTCCTCCTCCGCCAGCCCCGCCAGCCCCGCCACGCCCGGCTGCGGCGCCCGGAGCAGCTCCGCCCCCTCCTGCGGAGCCAACCGATCCACCGGCAGCTGGTACACCCACGCCGCCAGATCCGCCGGCAGCTCCAACGGCTCCCGTGCCGTCACCAGGACCAGGCTCTCGGAACGCTCCGGAACCAGCATCCGCACCTGCGCCGCGTCCACCGCGTCGTCCAGCAGCACCGTCACCGGCAGCCCCTGCAGGTGCTGGTGGTACAGCTCGCCCAGGCGCCGCACCTGCTGCTCCGCCGACGCGCCCTCGCGGAACAGCAACTGCTCGCGGGGCGCCCCCAGCCGGTTCATCAGGTGCAGCAGCGCCTCCCGGGTGGCCAGCGGCGCCTCCCCGGACGCCTCCCCGGCCGAACCGCCCCGCAGGTCCACCACGCACGCGCCCCGGAACTGGTCCCGCAGACCGTGCGCCGCCCGCAGCGCCAGCGCCGTACGGCCCACCCCCGGCTCACCGTGCAGCACCACCACCACCGGCCGGGTCTCCGTACTGGCCCGGGCCGCCTGCACCCACTGCGCGATCCGCGTCAGCTCGGACCGCCGCCCCACGAACACCTCCGCCGGAGCCGGCAGCTGCCCGAAGGAATGCTCCAGCGCATTGCGCCGCCGCGCCTCCGCGCTGCGGTCCGTACCCCGCAACCGCGGAGCGGGCCGCGCCGCCGGCCGGGCCGCGGCGGGCCGGGCCGCCCGGGCCGCCGCGGCCACCGCACGCTGCTGCTCCAGGAACGGCCGTATCCCGCGCACCTCCAGCGCCGACAGCCACTGCAGCCTCAACTGTTCCGGCCCGCCCGGCCGGCCCCGCTCCCCGGCCCGCCGGTTCGCGGCCGGCAGGTGCAGCGCCGTCACCTTCACCACCGTCGCCACCGCCCCGGAGATCCCCACCACGGCCCCCGCGGTCAGCGCCGTACCGGCCGCGACACCCAGCGACAGGTCCGCGCCCACGGCCGTGGCCGCCGCAACCGCCGTCACCAGCAACGCCGTGGAATGGTCGCCCCGCCGGAAGGCCTCGCCGAGCGACTGGTCCCCGGCCGCCGACTCGTCCAGAGCCCGCACGTACGCCTCGTACTCCGGCGCCGCACTCGCGGCGAGCGCGTCCAACGCCTCCCGGCCCCGAGCCAGCAGCGTCGCCCGGTCGATGCCCGCACCCGGTCCCCGCTGCGCCGCGTCGTCCACGGCCCGCTCCAACAGCCGCTCGGCCTCACCGCGATGGCTGTCCCGCATCGGCATCCCCCTCAGAGAGCTCCGGCAACGAGCCCCAAGTGTCCTGCGGGACTCCGCCGAGCGCGAGGGAATCTGAGCTAGTTCAGAGGGAACTGCGCACTCTCTCCTACAGTCGGGTCGGAATCAGTCAACTGGCATATCCGGAGGGCAATATGACGCTGCATCGCTTACGTCTGGCGCTGGTGTCCACCCTGTGCGCGACGGTGCTGCTGCCGGCGCTGTCCGGATGCGAACCCCCGCCGCCCGCAGGGGGATTCGCACCCCGCCACGAGGAGCCGGCCGAAGCCGACCGCGACAGCGCCGACTTCCTGCGGCGGTGGAAGCTCCTCGAGCTCGTCACCGCCGACCTCAACGCCTACCTCGACGTCCCCGACCGGATCACGGTCGTCGCCCGCTCCTGCGCGGGCGAGGGCAGCGGCTACGACCCCGCGACCCAGCGGATCGAGCTCTGCTACGACGACCTGACGGAGGACCGGAAACTGTTCGAGGAGGCCGACCGCCGCCCGGCGGACGAACCCCTCTCCGAGGTCGTCCGGGAGACCCTCCACCACGAGGCGGGCCACGCCCTCGTCGACGCCCTCGACCTCCCCGTACGCGACGGGGGCCGCGCCGAGGAGGACGCCGCCGACCGCTTCGCCCAGCTGATGCTCCTACGCGCCCCGGAGGGCGACCACGCCCTGCTGACCGCCGCCCGCGCCTACGACCTCGCGGCCGCGGCCGACCCCGCCCCGGCCCCCGACGACGAACACGCCCCGGACCCGGCCCGCGCGGAATCCCACCGCTGCGCGGCCTACGGCCACGACCCGGCCCGCCACCCGGACCTCGCAACCCCGGCGCGCGCGAACTGCCCCCGAACCTGGACCACCACCCGCGACACCTGGACCCACGACCTGACCCCGCTCCTGCGCCGCTGACGCCCGGCACGCAGGAGTCCGGCCGGTGAGTGGCCTCTCCGGCCGGCGGGGTCTATCGCGATTCAGGTGTTTCTGGGCGGCCTGGCGGCCGAGAAGCTGATCGCGCGTTACAACGCCGACGGCATGGCCCAGACCGTGTCGGGCCCGTCCTGGTACACCGCCGAGGCCCCGTACAGCCCCTTCGCCCCGCCCCCGGCTGCATAACATGGCCGAATGATCGACTTCTCCCAGGCTTCTTCGGCCGATCTCCTCAAGGCCCTGAAGCAGGGCACGGACGGAGTGCGGTCCGTGGAAGCAGCCGTCTGGCTGCTGGAACGGCACGGCGTCTGGCTGCAGGACCCGCGGCTGCGGCCCTACGTCGACGGCGGGGGCGAGGACGACGGCACCGTGTGGGCCGGCCTGCCCTTCCGGCGCGTCGGGGACGCGATCGAAGCGGGCGCGTTCGGCGAGGAGTGGGACGAGGACATCGCGGTGCTGAGGATCGTCCTCAGCCTGTGGGGGAACTACCCCATCTCGCTCCGCTACACCTGCGAGTACCTCTCCGAGGGGAGCCTCGGCCTGGTGGCGAAGGCCCTGTTCCTCGCCAGCGGCTACGACGAGCCGCACCAGCTGTCCTGAGGCGCTTGCGGCAGGATGGGCCCATGCCGAACCGCCTCGCGAACGAGACCTCGCCGTACCTGCTGCAGCACGCGGACAATCCCGTCGACTGGTGGCCCTGGTCGCCGGAGGCCTTCGCGGAGGCGCGGGAGCGGGGGGTGCCCGTCCTGCTCAGCGTCGGGTACAGCAGCTGCCACTGGTGTCACGTCCTCGCGCACGAGTCCTTCGAGGACGAGACGGTTGCCGCCTACATGAACGAGCACTTCGTCAACATCAAGGTGGACCGCGAGGAGCGCCCCGACGTCGACGCCGTCTACATGGAAGCGGTGCAGGCCGCCACCGGGCAGGGTGGCTGGCCCATGACCGTCTTCATGACCGCCGACGCCGAGCCCTTCTACTTCGGGACGTACTTCCCGCCCGAGCCCCGGCAGGGGATGCCCTCCTTCATGCAGGTGCTCGAAGGGGTGCGGACCGCCTGGGTGGGGCGCCCCGAGGAGGTCGCCGAGGTCGCGCAGCGGATCGTACGCGACCTGGCCGGGCGGGAGTTGGACTACGGGAAGGCCGGGACGCCCGGGCCCGAAGAGCTCGCGCGGGCATTGCTCGGGCTGACGCGGGAGTACGACGCAGCGCACGGCGGATTCGGCGGGGCGCCGAAGTTCCCGCCGTCCATGGTGCTGGAGTTCCTGCTGCGCCACCACGCGCGCACCGGGTCCGAGGGTGCGCTCCAGATGGCCGCAGACACGTGCGAGACGATGGCGCGCGGCGGGATCTACGACCAGCTCGGAGGCGGGTTCGCGCGGTACTCCGTGGATCGGGAGTGGGTGATTCCGCATTTCGAGAAGATGCTCTACGACAACGCGCTGCTCTGCCGGGTGTACGCGCACTTGTGGCGTGCCACCGGGTCCGATCTCGCGCGCCGGGTCGCGCTGGAGACCGCCGATTTCATGGTCCGGGAGCTGCGCACCGATCAGGGCGGCTTCGCCTCCGCGCTCGACGCCGACAGCGAGGATCCGCTGACCGGGGAGCACGTGGAGGGGGCCTACTACGCCTGGACGCCCGCCCAGTTGCGCGAGGCGCTGGGGGAGGCCGACGGGGATCTGGCCGCCCTGTGCTTCGGGGTGACCGAGGAGGGGACCTTCGAGCACGGGACGTCCGTGCTGCAGCTGCCCCAGGACGGGCCCGCGGTGGAGGCGGACAGGCTCGCCGGGATCAAGGAGCGGCTGCTGGCCGCGCGGGGTCGGCGGCCCGCGCCCGGGCGGGACGACAAGATCGTCGCCGCGTGGAACGGGCTGGCGATCGCCGCACTCGCCGAGTGCGGGGCGTACTTCGAGCGGCCCGACCTGGTGGAGCGGGCGACCGAGGCGGCCGATCTGCTGGTGCGCGTGCACATGGACGGCCGGGCACGGCTGTCGCGCACCAGCAAGGACGGGCGGGTCGGCAGCAACGACGGGGTGCTGGAGGACTACGGGGATGTGGCGGAGGGCTTCCTCGCGCTGGCGTCCGTGACCGGCGAGGGGGTCTGGCTGGAGTTCGCCGGGTTCCTCGTCGACCTGGTCCTGGACCGGTTCACCGCCGAGGACGGGTCGCTGTACGACACGGCGCACGACGCCGAGAAGCTCATCCGCAGGCCGCAGGATCCGACGGACACGGCCGCCCCGTCGGGGTGGACGGCCGCCGCGGGCGCGTTGCTCTCGTACGCGGCGCACACCGGATCGCAGGCGCACCGTACGGCGGCGGAGCGGGCGCTCGGGGTGGTGCACGCGCTCGGGCCGCGGGTGCCGCGCTTCATCGGGCACGGGCTGTCGGTGGCCGAGGCGCTCCTCGACGGGCCGCGCGAGGTGGCGGTCGTCGGCCATCCGGAGGATCCGGCGCTGGCGCTGCTGCACCGGACCGCGTTGCTGGGGACGGCTCCCGGGGCGGTGGTGGCGGTCGGTCTGCCGCGTGCGGCGGACGGCGACGGTGGCGAGTTCCCCCTTCTTGCCGAGCGCACACTCGTGCGCGACCTTCCGACGGCGTATGTGTGTCGACATTTCGTCTGCGCGCGGCCTACGACGGATCCGGTCGAGTTGGCCGAGCAGTTGGGCGTGATTCGCCCCTGAAGCTACCGGAGTACCGTCAATTCCGGTTGCGCACACATGAGTTGAGAAACGGGCTCTTTATCTGCGATGCAGCTGAGTGTCATGTTCACTGCCTAATCTCTTAGCTTCGGGAGTCACCGAGACGGCGCACTGGGGGGTGCGCGCAAGGGGGAAGCGGGGGCGGCGGGCCGGGGGGCCCGCCGTGAGCCCCCGGGGGGTTTGCTGATCGCCGCCGGGGGGCGGCGGGTCTGTGGGGGGCCTTTTGTACACGTCTGTGTTCATTGCTGTCATTTCCCTGGCGCTCTTCTGGATGGCCGCGTTCACGCTCTGGTGGCAGATGCACGCGTGGCGGACCCCCGAGGTGCTCGCCTCCACGCGGTTCGACCGCCCCGACGGGGAGGGCCGCCTCGCGTTCTCGCTGCTGCTGCCCGCCCGCCACGAGCAGGCGGTCCTGGAGCACACCATCGACCGGCTGCTGGAGTCGAGCCACACCGACTACGAGATCATCGTGATCGTCGGACACGACGACCCCGGGACGGCCGCCGTCGCCGAACGGGCCGCCGCCCGCGCGCCGGCCCGCGTCCGGGTCGTGGTCGACCACCACGAGACGAAGAACAAGCCGAAGGCCCTCAACACCGCCCTCCCGTCCTGCCGCGGTGACATCGTCGGAGTCTTCGACGCCGAGGACCAGGTCCACCCCGAGCTGCTCGCCCACGTCGACCACGCCTTCCGCTCCACCGGTGCCGACGTCGTCCAGGGCGGGGTCCAGCTGATCAACTTCCACTCCAGCTGGTACAGCCTGCGCAACTGCCTGGAGTACTTCTTCTGGTTCCGCTCCCGGCTGCACCTGCACGCCGAGAAGGGCTTCATCCCGCTCGGCGGCAACACCGTCTTCGTGC